>NZ_JBEZLL010000001.1:0-468 GCF_040652135.1 Streptomyces sp. NPDC048295
CGCCAAGGGCGCCGGCGCCGGCCTCTCCAAGATCGGCGACATCACCAAGGGCCTCAAAGGCATCGGCAACATCGAGATCCCCAAACTCCCCGACGGTTCGGTGCAGTTGCCCGACGGTCGCCTCCTGGAGCCCAACGGCAACCTGGTCGCTCCGAACGGCGTGGTCGAGACGACTCCGATCCCGCACGACATGGTCCCCCATACGTCGGGCCTGCCGTCGTCCTGGCAGATTCAGCAGCCGGTACCGACGAGTGTCCACGCGGGAAGCGGCTTCCCCGACATGGCGCCGCACACCCCCGGTGGCGGCTTCGACAATGTGCCGCCCAGCGCGGGCAGCCATGTGCCGGGTGGGGTACCCAACCACGTGCCGAACGGATCGTTCGGCCCGGCCCCCGCGCACTTCGACGCGGCAAGCCACGCCCCGGGCAGCACACCCAACCACGTACCCAACGGAACCTTCGGCCCCGC
>NZ_JBEZLL010000001.1:564-557935 GCF_040652135.1 Streptomyces sp. NPDC048295
CCGCCCCCGCACACTTCGACGCGGCAAGCCACGCCCCGGGCAGCACACCCAACCACGTACCCAACGGAACCTTCGGCCCCGCCCCCGCACACTTCGACGCGGCAAGCCACGCCCCGGGCAGCACACCCAACCACGTACCCAACGGAACCTTCGGCCCCGCCCCCGCACACTTCGACCCGGCAAGCCACGCCCCGGGCAGCAATCCGCACCCTCCGCACACCCCGGATCCCAGCACCCCGCACCCTCCGCACACCCCGGATCCCACCACCCCGCACACCCCGGGCCACGACGGACCGGGTACCCCCGGCCACGACGCCTCGCACGGTGGGCACGCGGACGACGCGGCCGCGCACGCCGACGACGCGGCGCACGCCGGTGACCACGGCAGCCACGTCGACCCGCACGGCGCCGCCGACGACCTCACGCACGGCGCCGACAACGCGCCCTCGGCCGGTCATCACGGTACGGACGTACCGGGTGCGGGCGCCGCGGCGGACGACTTCAAGTACACGCCTCACGTGTCGGAAGCCGATTTCGACGCACTCTCCACCGCCGAGAAGCACCGGGTCGCCGCTGCCGAGCTCACCGACGGCACCGTGCCGTTCGCGGACGACTTCGATGCGGTCCAGTACGGCCGGGACTACTGGAACGACTACGTGGACAACCTGGACCCGTCCGCCCAGCAGGCGCTCCGGGACTACACGGGCGACTCGTTCCCCTCGTACAAGGACATGAACGGCTATCTGCGGAACGACCCCTACTACGGTCCCAGGCCCGAGGTTCTGCACGACATCAGCGAGATGGACCGGGTGATGTCGACCCGCCCCGTGCCCGAGGACGTCATGGTGGTGCGCGGCACGGGCATCGGGCACCTCGACCTCGATTCGCCTCTCGAAATGATGGGCGGCACGTTCGGCGACGAGGGCTATCTGTCCACATCGCTCGGCAACCACCCGGTGCCCAGCTTCGCGGGCAAGGACGCCATCCTCCATCTGCGGGTCCCGAAGGGGACACCCGCGCTCTGGCTGGAGAAGGTCAGCCATTACGGCGTGACCGAGCGTGAGATCCTTCTCGGGCGCGGCTCGGAGTACCGGGTGACCCGAGTCTTCGTGGACGAGGCCGGACAGGCCCAGGTGTACGGCGAAGTCCTGCCGAAGTGACAGAGGAAGAGTGCATGACCAGCGAAAACCGCCCCAATCCGCGCTTCGAGGAAGACATGCAGCTCAAGCGGGTCGCCGGGCCGCCCCGCTACAACCGCGTCGCGCAGGGGCCCGTGCAGTACGTGCGGGTCGCCGACAGCGACGGCGTGGTGATCGGCTGCGTATGGGCCAATGACGAAGGTGACGCCGCAGGCTGGGTCACTCCGCAGGGGCTGGGGGCCGCCGCCATCAACGCCGGAGCCGCATGGCTCAGGAAGTTGCGGGACGCGAGGTCCCGCGGGATCGCTCCCACTGCTCTGCTCGCCGAGCTGGTCCGGGACACGAGCGACATCAAGGGCAGCGGTGTCGTGCCCGGCTCGCTCACCGAGGCTCCGTCACTCGCCGAACTCAAGGAACTGGTGGGCGGGGGCTGAGGTCCTGCACGACGGCCACGACAAGAGCGGACCATGACGCACGAACCCGACGCACCGCGCTACCGCACCGAGACCGACGGCCCGGTCCATCACCTCACCGTCGCCAACGCGCGCGGCGAGGCGATGGGCTACCTGTGGGCCAACGACGAGGACGACGCGGCCGGTTGGTGTCTGCGGCCCGCCGGCGACGGGGCCGGTTTCGGTGAAGGTCTCGAGTGGTCCGGGAAGCTCGACGCCGCCAAGGCACGGGGGCTCGCGCCCACCGCCGCGCTCGCCGGGCTGGCCCGGGGCTCGGATCCGAGGGGTGTCGGCCATGTGGTTCCGGGCTCCCTGGCCACGGCCCCGTCCCTGGAAGCGCTCACCGCGCCGGCCCGGGTCGTCACCGAGGCCGACGACCGCCGTCTGCTGGCGCGGCTCGACCGCGAGAACGCCGACGCGTGGCGTGAGCTGAAGGAGGCGTCGGCCGCGCTCACGGACGAGGACCGCGCCGTGCGGTGGTCCGAGGGCGGGCAGCAGCCCGACGGCACCTGGCGGATGAGCTACCCGCTCCACAGCGAGCGGCTCCGCCGCCTGGTGGGTGCGCTGGCCGCCGTCGGCGCGGTGACGCCCGCGTACCTGTGGCGGGACAACCCGCCGCCGGCCCTGCCCGCCGAAGGGCGGCTGGGTCCGGCCGACGCGGTGCGCGCGGCCACCGCCGTGGTGCGCGGGGAGCGGTTCTGCGACGGGACGGTCGCGCAGGCGGCAAGGAGCGGCCTTCTCGACGCCGTGGCCGAGTCGTTGTGCGCTTGGTACGGGGCCGTGGCCGACGGCTCGCGGGACGATCCCTGACGAATGCGGAATGCGCGTTCGCCGTGCTCGCTCCTGCCGCGGCCTGGGCTGTACGGCCTGCTCGCCCATGCCTTATGTTGCAGGAGTGAATTGGGGGATTCCCGTACGGTGCCCGCCGGCTGATGCGGAATACGCCGCTCCCCGGAGTGCGCGGGAGTGACCCGGCCCCGGCCGCCGTTCCTCGCGCCGACGGGTGATGATGCAGCGACCATGACCGACGCAACGTACGACTGAGGCAACGGACGACAAGACGAATGGCACGGGATTACGACAGCCAGCTTCTGGAGTCGGTGGCGGTACGCAGGCGCAGGATGCGTGACGCGCTGCTGTTCGGCGCGCAGCGGGCGCGGCGTACGGCGGACGAGCGGCTCGGAAAGGTGTTCGCGGGGATCGCCATCGCCGCCGTGCTGTGCGCGGGATGCGTGGGCTGGTCCTTTGTCCAGAACATGCTGGAGAAGCAGAAGGCCGAACAGCAGAAGCAGCAGCGCCAGGAACAGCAGTACCAGCAGCCGGCCAAAACGGCCCAACCGGAGAAATCCGGGGATTCGACGAAGAATCCTCAATAAATCGGTAACTCCGGCGAATTCAGAAGGAGTTCCCTGCAAAGGGGACCGAGAAGGCGCTAGTAGCATGGGCACGCCAAGCTGCCCGACTCCTCAAAACGTCGCGATGATAGGTTCCCGTAAAGTGGTGAGCACAGCAACGACTTCCCGAGCGCAGCTCAGCCGGGTGACTCTGGTCGGTGAGCGACGCCGGGCCGACATCGTCCTGCCGTCCGACACACCGATCGGGCAGCTGCTGCCGGACATTCTGCAGTTGCTGGACGACCGGGCGGCAGCACGCCCGATGACACGGCAGTTGATCACGTCGGACGGCTCCGCACTCCCCCACGACAGCACGCTGTCCTCGGTGGGGATCGCGGACGGTGCGGTGCTCCGGCTCGTCCGGACCCATTCCGCGCCCCCCGCCCCGGTCGTGCACGACGTCACCGATCTGGTGGCCGACGATCTCGATCTGCAGGCCTGGCGCTGGCGTCCCGCCGCGCGCCGGACGAGTGCGGGTGTGGCGTCCGTGGCCTTCGCGGTGGTCGCCGCGCTGCTCGCCCGGCGCGAGTTCTCCCTGGACGCGCTGACCACGGCCCTCGCCGCCGCCACGGTGGTGCTGCTGGGGGCCGGTGCGCTCATCGCGAGGATCGGGCAGGGCAACCGGGGTCTGGCGACCGCGCTCCTGCTCGCGTCCGGCAGCCTCGGCATCCTCACCGCCTGGACCGCCGCGGACGCCTACGACTGGCCGGGGACCGCGCGGCTCGCCGCCGTCGCCGCCGCGCTGGTCCTGACGCTGGTACTCCTCGGCTACTTCTCGCCGCTCGGCCGCGGCGGGCTCATCGGCGCCGTCGCCACCACCGCGATCACCCTGGTGTGGGAGGCCGTCGCCGCCGTCCAGGGCGACCTGGCACGGCTCGGCGCGGTCATGGCCGTCTTCTCCGTCGTACTGCTCGGACTGCTCCCCCGGCTCGCGCTGGCGGCCTCCGGGCTCACCGCGCTCGACGACCGCCGCTCCGGCGGCGCCTCCGTCAGCCGGCACCAGGTGGGCAACGCGCTGGCGGCCACCCACCGCGGCCTCGCCCTGGCGACGGTCGTCACCGCGGTCTCCGCGGCGGCCGGCGGCTGGCTGCTCACGCTGGCCGGCAAGCCGTCCGTGTGGACCGTGGCGCTGCCCTCGCTGGTGGCCCTCGTACTGCTCTCCCGGGCGCGGGCCTTCCCGCTGGTCGCCGAGGTCGTGGCGCTCTTCGCCGCCGCCGCGGTCCTGGTCGTGCGTCTGGTCATGCTGTGGATGCAGCACGCCGGGGGCGCCGGACCGCTCGCCCTGCTGGTCGTGGCCGCGGTGCTGCCGCTGCTCGTGCTGGCCGTGCAGCCGCCCGAGCATGTGCAGGTCCGGCTGCGGCGCATGGCCGATCTGGTCGAATCCATCGGTGTGGTGGGGCTCTTCCCGCTCGCCGTCGGTGTGTTCGGCGTGTACGGACAGCTGCTCAACAAGTTCTGAGTCGACGCGCAGGTGCTCCGGGCGGGGCAGCAGGGCGAAAAAGAAGGGCAGACATGCCGAACGAAGACAACTGGCAGGGCGATGTGCTGCGCGCCATGAGGGACGGCGCCGCCCAGGAGGGTGCGCAGGGCCCCGGCGGTCAGGGGTACGGTGCGCCCGCGCAGGGTCAGGACGGTCAGCCGTACGGTGGGGCCGCGCCGGGTCCCGGCCTGCCCGCGCAGAACGCCCACGGCTACGGGACGCCCCAGCAGCACGCCGGCTACCAGCAGCCCCAACAGCCCCAGCAGTACGCCGGCTACCAGGAGCAGCAGCAGTACCCGGGCTATCAGGAACAGCAGCCGGCCCAGCAGCACCCCGGGTACCAGGGACAGCAGCCGCCGCAGCAGTACGCCGGGTACCCGGAGCAGCAAGCGGCCCAGCAGCAGTACCCCGGCTACGAGGAACAGCAGACGGCCCCGCAGCAGTACGCCGGTTACGAGGAGCAGCACCAGCCGCCCCAGCAGCAGCACCCCGGCCACCAGGAACACCAGGCCGTCGTCACGCCCCCCGTCGCACAGCCGCAGCCGCGACCGGAGCCGCCCCGGGCGCAGCCCGCGTACACCCCGGGCACCCGGCCCCACAACGCCCCCGACTCGCGGCCCGTGGTGGACCGGGCGCTGGCCGCCGTCGGGCGCAAGGCGCGGCGCGGTGAGCCGTTCGCCGCGCGGGCCGCGCGCGCCCTGCGGGTCAGCGTGTCCTCCTCGGCCGCGCGCGAGGTCGCCCGTACCACCGCCACCGCCGAGATGCTCCAGCAGCCGGTGACGACCGGCCGGCAGATCGCCGTCACCTCCATCCGGGGCGGCGCGGGCAAGTCGACCGTCGCCGCGCTGCTCGGCACCACGTACGCGCACTACCGCCAGGACCCGGTCCTCTTCGTCGAGGCCGACCCGGCGCTCGGCTCGCTGCCGCTGCGGCTCGGCGCCGAGTCGTTGCGCTGGACCACCGGTGACCTGGCGGGCATCATCGAGCCGCAGATGTCGCTGCTGGACATCACCGGCTATCTCGTCCAGCTCCCCGGCAACGCCTGGCTGCTGCCCGGCAGTCAGGGCCAGATCGGCGCGATGCTGGACAGCAGGGCGTACGAGCGGGTCATGGTCTCGCTGCGCCGCTACTTCGGCGTCACCGTCGTCGACTGCGAGACACTGCCCGCCGAGGTCGCCCGGGTCGCGCTCTCCGCCGCCCAGGCCCGGGTGCTGGCCGCCCCCGCCACGCTGGAGGGCATCACCAGCACGTACGCCGTCCTGACGTGGATGCAGTCGCTGCCCCGTCAGGTGATCGACGGCACGGTCGTGGTGCTCAGCGAGCTGGTGCCGCACCCCGGTCTCGATCTCGACGAGGCGGTGGAGAAGCTGAAGGCCACCGGCGCCGGTGTCCAGGTGCTGCCGTACGACCGGCATCTGGCGGCCGGCGGCGAGATCCGTACCGAACTCCTGGCGCACGCGACCCGGGAGGCCGCCACCCGGCTCGCCGCGGACGTGTTCCGGCTCTCCCAGCAACACCACTGATCACGATCGGCAGCACCCACCGGCCCCGATGCCGACCTGACCCGACCCCGAGTGACGGACGACGATGAGTACCCGACTGATCCACCGCCCGGCCAGGACCACCCGGCCGCCGGCCGCCTCCGAGGCGCGCACCATCGAGGCCCCGCCGAACCTGCCCGAGGGCAAGTCGGGCAACATCGCGATGTCGCTGTTGCCCGTCGCCGGTGTGATGTCCTCCGTCGTGATGATGACGGTCGTACGCAACAGTCAGTTCGCGGGGCTCGGTGCGATCATCCTCGTCGTCACCGTCATCGGCTCCGTGGCGCTCGTCTTCTCGCAGCGCGGCAAGGCCCAGCGCACCCGCCGCACCCAGCGCGAGGCCTACCTGGCCTACCTGGAGGACCTGCGCGAGGAGCTCTCCGTCGAGGAGCGCCGGCGGGCCGAGCGGGCCGATGTCCTCAACCCGCCGCCGCACGCCCTGTACGACATCGTGCGCGACCCGGCCCGGGTCTGGGAGCGGCGCCGGCTCGACGGCGACTTCCTGCGGGTCCGCGTCGGCACGGGTGAGATGCCGGTACGCGACCTGAAGGTCGCCCAGCAGGGCTCGTCCGTCCTCTCGCCGCCCGACACCTTCATGCTCAACGAGGCGTCCGCGCTGATGGACCGCTTCCGTACCGGCACCGAACTCCCGCTCACCGTCCCGCTCGACCGGGTCGGCAACATCAGTGTCATCGGCCCCCGCGAGGACTGTCTGCGCGTCGCACGCGCCCTGCTCGTCCAGACCGCCGCCACACACGCCCCCGACGACGTCGCGATGGCGCTCGCCGTGCCCGGTGACCGGCTGGCCGACTGGGAGTGGGCCAAGTGGATGCCGCACCTGCTCGACACCGAGCAGTTCGACGGCCCGGTCGCCGCCCGCCGGATCGCCCCGTCCGCTCCCCAGCTGTCCCGCCAGATCGGTCCGGAGCTGCGCCGCCGCGCCTCGTACGCGGCCGAGGTGCGGCGCGGTCTGTCCGGGAAGGACGCGCTGTCCATGACCTCCCGGCTGCTCGTCGTCACCGACGGGCACGGCGAGGACGCCGTGGACCTGCCGCGCCCGGACGACGCGGTCGGGCTGCGCGAGATGGGCGTCAGCGTGCTCCACCTGCTCGAACACCGGGTCCAGGAGCCGGGACACGTCAGCGTACGGATCACCGTCGACGGCGACGGGGTGGTCATCGAGGACCTGCGCGAGCAGGAGCCGATCAGCGCCCACGGCACCGTGGACGAGGTCAGCATCCCCTTCGCCGAGGGCCTGGCCCGGATGCTGGCGCCGATGCGTCTGTCCGCCGAATCGCTGGTGGACGCCCCGCTGTCCGGGCCCGTCGACTTCGCCGACCTGCTCGGCATCGACGACGTGGCGCAGCTCGACCTCTCGCACATGTGGGCGCCGCGCGGTGAACGTGCCTTCCTGCGTGTGCCGATCGGCATCAGCGACTCCCACCAGCCGGTGCTCCTGGACCTGAAGGAGTCCTCCGAGCTGGGCATGGGGCCGCACGGGCTCTGTGTCGGGGCGACCGGTTCCGGCAAGTCGGAGCTGCTGCGGACCCTGGTCCTGGCCCTGGTGGCCACGCACCCGCCGGAGGACCTCGCGCTTGTCCTGGTCGACTACAAGGGCGGTGCGACCTTCGCCCCGTTCGCGGAGCTGCCGCACGTGGCCGGTGTCATCACCAACCTGGAGAACCAGGCGGGCCTCGTCGAGCGGGTGCACGCCTCGCTCGCGGGTGAGGTCAAGCGCCGTCAGCAGGTGCTCAAGGACGCGGGCAACGTCGCCGACATCGGTGACTACGCGGCGCTGCGCGCGGACCGGCGGCCCGATCTGGATCCGCTGCCGCACCTGTTCGTCGTGATCGACGAGTTCGGTGAACTCCTCACCGCGAAGCCGGACTTCATCGACCTGTTCCTGTCCATCGGCCGTATCGGCCGCTCCATCGGTGTGCATCTGCTGCTGTCCAGCCAGCGCATCGAGGGCGGCAAGCTCAAGGGCCTGGACACCTATCTCTCGTACCGGCTCGGTCTGCGTACCTTCTCCGCCGACGAGTCGCGCACGGTCCTGGACACCACGGACGCCTTCCATCTGCCGCCGCTGCCCGGTTTCGGCTATCTCAAGGTCGACACCAGTCACTACGAGCGCTTCAAGGCGAGCTATGTCTCGGGCGCGTACCGGGGCCCGGTGCAGCGCACGCAGGAGGAGGACGCCGGTCCGCTCGCGCTGGAGTACGAGGCGTTCAACACCCTGGCCGAGCCGGAGACCTCGGGCGAGGAGCCGAAGGTGCGGCGCCGGGAGACCGGGCCGACCGAGATGGGTGTCATCGTCGACCAGCTGCGGGAGGCGGCCGGTCCGGTGCGCCGGATCTGGCTGCCGCCGCTGCCCGGTGCCGTCGCCCTGGACAAGGTCGCGGGGCCGCTGGACGTGGGCCCGCGCGGGATGCAGCTGGCCGCGCGGCGCGGTCCGCTCCAGGTGCCGCTGGGTCTGCTCGACGACCCGACCAAGCAGTGGCAGGGCCAGTGGTACCTGGACCTCACGGTGGCGGGCGGTCATGTCGCGGTCATCGGTGGTCCGCAGGCCGGCAAGACGACGCTGCTGCGCACGCTCGCGCTGGCGCTCTCGCTGACCCACACCCCGCAGGAGGTCGGCGTCTACGGCCTCGACCTGGTCGGCGGGGGTCTCCAGGCCGTGTCGGGGCTGCCGCACGTCGGCGGTGTCGCCGGCCGTGCGGACCGGGAGCGCGCGGGACGCACCGTGGAGGAGGTGCGGGGCATGCTCGCGGTCCGGGAGGATCTCTTCCGCGAGCACAACATCGACTCCGTGGAGCAGCTGCGTTCGCTGCACGCGGCGGGCCGGCTGCCGCAGCTGGCCTCGGCCGAGATCGTGCTGATCATCGACGGTTTCGGTGCGCTGCGCGACGACTTCGACGAGCTGGACGACGCCGTCGTCGACATCCTCAAGCGCGGTGGCGGCTACGGCATCCACGTCGTCGCGGGCATGCTCCGCTGGAACGACGTGCGCATCGCCACCCAGTCGAACTTCGGCACCCGGGTCGAGCTGCGGCTCAACGACCCCAGCGAGTCCAGCATCGACCGGAAGCTGGCGCAGACCCTGTCACCCGACGAGCCGGGCCGCATCCTCACCGACGGCAAGCTCTTCGCGCAGGTCGCGCTGCCGCGCACGGACGGGCTCGCGGAGGTCTCGGACCTCGGCGCGGTCCTGGAGCACACCGCCCGTACGATCCGCGCCACCTGGAGCGGCGAGGTCGCCCAGCCGGTGCGGATCCTGCCGCACGTCCTGGAGCCGCATCTGCTGCCGGGCCCGGTCGCCGAGCCCAAGCGGGTGCCGATCGGCCTGGACCAGACGGCGCTGGCTCCCGCCGTGCTCGACCTGTTCCACCACGACCAGCACCTGCTGATCCTGGGCGACAGCGAGTGCGGCAAGACGAACCTGCTGAAGACGATCGCCGGCGGGCTGATCGAGCGCTACGGCGAGGACGAGCTGGTCTTCGCCGTCATGGACCCGCGGCGCGGTCTGCGCGGCGCGATCCCGGAGGAGTTCCGCGGCGGCTACGCGTACAACCCCAAGATGTGCGCGGGGCTGGCCGCCGGTATCTCCACCGAGCTGGAGAAGCGGCTGCCGGACGACCGGGCGGACACCGAGGACCTGGAGCCCGGCAGCTGGGGCAGCGGTCCGCGGATCGTGATCCTCGTCGACGACTACGACGTGCTGACCACGGCCGGGCAGTCGCCGCTCGACCCGTTCCTGCCGTACATCCCCTCCGCCGTCGACATCGGGCTCCATTTCGTGCTGACCCGCCGGGTCGCGGGCGCCTCGCGCGGTATGTACGACCCGCTGATGCTGGGGCTGCGCGAGTCGGGGGCCTCGGCGCTCCTGATGGCGGGCGACCGCAGCGAGGGCCAGCTGTTCCCCGGTGTGTACGCGACCCAGCAGCCGCCGGGACGCGGGGTGTTCATCCGCAGGGGCCAGCCCAACCGTCTGATCCAGACCGTGTACACCGCGGAGTGACGCACCGGGCAGCGGGCCGCTGCCCACCGCGCATTCGCACCCGGACGAAGAAGGAACGGCCGACCACATGACCAAGGACGTCATCGCCCTCACCACGCGCATGCCCGACCCGCTGACCGTGCTCGCGGGGCTGCTCGCGGGCGGCCCGGACAAGCTGGTGGGGACGACGGGCGAGGACGCCGTCGTGCAGCTCTGCGACGAACAGGGCCGGCCGCTCGTCTCCATCGAGGCGCCGCTGCTGGTGCAGGTGGCGGGCGAGGCCGAGCGGCTGCTCGGTGCCACGGCGCCGCCGGTCCCCTTCTGGTGGACGGAGGCCCGCGCCACCACCGGTGTCGAGGAGGCCGAGCTGCTCGCGGGCACCTTCGCGGCCCGGATCGCCACCCTGGCCGGGGGCTCCGCCTGGCCGCCGGAGGCCGCGCGCTCCCTCGCGGTGGTGAAGACCGACGGGGTGAGCGTCGCGCCCACGCCCGCCGCCGCGCAGCCCGCCGTGGACGCGCTCACCGACAAGGTGGCCGTCATCATCCAGGACCGTCCGGTGGTCGCCATGACGGCCTGGCTCTCGGACGCGTTCCGGGCCGCGGCCAATGCCGAGCTGGGGCTCCAGATCGTCACCTCGCCGGGTGCCACGCTCTCCCCCGCCGTGCGCAACAGCCTGAGCGGCTGGCCCTCGCGGTGGGTGGTGCAGGACGAGAAGGACGGCTACTACGACGGTCTGTCCGGTGCCGTACTGCGCTGGCAGAGCGGCATGTTCGCGACGGTCGAGTCGGCCGACGCCACCCCCGAGGACCCGCGCACACCGGTGGCCGCCGCCTATCAGGAGGTCGCCGAGACCGGTGAGCGGCAGCTGGCGATCTCGTTCCGCACGGTCCACCCGGCGGACGACCGGCTGGTGCTGGGCGGGGCCCTGGAAGCGGTGTGGCAGGGGCTGACCGGGCAGGCCCCGGCGGGGTGGGGCACCGCCGAGCCCGCCAACCTGCCGTGGTCGCTGCGCCGGCTGACCGATGTCGCCTTCGACCGGGCGCCCGAGCCGACCTGGCTCGTGGTGGTCGGCAGCCCGGACCGGCCCGGCCTGGCCACGGTCCGCATCAGCCGGACGAAGGCGGGGGTGGAGGAGGACGTCACGCTGGCGTTCGGTTACGGTCCCGGCGAGGAGCCCCCGCTGGACGCCCTGCCCCGGGTGGCGGAGGTCCTCGCGACCCGTCATCACCTTCAGTCGATGCTGGTCCAGCTCCGCAGGGCGCGGCGCGACCTGGCCGTGCCGCCGCGCTTCGAGGGGCCGGGTGTGCCGTTGGCCTTCGTGCTCGGCGCGGAGGAGGTGCGCGAGATGCCCGGCGACCGGGCCCGGCGCACCCCGCTCTCCGAGCCGCCCGTCCAGCTCGGCCCGAGGTCCCGTCCGGCGCTGTACTACCCGCTGCCGGGCGATCCGTCGGACCTGTCGGGCTGGCAGGACTTCGAACGGCTGATGCGGCACCTGAAGGGCGCCTGAGGAAGACGCGGCGTACGGCCCCGTCCCGGGAAACCGGGCCGGGGCCGTCGGCCTGTCCGGGGCGGCGGAGGGGAGCGATGAGGCGGCGGCGTGAAATCGACGGCGCGCCATGCCCGGGCAGGCCCGTGCGCCGCCCGCAGGCGATCAGCACAAGAGGTCACCAACCGCTCAGAGATGTTCACTCGTTCCTGACGATCAAGCACTTTCGGTCACAAACGGCTTCCCTCCTCCCCGCACACGGGGTTGACTGGGAGTCACGCATGGTGATGCCGCCGTCCCGCGCCGAGGGCGATTGCCACCGCGGGCCCGAAGGCCCGGCCCCGATGCCCCGAACCCCGGCGGAGGAGAGTGAGCAGGAATGACTGCCTCGTCTCGCACGGTGAGCCTCTGGCCAGAGTCGGCGGGTGCGGGCGGCCCGTCCCCCGATGCGTACCCGACACGGACACGCGAGTCCGACCGGATACCCGTTCGTATCGTTCATCCGAATCGTTTCGACGAGGGGCACCAATGAGCCAGATTGCGCTGCCAGCGTTTCACATGCCGTTCCAGAGCACCGGATGCAATCCCGGCATCGAGGAGACCAGGGAGGCAGCATGGGAATGGGCCGAATCCAATGGCCTCACGCTCTCCCAGGTGGCCCGGAAGAAGATGATCCGGACCAGGCCCGAACTCTGGATCTCCCTGATCTTCCCGACCGCCTCGCAACAGCATCTCGATCTCTTCTGCCAATGGCTGTTCTGGGCCTTCCTCGTGGACGACGAGTTCGACGACGGGCCCGCCGGACGTGATCCGCGCATGTGCGAGGCGGCGATCGACCGGCTGGTCACCGTGCTCGACGGCGGCCCGCCGCGCGGCGCCATGGAGCGGGCGCTCGTGGGGCTGCGGACCCGGACGTACCGGGACCGCTCGGCGCGCTGGATCCGGCAGTTCCGGCGGGACACGGTCGCATGGCTGTGGACCTACTACGCGGAGGCCGTGGAGCGGGCCGCCGGCCAGGCGCCGACCCGGACCGAATTCGTGAAGCACCGCAGGGATTCGGTGGCCATGCAGCCCTTTCTCGATCTCCACGAGATCACTGCCGGGATCGACCTGCCGGAATCGGCGCGGAGCCTTCCCGCGTACATCGCGCTGCGCAATGCCGTGACCGATCACTCGGGGCTCTGCAACGACATCTGTTCCTTCGAGAAGGAGGCGCTGCTCGGGTACGAGCACAACGCGGTACGCCTCATCCAGCGTGATCGCGGATGCACGCTCCAGGAGGCCGTCGACGAGGCCGGGGCGCAGCTCGCGGAGATCGCGCAGCGGGTGCAGCGCGCCGAGAAGGAACTGGTCGAGGAGATCGAGGCGGCCGGCATCCACGGCCCCACCCGGGTCGCGCTGGAGCGGTGCGTGCGGGACTACCGCGGGCTGGTCCGGGGCGACTTCGACTACCACGCCCGCGCGGAGCGCTACACCCGTCCCGATCTGGTCGAGGTCGACGAACGGGAGTCCCTCTCCGAGCACTTCGCGGCCTGACACACCGGCAGGACGCGCGGGAGCCGGCGACCGGAGGCCCGGCAGCGGCCTCCGGTCCCGCGCGGCGGCCCGCACGATCAGGCCCGGCCGACGTCGCCTTCCGCCGGCGCCCGTTCGCCCTCGGCGCCGATCAGCGGCAGCGCCCGCAGGGCCAGTGCCCACCCCAGCCGCACCTCGCCCGACTCGGCGGAACGGCCGGTGAGTTCGGCGATCCGGCCGATCCGGTTGAGGACCGTGTTGCGGTGGCAGTAGAGCAGTTCGGCCGCCCGCACCGCCGAGCAGCCGTGGTCGAGCCAGACCCGCAGGGTGGTGAGCAGCACCTCGCGTTCGGCCGCCGTGTCCAGGACGCCGCCCAGCTGTGTGGTGACGATGCGCTCGGCGATCTCCGGCCGCCCGGTCAGGAGCACCTCCGCGAGCCGGTCGTCGAAGGCCGCCGCCTCGCCGCTCCCCGCGGGCAGCGTGCGCAGCGCCTGCTCGGCCAGGCGCAGGGCCCTGCCCGCCTGGGCGAGCCGGTCGAACTCCGGTGACACGCCCGCGGTGGCGCCGGTGCGGTGCCGCAGCAGGCCGAGCAGGACGCCGGACTCCCCCGCGGCCAGCCGCACGATTCCCGCGTACCGGCCCGACCGGGGCCGCCAGAAGGACCAGATGCCGTGGGCGTCGAGGACGGGGGCCGGGTTGGGCGGTGCGGCCGGGTCCTGGGCGGCGACCACGATGACGTACCGGTCGTGGACCGGCACGCCCAGCGCCGCGGAGGCCGCCGCCGCGACCGCCGGGTCGTCGCCGCGCCCGTCGAGCAGGGCCTCGAAGAGGGCGACGCGGCGGGTGTCCTGCCGGCCCTGCATCTCCAGCTGGGTCAGCCGGTACGACTCCGCCATCACCAGTGAGTAGCGGTCGATGGTCTCCCACACGGCGCCGGCCATGTCCAGCTCGGTGTCCCGGTCGCCCGCGACCGGGACCACGGCCTGAGGTGTGCCGCGCGTCGCCCGCAGGTGCTCGGCCATCACCTGCCACATCACCCGGCCCCCGCGCCGGTAGGCCTGGAGCACCGTGTCCAGCGGTACGTCCTGCTCCGCACGCCGCCGCCCCGTCTCGCGCGCCGCGTGCTCGAAGCCCGCCCCGCTGGGCGGCAGCCCGCCGAAGTCCTCCAGGGCGCGCAGCAGGTTGTCGCGGCAGATCTCCCGCAGGTCGTCCCGGCTGACGGGCGAGCCGGAGGCGTACGTATCGCTGTGCGCGTGGATGTCGTCGACGACCCGCCGGGTCAGCTCGTCGATCCCCGGCAGAAGGGCGACGGCCAGGGCGCGGCGCAGCTCGCCGTCGCGGGGTCCTTCGGAGCCGGTTCCTTCGGAGCGGGGTCCTTCGGGACGAGGCGGTTCGGAGCGAGGGGCTCGGGTGGCCGGGTTCTGCGCCATGACCGAAGGCTAACGCCCGCACGTTAGGCGAATGCCTTGCCTGGGGCCGCTCCGCGTGGCTGCTGCCCAGGTGGGCGGTGCGCATGGTGGGCAACCGCACATTGTGCGAAACCGGGGGCACGGCCGATTCTGAGCAGGAGCAGCCGTGTGAACGTCATGTTTCCTGGAGCGTGTCATGTTTCTCAGCGTCGCAACCATCCTGGGCGAGTCGGCCCGCAAGCACCCCGGCCGCGTCGCCGTGGTCGATTCGGGCACCCGGACCGACTACCGCGAGCTGTGGGCGGGGGCCCTGCGCTGTGCGGGCGCGCTGCGGGCGTCCGGGGTGCGGCCGGGCGACCGGGTCGCGGTGCTGCTGCCCAATTCGGCGGACTTCCTGTACGCGTACTACGGCGCGCTGGCCGCCGGGGCGGCGGTGGTCCCGGTGCACGGGCTGCTGGTGGCCGAGGAGGTGGCGTACGTGCTGCGGCACAGCGGGTCCGTCGCGCTGATCGCCGACGGTCCGATGTGGCCGGTCGCCGAGGAGGCGGCGCGCGCCGCCGGGGTACGGGCGGTGCACGGGGTGCCGACGGGCGGCGACCCGCTGCCCGCACCGGAGCCGGCCGCCCCGGAGGACACCGCGGTGATCCTGTACACCAGCGGCACGACCGGGCGGCCCAAGGGTGCGCTGCTCACCCACCTCAACATCGTGATGAACGCCTCCGTGATCGCCCACGACCTGCTGGGGCTCGGTGTGGACGACGTGGTCCTCGGCTGTCTGCCGCTCTTCCACACCTACGGGCAGACCTGTGCGATGAACTCGACGCTCCGGGCCGGGGCGACGCTCGTCCTCATGCCGCGCTTCAGCGGTGCGGGCGCGCTGGAGCTGCTGTCCGCCGAAGGGGTGAGCGTCTTCATGGGCGTACCGACGATGTACCACGCCCTGGTCGAAGCGGCGCAGGAGGCCGGGACGCAGGACCGGACGAGGCTGCGCGCGGCTGTCTCGGGCGGCGCGGCCCTCCCCGTCGCCGTGCTCGAACGCTTCGAGGACACCTTCTCGACGCAGGTCCTGGAGGGCTACGGGCTGACCGAGACCTCCCCGGTCGCCACCTTCAACCAGCCGGAGCTCGGCCGCCGCCCCGGCACGGTCGGCCACCCGATCTGGGGCGTGGAGACCGGTGTGGCGGACGCGGCGGTGGAGGACGCGGTGGTGCTGCTCCCGGACGGTGAGGTCGGCGAGGTGGTGGTGCGCGGCCACAACGTGTTCGCCGGATATCTCGACGACCCGGCGGCGACGGCCGCGGCGGTGGTCGACGGCTGGTTCCGCACCGGGGATCTCGGGGTCCGGGACGAGGACGGCTTCCTGAGCATCGTCGACCGGAAGAAGGACCTGGTCATCCGGGGCGGCTTCAACATCTATCCGCGGGAGGTCGAGGAGGTGCTGGTCCGCCATCCGGCGGTCTCCGAGGTCGCGGTGATCGGCGTGCCCGACGAGGCCCGGGGCGAGGAGATCTGCGCGGTCGTCGTCCTGCGCGCCGGAGCGGATGCGGTGACCGGGGCCGAGCTGGTCGACTGGTCCCGGGAGCGGCTCGGGCGGCACAAGTATCCGCGGATCGTGCGGTTCACCGACTCGCTGCCGCTGGGCCCGACCGGCAAGGTGCTCAAGCGGGCCCTGACGGCACCGTCCTCCTCCTGACCCCCCGCCCCGTCGCCCGGCACCGGCCGGTCCGGGTCGACGGGGCCCCGGACCGGGTACATACCGGGTCACCGGTACGCGTTCGCACCGCAGAAGGGCTGAACCTCATGTCTGCCGTACCCCCTCCGATATCCGGGACGTCGCCCCGGGTCAGCACGGTCCACGGGACGGTGCGCGGCACGGTGGAGAAGGGTGTCGCCGTCTTCCGCGGCATCCCGTACGCCGCCCCGCCGGTCGGCGACCTGCGCTTCCGCGCACCCGCGCCGCCCGAGCCCTGGGAAGGGGTGCGGGACGCGCTGGCGTTCGGGCCGACCGCGCCCAAACGGCCGTACTCCCCGCCGCTGGACCGGCTGCTGCCCGACCCCGACGTGGCGGGCGACGGCTGTCTCAACCTGAATGTGTGGACCCCGTCCCCGGCCCGCACCGGACTGCCGGTGCTCGTCTGGATCCACGGCGGCTCGCTGCTGCACGGCTCGTCGGCCGTCGCGCTGTACGACGGAACCGCGTTCGCCCGTGACGGTGTGGTCCTGGTGTCGGTCAACTACCGGCTCGGTATCGAGGGGTTCGGGGTGTTCCCGGACGCGCCCGCCAACCGGGGGCTGCTCGACCAGATCGCGGCGCTGACCTGGGTGCGGGAGAACATCGCGGCGTTCGGCGGTGATCCGGACCTGGTGACGGTGTGCGGCGAGTCGGCCGGGGCCATCAGCATCGGCGCCCTGCTGGCCGCCCCGCGGGCGCAGGGCCTGTTCCGGCGGGCGGTGCTGCAGAGCGGTGCGCCGACCGCGCTGCCCCTGGGCGCGGCCGCCCGCCGCACCACGGAGCTGATCGCCGAGCGGCTCGGGGTCGAGGCGACCGCCGGGGCGCTGGCGGCGGTGGATCCGGCCGCGCTGCTGGCCGCGCAGACCGAGGTGACGTCCGGCGGCTCCCCGCTGACCGGCGGGAACTCCTTCCAGATCGTGGTGGACGGCGATGTGCTGCCCCGTGATCCGCTCCAAGCGCTGCTGGACGGTGCCGCGTCCGGCGTCGATCTGCTGATGGGCTCGAACAGCGAGGAGTACCGGCTCTGGTTCGTGCCCAGCGGTCTGACGGAGCGGCTGTCCGCGTTCAAGCTCAGGCTGGCCCTGCTGAAGTTCAGGGTGCCGGGCGCCACGACGCGTACGTACCGGGCGAACCGTCCGGGCGCCACTCCGGGGGAGCTGCTCGGGGCGCTCGCCACCGATCTGCTGCTGCGGGTCCCGCTGAACCGGGTGGCGGACGCCCGCGCGGAGGCCGGGGCGCGTACCCATCTCTACGAGTTCGGCTGGCCGTCCCCGGTGCTGCGGCTGGGTGCCTGTCACGCGCTGGAGATCGGCTTCGTCTTCGACACCCTGGAGGTGCCGGACGCGGTGGCGCTGGCCGGGGCGGACGCCCCGCAGGAGCTGGCCGACGCGATGCACGCGGCGTGGGTGGCGTTCGCCGGGTCCGGCGACCCCGGCTGGCCGGCCTGGGACGCCTCGCGCCCGGTGATGGGCTTCGGCCCCGGGGAACCGGCCGTGCTGCGGGCCCCGCGCGACGAGGAGCTGCGCGGCTGGGCCCCGTACCGCACGAGCGTCTGACCGCGGCGCCGACGGCGGCCCCCGGCCCGCGGGCCGGGGGTCCTCCCGGGGGGTCAGTCCTTGTTCTGCGCCGCCCAGAACTCGTCGAACGTCAGCAGCCCGTCGCCGTTGGCGTCGTGCGAGTTGATGACGGCCTGGGCCACCGGCTCGGTGACGTAGGGGTCGCCGAGCTGAGCCATCACGCTCTTGTACTCGGCGGCCGAGATCAGCCCGTCGCCGTTCAGATCGAACCGCTCGAATGCCTTGCGCGCCGACTCTATGTCCGCCACAGTTCCGCCCCTTCGTGATACCTGATCGATGCCCGGCCCATGCCCGACTGACGGTGGTCAGATTAACGGTCGCGAGCGATGGCGTTCGCGGCGGCCGGTGGTCGATCATGGACGGGGGCCCGCCGGGCGGCGGACCACGGACCGGACCGGGGAGCGGAACGCGCATGGATGACGCGCTGGCACGGATTCTGACGGCGGCGGCGCACGGGCGGTTTCCCCCGCCGGACGGTTCGACGACCGTGGTGGGGCAGCCCAGTGCCCGGGACGCGGGAGTGCTGGCGTTCACCGCGCACTCGGTGGTCTTCACCGACGAGGACCCCGACTGGGTGCGGTCCGTGCTGGCCGGCACCCCCGGCGACGAGCTCGCCGCGACGATGAATCCGCACTTCCTGAGCGCGCTGACGGCCCGGAGCGGCCGCCATGTGAACACCATCGATCTGCTGACGGTCGCGAAGGCCCTGCCCGGCGGACCGGAGATCGGGCTGCGGGAGATCGAGGACCCCGAGCACCCCCGGGTGGCCCGGGCGATGAAGTACCGCGACGAGGTACGGGTCTGGTCCGCGGACGGCGGTGTGGTGATCCTCGGCCGGGGTGTCGCGGGCCGCTGGGAGACCGCGATCGAGGTGGCCGAGGAGGCGCGCGGCCGGGGGCTCGGCGAGCGGCTGGCGCGGGCGGCCCGGCATCTGGTGCCGGACGCGGTGGTGTGGGCCCAGCAGTCGCCGGGGAACGCCCGCAGTGTGCGGACGTTCCAGGCGGCGGGCTACCGGCCGGTGGGCTCGGAGGCCCTGCTGATCGCGGGGTGAGCGGTCGGCAGGGCCGTGCCCGGGAAGCGGCCGGACGTCAGCGGAAGACGCCGGTGTGGCCGAGCGAGTAGCGGCCCGGCTGCGGGTAGACGGCCAGCCCGTGCGGGCCGCTGCCCACCGGGATACGGGCGAGCAGCTTGCCGTTGGTGGTGTCGATCGCGTACACCTCGGCGTTGTAACGCCCGCTCAGCCAGAGGACCTTGCCGTCCGTCGAGACCCCGCCCATGTCGGGGCTGCCGCCGCCGGGCAGCTGCCACTTCTTCGCCAGCTCGCGCTTCGCGAAGTCGAAGACGGAGATGGAGCCCTCGCCCCGGTTGGAGATGTACATCTCCTTGGAGTCGCGGCTGACGTAGAGGCCGTGGGCGCCACGGCCGGTGTGCAGCAGCTTCGGGGTGGTGAACTTCTTCCCGTCCAGCACCCAGATCCCGTCGGCGATCATGTCCGCGATGTAGAACGTCCCGCCGTCCGGCGAGAGTTTCACGTCCTGCGGCATCGCTCCGGCGAACGGCAGTTTCTGCTGGCCGACGATCTTCATCTTCGCCGTGTCGACCTTGAGGAGCTCGCCGGAGAACTCGCAGGAGACGATGAAGTAGCGGCCGTCGGCGGAGAAGTCGGCGTGGTTGACGCCGGAGCAGTCGACCGGGACGGTCTTGGCCGTCTTCATGGTGTGGGCGTCGCGGAAGACCAGCTGGCGGTCCATCGAGGCCATCACCACGGCGTATTTGCCGTCCGGGGTGAAGTAGAGGTTGTACGGGTCGGAGACCGGAACCGTGCGGCCGGTCTTCCCGGTGGCCGGGTCGATGGCGGTGAGGCTGTCGCCGATGTCGTTGTTGACCCAGAGGGTCTTCAGGTCCCAGGAGGGGACGACGTGCTGCGGCTGGCGGCCGACGCGCATGGTCTTGATGACCTTGTACGTCGCGGGGTCGATCACGGTCACGGTGTCGGAGTTGGTGTTGGGGACGTACACCCGGGAGGGGAAGTCCTTGACGACCGGGGAGAGTTCGCCCCGGTCGGCCGCGTAGACGTCCTTGGCGTCGAGTACCGGGGGCATCCCGGGGAGCCCCGGCGGTGCGGCGCGGTCGGGTTCGGCGGTCCGGGCGGCCCCGGTGCCGACGGCCTGGACGTCGGCCTTCTCGGCGGAGGTGCCGCAGCCGGTGAGTGCGGCCAGCAGGACGCCCCCGAGCAGGGCCGCGGTGTGCTTGGTGAAGGGAGACATCAGGTCAGCAGCTCCGTGGTCGTCACCGCGCGCAGTCGGCGGCGGTCGATTTCGGTGAGGAGGAGGGGCAGCGCGGCGGCCGTGTCCGCGTAGCCGAAGTGCAGGCTCACCACCGATCCGTTGCGGATCTCCCCGGCCACCTTGCGGGTGACGGCCGCGGCGCCGGGAGAGGTGAAGTCGAGGGAGTCCACGTCGTACGAGAGGACGTGCGGGTAGCCGGCCCTGGCGGCCAGCCGCTGGACGAGCGGGGTGGCGTAGCGGGTGCGCGAGGGGCGGAACCAGGTGCCGATGGAGCCGGTGAGCCGGCGCAGCCGCCGGGCGCAGTCGTCGATCTCCGCGTACGCCTCGGCCTCGCCCATCGAGGAGATGTCGGTGTGGTGCTGGGTGTGGTTGCCGAGTTCGTGGCCGCCGTCGAGGATGCGCCGGGCCATGTCGGGGTGTTCGTCGAGCCAGCTGCCGACGGCGAGGACGGTGACCCGGACGTGGGCCCGTTCGGCCTCGGCGAGCACGGTGCGGGCGATGACGGGGTCGCCCTGGCCGTGGAAGGTGAGGGCGACGCGGGCGCGGTCGCGGGGGCCGTGGTCGATCTGGACCGGCTGCCCGGGGAAGCGGTGCGGTCCGGGCGCGGGCCGGGGGGACGGGGGCCGGGTGGTCGCGTCGGCGGGGTTCTTCGGGCTCACCGCGTCCGTGACGGCCCCGGCCCGGGTGCCGGCGGCGTCGCGGTCCGCGCATCCGGCGGCGAGGGCACCGGCGAGGGCGGCCCCTGCGCCCGCGCGCAGGGCGCCGCGGCGGTGCACCGGAGTGTCGGAGGCGTTCATGTACAGACACAGTAGGGACGAGAAGCGGTAAAAATAACAATTCAGACATAGGGGCGGCGCGAATGAATCATTCACCGAATCCCATAAATATTCACACTTTTGCAGGCAAGTGACCCATCACACCTGTGATTCACATGGAAAATGTCCCACTATGGCGGTGAATCCAACAAATGCACTTTTGGCGGAGAGGTCGCCCGTCTGCCATAGTCGGTGACACGACCGCATGACCCGAGCCCGGTCGTCACAAGCGGCCGTGAACACACCCCCCATTTCACGGCCCCCACACAGCAGCCCCCGAAGCGCCTCACCACGGCGGACCGGGGGCTGCTGTGGTTCCGGACCCGGCCCGGACCCGCCGGGTCAGCGGTCGGAGATCCGCATCTCGAACCAGGTGGTCTTGCCGCGCGGCAGCAGATCCACCCCCCAGCGGTCGGAGAGCTTGTCGACGAGGAAGAGGCCGCGTCCGCTGACATCCATCGGCTGAACGGGCATCAGGCAGGGCAGCCCGCGCGAGGGGTCGCGCACCTCGATCCGGATCCAGCCCCGGCGCCGCAGCATCCGCAGCCCGAAGACCCGCGCGCCGGTGTGCCGCACCGCGTTGCCGACGAGCTCCGAGACGAGCAGCACGGCGTACTCGGCGGTCTGCGGGGAGAGCGCCCACTGACGGAGCACCACGCACGAGGTGAGCCGCCGGGCGGTGGCCGCGGACTCCGGACGGGAGGGCAGCCGGACTTCACCCTCCGTCGGATTTCCGAACAACTCCAGTGCCTTGAACGCCTGTTCGTCATCGACGACCGGCATCCAGCGCGCCGCTGTCGCACCACCGTGCGGTCGCGGCTGTTCCACACCCTCCAGGCCCGCCATGGACACCATCATGGCCACAAAAACAGCACGCCGTGGCCGTTCCTGAGGAATCCGCACCCCGGAACACGCCGCTCCACGGAGGTCGACAGGCATATGCCCATGGCAGAACATGAGCCACTGCAACCCCTCTGACCTGCGCGGACACCCCTCCGAGCCGGGTGTGCGGGCCGGGCGGAGTGACGGGCCCCGAGGTCCCCTCAAGGCCCGGCCAATCCGCCCGCACGGATGAACCCGCGTCACCCGTACTCAACTGACGCTTGATCAGAGGAACTTGGCCTTGCCCGGGCCCTCTTCCACAAAGCTGCGCATTCCGCGCTCGCGGTCCTCGGTGGCGAACAGTCCGGCGAACCAGTTCCGCTCGATCGTGAGCCCGGTGTCGATGTCCGTCTCCAGGCCGGCGTCGATGGATTCCTTGGCGGCGCGCAGCGCGAGCGCAGGCCCCTTCGCCAGCCCGGCGGCCCAGGCGTGCGCCTGCTCGTACACCTCGGCGGCGGGCACCACACGGTCCACCAGACCGATCGTCAGGGCCTCCTCGGCCCTGACGTGACGCCCCGTGAAGATCAGGTCCTTGGCCCGGGAGGGCCCGATCAGCCGGGCCAGGCGCTGGGTGCCGCCCGCGCCCGGGATCAGCCCGAGCAGGATCTCGGGCTGGCCGAGCTTGGCGTTGTCGGCGGCGATGCGGAAGTCGGCGCAGAGCGCCAGCTCGCAGCCGCCGCCCAGCGCGTAGCCGGTGACGGCGGCGACGACCGGCTTGGGGATCCGGGCCACCGCGGTGAACGAGTCCTGCAGCGCCTTGGACCGTACGACCATCGCCGTATGGTCCATCGCCTGCATCTCCTTGATGTCCGCGCCCGCCGCGAACACCTTCTCGCTGCCGTAGAGGACCACGACGCGCACGTCGTCGCGCCGGGTCGCCTCCTCGGCGAGCTCACGCAGCCGGTCCTGGGTGGCGACGTCCAGGGCGTTCATGGGCGGGCGGTCCAGCCGGATCGTGCCGACGCCGTCGCGTACTTCGAGATGTGCGGTCATGGAAGGCAGGTTAACTGCGGTTAACGCCGTCGGGCCCGGTGCTGTTGGTCACAGCACCGGGCCCGACGGCGTGTCGCTCGCTTCGGAGGACTACTTGGTCCACTCCGACCAGGACATGTTCCAGCCGTTGAGGCCGTTGTCCGGCTGGATCGTCTTGTCGTGGGAGTTCTTCACGACCACGACGTCACCGATGAGCGAGTTGTCGAAGAACCAGCCCGCCGAGGTCGTCTTGCTCCAGGCGCCGCGCACGTCCTGCAGACCGACGCAGCCGTGGCTGGTGTTGGTCGAGCCGAAGATGCTGGAGGCGCCCCAGTAGTTGCCGTGGATGAAGGTGCCCGAGTTGGACAGACGCATCGCGTGCGGCACGTCCTTGATGTCGTACTCGCCGCCGAAGCCGACGGTGTCACCGTTCATCCGGGTCACCTTGAGCTTCTCGCTGATGACCATCTCGCCGTTGTACGTGGTGGTCGCCGGGGCGCCCGCCGAGATCGGGATGTCCTTGATCTGCTGACCGTCGCGGACGACCTTCATCCGGTGCGTGCTCGCGTCGACCGTGCTGACCTGCTTGCGGCCGATGGTGAAGGAGATCGTCTTGGCCTGCTTGCCGTAGACACCGGGGCGTCCCTCGACGCCGTCGAGGTTGAGCTTGACGGTCACCTTGGTGCCCGCGGCCCAGTACTCCTCGGGGCGGAAGTCCAGGCGGTCGTTGCCGAACCAGTGGCCCTCGACCGGGACGGACGGCTCGGCCGTCACCTTGATCGCGTTCTCGACCGCGGCCGGGTCGGTGATGCCGCGGGTGAAGTGGATCGAGACCGGCATCCCGACGCCGACCGTGGAACCGTCCTCCGGGGTGTACTGCCCGATGAAGGTGTTCTGCGGGACCAGCGTGGTGAAGCTGGTGTCCTTCGCCGACTCACGGCCCTCCGAGTCCTTGGCGATCGCGTGGACCTTGTACTTGGTCGCGGCGGCCAGGTGCTGGTCGGGCGACCAGCTGGCGCCGTCGGCCGCGATCTTCCCCTCGACCGCGGTGCCCTTGGGGTCGGAGACCTTGACCGTGGTCAGCTTCCCCTGCTCGGCCGAGATCTTCAGCGCACCGCTGGTCGCGACGGAGTCGGCGCCGTCCTTGGGCGCGACGGTCACCACGGCCTGCGAGGCGGAGTTGTCCTCGGCCTTCCCCGCACCGCCGCCCTTGCCGCCCGCGTCGTCTCCCCCGCCGCACGCCGTCACCAGCAACAGCAGCGCACCCAGAACCAGAGCCAGCAGTCCGGTGGAGCCTCGCCCGCCCCGTACGCCGTTCGCCCCGGCCGATGTCCCCGATATCGGCAGCCCGTTCAATGTGGTCGTCTCCCCTCACACGGCCTGGCCCCGCCATGGCCCCGGGAGCCCGAAGGCTCCCTCCCCCACGCGCTGCATATGCGCGCTCAGCGAAAGATAATCACACCGGACTTGGGGAAATGGCCCCCCGGATGTCACCGTTCAGTCCCAAGTTGTCCCAGGGCTTCACCAGGGGGGTGCGGGACGCGGCCGGCCGAGGCGGCCGACGGGGGCTCAGCGGAGGGCGGAACCCGCCTTCCACCGGGTCCAGTCCAGGTTCCAGCCCCCGAGTCCGTTGTTCGGTGCGACCTGTTTGTCCTTGGAGTTGACGACCTCGATCACATCGCCGATCAGCGTCCGGTCGAAGAACTGGCCGGCCGGGGTGTCGCCGCTGCCGCCCTGTACGTCCTCCAGCCCCACACAGCCGTGGCTGACGTTGTCCGAGCCGAAGACGTCCTCGTCCGACCAGTAGTTGCCGTGCACGAAGGTGCCGGAATCGGTGAGCCGGAGGGCGTGCGGGACGTCCTTGATGTCGTACTCGCCGCCGAAACCGACGGTGTCACCGTTCATCCGGGTCTCTTCGTACATCTCGCTGACCACCATCTTCCCGTTGTACGTGGCCGTCTGCGCGGAGCCCGCCGTGATCGGGAAGGTCGTGACCACCTTGCCGTCGCGGCGCACCTCCATGGTGTGCGCGGCCGCGTCCACCAGGGACGTCTGGGAGCGGCCCACCGTGAAGGCGACCTTCTTGTCCTGGGTGCCGTAGACGTGCGGCGCCCCTTCCACGTCGCGCAGCGCCATGTCGACGGTCACCTCGGTGCCCGGCTTCCAGTAGGCGGCGGGACGGAAGTCCAGGCGGTCGCCGCCGAACCAGTGCCCGACCACGTCGACCGCCGGTACGGCCGTCACCCGGATGGCCTTCTGCACCGCCGCGCGGTGGGTGACCGGCCGGTTGAAGTGGAAGGAGACGATCATTCCGGTGCCGACGGTGGACCGGTTCTCCGGTCGGAAGTAGCCGATGAAGCGGTGCCGGGGCACGGCCGTGGTGAAGGTGGTGTGGCGGGCTGCGCGCTTCCCCGAGCCGTCCACGGCCACGACGTCCACGCTGTACTTGGCGGCGAGCCCGAGCTGTCCCGCCCCGCTCCGGGGCACCCAGGACCGGCCGTCGTCCGCGATCCGGCCCGGCACCTCCTGGCGCTGCGCGTCCTCGACCCGTGCCACCTCGACGCTCTCCAGCCGGCCGTCGGGGACCTTCACCGCGATCCGTTCGTCCGGGCCGATGTCCTTCGCCCCGTCCCGAGGGGTGACCTGGATCGCCTCCTGCGGCGGGCCCGCCTTCCCGCTGAAGATCGATCCTGCGCCGGAGCAGCCGGTCAGTACGGCCAGCACGGCGAGCAGTCCTGCCCATGTCAGCACGGCGGCCGGGTTCGCCACCTTCTTATTCGCTACGTGGTTCACGTCCCCCCAACGACGGGGGCCGGTCGGGGGAAACGTGAGTGCGGGCGCCGTGGTGGGCAGATACAGGGGGGAGGACGACACTCGGGGAGCCGCGGCCGGGACGCCGCGCGCTCCTCGAAGGTGCCGGAATCCCACGAGCCGCGGGAGGCGAGCAGGTGTCGAGCGCAGCCGAGCAGGAGGCAGTGCGGGAGCCGGGGGCGGCGGCCGGACGGCAGCGGCGAGGGGCCGTTCCGGGGCCGCCCCCGGCCGTGTGGCCCGGCGCCCCGACACCGCTCGGGGCCCGTTTCCGGGTGGGCCCCGACGGGGTGGCGGGCACCAACTTCGCCCTCTGGGCGGGTGGTTCGGAGGGGGTCGAGCTCTGCCTCTTCGACGAGGACGGCACCGAGCGGCGCCTCGCGCTGACCGAGCTGACCCATGAGATCCGGCACGGCTTCGTGCCGGGCGTACGGCCGGGGCAGCGCTACGGCTACCGGGTGCACGGCCGCTGGGATCCCTGGACCGGGGCGCGCTGGAACCCGGCGAAGCTGCTCCTCGATCCGTACGCACGGGCGGTGGACGGCTCGTTCACCCTTCCGCCCGAGGTGTACGGCCATGTGAGGGACTGGCCCGAGCAGCAGGTCGCCGACACCGTCCGCGACGAACGGGACTCCGCCCGGCACGTCCCCAAGGGTGTCGTGGTCCATGACGACGACGACTGGGCCGAGGACCGCCGGCCCAAGACCCCGTGGGCGGACTCGGTCATCTACGAACTCCATGTGCGCGGCTTCACCAAGCTGCACCCCGGGGTCCCCGAGGAGGTGCGGGGCACGTACGCCGGTCTCGCCCATCCGGCGGCCGTCGGACATCTCCAGCGGCTCGGGGTGACGGCGGTGGAGCTGCTGCCGGTCCATCAGTTCGCCCACGAGGACCATCTGCTGAGGCGCGGGCTGCGCAACTACTGGGGCTACAACTCCATCGGCTACTTCGCCCCGCACGCCGGCTACTGCGCGAGCGGCACCGCGGGCCAGCAGGTCGGCGAGTTCAAGCGGATGGTGCGGGCCCTGCACGACGCCGGGATCGAGGTGATCCTCGACGTGGTCTACAACCACACGGCGGAGGCGGGCGAGCTCGGGCCGATGCTGTCGCTGCGCGGCATCGACAACCGCGGCTACTACCGCCTCCAGTCCGACGCCCGCAGATACGCGGACTACACCGGCTGCGGCAACACCCTGCACGTGGTCCAGCCGCAGGTGCTGCGGCTGATCACGGACTCGCTGCGGTACTGGGTGACGGAGATGGGCGTCGACGGCTTCCGCTTCGACCTGGCGGCCGCGCTGGCCCGCTCCATGCACGACGTCGACATGCTCTCGCCGTTCCTCGCGGTGATCGCCCAGGACCCGGTGCTGCGCCGGGTGAAGCTGATCGCCGAGCCGTGGGACGTCGGCAACGGCGGCTACCAGGTGGGGGCCTTCCCGCCGCTGTGGACCGAGTGGAACGACCGCTACCGGGACGCCGTGCGGGACTTCTGGCGCGGCGCCCTGCCCGACGTGCGCGACCTCGGCTACCGGCTGACCGGATCCAGCGACCTCTACGCGTGGGGCGGCCGGCGCCCGTACGCCTCGGTCAACTTCGTCACCGCGCACGACGGCTTCACCCTGCGCGACCTCGTCAGCTACGAACAGAAGCACAACGAGGCCAACGGCGAGGGCAACCGGGACGGCACCTCGGACAACCGGGCCTGGAACTGCGGCGCCGAGGGCGAGAGCGAGGACCCCGGGATCAACGCGCTGCGCCGCCGTCAGCTGCGCAATCTGCTGACCACCCTGCTGCTGTCGACGGGCGTGCCGATGCTGGTCGCGGGCGACGAGATGGGCCGTACGCAGGGCGGCAACAACAACGCGTACTGCCAGGACAACGAGATCGGCTGGCTGGACTGGTCGCTGCTCGAACAGCCCGGCTGGCGGGCGCTGACCGAGCTGACGGCCCGGGTGCTGCGGCTGCGCCGCACCCATCCGGTGCTGCGCCGCCGGGCGTTCTTCTCCGGGCTGCCGCAGGCGCCGGACGGGCTGCGGGACCTGGCGTGGTTCACTGCGGCGGGTACGGAGATGACGGAGGCGGACTGGTACGCACCGGCCGCCACGGTCGGGCTGTATCTCTCCGGGCGCGACATCCCCGGCCGGGACGCGCGCGGCGAGCCGGTCACGGACGACAGCTTCCTGGCGGTCCTGCACGCCGGTCACCGGCCGGCCGGCTTCCGGCTCCCCGGCCCGCCGTGGGCGCGGAGCTACGAGCTGGTCCTGGACACCGCGCGGGAGGAGCAGGCCGCGGCCCCCGGCACCATCCACCCGGGCGACGAACCGCTGACCCTGCCGGCCAGGTCGGTGCAGCTGCTGCGCGTCGTGGAGTGAACGGGGTGTGCGGCCGGGTCAGCCGAGGATGCCCCGGTCGTAGCCGATCGCGACGGCGGCGGCCCGGTCCTTGGCGCCCAGCTTGGCGAAGACATGGGTGAGATGGGTCTTCACGGTGGCCTCGCTGATGAACAGCTCGGCGGCGATCTCCCGGTTCGACGTGCCCTTCGCGACGAGTTCGAGCACCTCGCGCTCGCGCGCCGACAGCGCCTCGCTGCCCGCCGCCGGGGTGCGCACCCGTGAGATGAGCCGGGAGGCGACGGCGGGCGAGAGCACGGTGCGGCCGTCGGCGGCGGCCCGGACGGCGGTGAACAGCTCCTCGCGGGGCGCGTCCTTGAGCAGATAGCCGGTCGCCCCGGCCTCGATCGCGGGCAGGGTGTCGGAGTCGGTGTCGTACGTGGTCAGGACCAGCACCTTGGACCGGGCGCCGCGCCGCGTCAGTTCGGCGATGGCGGCGACTCCGCCGCCGCCCGGCATCCGAAGGTCCGTCAGGACGACATCGGGGTCCAGCCGGACCGCCAGGTCCACCCCCTCCACCCCGTTCGACGCCTCCCCGAGGACCTCGAAGTCCGGGGCCGAGTCGAACATGCCGCGCAGACCGTCCCGTACGACGGGGTGGTCGTCGACGACGACGAGTGTGATGACGCGTGCGGAATCCTGAGCCATGGCAGGACAACCGTACTGGTCATCGGCTGTGCCGGACCAGGGGCACCCGGGCGCTGACCGCCGTGCCCCGGCCCGGCTCGGTCTCCACCTCGACCGTGCCCGCGATGCGCTCGGCGCGGGCCCGCATGCCGCCGAGCCCGAAGCCGCCCGCACCGCCGGCCGGCGGCAGGGCGGCCGGGTCGAAGCCGCAGCCGTCGTCCCGCACGTCCAGGGTGAGTTCGTCCTCCATGAACGACAGCGTGACACCGGCCCGGGAGGCCCCGGCGTGGCGGCCGACATTGGCGAGGGCCTCCTCGGCGATCCGCAGGAGGGTGGCGGCGATCTCGTCGTGGACCGGCTCGACGGTGCCGGTGACGGTGAACTCGGCCCGGACCCCGTGGCGTTCCGCCCAGTCGGTGACCGTGCGCTTCAGCGCGCCCGGCAGGTCGTCGTGTTCCAGTGCGACGGGGACCAGGTCGTGGACCGAGCGGCGCGCCTCGCCGAGGCTGTGCCGGGCGAGGGCGGCGGCGCGGTCCAGGTGCACCCGGGCCAGCGCCGGGTCGGTGTCGCCGATCGAGTCCACCACCTGGAGCTGGGCGATGATGCCGGTCAGGCCCTGGGCCAGGGTGTCGTGGATCTCGGCGGCGAGCCGTCGGCGTTCGTCGGCGACGCCCGCCTCGCGGGCCTGGACCAGGAGCTGGGCGTGCAGCCCCGCGTTCTCCGCCAGGGCCTGTTCGAGGCGGGCGTTGGCCGACTCCAGTTCGGCGATGGTGTCGACCTGGGTGCGGGCGTGGTCGGCCTCGCGGTCGCCGATCCTGGCGAAGACCATGGTGAGGGTCGCGTGCAGACAGAACAGGGCGGCGAAGGCGATCCAGTTCATCACGGAGACCGGCGGCAGGCCGCTGCCGCACTGCGCGCCCGCCATGATGGCGGCCGTGACCAGCAGCGCGGGACGGACGGCCCGCTGCGGGAGCAGCCGGCCGGTGTCGAAGTATCCGAGGATCGCGAACACCGAGTAGAAGGGGTTGCACCAGGTCAGTGCGAAGCCGACCAAGGTGCGGGCGACGTAGTAGAACTGCGACGCCCGCGACTTGGGGACGACGCCCGGCCCGATCCGTCCCCACCAGAGCTGGAGGACCAGGGCGACGGGCACCAGCACCATGACGCCGTGCACCTCCGCGCGGTCCATGAGGAGCGGGGCGCTCACGGCCGAGACGAACGTGCTCAGACCGAGGAGCCCGTAGGGCCCGTACCTGAAGAACCGTTCCCACCCGAGCTCGGCGCTCGTCGTGTCGTTCCGGTGCGCCGTCGCCATGTCCCACGCCTTCATGGGTGCAGTCTCCCCGTCCCCGGCACGCCGGTCACTCCCAGCGGAAGAGACGGGTCGCGAGCAGCGTCACCAGCGCCGTCCACAGCGCCATCACACCGAGCTGGGTGAAGCCGGGCCAGCTGCCGGACGCCGCCCGGTCCAGCGCCTCGGACGCCGCTCCGAACGGGGTGAACCGGACGATGTTCCTCAGGGTGTCGGGCATGCTCTGCACCGGGATCCAGACGCCGGCGGTGAACATCATCAGGAGGTTCACGACCGAGCTGATGGCGGCGGCCGCCTTGGTCGTACGGGAGAGGGCGCAGAGCAGCGCGCCGAGGGTCAGCACGCTCGCCGTCGACAGGAGCAGCGCCAGGACGTAGGCGACGGGCTGTCCGGGCAGTCCGACGCCGAAGGCGACCCGGCCGACGGCCATCGCCAGTGCGGCGGAGCCGAGGGCGGCGGTGCCGTGCAGGGCGATCTGCGCGGTGAGCAGCGCGGAGGGGCGCACCGGAGTGGTGGACATCCGGCGCAGGATGCCGCGTTCGCGGTAGCCGGTGAGGACGGGCGGCATGGCCTGCAGCCCGGACATGATCATGGCGAGCAGGACCGCCACCGGCACGTACAGGTCGATGACGCGCCGGCCGCCGAGATCGTCGGTGTGCTCCCGGAAGGAGGGGATGAGGCCGAGGATCGTCAGGAGCGCGGTCGGGAAGACGACGATCCAGAACAGGGCACCGGGTTCGCGCAGGAAGAGCCGGGTCTCGGACCTGAGCACCGCCTTGCGCGCGGATGCCGGTGCGGGTGTCGCGGTGGCCGTCGCCGTGGCCGGGTTCGCCGTGGTCATCTCAGGCCGCCTGTTCTGTGAGGTCGAGGAAGGCGTCGTCGAGCGTCGCCTCCGAGACGCGGAGCCGGTGTGCGGTGATGCTGTGCCGGGCCAGCAGGGAGATCACGGCGTTGACCGTCTCGTCGGTGCCGCTGATCTCGATCCGGTCGTCCTTGCGCTCCACGGAGGCCGCGCCGGGCAGCTGCTCCAGCTCGGCATCGGTGAGCGGCCTCGACGGGGTGAAGGAGATGACCGTGGAGCTGTCCGCGCTGCCGATCAGGCCGGAGGGGGTGTCGAGGGCGACGACCTTCCCCTTGTCGATGACGGCGATCCGGTCGCAGAGCTGGCTGGCCTCCTCCATGAAGTGGGTGACCAGCAGGACGGTGACGCCGCTGTCGCGTACGTCCTCGATGAGTTTCCAGGTGTCCCGGCGGGCCCGTGGGTCCAGGCCGGTGGTCAGCTCGTCGAGCACCACCACCCGCGGGTTGCCGACCAGGGCGAGCGCGATGGACAGCCGCTGCTTCTGACCGCCGGACAGCTTGGCGAAGCGGGTGCCGTACGCGGTGTGCAGGCCCAGCCGTTCGGCGAGCTCCCGCCAGTCGGCGGGGTCCGGGTAGAAGGCGCTGTAGAGCTCCAGCGCCTCGGCCACGGTGAGTTTGGGCTGGAGTTCGCTCTCCTGGAGCTGGGCGCCGAGCAGCCGGGTGACCCGGTCGTGGTCGGCGACGGGGTCGAGTCCGGCGACGCGGACGGTGCCGGCGTCGGGGACCCTCAGTCCCCCGACGCACTCGACTGTGGTGGTCTTGCCCGCGCCGTTGGGGCCGAGGATCCCGAAGATCTCCCCCTCGTCGACGGCGAAGCTCACTCCGTCGACCACGGTGCGCCCGGCGTACGCCTTCCGCACCCCGTTCACTTCGATGATTGCCATGCCTTCGAGCATCGTGCGGCGGGGGCCGGCGCACCATCGTCCATCGCGCTCGAAGGGGCATCAGCCGATCGGTTGATACGGGCTACGACCTGCGCTCCCCTGGCCCGGCCGTCACCCGTCGGCCGGAAAACCACATGAGCGATGTCAGGGGTGAACCGTAGGCTCGACTGTGATGCCCGAAAAACATGTAGAGACCAAGGATCGGTCCACCGTTCAGACCCTGTTGCGGTTGTGGCCTTATGTGAAGCCGGTGCGCGAGCGGCTGTTCGGCGCCGCGCTGGTCGCGATCGTCGCGTCCTGCGTCGGCCTGGTGATCCCCCTCGTCCTGAAGTGGATCGTCGACGGCCCGGTGGCGGACCGCGACCCCGGCGGGGTCTGGCTCGGCGCGCTGTATCTGCTGCTGCTGGGCATCGCCGAGGCCGTGCTGTTCGGGGTGCGGCGGTGGATGGTGTCGCGTCCGCTGGCCGGGATCGAGGCGGCGATGCGGGCCGATCTGTACCGGCATCTCCAGCGGCTGCCCGTGGCGTTCCACGACCGCTGGCCATCGGGGCAGTTGCTCTCGCGCGCGACCACGGACCTGATGCTGCTGCGTCAGTTCCTGGCCTTCCCGCTGACCTTCCTGCTGGTCAACGGGGCGACGATCCTGATCGGCTTCGTCATCCTGCTGATGCAGCAGTGGACGCTGGGGCTGGTGCTGCTGACTCCGGTGGTGCCGATGGTGATCATCTGCCAGGTCTTCGAGACGAAGTTCTCGGCGGTGGCGCGCCGGGCCCAGGACCAGGTCGGCGATCTGACGACGGTCGTCGAGGAGAGCGTGCTCGGCATCCGCATCATCAAGGGCTTCGGCCGGCACCGCAGCCAGGCCCTCTCCTTCCGTGCCCTCTCGGAGCGGCTGCGCACCACGGAGCTGGGCAAGGCCCGTCTCCTCGCGGCCATCTGGTCCTCCATCACCCTGATCCCGGAGCTGGCCATCGGTGCGGCGCTGGTGCTCGGCACGGTCCAGGTCGCGGACGGCGGTCTCTCCGCGGGCACCCTGGTCGCATTCCTCTCCACCGCGCTCGCGCTGCGCTGGCCGGTCGAGTCGATCGGCTTCCTGCTGGCAATAAGCCAGGAGTCGGCGACGGCGACCGAGCGGTTCTTCGAGGTGATGGACGTGGCCGAGGAGGCGGACGCGCCCGCCGTGGACGGGCCCGTTCGGGGCAGCGACTCGGCCCGCGGCGAAATGGTCTTCGAGGGCGTGGAGTTCCGCTATCCCGACGCGGAGCCCGGCTCCGTGCCCGTGCTGTCCCGGATCGATCTGCGCATCCGTCCCGGCGAGACGATGGCCCTGGTCGGGGCCACGGGCTCCGGCAAGACGACGCTCACCGCGCTCGTGCCGCGGCTGCACGAGGCCACCGCGGGGCGGATCACGCTGGACGGTACGGACATCACCACCATGTCCCGGGAGCGGCTGCGCGAGCTGGTGTCGGTGGCCTTCGAGGAGCCGACGCTCTTCTCGGCGGGCGTCGGGGAGAACGTGCTGATGGGCGCCGAGGGTGCCGGGGACGAAGAGTTGCGCAGGGCACTGGCCATCGCCCAGGCCGACTTCGCGCACGATCTGCCCGAGGGCGTCGGCACCCAGGTCGGCGAGCAGGGCCTCAGCCTCTCCGGCGGCCAGCGGCAACGGCTGGCGCTGGCCCGCGCCGTGGTCGGCCGGCCGCGCTTCCTCGTCCTGGACGATCCGCTCTCCGCGCTGGACGTGCACACGGAGGCGCTGGTGGAGGCCGCGCTGCGGCAGGTCCTGGCGGAGACCACGGCGATCGTGGTCGCGCACCGGCCGTCCACCGTGATGCTCGCGGACCGGGTGGCGCTGCTCTCGGAGGGCCGGATCGCCGCCGTCGGCACCCATCAGGAACTGCTGCGCAGCAGCCCCGAGTACGCCTGGCTGATGTCGGGCGCCGAGGGCGCGCCGGACGCGCCCGCCGAGGACGCCTTCCCCGACCTGTCCGCCGAGGACCTCCTCGCCGAGAAGGGCACCCGATGACCAGTACGACGACCACGGACACCACCCCCGCCGAGCCCGCCGAGCCCGCCGAGGATGCCGAGGATGCCGTGAGCACCGGGGACCGCTTCGACCGGGACGACCTGCCCACCCCGCCCGGCGCGACCGGGGCCCTGCTGAGATCGCTGCTGCGGCCGATGAAGGCCCGGGTGGCGCTGATCGCGCTGGTGCTGCTGGTCCAGCAGCTCTCGGTCCAGGCCGGTCCGCTGCTCGTCGCGTACGCCATCGACAGCGGGGTGCCCGCGTTCCGGGACGCGGACTACGGGCCGCTGATCGCGGTGGCCGTCGGGTACGCGCTGTGCTCGGCGGTGGCCGGGGGCATGCAGTACGCGTTCGTACGCATCTCCTCCCTGGTCAACCAGGGCGCGCTGCTCGATCTGCGCGGGCGGATCTTCCGTCATGCGCAGGCGCTGAGCGTGGACTTCCACGAGCGCTACACCTCGGGCCGGCTGATCTCCCGTTCCACCACGGACGTGGAGTCGCTGCGCGAGCTGCTCAGCGAGGGGCTCCAGGAGCTGATCGGCGTCGTGCTGTCGTTCGTCTCCATCTCGCTGATGCTGCTCTGGCTGGACTTCGGTCTGGGCTCGGTGGCCGTGCTCTCCTTCGTCCCGCTCTATCTGCTGGTGCGGCGCTTCCGGCGGCGGGCGGGTGTGCTGTACGCCGAGCGGTCCTCGGCGATCGCCGCGGTCATCGTGAAGTTCGCGGAGACGATGAACGGCATCCGCCCCGTCCAGGCCTTCCGCCGCGAGCCCGTCAACGACGCGCACTTCGAGGGCCTCAACAACACGCACCGGTGGACCAACGGCAGCGCGATGCTGGAGATGGCCCGCTATGTCGTCGGTTCCCGGCTGGTCGCCAACACGGCGGTCGCCGGAATCGTGCTGTGGGGCGCGTACCGGGTGGCCTCGGGCACCCTGGCGCTCGGGGTGCTGGCCGCTGCCGTGCTCTATCTGCGCCGGTTGTACGACCCGATCGACCGGCTCGGCATGTTCCTGAACTCCTACCAGTCGGCCGCGGCCTCGCTGGCGAAGATCGCGGGTCTGCTGGCCCAGACCCCGTCCGTCCCCGAGTCGTCCGACCCGCGCGAGCTGCCCGCCCTGACGGGCGAACACCCGGGCCGCGAAGTCGTCTTCGAGCAGGTGCGCTTCGCCTACCGCACGGGCGGCGAGGTGCTGCCCCGCTTCGATCTGACGGTCCCGGCCGGACAGACCGTCGCCGTGGTCGGGTCGACGGGGGCGGGCAAGTCGACGCTGGCCAAGCTGCTGGCCCGGTTCTACGACCCGACGGACGGCCGGGTGCTGCTCGACGGCACGGATCTGCGGGACCTGGCCGTGCCGGAGCTGCGGCGGGGTGTGGTGATGGTGACGCAGGAGGCGTTCCTGTTCTCCGGGACGGTCGCCGAGAACATCGCGATCGGCAACCCCGACGCGACCCGCGCGGAGATCGAGCAGGCCGCCAAGGCGATCGGCGCGCACGATTTCATCAGCGCACTGCCCGACGGCTACGACACGGACGTGCGCAAGCGGGGCGGCCGGATCTCGGCCGGTCAGCGCCAGCTGGTCGGCTTCGCACGCGCCCTGCTCGCCAACCCGGCGGTGCTGATCCTCGACGAGGCGACGAGCTCACTGGACATCCCCGGCGAACGGGCCGTGCAACGGGCCATGGACACGGTGCTGCACGGCCGCACCGCGGTGGTCATCGCCCACCGCCTGTCCACGGTGGAGATCGCGGACCGGGTCCTGGTGATGGAGCACGGCCGCATCGTGGAGGACGGCGCCCCGGCCCGGCTCATCGCCGGTACGGGTCGCTTCGCGGGGCTGCACCGGGCGTGGCGGGAGAGCCTGACGTGAGGGCGGACGACGACTCACCGAGCCAGGACACGTGCCCGGTCGGCCGCAACCCCGGCCGGCAGACGCGCAGCCTCCGTGTGCTCCCCCGCGAGACCGGGCTCCCAAGACTGACCACCGCTCGTTGACCACCCAACCACCAAGACCCACCACCTCGGCCCGGAACGGGGGACTCGGCCGTCACGGGGTGCCCTTTCGCGAGGCGGGAGTACCGGGGACCGAAAGGACGATCGCTGCGGCAGGGCACAGATCCACGGCCTCACGCACCGAGTCCCGCGTTTCGGCGGGCGGTTCGGGTCGCAGCACGATCGCCTTGCCGTCGCCCTCGCCCTGGTCGAACACCTCGCCGGCCGTCAGCACGCACATCCCCGAGCCGACGCAGCGCTCGGCGTCCACGGTGATCCTCATCGGTCACACGTCCCAGGCGACCGGGAGGCTCTTCACCCCGTACACGTCCGCGGTCTCCGGACGCAGGGCGACCTCCTCGGGCGGTACGGCCAGGCGCAGCGTCGGAAAGCGGTCGAACAGCGCGGGGAACGCGACCTTCATCTCCACACGGGCCAGCTGCTGCCCCAGGCACTGGTGGATGCCATGGCCGAAGGCCAGGTGCCCGCCTTCCTGCCTGTCCAGGTCGAGGACATGGGGATCGGTGAAGCGCTCGGGGTCGCGGTTGGCGGTGTTGTACGAAAGGATCACCCGCTCGCCGGCCTCGATCGTCCGGCCGCCCACCTCGACGTCCTCCAGCGCCGTCCGCATGAACGTCTTGGCGACACTGAGGTACCGCAACAGCTCCTCCACGGCCCGGTCGGCGAGCGCGGGATCGGCACGCAACGCGGCCAGCTGCTCCGGGTTGCGCAGCAGCGCGAAGGTACCGAGGGCCAGCATGTTCGCGGTGGTGTCGAGCCCGGCGGCCAGCAGGAGCAGGGCCATCCCCCGCAGTTCCTCATCGGTCAGGTCGGTGTCGGTGAGGTCGCTGAGCACGTCGTCGGTGGGGTTCGCGCGTTTGGCGGCCACCAGCTCCGCGAGGTAGGTCTGGGTCGCGGTGTAGGCCGCGATCAGGTCCTCGTCGTTCGTCTCCCCGTCCATGAACGAGTAGACCTGTTCCTGGAACGACCCGCGGTCCTCGTAGGGCACCCCCAGCAGTTCACAGATCACGACGGCGGGGACGGGCTTGGCGAACGCGGTCACCAGATCCGCCGACGACCCGGCCTCCGCCATGGCGTCCAGGTGCTCGGCGGTGATCTGCTCCACGCGTTCGGTCAGCAGTCGCATCCGCCGCACGGTGAACTTGCCCATCAGCGGTTTCCGATAGCGGCTGTGCCTCGGCTCGTCCATGAGGAGGAATTCGCCGGGCGGGGCCGGGGGTGCCACCATGTCGCCGTAGTCGATGGTCGGGTGGAGCATGAGCTCCTTGAGTGAGCTGAACCGCGAGTCGGCCAGAACCGCCCTGACCAGGTCGAATCCGGTGATCAGCCAGCCGGGCCGTCCGCCGGGGAAGGTGTAGCGGCTGATGGGGCTGTGCCGACGGGCGTCCACCAGCTCCGCCGGCGGGTCGAACGGACAGCCGGACGGACGTGCCGTCGGCAACGTCGGGACAGTGTGCAGCGATTCGCCCATGACCATTCCCCGTTTCGCGATAGTACGCGTTTTGCGATATCCGAAAGCTACGTTGCATCGAAGATGAACGTCAATCAGCAGAAATGCATTTCCGCAGGTAGGTCACGGAAAATTGATGCAATGACGCTGCGCTCGAACGCAATATCGCGTTGCAATGAATGACAGCTAAAGCAATACTGACGACATGCCAGGAGGACGGTTGACCCAGCAGGACCGCCAGCGCATCGCAGCCGGGATCGCCGACGGGCTCACCTACGCCGAGATCGCGAGGCGGCTCGGCCGGCCGACCTCGACGATCAGCCGGGAGATCCAGCGCAACGGCGGCCCCGGCGGCTACCGGCCCCGGCGGGCGCAGCGGGCGACGGCCCGGAGGGCACGGCGCGGCACACCGGCGCCACCGCGCGCGGCCGGGACGTCGGGCGGCGGGGCGGAGGAGGGGATGATGATCGAGATGGCGGTCCGGGCCGGGCTGCCGAGGATGACGGCGCGCGTGCACCTCGACCTGCTGCAGTCCGAGGACGGCAGACGCACCGCGGCCGAGCTGACCCGCAGACTGAAGGTCAGCCCCGCCTCCGTCTCCGTCTCCGTGAACTACCTCGTCCGGCACGGCTATGTGCGGCGCGAGCGAGATCCGCGGCAGCGTCGCGACGTCTACGTGATCGACGACGAGGCCTGGTACCGCTCCGTCGTGATCAGCGCACGGCAGACGCTCGATTCGGCACGGGCCGCACTGGCCTCGGCCGAGGCGACGGGGCCCGACGACCCCGTGGGGCGACGGATGGCCAGGACGGGGCTGTTCCTGGAGCGGGTCAGCGTGGACCTGCTGGAGTCGGCCGACCGCTGGCGCGGACTCCTGGCGTGAGGCGCCCCGGACGAACCCGGTGACCCGGCCGACCGGTTCCCGAGGCCGACGAGCTGCGCCCGCGAGCGCCGCCGGCGGTCGTGGAAAGTACCGTTGAGGTGGACCACGTCGGCTGCACCGGTGCGGGCGGCAGCGTTCGTCGATGCACACCCTCGCCGAGCACACCCACCGTGGCGTGCGCTCCCGGCCGAGGAGATCGCACGGCACGGCCATTCGGAATGCTCGCCGAAGCGCCCTTGGCAGGGCCCGCGAAGAGCATCCACAACCCGATGGAGATGTTTCATGAGGCTGCTCCCGCTGTTTCTCCGACGTCCGATCGAGGCGGTGTACGAGCGCCGGCTGGCCGCCACCCTGGCGGGGCTGCCACGCCCGCGGCACGTCGGGATCATGCTCGACGGCAATCGGCGCTGGGCTCGGCAGGCCGGTCACACGGACGTCCGGGAGGGGTACCGGGCGGGCGGCGCCAAGACGACCGAGTTCCTGGGCTGGTGCACTGCCGACGGAATCGAGCACGTGACCCTCTTCATGCTCTCCGACGACAACCTCGGGCGCCCCGCCGAGCAGCTCGGCCCGCTGATCGAGATCATCGAGGAGACCGTCCGGGACATCACGGCCGCAGGCCGCCCCTGGGAGGTCCAGGTGATCGGCTCGCTCGACATGCTGCCCGGTACCAGTGCCCAGGTACTCAAGGAGGCCGCCGCCGGGACCGCCGGGCGCGGCGGGCTCAAGGTGGACGTCGCGGTCGGCTACGGCGGCCGACGGGAGATCGTCGATGCGGTGAAACGGGCCTTCGAGGAACACATCGCCGCAGGCGGCGACCCTGCCGAACTGGTCGAGCGCTTCGACATCGAGGACATCTCCCGGCATCTGTACTCGCCGACGGCCGACCACACCGACTTCATCATCCGGACCTCCGGGGAACAGCGGCTGTCCGGCTTCCTCCTCTGGCAGTCCGCGTACGCCGAGATGCACTGGGTGGACTGCTACTGGCCGGCGTTCCGCCGCGTGGACTTCCTGCGCGCGCTGCGCTCGTACGCGCATCGTGAACGGCGATTCGGCAAATGACCCGTCACACCCCCGGCGGATTGCGGGGGTGTGGACGGCGGCTGTCGTCGCGTCCGGGATCAGTACGCGCGAAACCGGGCGGTCAGACGGTGCCGAACCCGCCGCCCTTGACGCCCGCCACGAAGGAGGCGAACGAGGCCGCGGAGGTGCTCAGCACCGGGCCGCCCGGGTTCTTGGAGTCGCGGACGGGGACCACGCCGAGCGAGCCGGCGAGGTTGGCGGCGACCTCGATGCACTGGCCGCCGTTGCCGCTGTAGGAGGACGTGAACCAACGGGGGGATTCGGTAGTCACGGGGTGCCCTTTCGTACCTGCTCGATCATGGCCACGGATGCCGCCTGGGAGAGAGCCTCGGCCTGTAGCTGATGGTAGGCCGTCAGCATCGGTAGCACGAACGTACTTTCCCGTTCGAGATGGCCCCGGTGAGTGGACTCGGCGTAGGACATGAGCGAGCGGTCCGGCAGGGTGAGCACGGTAATGGGCAGGCTGAACGGTCTGCGCTCTCCCATGGAGAACGGTGCGATCTGCAACACCGTGTTCGGCAGCTCGGCGAACTCGATCAAGCGCACGAGCTGGGCGTCCGTGACAGCGGGAGGCCCCATGGGCCGGCGGATGCACCCTTCGTCAAGTACCGCGAGAATCAGGGGCGATGGCGAGCGCGTAAGGAAGGCTTGGCGCCTTGCCACCAGCCCTACGCGTTCGTCGGCTTGCTCCGGGGTGATCGATTCCCGCCGCACTGCGTCCGCTTCGAGCGCCGCCGCGTACTCACGTGTCTGAAGCAGTCCAGGAATGACGCCCACCTCGTACAGCCTGATCTCCGAGGCTCGCGCTTCGTGGGCGACATACTCCGGGAACCCTTCGATGAGCGCTGTGTGACGAACGGCGAGGCTCTGACGCTCGAACCTGTCTCCAGTTCCGAACACCCTGTCAACGCTTGCAGCAAAACGGCGAGTTGGAGGACGGCGCCCAGTTTCTACGGCGGAAATATGCGTTCCCGAGCATCCGATGCGCTCCGCCAGCTCGTCCTGCGTCCAGCCTCGTTCATCCCTCAGCATGCGCAGGCGTTGCCCGAACTGCGCGCTCGGTGATGCCTCAGGATCCAGCTCTTTCCGATTCACCGGCCACCGCCTCATTCCCCGAACAACTTGCGCAAGTTGAAGACCCACCGACCCTAAGCCACGCTGATCCCCCTTGGCAGCGGAACCGTTACGGAGAGGAGTGGCTCATGTGTGCGGAAGACAGCCCCCCGAGCGACCGGAAGCCCCCACAAGTCCCGCCCACGGGCACGCTGTTGGTGGACACCAGCCGCCGCGGCCGGGTGGGCGAGTTCCGGGGAACGGCCGGCCCGTACTGGTCGTTGCGACCGGTCTGCGGCGGTACGGAGTGGGAGGCGGAGCCCGCGAGCGTGCGGCCGCCGAGCCCCATGGAGCGGCTGCGGGCCGAGATCACGCGGTGCAACGCCCGCAGCGAGGGACGGATCCTGTGACCGGCGACGTGAACACACCGCCCGAGCCGACGAGTTACCAGTGCGCTGCCATCGCCGAAGGGCTCGTGCACGGGACCGGGAGGACGGCACGGTACGTCCTGGGCGCCTTTCGGACGATCTCCCCCGTCCTCGCACTGCGATGGATCGGCGGACAGGCGCTGTGGATCGTGGACCGGCTCGGCCTCGACCCGCGCCTCGGCCACCTCTCGGAACTCCGCGCCTGGTACCAGGACCGTGAGAGCCAGCGCGCCGCCCAGGCGCACATCAGGAGCGGCGCCCCGCTCCTCGTCGTCGTCCCCGACACGGACTGCACGTACACCCTGTCCGTACGATCCGTGGAGCAGGCATCCGCGACCGCGGTCAGCTGCGAGCCCGGGGAGGGATCGAGATCAGGAACCGCCCGACGCACCCCGTACGGCCCCCCGACCATCGCAGCGCCCCGCGATACCTGTGGTGGCTGATCGTCTGTCAGCGTCGGCGGATCGCGGCCGGTTCGCTGCTCGGCAGTGCCTGGATGGTGTGCCTGACACTGCCGCCGTACCTGCTGTCCCGCGCCATCGACGACGGGCTGCAACCGGGGCGGTGGTCCGTGCTGGCCGGCTGGGTCGCGGCCCTGCTGGGTGTGGGAGTGCTGAACGCCTGGCTGGCCATCATGCGGCACCGCACGATGACCAGGGTGCGGCTGGACGCCGCCTTCCGGTCCGTGCGGGCCGTGGTCGCGCAGGCGACCCGGCTGGGCGGGGCGCTGCCGCGCCGGGTCACGGCGGGGGAGGTCGTCACGATCGGGTTCGGCGACGTCAGCGTGATCGCCAACACGCTGACCATCACCGGCCCCGGCGTCGGCGCGGTCCTCGCCTACGTCGTCGTGGCCGGGCTGCTGCTGGCCGTGGAGCCCCTGCTCGCCGCCGTGGTGCTGCTCGGGGTGCCGTTGCTCGCGGTGCTGGTCGGTCCGTTGCTGGGGCGGTTGCAAGGCGTCGAGGCGACGTACCGGGAGCGGCAGGGCGGGCTCGCCGGGCGCTTCGAGGACATGGTCGGGGGGCTGCGCGTCCTCAACGGCATCGGCGGCAAGGAGGTGTACGCCGGGCGCTACCGGCGCGGCTCGCAGGAGTTGCTGGCGGAGGGGTACCGCGTCGGCGCGGTGACCAGCTGGATCCAGGCCCTCGGCGTCGGCCTGCCCACCCTGTTCCTCGGGACCGTGACCTGGCTGGCGGCCCGGATGGCGGCTCAGGGAACCATCAGCGTCGGCGAACTGGTCGCGGTCTACGGGTACGCCGCGGTGCTCGTGGTGCCGGTCGAGTTCTTCATCGAGGGCGGCTACGGCCTCAGCCGCGGGCTGGTCGCCGCCCGCCGGGTCATCCGCTTCCTGGACCTGGAGCCGGATTCCACAGGTGGCGAGGCGGCTGCGGAGGGGCCGGACTCGCCGTCCGTGCTCCGCGATCCGGAGTCCGGTGTGGAGGTGGTGCCCGGGAGGCTGACCGCGCTGGCGGGTGCCCGGCCCGCGGAGTCCGCGGCGGTGGTCGAGCGGCTCGGCCGGTTCACCGGATCGGCCGCGACCTGGGGCGCGATACGCCTCGACGAGATCGACCTGGCGCAGGTGCGCCGGCGGATCCTGGTCGCGGACAACGAGGCCGATCTGTTCGCCGGTCCGCTGCGCGAGGTGATCGGCGGCGCCCGGGACCGGGACGAGGAGTCCATCGGCCGGGCCTTGTACGCGGCCGTGGCGCAGGACATCGTGCGCGGGCTGCCGGACGGGCTCGACTCGCACGTCGACGCGCGGGGCCGCAACCTCTCCGGGGGCCAGCGCCAGCGCGTCCGGCTGGTCCGGGCCCTGCTGGCCGATCCCGAGGTGCTGCTGGCGGTGGAGCCCACCTCGGCGGTCGACGCGCACACCGAGGCGGCCATGGCGTCCCGGCTGCGCGCCGCGCGCTCCGGCCGCACCACGGTCGTCACCAGCACCTCGCCGCTCGTGCTGGACCGGGCGGACACCGTGCACTACCTGGTCGACGGTCGTGTAGCGGCCGTCGGCAGCCACCGTGAACTCCTGGACCGGGAGCCCGGCTACCGCCTCCTGGTGTCACGCGGTACGGACGGGGAACCCGCCGGCGGAGGAAACGTCCCGCCGTCCGAGGAGGCCGTGCGATGACCACCGGATCCGGATCCGCGGCCCAGGCCCTGCCCATCGCCGGGCCCTCCAGAACACTCCGCGCGGCGCTCCGGCTGATCCGGCTGGACGGCCGCGCCTTCGCCGCCGTGATCGGCCTCAACGCGCTGGCCGCCGGCGCCGGGCTCGTCGGCCCGTGGCTGCTCGGCCGCATCGTCGACGAGGTCGGGGCGGGTGCCGGGGTGGCCGCGGTGGACCGTCTGGCGCTCACCATCCTGGTCTTCGCCGTGGCGCAGTTCCTCCTGGTCCGCTGCGCGGGATACGTGGGACACCGCTTCGGCGAGCGGACCCTGGCGCGCATCCGCGAGGAGTTCGCCGACCGGGCGCTCGCGCTGCCCGCCCGGGTGGTCGAGCGGGCCGGCACGGGCGATCTGATGGCCCGCGGCACCACGGATGTCGCCGTGGTCGGTGCCACCCTCCGGGACGCCGGTCCGGAGCTCCTCATCTCCGCGGTCCAGGCGCTGTTCGTCCTCGGTGCGGTGTTCGCGCTCGACCCGCTGCTCGGCGCGTGCGGGGTGGTGGGTCTGCTCGGGATCTGGTTCGCGGCCCGCTGGTACCTGCGCCGGGCGCTCACCGCGTACCTGGCCGAGGGGGCCGCCAACTCGGTGCTGGCGGAGCAGCTCGCGGCCACCGCCGCCGGGGCCCGTACGGTCGAGGCGCTCGGGCTTCAGCAGCGTCGAGTCGCGGTCTGCGAGGAGGCCGTCGAGGAGTGCCTGCGGACCCGGACCCGGACGCTGTTCCTGCGCAGTGTGCTCTTCCCGGCCGTGGACGTCTCGTACGTCATTCCGGTGGCCGGTGTCCTGCTGATCGGCGGCGTACTGCACGACCACGGCGCGGTGAGCCTCGGCACGGTGGTCGCCTCGGCCCTGTATCTGCGGCAGCTCTCCCAGCCCCTCGACACCATCCTCCAGCGGCTGGAACAGCTCCAGAGCAGCAGCGCCTCCTTCGCCAGGGTCGAGGGCCTCGCCCTGGCGGCGCACGTACCGCCGGCCGCCTCCCCCGCACCGGCCGACGACCGGATCGAGGTGACGGGGGTGCGGTACGCGTACGACGGCGGGGGCGATGTCCTGCACGGTGTCGACCTGACGGTCCGTCCCGGCGAGCGGCTCGCGGTCGTCGGTCCCTCCGGTGCGGGCAAGACCACCCTGGGCAGGCTGCTGGCGGGCATGGACGCGCCGCGCACCGGCTCGGTGACGGTGGGGCGGGTTCCGGTCCACGGGCTGGACCCCGAGCGGCTGCGCAGGCACGTCGTACTGGTCACCCAGGAGCACCACGTGTTCCTCGGCACGGTCCGGGACAACCTGAGGATCGCCTCGGCCGGCGCCACCGACACCGAACTGCGAGCGGCGCTCGCCGCGGTCGGCGCCGACTGGGCCGACGAGCTGCCGGACGGCCTGGACACCGATCTGGGCCACGGGGCACACCGGCCGGACGGCGCCCGGGCGCAGCAGCTCGCCCTGGCGCGCGTGGTGCTGGCCGATCCGCACACGCTGATACTCGACGAGGCCACCGCGCTCCTGGACCCGGGGACGGCCCGGCACACGGAGCGGGCGCTGGCCGCCGTGCTCGAAGGCCGGACCGTCGTCGCCGTCGCGCATCGCCTGCAGACGGCGCACGACGCCGACCGGGTGGCCGTGATGGAGGACGGCCGGATCACCGAACTGGGCACCCATGACGAGCTCGTGGCCGCCGAGGGCGCGTACGCCGCGCTCTGGCGCTCCTGGCACGGCGAACGGCCGCCCGCCTCCTGAGCCCGGGGCCCGCCCCCCGTACGCGCCGCCCGGCGCGCGTGACCGGGCCGGAGCTGCTCTGCTGGTTGCGGGGGGCGTCCACCCCGTACCCGCGGAGAGATCCAGATGAGCGTCCCCAGCGTCTACCGAGCCGCGCAGGCCACCGCCGCAGGCGGTCCTTTCGAGATCGTCGAGCGCGCGGTGGCGCAGCCGGGCCCGGGGCATGTGCGGGTGGCCGTGGACGCCTGCGGGGTCTGTCACAGCGACGCGCTCTTCGTGGAGGCCATGCTGCCGGGCGTACGGTTCCCGGTGGTCCCCGGGCACGAGATCGCGGGCCGGATCGCGGAGCTCGGCGAGGGGACGCAGAGCGCCTGGCAGGTGGGTGACCGGGTGGCGGTGGGCTGGTTCGGCGGCAGCTGCGGCCACTGCACGCCGTGCAGGCGGGGCGACTTCGTGGTCTGTGTGAACCTGAAGGTGCCCGGGTGGGCGTACGACGGTGGCTACGCCGAGAGCGTGACCGTCCCGGCGGACGCCCTGGCACGGATCCCCGAGGCGCTGGCGGCGACCGACGCGGCGCCGATCGGCTGCGCGGGGGTGACCACGTTCAACGGGCTGCGGCGCAGTGCCGCCCGGCCCGGGGACCTGGTCGCCGTGCTCGGCATCGGCGGCCTCGGACACCTGGGCGTGCAGTACGCGGCGGCGATGGGCTTCGAGACGGTGGCGATCGCCCGCGGCGCCGCCAAGGCCGACTTCGCGAGGGAGCTCGGCGCGCACCACTACATCGACAGCACCGCGGACACCGGCGTCGCGGACGCGCTGCAGGCCCTGGGCGGCGCCCGGGTCGTGCTGGCCACCGCCGCCAACTCCGCGGCCATCACGGCGACCGTGGAGGGGCTGGCGCCGCGCGGTGAGCTGGTGGTCATCGGCGCGGACCCGGAGCCGCTGGGGATCAGCCCGAACCAGTTGCTGATGTCGGGCAAGGTCGTCCGGGGCCACCCGTCCGGCACCGCGCAGGACGTGCAGGACACCCTGGCGTTCAGCGCCCTGCACGGGATCCGCCCGATGACCGAGACCGTGCCGCTGGACGACGCGGAGGCCGCGTACCAGAAGATGATGTCCGGCGCGGCCCGCTTCCGGATGGTGCTCACCACCGCCTGACGCCCGGGAGAGGACCGGTTCCCGCAGGTGGTGCGGGAGTCGAGGCGACACCGCGAGCGCATCGCCCGGTGTCGCCCCGTGCTGTCCGCACGGTGCCGGCTACGACGGGTGCCGTAGTGCCCGCGTGCCCGCCGTGGACGAGGGGTCCGGTGGGTGTGGTCCGGAGCGACGGGCCATCCGGTACGGGTGGGCGAGGGAGAGCGCGCGCCGCGGACGACCGCCCCCTCCACCTCTGGCGTACCTCCGGCCGGGCCGTGGGGCGAACGCGGCGAAAACGGCCGCGGCCGCCCCGGCCGTCCGCGCGGAGCCGTGGTCGCTTCAGGACACCCGGCCCCGCAGCGAGAGGCTGACGGCAAGAAATCAGCCACATGTCGACATCATCTCGGCCAGCACCGAACACCCGCCCTCCCGACCGTTGTTCGAACACGAAGGCTTCGGGACGGACCTCGGCACTCTCTTCGAATTCCGGGCGCGACGGACGCCTTACGGCATCGCGGTGATGATCCGCGAAACGTCCGCTTAACGAACATGACCTTTCCGGCAACGAACGAGATCCGGCCAAGTTGTTGACGCGGTCCTGACAGGAACGGCTCCCGGCTGACACTCTTCACCCCGTTCTGCGCACTTCTCGCTCACCCCGGACGGCTCACCGAGCCGCCGGTACCCCCCTCGCAGAAGGAGTTCGCGTGAGATCCACGCCCAGCCGTCGTGCCACCGCGACCGGCGCTCTGATAGCCGCAGCAGCCCTCCTCGCCGTAGGAGTCCAGACCGGTACGGCCACTGCCACTCCCAGCAGCGCCCCAGCGGCGACCCCGGCGACGGCCGGCGCCGACCACGGTGCCCTGTCCAAGCAGCTCTCCCCGTCCCAGCGCGCGGAGCTGATCCGCCAGGCCGACGCGGGCAAGGCGGCCACGGCCAAGGACCTCGGTCTCGGCTCGCAGGAGAAGCTCGTCGTCAAGGACGTCATCCAGGACAACGACGGCACCACGCACACGCGTTACGAGCGCACCTTCGCCGGACTCCCGGTGCTCGGCGGCGACCTGATCGTCCAGGAGTCCAAGTCCGGGACGACCCAGGGCGTCACCAAGGCCTCCAAGGTGACCAGCGGTCAGCTGAAGGCCGTGGACCTGAAGGCGGACATCGCGCCCGCCAAGGCCGAGACGCAGGCCCTCGGCCTCGCCAAGGCCGACGGTTCGAAGAAGACCGAGGCCGACCGGGCGCCCCGCAAGGTGGTCTGGATGGCGCAGGGCAAGCCGCAGCTCGCCTACGAGACCGTCGTCGGCGGCCTCCAGCACGACGGCACCCCCAACGAGCTGCACGTCATCACGGACGCGGCCACCGGGGCGAAGCTGTACGAGTGGCAGGGCATCGAGAACGGCACCGGCAACACGCAGTTCAGCGGCCAGGTCACCCTCGGCACCGCCCCGTCGTACACGCTGACGGACACGGGCCGCGGCAACCACAAGACGTACAACCTGAACCACGGCACCTCCGGCACCGGGACGCTGTTCACCAACTCCACCGACGTGTGGGGCAACGGCAACCCGTCGAACGCCGAGACCGCTGCCGCGGACGCCCACTACGGCGCGGCCGAGACCTGGGACTACTACAAGAACGTGCACGGCCGCACCGGTATCCGCGGTGACGGTGTCGGCGCGTACTCCCGCGTCCACTACGGCAACAACTACGTCAACGCCTTCTGGCAGGACAGCTGCTTCTGCATGACGTACGGCGACGGCTCGGGCAACAACGCCCCGCTGACCTCGCTCGACGTCGCCGCGCACGAGATGTCGCACGGTGTCACCGCCGCCACCGCGGCCCTGGTGTACAGCGGTGAGTCCGGTGGCCTCAACGAGGCGACCAGTGACATCTTCGCCACCGCGGTCGAGTTCTACGCCAACAACGCCAGCGACCCGGGCGACTACCTCATCGGCGAGAAGATCGACATCAACGGTGACGGCACCCCGCTGCGTTACCAGGACAAGCCGAGCAAGGACGGCGCGTCCAAGGACGCCTGGTACTCCGGCATCGGCAACATCGACGTCCACTACTCCTCGGGCCCGGCGAACCACTTCTTCTACCTGCTCTCCGAGGGCAGCGGCGCCAAGGTCATCAACGGGGTCTCCTACGACTCCCCGACCTCCGACGGCCTGCCGGTGACCGGCATCGGCCGTGCCAAGGCCGAGCAGATCTGGTTCAAGGCGCTCTCCACCAAGTTCACCTCCACCACCAACTACGCGGCGGCGCGCACCGGCACCCTCGCCGTGGCCGGTGAGCTGTACGGCACGACCAGCGCCGAGTACAAGGCCGTGGGCGACGCCTGGGCGGCCATCAACGTCGGCACCCGTGACGGCGGCAACCCGAACCCGGGCGGCAAGGTCTTCGAGAGCACGACCTCGGTGGCCATCCCGGACCGCGGTGCGGCCGTCACCAGCTCGGTCAACGTCACCGGTATCACCGGCAACGCGCCCAGCGCCCTCAAGGTCGACGTGGACATCACCCACACCTACCGCGGTGACCTGGTCGTCGACCTCGTCGCCCCGGACGGCACGGCCTACCGGCTGAAGAACTCCTCGGCCGGCGACCCGGCGGACGACGTCCGCGGCACCTACACGGTCGACGCGTCGTCCGAGGTCGCCAACGGCACCTGGAAGCTCAAGGTCCAGGACGTCTACTCGGGTGACACGGGCAAGATCAACAGCTTCAAGCTCACCTTCTGAACCCCGCACCGGTCATGACCCGGTGACCACCGCCCGGCAGGAGCTCACGCCCCTGCCGGGCGGTTCCGTCTCCGCGCCTCAGCGCATCAGCAGGCCCGCACCGTCCCCCGCCGCCTCCGCGGGCAGCGCCACCAGGCCGAGTTCCGCCCCGGACGCCAGCAGCGGATGGGCCGGGAGCACCCGCACCGTGTAGCCGTACGGTCCCGTGCGGTCGAGCGCGAGCGGGCCCTCGTAGAGCCAGCGGCCCTCCAGGTCCTGGCCCCCGGCCGGTTTCAGCGGGAAGAGCTGGGCGTCCGAGATCCCGTCGGCGGCGTCCACCCGGCCGGCCACCGCCTGCACCTCCACGTCGCCCGGCTCCAGCACGCCGAGGGCGACCCTGACCCGGAGCAGCAGCGTCGCCCCCAGCTCGGCCGAACCGTCCGCCGCGGTGGGCGCCACGGCCTCCACATGGTCGACGGCCACCCGCGGCCAGGCGGCACGGACCCTGGCCTTCCAGTCGGCGAGCCGGCGAGCCGTCCCCGGGTCCAGCGCACGCCGGGCGTGCGCGGCGGGCGCGTACAGCCGCTCCACGTACTCGCGGACCATCCGGTCGGCCAGCACCTTGGGACCGAGCGTGCCCAGCGTGCGACGGACCATCTCGGTCCAGCGCTCCGGAATCCCCTCGCCGCCCCGGTCGTAGAAGCGCGGCGCGACCCGGTCCTCGATCAGCTCGTAGAGGGCGGCCGCCTCCAGATCGTCCCGGCGGTCCTCGTCCTGGGCCAGACCGTCGGCGGTCGGGATCGCCCAGCCGAAGTCCGGCTCGAACCACTCGTCCCACCAGCCGTCGAGCACCGAGAGGTTGAGGCAGCCGTTGAGCGCCGCCTTCATCCCGCTCGTACCGCAGGCCTCCAGCGGGCGCAGCGGATTGTTCAGCCATACGTCGCAGCCCGGGTAGAGCTTCTGCGCCATGGCCATCCCGTAGTCCGGGAGGAACACGATGCGGTGGCGCACCCGCGGGTCGTCGGAGAACCGCACCAGCTCCCGGACCAGCCGCTTCCCGCCGTCGTCGGCGGGGTGGGCCTTGCCCGCCACGACGATCTGGACCGGACGCGTCGGGTGGAGCAGCAGCTCCGTCAGCCGCTCGCGGTCGCGCAGCATCAGCGTCAGCCGCTTGTAGGAGGGGACGCGCCGGGCGAAGCCGATCGTCAGCACGTCCGGGTCCAGCACGGAGTCGATCCAGCCGAGTTCGGCCGGCTCCGCGCCCCGGGCCCGCCACGACACGTGCAGCCGCTCGCGGACCTCGGTGACCAGCTGTCCGCGCAGGGAGCGCCGCAGGTCCCACAGCTCCCGGTCGGGGACCCCGGCGGCGGAGTCCCAGCGGCCGGGCGTGCCGCCGTAGCGATTGCGCAGCCGGAAGACCTCGGGCGCCACCCAGGTGGGCGCGTGGACCCCGTTGGTCACCGAGGTGATCGGCACCTCGGCGGGGTCGAAGCCGGGCCACAGCCCGGCGAACATCTCCCGGCTGACCGCGCCGTGGAGGGTCGAGACCCCGTTGGCCCGTTGAGCGAGCCGGAGCCCCATCACCGCCATGTTGAAGAGACCGGGCTCACCGCCGGGGTAGGTCTCCGTGCCCAGTTGAAGGATGCGTTCGGCGGACACGCCCGGGAGTTCGCCGTCGTCGCCGAAGTGCCGGGCGACGATCTCGCGGTCGAAGCGGTCGATCCCGGCGGGCACGGGGGTGTGGGTGGTGAAGACCGTTCCGGCCCGTACGGCCTCCACCGCGGAGTCGAAGTCGAGGCCGCTGCCGGAGAGTTCACGGATGCGTTCGAGGCCGAGGAAGCCGGCGTGCCCCTCGTTGGTGTGGAACACCTCGGGTTCCGGGTGCCCGGTGAGACGGCAGTAGGTGCGCACGGCCCGTACGCCGCCGATGCCGAGGAGCATCTCCTGGAGGAGCCGGTGCTCGCTGCCGCCGCCGTACAGCCGGTCGGTCACCTCGCGTTCGCCCGGCGCGTTCTCCTCCACGTCGGAGTCGAGCATCAGCAGGGGTACGCGTCCGACCCGGGCCTGCCAGATGTGTGCGTGCAGGGAACGGCCGCCGGGCAGGGCCAGCACCACCCGGCTCGGGGTGCCGTCGGCCTCGCGCAGCAGGGCGAGGGGGAGCTCGTTCGGGTCGAGCAGCGGGTAGTGCTCCTGCTGCCAGCCGTCGCGCGACAGGCTCTGGCGGAAGTAGCCGTGCCGGTAGAGCAGGCCGACCCCGACGAGGGGGACGCCGAGGTCGCTGGCGGCCTTGAGGTGGTCACCGGCGAGGATGCCGAGCCCGCCGGAGTACTGGGGCAGGGCCGCGGTCACTCCGAACTCGGGCGAGAAGTAGGCGACGGCGGCCGGGAGTTCGGCGCCCAGCGCCTGCTGCTCCTGGTACCACCTGGGTCCTTCCAGGTAGTCCCGGAGGTCCTGGGAAGCCTCGGCCAGCCGGTGCTGGAACTGCTCGTCCCGGACCAGTTCGGCGAGCCGGCCGGCGGACACGGCGCCGAGCAGCCGCACGGGATCGCATTCCGCCGTCCGCCGGACCTCCGGTTCGACGGCCTGGAACAGCTCACGGGTCTCGGTGTGCCAGGACCAGCGCAGATTGAGGGCGAGGTCGCTGAGCGGTCGAAGGGGGTCGGGGAGGACGGGACGCACGGTGAATCGACGGATGGCCTTCACATGACCACCTTGACAGGGGACCCACGGATCCGAGGGGACGCACCACGGGGTGCGGCGCTCCGTCACCCTCGCCGGTGGCGGCGGCCCCCTCCGGAGGCGGCATCCGTCGCCCCATCCGCATCCGGATCCACTCGCGGCCCGTCCGTACACATCGGCCCCACAGGTAATGGCCGATTCCATTCCCCCATTCGCTCTTGTGGCCCTCCACACCAGAGGGAAGGCTGCGCAGTGGCGTCCGGACGTTCTCCGGCGAGCCCGTGCGGACGGGGCGGAACCGGGTACGAACCGGTCGTCACGTATACGCCCGAGTAATTAACAGAACCACCGGATTGGCCCACCGGGAATCAGGGGAAGGCTTCTCCGGTACACAGCCCGGGTGCGCCTCGGGCTTCAGATGAATGCCGCCCGAATGCAGCACGAATGCGAGGCGTCCGCGGATCCGGAGTTCATCCGGTTTACTTCCGCGAAACATCCCCGTGCCCAGGTCATTCGACTGCCATTCGAGTGAACGCGGACAGGAGCGGCCATGCCCACACCCCACCAGCCGTCGACGGAGCAGCTAGAAAGGACGGACCCGATCGGTCGCGGTGCGCGCATTTCGCCCTCCGCCACTGTGCCGCGCCCGGTTCAGCCCGAACCCCAGTCCCCAGGTGATTCCATGATCGGTCGCATTCCCGTCCTCGACGTCCGTCCCCTCGTCGACTGCGGCAGAAGGCCCGCCAAGGCGGTTGCCGGTGAGACCTTCCAGGTCACCGCGACCGTCTTCCGCGAGGGCCACGAGGCCGTCGCCGCCAATGTGGTGCTGACGGACCCGAACGGGCACCCCGGTCCCTGGACGCCGATGCGCGAGCTCGCTCCGGGCACCGACCGCTGGGGAGCCGATGTCACCCCGGCCTCCGAGGGCCGCTGGACGTATACGGTCGAGGCCTGGAGCGATCCGGTCAGCACCTGGCGGCAGCACGCCCGGATCAAGATCCCGGCGGGTATCGACACCGCGCTCGTCCTGGCGGAGGGCGCCGACCTGTACGAACGGGCCGCCGAGGGGGTGCCCAAGCGGGACGGCCGCGAGGCGGTGCTGGCCGCCGTCGACGCGCTGCGCGACGCGTCCCGCCCGGCCGCGGCCCGGCTGGCCGCGGCGCTCACCCCCGAGGCGCAGGCCGCGCTCGCCCGTCATCCGCTGCGCGAACTGCTCAGCGCCTCCCCGCCGCTGCCGCTGGTGGTGGAGCGCCGGCGGGCCCTGTTCGGCTCCTGGTACGAGCTGTTCCCCCGCTCCGAGGGTGCCAGGGTCGAGAAGGCCGGTCCGCCCGCGAAGCGGAGGGGCAGGACGGGGAAGGCGGCCGAGGCGGCGCCGAGGATCGTCAGCGGCACCTTCCGCACGGCCGCCGAGCGGCTTCCCGCGGTCGCCGCGATGGGCTTCGACGTGGTCTATCTCCCGCCCGTCCACCCCATCGGGACCACCCATCGCAAGGGCCCCGACAACTCGCTCTCCCCCGCCCCGCACGACGTGGGCGTGCCCTGGGCGATCGGCTCGGCCGAGGGCGGTCACGACGCCGTCCATCCCGAACTCGGCACCCTCGACGACTTCGATCATTTCGTGGCGACCGCCCGCGGTCTGCGCATGGAGATCGCACTCGATTTCGCGCTCCAGTGTTCTCCCGACCACCCCTGGGTGGAGAAACACCCGGAGTGGTTCCACCACCGCGCGGACGGCACGATCGCCTATGCCGAGAACCCGCCGAAGAAATACCAGGACATCTATCCGATCGCCTTCGACAGGGATATGCCTGGACTGGTCGCCGAGAGCGTGCGCATTCTGCGGTTCTGGATGGATCACGGGGTACGGATCTTCCGCGTCGACAATCCGCACACCAAACCGGTGGTCTTCTGGGAGAAGGTGATCGCGGACATCAACCGGACCGACCCGGACGTGATCTTCCTGGCCGAGGCATTCACCCGGCCGGCGATGATGAAGACGCTCGCGGCCATCGGCTTCCAGCAGTCCTACACATATTTCACCTGGCGCAATACCGGCCAGGAAATCACCGAATACGTCACGGAGTTGTCGGGCGAGACCGCTTCCTGCATGCGTCCCAACTTCTTCGTGAACACCCCGGACATCCTGTCCGGCTATCTCCAGGACGGAGGCCGCCCGGCCTTCGAGGTGCGGGCCGTGCTCGCCGCGACGCTCTCCCCCTCCTGGGGTGTGTACGCGGGCTACGAGCTGTGCGAGAACACCCCGGTCGGGCCCGGCAGTGAGGAGTACCTCAACTCGGAGAAGTACCAGATCCGGCCCAGGGACTGGGAGTCGGCGGAGCGCGAGGGCCGTTCGCTGGCCCCGCTCATCACCACGCTCAACCGCGTCAGACGCCGCAACCCGGCTCTGCAGCAGCTGCGCGACGTGCACTTCCACTCCACCGACAACGACGCGTTGATCGCGTACAGCAAGCGTTCGGGTTCGAACATCGTTCTGGTGGTCGCCAACCTCGACCCGCACCACACCCACGAGGCCACGGTCTCGTTGGACATGCCGCGACTCGGCCTCGACCGGCACGAGCGCGTGCCGGTGCGCGACGAGCTCACCGGCGACACCTATCACTGGGGCAGGACCTTCTATGTGCGTCTGGAGCCGGGCGTCACGCCCGCGCACATCGTCGTCCTGCGACCGTCCCCGCCGACCGGAGGGTCACCCACACCATGATCGTCAATGAGCCTGTCCACGACACGTTCGAGGACACCCCGGCCAAGGACCGCGATCCCGACTGGTTCAAGCGCGCCGTCTTCTACGAGGTCCTCGTCAGGTCCTTCCAGGACTCCAACGGCGACGGCATCGGCGACCTCAAGGGGATCACCGCCAAACTGGACTATCTGCAGTGGCTGGGCGTCGACTGCCTCTGGCTGCCGCCGTTCTTCAAGTCGCCGCTGCGCGACGGCGGATACGACGTATCCGACTACACCGCCGTACTGCCGGAGTTCGGCGACCTGGCCGACTTCGTGGAGTTCGTCGACGCCGCGCACCAGCGCGGGATGCGCGTGATCATCGACTTCGTCATGAACCACACGAGCGATCAGCACGACTGGTTCCAGCAGTCCCGCACCGACCCGGAGGGTCCGTACGGCGACTACTACGTCTGGGCCGACGACGACAAGCAGTTCCCGGACGCCCGGATCATCTTCGTGGACACCGAGACGTCCAACTGGACCTTCGACCCGGTGCGCAAGCAGTACTACTGGCACCGGTTCTTCTCCCACCAGCCGGATCTCAACTACGAGAACCCGGCGGTCCAGGAGGAGATCATCTCCGCGCTCCGCTTCTGGCTGGACCTCGGCATCGACGGCTTCCGGGTGGACGCCGTGCCGTACCTGTACCAGCGGGAGGGCACCAACTGCGAGAACCTCCCGGAGACGCACGACTTCCTCAAGCGGGTCCGCAAGGAGATCGACGCGCACTACCCGGACACCGTGCTGCTCGCCGAGGCCAACCAGTGGCCGGAGGACGTCGTCGACTACTTCGGCGACTACCAGGCCGGCGGCGACGAGTGCCACATGGCGTTCCACTTCCCCGTGATGCCCCGGATCTTCATGGCCGTGCGGCGCGAGAGCCGCTACCCGGTCTCCGAAATCCTGGCGAAGACACCGGCGATCCCGGAGAACTGCCAGTGGGGCATCTTCCTGCGCAACCACGACGAGCTCACCCTCGAAATGGTCACGGACGAAGAACGCGACTACATGTACGCGGAGTACGCCAAGGACCCGCGCATGCGGGCCAACATCGGCATCCGGCGGCGGCTGGCACCGCTGCTGGACAACGACCGCAACCAGATCGAGCTGTTCACCGCGCTGCTGCTGTCACTGCCCGGCTCCCCGATCCTCTACTACGGGGACGAGATCGGGATGGGCGACAACATCTGGCTCGGTGACCGGGACGCCGTGCGCACCCCGATGCAGTGGACGCCCGACCGCAACGCCGGCTTCTCCTCCAGCGATCCGGGGCGGCTCTACCTCCCCACCATCATGGATCCGGTCTACGGCTACCAAGTCACCAATGTCGAGGCGTCGATGGCGTCCCCGTCGTCGCTGCTGCACTGGACGCGGCGGATGATCGAGATCCGCAAGCAGAACCCGGCCTTCGGTCTCGGCTCGTACAACGAACTGCCGTCGTCGAACCCGGCCGTGCTCGCCTTCACCCGTGAGCACGGGGACGATCTCGTGCTGTGCGTGCACAACTTCTCGCGGTTCGCGCAGCCCACGGAGCTCGATCTGCGCTCCTTCGACGGACGTCATCCGGTGGAGCTGATCGGTGGGGTGCGCTTCCCCGCCGTGGGCCGGTGGCCCTATCTGCTGACGCTCGCGGGACACGGCTTCTACTGGTTCCGGCTGCGCAAGGACGCGCCGCCGAGCTGACCGGACACCATCCATCGCGGGGCGGTTTCCGCCGCCCCGCACGGGGCACCTTCCCCCACACCGCACACGTACGGCCCCTTCCGGGTCCCATCTGGCGTTTCGATCCCATCGAGTCGAGTCCGTACGGACCATCCTGACCCGACACGTCCCGCACAGCCGGACAGCTATTGCCGCAATCCGGGACACTCTTCGCATCCTGTGGTGTGCCCGGGGAAAGGACGCGATGCCATGTCGGAGGCTGCATCCACTCGGGTCGCCCTGACCGACAGCACAACCCTGCTCCCGTCTCTCGCACCCCTGCTGCACCAATGGCTGCCCAGGCAGCGGTGGTTCGCGGGCAAGGGGCGGCCGGTCACCGCGTTCTCGCTGGTGTCGGCGACCGAAATACTGCCGGTGGGCACCGAATCCGTCGCCGCCGGAACCGGAACCGGGCTGCTCCACCTGCTGGTCCGGGTCCACCAGCCGGCCACGCCCGCGCAGCCGCCGGACGACTGCTACCAACTGCTGCTCGGCGTAAGGGCCGCGCTGCCGCCCCGGCTGGCGCCGGCGCTCATCGGCCAGGTGACCGAGGGGCCGCTGGCCGGCCGCACCGTCTACGAGGGGCTGCACGACCCACGCCTCGCCGAACTGCTGCTGGAACGGTTCCGTACCCCCGGCACCCTGGGTTCCCTGCTCTTCGCCCGGAGCGGACCGGCCATCGCCGCCGGACTCGCACCGCGGCTCCTCGACACCGAGCAGTCCAACACCTCGCTCGTCTACGGCGACGCCTACATCCTCAAGATCTTCCGCCGGATCTTCCCGGGCACCAACCCCGATCTGGAGCTCCCGCTGGCGCTCGCGCAGGAGGGATGCGGACGGGTGCCCGCCCCCGTCGCCTGGTTCGAGACCACCACCTCCCGGCCGCTCACCCTCGGCGTCCTCCAGCCGTTCCTGAGCGGCGCCGAGGACGGCTGGCAGCTCGCCCTGCGCGCCCTGGCCGGGGGCCGGGACTTCACCGACGAGGCCCACGCGCTGGGCCGGGCCACCGCCGAGGTGCACAACGCGCTCGCCGCCGCCCTGCCGACGCCCGCCCTGCACCGCGCCCAGACCGAGCGCCTCGCCGCCTCGATGGTGCGCCGGCTGGAGGCCGCCGCCCAGTCGGTGCCGGAACTCGTGCCGTACGTCCCCGGACTGCGTACCGCCTTCGACGCGGTGGCCGCACTCGGTGACCGGGGACGCGACTGGGCGGCCCAGCGGGTGCACGGCGATCTGCATCTCGGCCAGACCCTGCGCGCGGCCGACGGTTTCTGGTCACTGATCGACTTCGAGGGCGAACCGGCCCGGCCGCTGCGTGAACGCCGCCGCCCGCAGCTCCCGGTGCGCGACATCGCCGGGATGCTCCGCTCCTTCGACTACGCGGCCCGCTCGCACCGGCCGTGGAACGCCGACTGGGCGGCCCGCTGCCGGACCGCCTACTGCGAGGGGTACGCCCGCGCAGCGGGCTTCGACCCGCGCAGCGAACCGGAGCTGCTGCGCGCCCACGAGACCGACAAGGCGGTGTACGAGGTGCTGTACGAGGCACGGCACCGGCCCGACTGGCTGCCGGTCCCGATGGCCGCGATCCACCGCCTGGCCGCCGCCGACGACTGACGGCCAGGCACGCGCTCCCCTCTCTCCCCCAACACCCTCCGAGGAGGCTGTCCCCGTGACCGCCCGCAAGCCGTCCCGCGAAACACCCGCCCCCGCCGAGGCCCCCCGAGCCGAACCACCGGCACCCGGGACGGCGAAAGCCGCCGCGCCCGCGCGGCGCCCCCGCCGGAGCGCCGCCGGCCAGGGCGTGCGCCGGGCGCGTCCCCTCGACGACGGCGACCGGGGCCGGCTGCTCGCCGGCGAGCACCACGCCCCGCACGACCTGCTCGGCGCCCACCCGGTCCGGGGCGGTGTGGCCTTCCGGGTGCTGCGCCCGTACGCCCGGTCGGTGACCGTGCTCGCCAAGGGGCTGCGGGCGCGGCTCCACGACGACGGCGACGGCTTCTTCTCCGGGCTGCTGCCGATGCCCGCACTGCCCGACCACCGGCTGCTGGTCGCGTACGCGGACAACGAGATCGAGGTCCGGGACCCGTACTGCTTCCTGCCCGCGCTCGGCGATCTCGATCTGCATCTGATCGGCGAGGGACGGCACGAGGAGCTGTGGACCGCCCTCGGCGCGCAGCCCATGGAGCACCAGGGGGTGGCGGGCACCCGGTTCACGCTCTGGGCGCCCAACGCCCGCGGGGTGCGGGTCGTCGGGGACTTCAACTACTGGGACGGCACCGGCTTCCCGATGCGTTCGCTGGGCTCCTCCGGGGTGTGGGAGCTGTTCCTGCCCGGGATCGGGGAGGGCGCGCTGTACAAGTTCGACGTGTGCCGCCCGGACGGTTCGCACACGGTGCGCGCCGACCCGATGGCCCGGTACGCCGAGGTGCCGCCCGCCAACGCCTCGATCGTGACGGCCTCGCACCACGAGTGGCGGGACCAGGAGTGGATGGCGCACCGCGGGGACGTCCCGGTGCACGAGGCGCCGCTGTCGGCGTACGAGGTCCATCTGCCGTCCTGGCGCCCGGGGCTCACCTACCGCCAGCTGGCCGAACAACTCCCCGCGTACGTAAGGGATCTGGGGTTCACGCATGTGGAACTGATGCCGATCTCCGAGCACCCCTTCGGCGGCTCGTGGGGGTATCAGGTCACCGGCTTCTACGCCCCCACGTCACGCATGGGCACACCCGACGACTTCCGTTTCCTCGTCGATTCCCTGCACCGGGCCGGGATCGGTGTGATCGTGGACTGGGTGCCCGCGCACTTCCCACGCGACGACTGGGCGCTGGCGGAGTTCGACGGCCGGCCGCTGTACGAGCACTCCGATCCTTCGCGGGCGGCGCATCCGGACTGGGGCACGCTGGAGTTCGACTTCGGCCGTACCGAGGTGCGCAACTTCCTCGTGGCCAACGCCACTTACTGGTGCGAGGAGTTCCATATCGACGGACTGCGGGTCGACGCGGTCGCCTCGATGCTCTATCTCGACTACTCGCGCCAGGAGGGCGAGTGGTCCCCGAACGAGCACGGCGGGCGGGAGAATCTGGACGCCGTCGCCTTCCTCCAGGAGATGAACGCCACGGTCTACCGCCGCAATCCGGGTGTGGTGACCATCGCGGAGGAGTCCACCGCCTGGGACGGCGTCACCCGCGCCACCCACCATGTCGGCCCCGGCGGTTTCGGGGGACTCGGCTTCGGACTGAAGTGGAACATGGGCTGGATGCACGACTCCCTGGAGTACGTGTCGAAGGAGCCGGTGCACCGCAAGTACCACCACAACGAGATGACGTTCTCGATGGTGTACGCGTACAGCGAGAACTACGTCCTGCCGATCTCGCACGACGAGGTGGTGCACGGCAAACGGTCGCTGGTCTCCAAGATGCCCGGCGACTGGTGGCAGCAGCGCGCCAACCACCGGGCCTACCTGGGCTTCATGTGGGCCCACCCCGGCAAGCAACTCCTTTTCATGGGACAGGAGTTCGCCCAGGGAGCGGAGTGGTCGGAGGGGCACGGCCCGGACTGGTGGCTGCTGGACCCCTCGTACGCGGCGGAGAGCGACCACCGGGGCGTGCGCACCCTGGTGGGCGATCTGAACGCGGTGTACGGCGAGACCCCCGCGCTCTGGCAGCGCGACACCGTTCCGGAGGGATTCGACTGGGTGGACGGCGGCGCCGCCGAGGACAATGTCTTCGCCTTCCTGCGCTACGACGCGCACGGCTCGCCGCTCCTGGCCGTCAGCAACTTCTCCCCGGTGGTGCGGCACGACTACCGGCTGGGGGTGCCGGAGGTGCTTGGTGACCGGGTGGCGTGGGCGGAGGTCCTCAACACCGACGCGGCGCGGTACGGCGGCAGCGGTGTGGGCCACCCCGATCCGCTGAAGCCGCAGCCGGTGGCCGCGCACGGCAGGCCCGGCAGCCTGCTGCTGACACTGCCGCCGCTGGCGACGGTGTGGTTCCGGCCGGTCTGAGCGGGGCGCGGCCCGGGCCGTGCGGCAGGAGCGGCGCACGGTCCCGGACCGTGCGTCAGTCGCAGTCCACGCCGTGCAGTCCGTCCATGACCGGATCGACCTCGGTGCCGCGTACCAGCAGGGCGCCGTCGTCCCGGCCCCAGTGCAGCTCGTACGTGCCCTCGGCAATGGGGCGATAGCCGTCATCGGCCTGCCAGGAACCCGACGGCCGCCAGGCGACGCCGGACGGCCCCACCGCGTACACGTCGCCGCTGCCCGCGAGCAGGAACGAGGTCTCCCGCACCACGGCCGTGCACCCGTGCGGGCCCGTGGGGCGAAGGATGTGGTACTCCGCGCCGAGGTCGCCCAGCACACCGACCGCGCAGCCCAGTCCGGCCACGACCGCCAGGAGGCCGCGTACGCATCGCGGCAGCGCTGCCCGCCGCGGTGCCGCCCCCTCGGTCTCCGGCCGGGCCGGCGCGGCGGCGGTCCGCATGGCGATCAACGACACGAGGAGCAGCACCGCGCCCACGGCCCAACCGGGGACCACGCGCCCGAGGACGACGAGCAGCGCACTGCTCCAGCCCGCGGCGGCGGCAAGGAGCAGGCACCCCGTGGCGATGAACGTGCAGAGGTCCGATCGCGTCAGCCGGCCGGTACGGCCTCGCTCCTCGTCCATCAGCGCACCCTATGGTTTCGCCGACCGGACCCGGGTGCGGGGTGCGGAACGGCTTCCGGCCATGCACGAGTCCGGTGCCGAGCCCCCGTCGGATGGGCGACGGGGGCTCGGCACCGGCCTGCGGCCGGGCGGCCCGCCTCACACCGTCTCGAAGACCTCCTCCAGTTCCTGGAGCAGCTTGCGCTTGGGACGGGCGCCCACCATCGACTTCACGGGTTCGCCGCCCCGGAAGACCATCAGGGTCGGCGCGGACAGCACCGCGTACCGGCTCGCGATGCCGGGGTTGTTGTCGATGTCCAGCTGGACCACCTCCATGCGCCCGGTCAGCTCGGCGGCGACGGCGCTGAGCACGGGGGCGAGCTGGCGGCACGGGCCGCACCAGTCGGCGGTGAACTCGACCAGCACCGGGCCGTTCGCCGCGAGCACCTCCGTGTCGAAGGTGGTGTCGGTGACCTCGGCCACGCCCTCTGCATGAATCATCTGTCATCCTCCCAGTTCACAACGTGGTTCCGGACCGCCGGGGAGCGCTGCCCCCGCCTCCAGCTCGGCCCTGGCGAGCTGGGCGCCCACCTGGGCGCGGACGGCCTGGAGCTGTTCGACGAGCGAGTCGAGCTCGCCGAGTTTGCGCCGGTAGACGGCGAGCGAGGCGGGGCAGGCGTCACCGGCCGGGTGACCGGCCCGCAGACACTCGACGAACGGCCGGGTCTCCTCCAGCTCGAACCCGAAGTCCTGCAGGGTCCGGATCTGCTGGACCAGCCGCAGATCGTCCTCGTCGTACGCGCGGTAGCCGTTGTCGGCCCGCCGCGCGGACAGCAGCCCGCGTGACTCGTAGTACCGCAGGGTCCGCGTGGTCGTCCCGGCCCGTTCGGCCAGCTCCCCGATTCGCATGCGTTCGACGGTAGACCTTGACGCGGACGTCAGGGCAAGCGCGAAGGGCCGCCGCGGGAACTCCCGCGACGGCCCTTTCGACCGTGTTCCGTGGGTGGCTATGCCTTCGCCATGGCGGGCTGCTCGTCCCGGGGCCCCGGGACGCCGTGCGCGTCGGCGTCCTGGTTGAGCATCTGCTCGTTCCACGGGAGCGCGCCGGAGAGGACCTGGTCCACCCGCTCCTTGTCGATCTCCTTGGTCCAGGTGCCGACCAGGACGGTGGCGACCGCGTTGCCCGCGAAGTTCGTCATGGCGCGGGCCTCGCTCATGAAGCGGTCGATGCCGACGATCAGGCCGACGCCGTCGACCAGTCCGGGGCGGTGCGACTGGAGGCCGCCCGCGAGGGTGGCCAGGCCGGCGCCGGTGACTCCGGCGGCGCCCTTCGAGGCGACGATCATGAAGAGCAGCAGCGAGACCTGCTCACCGGCGCTCAGCGGGTCGCCCATCGCGTTGGCGATGAAGAGCGAGGACATCGTGAGGTAGATCGCGGTGCCGTCGAGGTTGAAGGAGTAGCCGGTCGGCACGGTGATGCCGACGACGGGGCGGCTGACCCCGAGGTGCTCCATCTTGGCGATGAGCCGCGGCAGGGCGGACTCGGAGGAGGAGGTGGAGAGGATCAGCAGGAACTCGCGGCCCAGGTACTTCAGCAGGGAGATCAGGTTGACCCCGGCGACCAGCCGCAGGATCGCGCCGAGCACGACGAAGACGAAGATCGCGCAGGTGAGGTAGAAGCCGATCATGATGATCGCGAGGGACTTCAGCGCGTCGACGCCGGTCTCGCCGACCACCGCCGCCATCGCGCCGAACGCGCCGACCGGGGCCGCCCACATGATCATGGCGAGGATCCGGAAGACGAGGCGCTGGATGTGGCCGATGCCGCGCAGCACCGGTTCGCCCGCCGAGCCCATGGCCTGGAGCGCGAAGCCCGCGAGCAGGGCGACGAGCAGGGTCTGGAGCACCTGGCCCTCGGTGAAGGCGGAGACGATCGTCGTCGGGATGATGCCGAGCAGGAAGTCGGCGGTGGACTCGCTCGCCCCGGCGGCCTGCTTCTCACCGGCGGCGCGTACGGCCTCGGTGAGGTGGAGGCCCTGACCGGGCTCAAGGAGGTTGCCGACGAGCAGGCCGATGGCCAGTGCGACGGTCGACATCACCAGGAAGTAGCCGAGGGCGAGGCCGCCGACCGCGCCGACCTTGGCGGCCTTGCGCACCGAGCCGACGCCCAGCACGATCGTGCAGAAGATGATGGGCGAGATCATCATCTTGATCAGGTTCACGAAGCCGGTGCCGATCGGCTTGAGCTCGACTGCGACGCCCGGGGCCACGAAGCCCACGAGAATGCCGAGCCCCACCGCGGCGATCACGGCCAGATACAGGTAATGCGTGCGGTCCCGCTTGGCGGCTGCCACTCCCACGGGGTTTCTCCTCGGCTCGTCCGGGTCGCTCCCCCGTCCCTGGGGGTGCAAGGGCTGTCCGGCGGATCGGAGCCGTCGGACGAAAAAACCCTTGGCGAATATCTCGCTCCCTGTGACACCGGTCACCGTTGCGTGCATTTCGTTCATGTGTTTTCGGCCAGGCAGACTGGGTCCATGCGTCTCCCCCGTCCCCGTACCCGCCCGCGCAGCCTGGCCGGTCAGCTCTTCGCCATGCAGGTGGTGCTGGTGGCGGCCGTGGTGGCGGGGTGCGCGTTCTTCGCCTATGTCTCCGGCAGCGCGCAGGCGAAGGAGACCGCGACCCGGCAGGTCACGGCGGCCGCGCTGGCGATCGCGGACGCTCCGTCGGTACGGGAGGCGATCCGTACCCCGGACCCGTCCGCGGTGCTCCAGCCGTACGCGGAGAAGGTCCGCAAGGACACCGGGATCGCCTTCGTCACGATCATGTCCCCGCAGCGGGTCCGCTGGACGCACCCGGACTCCCAGCGGATCGGCGAGGAGTTCCTCGGGCACACCGCGCGGGCGCTGCGCGGCGAGACGTTCTCGGAGACGTACACCGGCACGCTCGGCCCCTCGATCCGGGTGGTCACCCCGATCCGGGACGGCGGCAGGATCACCGGCCTGGTCAGTGCGGGCATCACGGTCGAGCGGGTCTCCTCGCAGGTGCGGGCGCAGCTCGGGGCGCTGGGGCTCGCGGCGGGCGGGGCGCTCGCGCTCGGCGGCATCGGCACGTACGTGATCAACGCCCGGCTGCGGCGGCACACGCACGGCATGAACGCCGCCGAGCTGAGCCGGATGCACGACTACCACCAGGCCACGCTGCACGCGGTGCGCGAGGGGCTGCTGATGCTCGACGGGCGGCGGCGGATCGCGCTGATCAACGACGCGGGCCGGGAGTTGCTCGGCCTGGAGCCGGGTGCGGTGGGGCGCCGGGTCGCCGAGCTGGACCTGCCGGCGCCGTTGACCGGGGCGCTGCTCGCCTCCGAGGAGCGGGTCGACGAACTGCATCTGACGGCGGACCGGGTGATCGTGGTCAACACCCGTCCGGTGGTCGGCGGGGAGCAGCGCGGCACGGTCGTGACCCTGCGCGATCACACCGAACTCCAGGCGCTGTCCGGCGAGTTGGACTCCGAGCGCGGGTTCACCCAGGCCCTGCGCTCGCAGGCGCACGAGGCGGCGAACCGGCTGCACACCGTCGTCTCGCTGATCGAGCTGGGGCGGGCGGAGGAGGCGGTGGGCTTCGCCACCGCCGAGCTGGAGCTGGCCCAGGCCCTCACCGACCGGGTGGTGGGCGCGGTCGCCGAACCGGTGCTGGCCGCGCTGCTGCTCGGCAAGGCGGCGCAGGCGAACGAACGGGGGGTGGAGCTGGTGCTCGCGGACGACAGCCTGATCGACGACGGCGACCTGCCCGCGACGCTGCCGCACCGGGATCTGGTGACGATCCTCGGCAATCTGATCGACAACGCGGTGGACGCGGCGTCGGAGGCGGTGGCCGGTGTGCCGGGCCCCGGTTCCGTGCCCGCCCAGCGGGGTGCGGAAAGCGGCCGGGCCGCCCGCGCCCGGGTGACGGTCACCGCGCTCGCCGGGGAGGGCGAACTGCTGCTGCGGGTCATCGACACGGGGGCCGGGATCGATCCGGGGGACGCCGCCGAGGTCTTCGAGCGCGGCTGGTCGACCCATGGCGCCGGCCGCGGGATCGGGCTGGCGCTCGTCCAGCAGGCGGTGCACCGCAACGGCGGGACGGTGACGCTGGACGGCGGCCCGGACGGCGGGGCGCGGTTCACGGTACGGCTCCCGCTGACCGTCGCCGGCCGGCCGGCACACACCACGAAGGAGGCCACGGCATGATCCAGGTGCTGGTCGTCGAGGACGATCCCGTCGCCGCGGACGCCCACCGGCTGTACGTGGGCCGCGTCCCCGGGTTCACGGTGGCGGCCGTCGCGCATTCGCGTGCGGAGGCGGTGCGGGCGCTGGACCGTACCCCGGTCGATCTGCTGCTCCTGGATCTGTATCTGCCCGACGGGCACGGTCTGCAACTGCTGCGGTCGCTGCGTGCGGCCGGGCACTCGGCGGATGTCATCGCGGTGACGTCGGCCCGCGATCTGACGGTGGTGCGGGAGGGCGTGTCGCTCGGTGTCGTCCAGTACGTGCTGAAGCCGTTCACCTTCGCCACCCTGCGCGACCGGCTCGTGCGCTACGCGGAGTTCCGCGCGGCGGCCGGGGAGGCGAGCGGCCAGGACGAGGTGGACCGGGCGCTCGGCGCACTGCGCGCACCGCAGCCGGCCCGGCTGCCGAAGGGGCTGAGCGGCCCGACGCTGGAGGCCGTCACCCGCGCCCTGCGAGGAGCCCCCGACGGGGTGACGGCGGCGGCGGCCGGGGAGGAGCTGGGCATCTCACGGATCACCGCCCGCCGTTATCTGGAGCATCTGGTGGCGGTGGGGCGTGCGGTGCGCAGTCCGCAGTACGGGCAGATCGGGCGCCCGGAGCTGCACTACCGATGGGTGAGCCGGAACCACTGACGCCGTGTCCGGACGGAGCCCGGTGCGCGCGCCCGCGGGAGGGCGCCGACCCCCGCGGGGGTTTCACAGGCCGCCCGCACGCCTGATCCGATCGATGCGGGAGTCGATCGCATTGCTGCTCCGGTAGGCCGCGTTGACCTTCTCGAACGAGGTGACGAAGGTGGCGCCGGCCTGTTTGTAGCGGTGGGCCTTCAGGTGGTCCAGGGCCTTGCGGCACTCAAGGGTGGAGTTCGCCGCATCGAGGATGAACTGCTCCCAGAGGACCTGCCCCTGCGCATCCGGGACACGGAAGTACGCATGGGCGTCGACGGCCGTGCGCCCGATGCGCTCGCAGGCCGGGCGGAGGCCGAACAGGTACGCCGGGGACTTTTTCCGCTCGACGAAGGTCCGCTCGATCGTGAGGAGTCCGTCCCGTTCGCGGCGGAACCGGTCCAGCAGCTCCTTCCCTTCGAGGTCGTTCCAGGCAGTCACCTGCCGCGCCCTGGTCAGCGGAGCGACCACACCGGCTCCGAGCCGGGGCGACACCTGCCGGAACTCTTCCTGGAGAGCACGGAAATCGGTGACCTCCGGCGGAATCCGGTCCTGCCGGTACGCCGACTCGGCCACGGACACGGTCAGCGCCACGACGCACACCACCACGAGAAGACCGCGACGGCAGGCCGCTCCGCCGCGTCGCCGCGGGCCGGCTTCGCGCTGCCGCGGTGGCCCGGGCACGTGTGCTCTGCGCACCAGCGACACGACCGCGGCCACGGCGATGGCGGCGACGGTGACGGTCATCAGCGCGAAGTCCCACGTGATGTGCAGATCGAGCCAGTCCGTCAGCAGAGCCGGCCGCCAGTTGCAGGAGGACCGGCGGAAGAGAGTCAGCTCATCGACGCAACCGTCGGAGAGAAGCAGCATCAGTGGTCCGGCCGAGCCCACCAGGACCGCGATCTGAGCGGCGATGAGGGTGACGAGCAGCCTGTGCCGGCGTGCCCGTACGGATGCGATCGCTCCGGCCGTCACCGCTGACACGGTCAGGGCGAGATACGTCCACGCGAGGAAGAGCAGTCCTTGGAGGCTGGCGCCCCGGGCGGGTGCTCCCGACAGCCCCGCACCGGGATACGCCAGAGCGGCCACGACGACCACCCAGCACCCCACCCCGCACGACAGCCCCGCCAGCAGCGCTCCTCCCAGCCGTGGCGGGCTGTGCGCGGGCGGCTCCACCGCGCCCTCGATGTCGGCCGCCGCGTGTCGCGTCCACGGCCGTACGGCGGGGATCGGACGCGGTATCCAGGCCGCCAGCGGCACGATCCAGAGAGCGGCGATCGCGGCGGCGGAGAGCGGCAGCGCGTTCGTGTTGAGGACCATGGGGAAAACGGCGCCGATCCCCGACAGCATCGTGGGATGGTCCGCGGCCGGGCCGGGATACGACTGCTCCAGCCGCTGCCGGATCCCCTCGGTGTCGTACCACCAGCCGGTCGCGACCGCCGTGGCGCTGCCGTGCCACCATGTGAACCACTGCGCCAGTGCCAGGCCCCCTGCCACCAGGCTCGCCACCAGAGCCGGCCGGATCGTCCGCCCCCGCCAGGTCGTGACCCACAGCCGGGCGACCTGCGCGGTCCACCAGGTGAAGGCGGGGCCGCCGAGCAGGAACAGCAGGAGCAGTGTGTTCCGGCTGGGAAAGAACTGCTCGATCGTCCCCTGACCGGCGGTCAGTGTGCCGGCCGCCATCCCGGCCCCCAGCCACAGCCCCGCCCGCAGACCCGAGGGCGGGCGGCGCCCGGTCAGCACGGCATGGATCACCGCACGCCACAACGTGACACCGACCACCCCGGCGACCAGGCCCGCCGCGGCCAGGGCCACCGCCTGCGATATCAGCGCGCCGGGCGACTGGATGTACGGCCGCAGGGCCAGTGCCAGCTGGGAGTTGATCAGAATGGCGGCGGCACCGGTCAGGAACATGGGCAGCGCCGGAACCGCGTACACCGGACCGGAGTCGGTCAGAGCGCCCCGGCGCAGGTCCCACCGCGGGTGGGGACGCCACAGGGCGGCGAACGAGGCGAGCCTGCGGCGCAGCACGCCCTCGGGAGCCGGCGGGGCGGACACCTGCCAGCCCCCGGAATCCGCACCCCAGCGCACCGCGGCACGATCGGCGTGGATCTCCCGGCTGCGCAGTACGTCCGAGCGCGCCAGGTACATCAGCGCCACGAAGAAGAGGAACTGGAGAATGCTCCGGATCGGGACCGCCCACAAGGAGTTGCCCGACTGCATCTCGCGGACCAGGTACATGACCACGCCCACCAGATAGGGCGGCGCGACCAGGAAGAGGAACACCCGCCACAGCGCGACCGTCGCGTAGGTGAGGGTCACATCTCCATTGCGGAGATGGGCGAACTCGTGCAGCAGCACCGCCCTGAACCCCGCGGCGTCACGGGCCCCGAGGGCGAGCAGTCCTCCGTACAGGCAGAGCACCGGCCGTCCATTGCGGCCGAAGACCACGGCGCCGACGGATGCCGCCGCGGGATCGACCACGACGCGCGGCAGTCGCGTCACCCCGGCCACCGCCGCGACCTCCTCCAGCACACCGTGGACCGCGCGATCGTGATCGACCGACGCCAGCGGGACCACCCTGCCGCGCCGCGCCTTCCACACCGGCAGCCAGAAGAACAGCACGACGGCAGCGACGGCCAGCAGGGCCAGCCACAGGACGGGGACCCACCACGACGGCGGCTGGGCATGCCGAAGCTGGCAGTTCCGATACGCCACCCACTGGGTGGAGCGCGTGATCAGCAGCTGCAGATCGGACATGTGGTCGATGTCCACACCTGCGGCGAGGTCGCAGCTGTACGCATCGGCCCCCGACAGCCACCAGAAGGCCATGTACAACAGCATCAGACCGCTGGTGACCAGCACCAGAACCGCCAGCAGGACGAACCGCACGGTCGTACCGGCGCCGACCGCCCGGCCTCCCCGTGCATCCGACGACTTCATGGCGGCCATCTCCCGCTATTCCTCGGGGGAGTTGTCACCCCGGGGCGAGGCGTCGCCGGTTCTGCCCCCGTCCGCCGACTCGTCCGTCTGTGCCTGCGTCTGCGTCTGCGTCTGCGTCTGCGCCGAAGAGAGCATCAGCCTGGCCATCACCGCGTTCGCGAGGACCTCCGCGCGCTCTCGTTCGAAACCGCGCCCGGTGGCCGCGTCCAGCACCTGCCGGTGGACCTCGACGAGTTGATCAGGAGTCAACGAGGGAACCGTCACCTCGGCGCTCCGCCGCCGCAGGACCCGGCGCAGGAGCGACCTCGCACCGGCGGTCGCGCCGTCCGCAGCGGCACTCCCGAGCTGCCGCGCCGCCTGGTCCACCACCAGCCACACCACCGGCGTGACCACCACCGCGATCTCTCCGGGACCGAAGCCGAGCTGCTCGCGACGGCTGCCCTTTCGTCCGAGCAGCCGCACCACGGCCGCGTCGTCGAACTGGGCCAGCCCGGCGATCACGGACGACTCCTCCGGAGCCACCTCGGCCACCACGTCACGCACGACATCACGCACCCGTACCCGTACGGTGCCGCGAACCGATGCGTCAGAGCTCATACCGACCACCCCCGTGTGACCACAGTCTCGCTTCGCAGACGCTACTGCAGAGAGGGGGATTCCGGCCGAGCTTCCGGCCGGGCGCGGTTCCTGACGTCCCGAGGCGGTCGGACCCGGAGGGGGACCTCACGGCCGGGGAGGCGGCCTAGGACGTTCCTACGAGGCGTGGATATCGGTGGAACACACCGTAGTCATTCCATGCCTTGACTCCTACCGTGGGGCCGTGCACCCCACCCCGCCGTTCAACGCCCCCGCCGCGCGCCGCCTGCGCGAGGCCCTGGGGATGCTTCCCGGCCATGTCGCCTACGGACTCGGGGCCCAGTACGGGCTCCGGATCAGCACCGAGACGGTGGTCGCCTGGGAGCGCGGCCTCGCCTGCCCGAGCGAGTACGAACTCACGGCGCTGGCAGGGGTGTTGTGGTGTTCACCGGGCGACCTGCTCACCGCCGCACGGACGCTCAGGGAACACCGGGTGGCCAGGGAACTGGCCGTGGAGGAGCTGGCGCGGCTGCTGGGGCTGAGCCCCTCCGCCTATCTGCGGATGGAGGAGTCGGGGCGCTGGCGCGGCAACGAGCGCCAGTCCGCGGCGCTCGCCGAGGTGCTGGGGCTGACGCCCGCCGGGTTCGTGACGGTCTGCGGCCGGGACGAGGAGCTGGCGGAGCTGCTGCGGAGCGCGGTGACGACGCGCTGGCAGGCCCAGCTGCGGGCCGTGGCGAAGCTGGTGCCGCTGGAGCGCGGGTTCCTCCAGGACGTACTGGAACAGCTGCACGCCGACTACCAGTCGCTGATGGTGTCGACGCTGAGCTGGAGCAGCACGGGTACGGAGCGGGCCGGTTCGACGGGTGACGCGGGGCGGGTGTTCCTGGCGGAGATCCTGGGGCGGTTCTGGCGGGCGGCGGGGGTGCCGGGGCCGGACGGCTGAGCCGCCCTGCCTCCCCCGTACGCGCTCAGCCGCCGGCCGGTTCCGTGGCCACCGGGTCGAAGGAGAACAGGTTTCCCCGGTCCGCCCCGTCGCAGCTCGTCTGCACCAACGTGGCGCCCCGCGCCTTGCTGTTCCTCTCTGCACCCGCGCACAGACGGGTGTGGGTGGGGCGGATGCGGTACCCCTCGACGGGACGGCCCACCGGCTCGATCAAGAACTTCTCCGCGTCGCCGCGCTTGCCGCACTCCTGGTCCTGCAACGGGGCTCCGGTATCCCGTATCCCGTCCCACACGCCGGTGCAGCCCTTCGAGTAGACCGGGTGGTCGGTCACGATCCGCCAGGCGCCGCCGTCCAGCGGCTCAAGGGAGAAACTCGGGATCGTCTCCTGTTCGCACGGCACCTGGTACAGCCGCCCGGACTCGCTGCCCTGCTCCTCGGAGAGGCAGAACCCGGAGTGCAGGGACCGGATCTGCACCGTCCGCCCCGCCACGGGGCCGGTCGCCGGGCGGGATTCGGGCCGGTCCTCGTCGTCCCGTACGAGAAGGGTGACGGTCACCGCGGCGGCGGCGAGCACCACCAGCGACACGGCGGCCGCCAGAAGGGTCCGGGACCGGCGGCGCCGGGCGGCGGACGGTTCGGGATCCGGAACGGCGGGCGGCTCGGCCGGGCTCCCCGGGGACTGCTCCGGGAGCCCGGCGCCCGCGTCCGCCGCCGCCCCTGGCGCCCTCTCTCCCCCGGCCCGCCGACCGTGCACGGCGAGCTCCTTGCGTACGGCGAGCCAGGCATCCACCTCCGTGGGGCCGCAGCCGCAGGCCCGTACGAAGGCGGCGAGGAGTTCCTCGCGCGGGACCGACGTACGCGCCAGCATGTTGGCGATGGTGGAGCGCGGCAGCACGTCCCCCACCGCGTCGGCCCGCTGGGCCAGTTCCCGGAAGGTCAGACCCGACGCGTCCTTGAGCCCCCGCAAGAGGGCGACGTACTCGGCCGCACTGCGTGCCTCACGAGGATCCGGAGCCCTGTCCTCGACCACCATGCGCTGTGCCCCTCCCCTGGATTCCACGCCCGGACGAGGCTGGGACATGTCCGGGACGGGGGCAAGCCTTGTTGATCGGGTCCGCGGGCTCAAGAGTGGTTTCCGGCACCGCGGCCCGTTTCCGGATCCGACCGTCCGGAACGGTCCCGGGCGCCGGGGGAACGGCAAGCGGCCCCGACCTTCCACGGGGGGACGGTCGGGGCCGCAAGGTCTTGTCCGGCGACTGCCTCAGAAGACCGACTCGGCCTCGTCCATCCGGTCCTTCGGCACCGTCTTGAGCTGTGTGATCGCGTCGGCGAGCGGAACCATCACGATGTCCGTGCCGCGCAGCGCCGTCATCCGGCCGAAGTCGCCCCGGTGCGCCGCCTCGACCGCGTGCCAGCCGAAGCGGGTGGCGAGCACCCGGTCGTACGCGGTCGGCGTGCCGCCCCGCTGCACATGGCCGAGAATGACCGGCCGGGCCTCCTTGCCGAGCCTGGTCTCCAGCTCGATGGCCAGCCGGTTGCCGATGCCCTGGAAGCGCTCGTGGCCGTACTGGTCGATCTCGCCCTTGGCGTACGGCATGGAGCCCTCGGCCGGGTGCGCCCCCTCGGCCACGCAGATGACCGCGAACTTCTTGCCGCGGGCGAAGCGTTCCTCGACCATCTTCACCAGGTCCTTGACCTGGAAGCGGCGCTCGGGCAGGCAGATGCCGTGCGCGCCGCCCGCCATCCCGGACTCCAGCGCGATCCAGCCCGCGTGCCGGCCCATGACCTCGACGACCATGACCCGCTGGTGCGATTCGGCGGTGGTCTTCAGGCGGTCTATGGCGTCGGTGGCGACACCCACCGCGGTGTCGAAGCCGAAGGTCCGGTCGGTGGCGGAGATGTCGTTGTCGATGGTCTTGGGGACGCCGACGACCGGCATCCCGGCGTCCGCCAGCATCCGGGCCGCGGTGAGGGTGCCCTCGCCGCCGATCGGGATGAGGGCGTCCATGCCGTAACGGCGGCTCAGCTCGGCGCAGTTCTCGGCGGCCTCGCGCAGCCGGTCGCGCTCCAGTCTGGCCGAGCCGAGGATGGTGCCGCCCCGGGCGAGGATGCCGCTGACCGCGTTGAGGTCGAGGGGGCGGAAGTGGCCGTCGAGGAGTCCCTTGAACCCGTCCTCGAAGCCGATGACTTCATCGCCGTGCCCCACGACGGCGCGGTGCACGACCGACCGGATCACTGCGTTCAGGCCCGGACAGTCGCCGCCTGCGGTGAGAATTCCGATGCGCATCGTGCTGTGTCTCCTGCTCGCTAGTGCCGTGCAATTCGGGGGATGTCAACCGATTCCCCCTTGCCGTGAGCCACCACGATTGTGGCACGCCAGGTCTGGACCTCGCGCTCCCCTTCCGTCCCGGTACCGGGGCCGCGCCCGGCGGGCGACGTCTCGACCCCCGCGGGTATCGTCAACATGGCAATACCATCCCAAACCGAAAGTGGACGGGAGAGCACGCGTGACGCGGAGCGTGTACGTGACCGGGATCGACCGGGGAGACGGCCGTCAGGTCGTCGATCTGGGAGTCATGGAGCTCCTGACGCGTCAGGTGGACCGGGTCGGGGTCTTCCGGCCGCTCGTGCACGACGGACCCGATCGCCTGTTCGAACTGCTGCGGGCCCGCTACCGGCTCCCCCAGGACCCCGATTCGGCCTACGGGCTGGACTACCACGAGGCGTCCGCACTCCAGGCGGAGCAGGGCACGGACGAGCTGGTCTCCCGGCTCGTCGACCGGTTCCACCAGGTGGCACAGAAGTACGAGGTGGTACTGGTCCTCGGCACCGACTTCGCCGCCACCCAGCTGCCCGACGAGCTGGCGCTCAACGCCCGCCTGGCCAACGAGTTCGGCGCCTCGGTGGTCGCGGTGGTCGGCGGGAAGGGCCAGACCGCGGAGTCGGTGCGGGCCGAGGCCCGCAACGCCTACCGCGCGTACGCCGGACTGGGCTGCGACGTCGTCTCGGTGATCGTGAACCGGGTGGCGTCCGAGGACCGCGACGTCATCGCGGAGCGGCTGACGGCCACCCTCCCCGTCCCCTGTTCGGTGCTGCCCGACGACGCGGCGCTCTCCGCGCCGACCGTCGCCCAGATCACCTCGGCGCTCGGCGGAACGGTCCTGCTCGGCGACGACTCCGGGCTGGCGCGGGACGCCCTGGACTTCGTCTTCGGCGGCGCGATGCTGCCGAACATGCTGAACGCGCTGACGCCGGGCTGCCTGGTGGTCACGCCCGGGGACCGGGCGGACCTGGTGGTCGGCTCGCTGGCCGCGCACAGCGCCGGCACCCCGCCCATCGCGGGGGTGCTGCTGACCCTGGACGAGCGCCCCGGCGAGGAGATACTCAGGCTGGCCGCGCGACTCGCACCGGGCACCCCGGTCGTGTCGGTGGCCGGCGGATCCTTCCCCACCGCGGCCCGGCTCTTCGCCCTGGAAGGCAAGCTGAACGCCGCGACACCCCGCAAGGCGGAGACCGCGCTGGGCCTCTTCGAACGCCATGTGGACACCGGCGCCCTACTGGAGCGGATCTCGGTCGCCCGCAGCGGCCGGGTCACCCCGATGATGTTCGAGCACGAGCTGCTGGAGCAGGCCCGCGCCGGCCGGCGCCGCGTCGTCCTGCCGGAGGGCACCGAGGAGCGGGTGCTGCGCGCCGCCGACGTACTGCTGCGCCGCGACGTCTGCGACCTCACCCTGCTCGGCGACCCCGACGTCATCCGCAAGAAGGCCGCAGACCTCGGCATCGACCTCGCCGGCACCCAGCTCATCGACCCGCAGACCTCCGAGCTGCGCCAGACCTTCGCCGAGCGGTACGCGCAGGTGCGGGCGCACCGCGGGGTCACGGTGGAGCTGGCGTACGACGTCGTCGCGGACGTCAACTACTTCGGCACCCTGATGGTCCAGGAGGGCCTGGCGGACGGGATGGTCTCCGGAGCCGTACACTCGACCGCGGCGACGATCCGCCCGGCGTTCGAGATCATCAAGACCAAGCCGGACGCCTCGATCGTCTCCTCCGTCTTCTTCATGTGCCTCGCCGACAAGGTGCTGGTGTACGGCGACTGCGCGGTCAATCCGGACCCGGACGCGGAGCAGCTCGCCGACATCGCGGTCCAGTCGGCCGCCACCGCCGCCCGCTTCGGGGTGGAGCCGCGGATCGCGATGCTGTCGTACTCGACGGGCACCTCCGGCTCGGGCGCGGACGTCGACAAGGTGCGCGAGGCGACGGACCGGGTCCGGGCGAGCCGGCCGGACCTCAGGATCGAGGGCCCGATCCAGTACGACGCCGCGGTGGAGCCGAGCGTCGCCGCGACGAAGCTGCCCGGCTCCGAGGTGGCGGGCCAGGCGACGGTGCTGGTCTTCCCGGACCTGAACACCGGCAACAACACCTACAAGGCCGTGCAGCGCTCGGCGGGCGCGGTGGCCGTCGGGCCGGTGCTCCAGGGGCTGCGGAAGCCCGTCAACGACCTGTCCCGGGGCGCGCTCGTCCAGGACATCGTCAACACCGTGGCCATCACGGCGATCCAGGCCCAGGGCAAGGAGTGAACGGATGACCGACCCGACCACCGAGGGCGCCGCCGGGACGGACGCGTACCGCGTGCTGGTCCTCAACTCCGGTTCCTCGTCGGTGAAGTACCAGCTGCTGGACATGAGCGACCGCACCCGGCTCGCGGTGGGGCTGGTCGAGCGGATCGGCGAGGAGACCTCCCGGCTGGTGCACACCCCGCTGGCCTGCGGGGGCGCCGAGCGGCGCGAGCGCATCGGTCCGATCGCCGACCACGAGGCGGCGCTGAAGGCGGCGGCGGCGGAACTGGCGGCCGACGGGCTCGGCCTGGACTCCCCGCAGCTCGCGGCGATCGGCCACCGGGTGGTGCACGGCGGGCTGCGGTTCACCGAGCCCGTGGTGATCGACGACGAGGTGCTGACGGAGATCGAGCGCCTGGTCCCGGTGGCCCCGCTGCACAATCCGGCGAACATCACCGGTATCCGTACCGCCCGGGCGCTGCGGCCGGACCTTCCGCAGGTGGCGGTCTTCGACACGGCCTTCCACACGACGATGCCGGAGTACGCGGCGCGGTACGCGATCGACACGGAGACCGCCGACGCGCACCGCATCCGGCGCTACGGATTCCACGGCACCTCGCACGCGTACGTCTCCCGCAAGGCCGCCGAGCTCCTCGGGCGCACCCCCGAGGAGGTCAATGTCATCGTGCTGCACCTGGGCAACGGCGCCTCGGCCTCGGCGGTGGCCGGCGGCCGGTGCGTGGAGACCTCGATGGGGCTGACACCCCTGGAGGGGCTGGTGATGGGCACCCGCTCCGGGGACATCGATCCGGCCGTCACCTTCCACCTCATGCGGGTCGCGGGCATGTCGGCGGACGAGGTCGACGCGCTGCTCAACAAGAAGTCCGGTCTGGTCGGCCTCTGCGGCGACAACGACATGCGGGAGATCCGGCGCCGGATCGACGAGGGCGACGAGCGCGCGGCGCTGGCCTTCGACATCTATGTGCACCGGCTGAAGAAGTACATCGGCGCCTATTCGGCGGTCCTCGGCCGGGTGGATGCCGTGGTGTTCACGGCGGGGGTCGGGGAGAACTCGGCACCGGTGCGGGAGGCTGCCGTCGCCGGTCTCGAAGAGCTCGGCCTGGCGGTGGACGCGGACCTGAACGGCGTGCGGTCCGACGAGCCCCGGCTGATCTCGCCCGACTACGCACGGGTCGCGGTCGCCGTGGTGCCGACGGACGAGGAGCTGGAGATCGCCGTCCAGACCTTCGCGCTCGTCGGACGGGCCCGCGATGCCCTGGGACAGGCCCACAACTGAGCACCCCCGCGCCCCTTTGTACCTTCCACCAGACGGAATATTCCGTAGCGAAACAAACCGATAGGATCCGCCTCATGCGCCGTTCCAAAATCGTCTGCACACTCGGTCCCGCCGTCGACTCCCACGAGCAGCTCGTCGCTCTGATCGAGGCCGGCATGAGCGTGGCCCGCTTCAACTTCAGTCACGGCAGCCACGAGGAGCACCAGGGTCGTTACGACCGGGTCCGCAAGGCCGCCGCCGAGACCGGCCGTGCGATCGGTGTGCTCGCCGACCTCCAGGGCCCGAAGATCCGCCTGGCCAAGTTCGCCGAGGGCCCGGTCGAGCTGGTCCGCGGGGACGAGTTCACGATCACCGCGGAGGACGTCCCCGGTGACAAGTCGATCTGCGGTACGACCTACAAGGGCCTGCCCGGCGACGTCGTCAAGGGCGACCCGATCCTGATCAACGACGGCAACGTCGAGCTGAAGGTCGTCGCGGTCGAGGGCCCCCGGGTGAAGACCATCGTCATCGAGGGCGGTGTCATCTCCGACCACAAGGGCATCAACCTGCCCGGCGCGGCGGTCAACGTCCCGGCCCTGTCCGAGAAGGACGTCGACGACCTGCGGTTCGCCCTGCGGATGGGCTGCGACCTGGTGGCGCTCTCCTTCGTGCGGGACGCCGACGACGTCAAGGACGTCCACAAGGTGATGGACGAGGAGGGCCGCCGGGTCCCCGTCATCGCCAAGGTCGAGAAGCCGCAGGCCGTCGAGCACATGGAGGGCGTCGTCATGGCGTTCGACGGTGTGATGGTCGCCCGTGGCGACCTGGCCGTCGAGTACCCCCTGGAGAAGGTCCCGATGGTGCAGAAGCGCCTGGTGGAGCTCTGCCGGCGGAACGCCAAGCCGGTGATCGTCGCGACCCAGATGATGGAGTCGATGATCACCAACTCGCGCCCGACGCGCGCCGAGGCGTCCGATGTCGCCAACGCGATCCTGGACGGCGCGGACGCGGTCATGCTGTCGGCCGAGTCCAGCGTGGGCGCGTACCCGATCGAGACGGTCAAGACGATGTCGAAGATCGTCGTCGCCGCCGAGGAGGAGCTGCTCTCCAAGGGGCTGCAGCCGCTGGTGCCGGGCAAGAAGCCGCGCACCCAGGGCGGTTCGGTGGCCCGCGCGGCCTGCGAGATCGCGGACTTCCTGAACGGCAGGGCGCTGGTCGCCTTCACCAAGTCCGGTGACACGGCCCGCCGGCTCTCGCGCTACCGCGCGGCGCAGCCCATCCTGGCCTTCACCACGGACGAGTCCACCCGCAACCAGCTCGCGCTGAGCTGGGGCGTCGAGGCCCATGTCGTGCCGCACGTGGACAACACGGACGCGATGGTCGACCTGGTCGACGGCGAGCTGCTGAAGCTGGGCCGCTACAACGAGGGCGACACCATGGTCATCACGGCCGGCTCGCCCCCCGGCATCCCGGGCACGACCAACATGGTCCGGGTGCACCACGTCGGCGGCGGCGCGCGCGACTGACGCCCCCGGCACCCGTGAGCACGACTGTGGGCCGCACTCCCGAGGAGTGCGGCCCACAGTCCTGTGCGGCTCCCGGACAGGCTCTAGCCGTTGCCGCCGGTGAAGTAGTTGTGCAGCCCGGGGACCTTGAGCGAGCCGCCGAACTGGCCGGCCTGGGTCACCTTGACCTTGGTGAAGAAGGCGAAGGGCACGTTCAGCGGAGGCGGTGTCTCCGGGCTGAACGTCACCGGGATGAGGCCGAAGAGGTTGCCCTTCAGCTCCTCCGTGTACATCGTCACCGTGCCGTTGCGGATGGTGGACTTGGAGCCCTTCCGCGCCTCGACATGGCCCGTCGTACCGGCCGGACCGACGGTCTTCTGGTGGAGGTTGTCGATGTCGATGGAGCTCGCGGTGAACTTCAGCACCTTCTTGACGGTGCCGCCGTATGTCTTCACCTCGACGATGCCCTTGTAGTCGAGCCCGTTGAGGGTGAGCATCGAGCTCTCCAGGATCCACGGATCGTTCGGGAGCAGCGGGACGCCCGTCTCCAGATCGGCCGCGGCGAGCGCCTCCGGGTCGGCGGTCGGACACGGGAAGCGCTCCTTGGCGCCGTCCGGGATGTCCTCGTCCTTCTTGGCGTCGAGTCCCTTGACGCTGTCGTCGAGCTCCTCGACCGACTTGCCGGCCTTGCCCGCGGCCTCCCGGATCGCGGAGGCGGTCTTGTCGGCCGTCTCCTTCGCCGCGTCCGTCGCCTTCTCGGCGGCCTTCTCGGCGGGCTTCTCGGCCGTGCCGGTCGCCGAAGGCTTCGGGGCCGCGGTGCTCGCGCTCGGGGACGGGCTCGCCGTCTCCTTGTCCGGTCCGTCGAAGAGGTCCTTGAGCGCGTCGCCCACGCCGAGCGGGTCGAGCGGGTTCCTCGTCTTCGTGGGAGTGGGCGAGGCACTCGGGGCGGCGGCGGGGGCGTCGGCCGCGGCGGCCTTCGTGCCGGGCTCGGCCGTGTCGCTCGCGGACGGGGTCGTCGAGGGCTTCGGGCTCGCCGTGTCGCCCTTGTCACCGGAGTCGGTGGCGGACGGGGACGGGCTCGGCGACTTCGACGCGGACGGCGAGGGCTCCTCGCTCGGCTCGTCGGAGCGGGTCACACAGGGACCGGGCGCGAAGGGGATGTCCGAACTGTCGTCGGCCAGCGCGAGCTTGGGGGTGAGCCCCATGCCCACGAAGACGGCCGTCGGCATCGCGGCGAGCGCGAACGCCTTGCCCGCGGGGATGTGCAGCTTCGTCAGCAACGACTTCCTGGGGGCCGCGTGGCGCGGCCCGCTTCTCGTACCGAGACCCTCACCGGCCGAGTTCCGCTCCGTCTCGTCACCCCGCACGGTGCCTCCCGCCGTCGACCTCAACTGTCGTGTCGTACTGCTCCGGCTGCTGCTGGGGCACGGCTGCCGTGCTGTGGAACTCGGGTCCGGGCTCCTGCGTCCCGGGGCCGGTCTGCGCCGGCTTCTCCCCCGCCGCGCCGGACGGCCCGAACTCGGGCTCGGACGCCGGTTCACCCGGGGCCCAGGAGACGGAGAGCGCTCCGCCCAGCAGGGCGAACAGGAAACCGACCAGGAATCCGCCGATGTTGGCGACCGGTATCGAGATCAGCGCCAGCAGGATCGCGGCGACTCCGGCGAACACTCTCACGATGTGGTGGAACCACATGGTGAGGCCCAGCGTGACGAGCAGGATCCCGATGATCAGGGAACCGGCACCGGCGGTCGTGGACATCGCCAGTGTGACGTTGCCGAGGTGCATGTTGGCGTACGGAAAATACGCGATGGGTAGACCACCCACCATGGTGAACAGGCCCGCCCAGAACGGCCGGTTACCCCGCCAGGTGCGGAATCTCCGCCGGAAGACGCGGAGGTAGTGCTCGTTCTGCCCTGTGGACTCGGGGCTCATGGAAAACAGCTCCCTGGAACCGGTACTGCTGTGAGAAGAGAAAAGGTGGGCGGCCGGAGTCCCCTCGGGAGCGCTCCGGCCACCCGGCGGGTGCTTAGTAGCACTCCTTGACGCCACTGTGCAGCCGCAGGCTCAGGTTGCTGAGCTTGAAGGTGCCGGCGGTGGTCGCCCATGCCGTCTGCTTCACATTGGTCAGCGTCGCCGTCTCGGCGCGCTGCGCGAAGCCGTTCGGGTTGACCTTCTTCTCGGTACCGGACTGGATGCCGGGCTTGCCGACCTCTCCCGCGGCGACACCGATGTCGATGTGCTCGAAGTACGCGTCGGCGTCGAGCTCGGCGATGTCGAGGTACAGGTTGGTCGCCTCGACCGGCTTGTCAGGGTTCGTACCCGCCTTCAGCTGCAGCGTGACGTTGCCGAGGCCGAACGGAAGGTTCGGAGTGACCACCGACTGGCACATGTTGGTGATCGTGGCATCGCTGAAGCCGGACACGGCCACGGCGTGCGCCGCGTCGTCGCCCTTGAGGTCCTTGCCGGTAGCAACGCTGCCGTACTGGACGAAGTCATGGCCGACGAGCTTGTCCGCACGCACCTTGAAGCTCTGGCCGGACACGCTGAAGGACGCCGCGAGGGCACCCTGCGCGAGACCGACACCCACCGCCGCGGTCGCGACGACGCTCGGCACCATGACCAGAGCGAAACGCTTCCATCTGGTGCCACCACGAACCTGGGAACTCATATTTTTCCTCCTTCTCGGACGTACATCTCCGGTCCGGGCCTGGGCCCGTCCTGGGATGGGAGAAGTGCTACGTCCTCGGCAAGGAGAGCGCCTGTGGATGGAGGCATGTACCGCGTCCGAATCACCGGCGATCACCCCCGAGCGACAACCACTGGCCACGCGTGCGCGCGGCCTGTTCGGACAGGCCCTGCCGGACGGCAGGAACCCCCCTGTCCGGAGCCGGCGCCACTGCCGCCGGCCCACTCGGTGGGGACCCAACGGGGCCGCCGCACCGACTGGCGGCCGGGCTGGCGTTATTGGACCGAGCGTGGCCGATCGTGGTGCATTCCCGCCCGTGGCACAAGGGGGTTCGTTACTCGCTAGTAACGGCCCGATAACCGATGCGCGACCGGCTGGTACCGCCCGGCCACACAGGGTGGTGCCGAGTCGAAGGACGAATGGGCGGATCGGGTCGTCAATACGGACAGATCCCAAGGCGCGATTTACTGCGAGTAACAGGCCTCTGCTTTATCAAGATTTGGTAAAGCAGAGGCGCCTCTTATCGCCTGATCGCGAAAACGGCCGCGTTCCCCCGAAGGGCATCGCGGCCGCTTGTCATATCAGAACAAGACTCGCGCCAGCGCCGTACGTGCGGCGCCGACCCGCGGATCGTCGGGGCCGATCACCTCGAACAGCTCCAGCAGCCGCACCCGCGCGGTGTCCCGGTCGTCACCGAAGTTGCGCCGCACCGTCTCGACGAGCCGGCCGAAGGCGTCCTCGACATGACCGCCCACCAGGTCCAGGTCGGCGGCGGCGAGCTGCGCGGTGACGTCGGCCGGGTTCGCGGCGGCGTCCTCGCGGACCCGCTGCGCGTCCATCTCCTTGACGCGGGAGAGGAGTTCGGCCTGGGCGAGGCCGAGCTTGGCCTCCGTGTTGGCCGGGTCGTCGGACAGGACGTTCTTGTAGGCCTGGACGGCACCGGCGAAGTCGTCGGCGTCCAGCGCCAGGACGGCCGCTTCGAGCAGGGCGTCGTACGGCCCCGCGGGCGCCTCGGCCGGAGCCTGGTCGGCCCCCTCGGCGGCATCCTGGTCGACCACGATCCCGGTGAGCCCGAACCGCTCCTCGCCGACCTGGATCAGCTGGTCCAGCGTCTGCCGGATCTGGGCCTCGGGGGCCGCGCCCTGGAAGAGCGGGAGGGCCTGCCCGGCGACGACGGCGAAGACCGCCGGGATGCCCTGGATGCCGAACTGCTGCATCAGCATCTGGTTGGCGTCGACATCGACCTTGGCCAGCACGAAGCGGCCCTTGTACTCCAGGGCCAGGCGCTCCAGGAGCGGGCCCAGTTGCTTGCACGGTTCGCACCACTCGGCCCAGAAGTCGATGACGACCGGGACCTCGGCGGAGCGCTGGAGGACCTCGTTCTCGAAGCCCGCCTCATCGACGTCGATCACCAGGGCGGAGGGCGGTACGGCACCGCCGCCACCCTGCCGGGCGGTCTCGGCGCGGGCCTGCTCCGCCTTCACCTTGGCCTCGCCGGCCGCCTTCACCGCGGCGAGGTCGACGACGCCGCTCATGGACATGTTCCTAGGCTGCATACGTACATCCTCCCCCCTTGGCGCACCGATCCGGAAAGCGATACGGGAACCGCGCCCGTCCGCTGCCCCCGCCGGAGTGCGAGGTGCACGGACAGACACGGTCCGAGGGCCCCTGAAAGACCCGTTTCGGCGCCGGGTCCCCACCCGGTGCCTGTGGCTGTCAATCGGTTGCGGCGTCACGACGGCACGGCCGTCGTCCTTACGCTACGACCCGTAGCGTAACTGCCCGGCACCCCTTGCGCACAGGTGTGTTCGGTGATCTGTCTCACGGCGATCGGGACCGGTCCGTTCTACTTACTGACCGGTATGGTCACGGCATGCTGAGCCGCAGCCACCCCAAACCCCTTCGAACGGGACGCCCGCGCAGTGCCGCGGCCGATGAAGCGATCCTGGAGGCGACCAGGGCCTCCCTGGTCGACCTCGGCTGGTCGAAGCTGACGATGGGCGATGTGGCGACGCGGGCCGGTGTGGCCAAGACGACCCTGTACCGGCGGTGGGCGGGCAAGAACGAGCTGGTCGTGGACGCCGTCTCGGTCCTCTTCGACGAGCTGGAGATGCCCGATCTGGGCAGCCTGTCGGCCGATGTGCAGGCGGTGGTGCTGCAGTTCGCCGCGCTGCTGGAACGGCCGGAGACCCGGACGGCGCTGATGGCGGTGGTGGCGGAGTCGACGCGCGACGAGGCGCTGCGGACCCGGATCCGCGACTCGATCGTGGACCGGCAGAAGCGGCTGGTGCTCCAGGGCCGCCGACGGGCCCAGGAGCGCGGGGAGTTGCCCGTCGAGGAGGACGAGGAGGCGGCGTCGGCGACCGCCGATCTGATCTTCGACGTGATCGCCGGCGCGGTCGTGCACCGGGTGCTGGTGAGCGCCGAGCCCGTCGATGCCGACTGGGCCCGGCGCTTCACCGCCCTGCTGCTCGCGGGGCTGGCGGCGGCGGCCTCCGCGTAGGTCCTTCCGTCAGAAGCCGGGCGGCTCCGTGTAGGTGCCCCACTCCTCGCGCAGGACGCCGCAGATCTCACCCAGGGTCGCCTCGGCCCGCACCGCGTCGAGCATCGGCGCGATCATGTTGGAGCCGTCGCGGGCGGCGGCCAGCATCGCGTCCAGCGCCGACTTCACCCGGGCGTCGTCCCGGGCGTCCTTGCGGCCGCCGAGCTCCCGGACCTGCTCGCGCTCGACCTCGTGGCTGACCCGCAGGATCTCCAGGTCGCCGGTGACCGAGCCGTGGTGGACGTTGACGCCGACGACCCGCTTGTCGCCCTTCTCCAGCGACTGCTGGTACCGGAACGCGGACTCGGCGATCTCGCCGGTGAACCAGCCGTCCTCGATGCCGCGCAGGATGCCGGAGGTGATGGGCCCGATGGGGTGCTGCCCGTCCGGGTGGGCCCGGGTGCCGCGCTCCTTGATCTGCTCGAAGATCTTCTCGGCGTCGGCCTCGATCCGGTCGGTGAGCTGCTCGACGTACCAGGAACCGCCCAGCGGGTCGGCCACGTTGGCGACGCCGGTCTCCTCCATCAGCACCTGCTGGGTGCGTAGCGCGATCTCGGCGGCCTGCTCGGAGGGGAGCGCGAGGGTCTCGTCGAGGGCGTTGGTGTGCAGCGAGTTGGTGCCGCCGAGGACCGCGGAGAGCGCCTCGACCGCGGTGCGTACGACGTTGTTGTACGGCTGCTGGGCGGTGAGCGAGACACCGGCGGTCTGGGTGTGGAAGCGGAGCCACTGCGCCTTGTCGGTCTTCGCGCCGTAGGTCTCCTTCATCCAGCGGGCCCAGATCCGGCGGGCCGCGCGGAACTTGGCGATCTCCTCGAAGAAGTCGAGGTGCGCGTCGAAGAAGAAGGAGAGGCCGGGCGCGAAGGTGTCGACGTCCAGACCGCGGGAGAGGCCGAGCTCCACGTAGCCGAAGCCGTCGGCGAGGGTGTACGCGAGCTCCTGCGCGGCCGTCGCCCCGGCTTCGCGGATGTGGTAGCCGGAGACGGAGAGCGGCTTGTAGGCGGGGATGTCGCGGGCGCAGTGCTCCATCAGGTCGCCGATGAGGCGCAGATGGGGCTCGGGCTGGAAGAGCCACTCCTTCTGCGCGATGTACTCCTTGAAGATGTCGGTCTGGAGCGTGCCGTTGAGCACCCCCGGGTCGACCCCCTGGCGCTCGGCGGCGACCAGGTACATGCAGAAGACGGGCACGGCCGGACCGCTGATCGTCATGGACGTCGTGACGTCGCCGAGCGGGATGTCCTTGAAGAGGACCTCCATGTCGGCGGCGGAGTCGATGGCCACGCCGCAGTGCCCGACCTCGCCGAGCGAACGGGGGTCGTCGGAGTCGCGGCCCATCAGCGTCGGCATGTCGAAGGCGACGCTGAGCCCGCCGCCGCCCGCGGCGAGGATCATCTTGTAGCGCTCGTTGGTCTGCTCGGCGTTGCCGAAGCCGGCGAACTGGCGGATGGTCCAGGTCCGGCCGCGGTAGCCGGTGGGGTGGAGCCCCCGGGTGAAGGGGTACTCGCCGGGCCAGCCGATCCGCTCGAATCCCTCGTACGTGTCCCCGGGGCGGGGGCCGTACACGGGCTCCACCGGATCCCCGGAGAGTGTGGTGAAGTCCGCGTCACGCTTGCGGGCCTTGTCGTAACGGGCCTGCCAGCGGCGGCGGCCTTCCTCGATCGCGTCAGCGTCCATACCATCGAATTTACTAGGACGTCCTAGTAAATGTCGATGGGAAACCGCCCGGTGCTTCGCACGGGGCGGTTCGGGCGGCTCGGACCGGGGTCCGGCCGGGTCAGGCCTTGGCGGTCGCGGGGGCGCCGTCGACGATCAGCGGCTCGACCTCGCGGACGACCTTGCGCTCGACGAAGAACGCGGCCGTCGGGATGGTGCCGGAGACCAGCACCCAGAGCAGCTTGCCCATCGGCCACTTCGCCTTGGAGCCGAGGTCGAAGGCGAAGATCAGGTAGATGATGTAGAGCACACCGTGGATCTGGGAGACGACGAGCGTCAGGCCCTCGCCCTTGTCGAAGCCGTACTTGAAGACCATGCAGGTGCAGAGCACCAGCAACATGACGGCGGTGACGTAGGCCATCACCCGGTACCGGGTCAGCACACTGCGTTTCATGGCATCGAGCGTAACCGGACGGCCGGGGCGATCTTGCAGCGGGCCGGGCTCTCGAAACGCCGTTCTACGCCCCGTGCCCCCTCCGTCACGCCTCTTCGAAATCCTGGGCGGCGATCCGCAGCGGGCGCAGCATGGCGAAGATCTCCGCGCATTCCTCGGCGTCGTACACACCGAGCCCGAACTCCATGCCGACCAGGTCCTCGGTCGCCGCCTCGACGACCTCGCGGCCCTTCTCGGTGATGGAGGCGAGGGTGCCCCGGCCGTCGTTGGGGTTGGGGCGCTTGGCAACCAGGCCGGAGCGCACCAGCCGGTCCACGGTGTTGGTGACGGAGGTGGGGTGGACCATGAGCCGCTCGCCGATCTTGGACATCGGCAGCTCACCGGCCTTGGAGAAGGTGAGCAGCACCAGCGCCTCGTACCGCGCGAAGGTCAGTCCGTACGGTTTGACGACCGCGTCGACCTCGGCGAGCAGGATCTGCTGGGCGCGCATGATCGAGGTGATCGCCCCCATCGAGGGCACGGGGCCCCAGCGCTGCTGCCAGAGTTCGTCGGCGCGGGCGATGGGATCGAAGGGGAGACTGAGCGGCTTCGGCACGGCACCGACCTTACCCACTGGTCATATGCTGGTCAGCCCCGTCTCGAACTTCGGTCCGAATACGGTGGGCCGGGGCGGTCCTCCTGACCTCCAGGACGAGCGGGAGCACGCAGAGGGTCCCGACCGCGCCGGCGCCGGCCACCACCTGATGGACCGGGAGGAACTCGGCGGCGAGACCGGCGAGTGCCATGCCGATGCCCTGCCCCGTCATCAGTCCCGCGGTGAGCAGGGTCATGGCCCGGCCCCGCAGTTCCTCCGGGACGGCGTCGACGAACCACTGGTCGAGGCCGATGATGTACGCCGCCCCCGCCCCCGCGAGCGCGAGCGCCACCAGGGTCAGGACCATGCCGGGGCGGAGCCCGTACAGCAGGAGCGGCAGCAGCCCGACGGCGGCGACGGGCAGCACGATCCGGGAGCGGACGCGCGGGGCCAGGACGGCTCCCGCGTACAGCTCGGCGGCGATGTGCCCGACCGGCATCGCGCACATCAGCAGCCCCAGCGCAGCCGGGCCGAGGCCGGCCTCGTCCGCGTACGGGGCGGCGAGCGCCTCCGGCGCGACGACGAACAGCGCGGGTACCCAGAAGAGCAGCATCAGCGCGCGGATCCTGCGGTCGGCGAAGACGATGCGGGCACCGGCCAGCGATTCCTTGAGCAGCGCGCCGCCGCGGTCACCGCCGGCCCTGGCGGGCCGGCTGCGGGTGCCGAAGCGGAGCAGGGCCGCCGAGCAGAGGAACGTCCCGACGGTGATCGTGATCGCCCCGCGGGCGGACAACGCGGCAAGCAGCACACCGCCCACGCCGAAACCGGCCAGCAGCGCGCTCTGCGAGACGATCCGCAGCAGCGAGCGGCCCAGTACGTAGAGGTCGCCCTCGCCGAGGATGTCGGTGAGCGCGGCCATCCGCGTCCCGGTGAAGACGGGCGACACGGAGGCGACGAGACAGCGCAGCGCGAGGAGCCCGCCGACCGGGGTGCCCGGCAGCACCATGACGGCGACGCAGCCCGCACAGATCAGATCGCAGGTGACGAGAACCCGGCGGGCCGGGTAGCGGTCGGCGACCCCGGCGAGGAGCGTGCCGCCGACGAGGTACGGCAGGAGGCCGAGCGCGAAGGTGAGGGCGCTGAGCAGGGGCGAGCCGGTGAGGTCGTAGACGAGGACGGTGAGCGCGAGCTCACTGACCACGACGCCGAGGAGGGAGAGCAGATGGGCGGCGAAGACGGCCCGGAACTCCCGTACGGCGAAGACGGCGCGGTAGCCGCGGGGGGCGGGCTCCGCGGACGCGGTGCGGGCCCGCTCCCGGAGCGCGGGCGACGGCTTCGGGTCAAGGGGGTCGGCGCGCTCCGGGGCGGGGGCCGAGTGGGGCACCGGTCCGGCGGGGTGGGCGCTCGCGGCGCGGGGCGCGGCTGACGGGTCGCGGGGTGAGGGGCCCGTCGGACCGTGCGGGGTGTCCGCCGCGTCGCGGGGGCCGCCCGCCGGGGTGGGGCTGTTGCTCGGCATGGCCGCAGCTTGGAGGAGCGGGGGCCCCGCTCCGTAGACTTTCGGCCGACGCCGAATCTTCGCGAGGCCTCCCATGTCGTTCCATCTGCATTTCGACGAGAGCGATCTGCTTCGCTGCAGGTTCGCGCTCTCCCCGCTCTGGGAGACCCAGGCCGCGGTGCGCACCCTTCTGCGCCCGGGGCGGCACGGCTACCACCAGCCGTGGCTGCGGCGCATCCGGGACGCCGCCGCGGGTCTCGATCTGCGGCCGCTGTGGTCCGTGATGCCGGAGGGCGGACACAACCCGGACTTCCTCTGCCCGCCGCCGCTGGGGCCCTACGCCTCGTTCGAGGAGGAGATCGCCGGCGTACGCGCCATCGACCCCCGGCTCATCCGCGAGGACCTGGCCCTGACGCTCGCCGACCAGCCGGGCGCGCTGGACTCCCCCGCCGGACAGGCGCTGCTCGCCGATCCCGCACGGGCGCTGCACGAGTTGGCCGCCTTGCTGGAACAGGCCTGGCGGACCCTGGTGGAGCCGGACTGGCCGCGGCTGCGCGCGTTGCTGGAGGCGGACATCGCGTACCACTCGCGGCGGCTCGCCGAAGTCGGCTTCGCACGGCTGCTCGGTGAGCTGAGCCACCAGCTCAGGTGGACGGACTCGACCCTCACGCTGGTCGGGATGAAGGGCCGGCACTCCCGGGTGCTCGGCGGGCAGGGGCTCGTCCTGATGCCGAGCGTGTTCGCCTGGCCGGATGTGGTCAGCGGGTACGAACCGCCCTGGCTGCCCGCGGTGATCTATCCGGCGCGAGGGATCGGCGGCCTGTGGACGGAACCCGCCGACCGCACCCCGCAGGCGCTCGCCCGGCTGCTGGGGCGCGGGCGGGCCGATGTCCTGTGCGCGCTCGACGAACCGGCCGGGACGAGCGCGCTCGCGCACCGGCTGGGCCTCGCGCCCTCCTCGGTGTCGGAGCATCTGTCGGTGCTGCGCGCGGCGGGGCTGCTGACGTCGCGCCGGTACGGGCATCAGGTGCTGTACGAGCGGACTCCGCTCGGGATCGCCCTGGCCGTGCCGGAGCGCGGCCAGGGGGAATGAGACGAGCCCCGGGCCGGGGGCCGGGGGCTCGTCACGGGGGCGTCGCGGGGCGGGGCGTCAGTCCGCGAGGTACCGCTCGACCGTCTCGACCTTGGAGGTCAGTCCGTCGGTGACACCGGGGCGGATGTCGGCCTTCAGTACGAGGGAGACGCGTCCGGCACGGGCCTCGACGGCGGCGACGGCCCGCTTGACGACGTCCATGACCTCGTCCCATTCGCCCTCGATGGAGGTGAACATGGCGTCCGTGCGGTTGGGCAGCCCGGACTCGCGGACGACCCGGACGGCGTCCGCGACATATTCGCCGACATCCTCACCGACACCCAGCGGGCTGACCGAGAACGCGACGATCATGCGACCACGCCTTCGCGGCGGGCGCGGGCGGCGATGACGCCGTCGGCCTCGTAGCGCTTGAGCAGCTTGTCGCCGTACAGACCGCCGAACGGCAGCAGCGCGAGCAGGAAGAAGAACGCCACGCGCTTCAGCGGCCACTTGGTCTTGGACCAGACGTCGAGCAGCAGGACGGCGTAGATCACGAAGAGCACACCGTGCAGGATGCCGAGCGGCATCATCAGGAAGTCGATGTCGGAGACCCGGCTGAGGACCGAGCCGAAGATGATCAGCGCAGGGAAGGAGAGCGCCTCGGGAATCGAGATGAGGCGCAGCCGGTGCAGGGCGGTAGCGGTCTTGATGTCCACGGGGGCACCTTCGGTGGGAGGACGGTGACAGCTTGTGAATACAGGCACAAGCTCGCCCCATTGTGGCATCGGTACGCGCGGTGCTCGGCGCCGGGGGCCGGATGCGCCGGCGGGGATACGTCCCGGTTGCGTACGCATCCGGTACCGGATGCGTATCAGGGGCGGTTCAGGGGGCCTGATCCTTCCTCGGGCCCTGTCCCGGCCGGGGGCCTGCCGTTAACGTCGATCCGTGGCAATGTTCCGACTCCAAGGCAGCAGAACGCTCGCCGTCGACCTGGCCGGCGACGCCGTCAAGGCGAAGAACGGCTCGATGGTCGCCTACGACGGCCGGATGACGTTCAAGAAGATGACCGGCGGCGGTGACGGGCTGCGCGGCATGGTGACCCGGCGCCTGACCGGCGAGCAGATGTCCGTGATGGAGGTGACCGGCCAGGGCACCTGCTATTTCGCGGACCGCGCGAGCGAGATCAACCTCGTCTCGCTGCACGGCGACAAGCTCTACGTCGAGGCGAGCAATCTGCTGTGCACCGACGCCGGGCTGCGCACCGGCACCACCTTCACCGGCCTGCGCGGCGGGGCGAGCGGCAACGGCCTGTTCACCACCACCGTCGAGGGCACCGGCCAGGTGGCGATCATGTCGGACGGCTCGGCGGTGGCGCTGCGGGTCTCGGCCCAGTACCCGCTGTTCGTCGATCCCGGCGCCTACATCGCCCACCAGGGCAAGCTCCAGCAGCACCTCCAGTCCGGGGTGAACTTCCGGACGCTGATCGGCGAGGGTTCCGGGGAGTCCTTCCAGATCCGGTTCGAGGGCGAGGGCGTCGTCTACGTCCAGCCGAGCGAGCGGAACACCATCGGGGGCGATGTCTGATGCCGTTCCGCGAGATCAACTCGAAGATGGTCGAGGCGACGGTGGTTCCCGGCCAGAAGATGTACAGCCAGCGGGGCGCGATGCTCGCCTACCGCGGCGAGGTGTCGTTCACGCCGAACATCCAGGGCGGCCAGGGCGGCGTGATGTCGATGATCGGCCGGCGGGTGGCGAACGAGGCGACCCCGCTGATGACGGTCGAGGGCAGCGGAACGGTGCTGTTCGGCCACGGCGGCCATCACATCCAGGTGATCGAGCTGAGCGGCGACACCCTGTACGTGGAGGCCGACCGGCTGCTCGCCTTCGACGGGACGCTCCAGCAGGGCACCATGTTCATGGGCTCGCAGGGCGGCGTGATGGGCATGGTGCGCGGTCAGGTGACCGGGCAGGGTCTGTTCACCACCACGCTCAAGGGCCACGGCGCGGTCGCGGTGATGGCCCACGGCGGGGTGATCGAGCTGCCGATCACCCCGGGCCGCGATGTGCATGTGGACCCGCAGGCGTACGTCGCGCACCACGGCGACGTACGGAACAAGCTCTCGACCGCGCTCGGCTGGCGCGACATGGTGGGGCGCGGCTCCGGCGAGGCGTTCCAGCTGGCGCTGAGCGGAAGCGGCGCGGTGTACGTCCAGGCCTCGGAGGAGAAGCTGTGAGCACGCCCGTGGTCCTCGACCCGATGACGCTGCCGTCGGACGACAACGTCAACTCGTACACCTTCTGCGTGGAGCTCAAGGGGAGCCAGTGGTTCCTGCAGAAGGGCAAGATGATCGCCTACTACGGGCGGATCGATTTCAACGGCATCGGTCACGGCCGCTTCGAGCGGCTGATCCGTACGAGCTTCCACTCGCCGCTGCACGCGAGCGACTGGGTGGTGGCCGAGGGCAGCGGCAAGATGCTGCTCGCGGACCGGGCCTTCGATGTGAACTCCTACGACCTGGACGACGGGAATCTGACCATCCGGTCGGGCAATCTCCTCGCCTACCAGCCGTCGCTGGCACTCAAGCAGTCGATCGTGCCGGGTTTTCTGACACTGATCGGTACGGGGAAGTTCGTGGCCGCCTCCAACGGTCCGGTGGTCTTCATGGAGCCGCCGCTGCGGGTCGACCCGCAGGCCCTGGTGGGCTGGGCGGACTGCCCCTCGCCGTGCCACCACTACGACCACGGCTACCTGACGGGCGTACTGGGCGGGCTGCGGTCGCTGACGGGTATCGGGGGCACCTCGGGCGAGGAGCACCAGTTCGAGTTCGTCGGCGCGGGGACGGTGCTGCTCCAGTCGACGGAGATCCTGATGGCCGAACAGCCGACGGGCTCGGTGCCGGGCCAGGCCGGGGTCCCGGGCGGCGGGAGTCAACCTGGCGCCACACCCCGCATGCCCGGCCAGCTCGGGGACCTCCAGCGTCGCTTCGGTTTGTGAACGGTAGTCTGCGGAGTGTGACGTCGAACGTCCGCACCCCGCTCCCGGACCCGTCTCCGGACGGGTGCCGACCGTCACACTCCCTCACTTCGTCCGGCTTTCAACTTCTTAGGTAGAATCCATATATGGAGACCGAGACGGCCACCCGCTGGCTGAACGACGCGGAGCAGTGCGCCTGGCGCACCCACCTGGACGTCAGCAGGCTGCTGATGCACCAGCTGGAGAAGGACCTCCAGCCGTTCGGCCTGACCAACAACGACTACGAGATCCTGGTCAACCTCTCGGAGTCGGACGACCAGCGCATGCGGATGAGCGACCTCGCCGCCGCGACGCTGCAGTCCAAGAGCAGGCTCTCGCACCAGATCACCCGCATGGAGACCGCGGGCCTGGTCCGCAGGGAGAACTGCGAGTCCGACCGGCGGGGTCTGTACGCGGTCCTCACCGAGGACGGCGCGGAGACGATGCGCAAGGTGGCACCGCACCATGTGGCCTCGGTCCGCAAGCACTTCATGGACCTGCTGACACCGGAGGCGCTGGCGGACCTGCACGCGGCGCTGGCCCCGGTCGCGGAACACCTCCGGGGACGACGCGGCAAGGTGTGACCCGGCGCCGGGCGGCGTTCAGCGGGCTCCGGGCGGCGTTCAGCGGGCTCCGGGCAGCGTTCAGCGGGCTCCGGGCAGCCAGAGCTCGAACCGGGCGCCGCCCTCCCGCGCACCGTCCACCGTCAGCCGCCCGCCGTGCCGGACGGCCACGTCCCGGGCGATGGCCAGGCCCAGGCCCGCGCCGCCGTCGTCCCGGGTGCGGGCGTCGTCGAGCCGTACGAAGCGCTCGAAGATCCGCTCCCGCTCCTTTGGCGGCACCCCCGCCCCGTCGTCGCCGACGGCGACGACCACACCGCCCCGTTCCGCCGCGCGCACCGAGACCGTCACCGTGCTGCGCGCATGACGCTCGGCGTTGTCCAGCAGATTGCCGATCACCCGCGCCAACTGCCCGCGCGAACCGGCCACTTCGAACCGCCCCTGGTCCGGCACCGAGACCGTCACGGCGATCCGGTCCCCGGTGCGCTGCGAGACCTCCTCGCGGACCAGCGCGCCCAGGTCCAGCGGCGCGAGACCCGGCCGCTCCCCCGCGTCCAGCCTGGCCAGCAGCAGGAGATCGGCGGCCAGCGCCTGGAGCCGTACGGTGTCGGCGACCGCGCCCGGCACGTCCAGCAGCTCCGGATGAGCCGCGCCCACCTCCAGCTGGGTGCGCAGCGAGGCGATCGGGCTGCGCAGTTCGTGCGAGGCGTCCGCGACGAACCGCCGCTGCCGCTCGACGGAGGCCTCCAGGGCGGTGAGCGTCTCGTTGGTCGTACGGGCCAGCCGGGCGATCTCGTCGCGCGAGCCGGGCTCCGGCACCCGTCGGCTCAGGTCCTCCGAGGCGGTGATCGCGGCCATCTCGCGCCGGATGTCCTCGACCGGGCGCAGCGCCCGCCGGGTCACCAGCCAGGTCACCCCGGCGACGACGAGCAGCAGCACCGGCAGCCCGATCAGCATCGCGCCGCGCACGGTGCCCACGGCCTCCTGCTCGGCGGCCAGCGGGGCGCCCGCGTGGACGGTCAGGGTCACCCCGGCAGGGGTGGTCGCCTGCACGGACGCAAAACGGTAGTCGGCCGTCTCGCCGTCGACGGTGGCGGTGCCGTTGCCGAAGTCCGGTTTGTCGGAGTCGACTTCACCGCGGCCGGGGGCGGGGGTGGCGCGGCTGTCGTCGTCATCGCCTCCGTCGTCGCCCCCGCGGTCGTCGTCGCTTCCGCCGCCGGGTCCCCCGGCGGTCGGTGACGGGACCGGTGCGACCCGGTCGGTGCCGGTGCCGGAGATCGCCTGGAGGTCCCTGGAGACGGCGACCACCCGCCCGTCCTCGTCGGTCACCTGGACCGGATGGTCCTCCTCGTCGCGCATCTCCAGCCGGTCGTAGGGCACGTCGAGGGCCAGTTGCCCGGCCACTTCCCGGGCCACCACCTCGGCCTGCAGCCCCGCCTGGCCGGTGAGGTTGGCGCGCAGGACGAGGAGCACGGAGAGCCCGGCGCCGATCAGCGCGAGGGCGACCACCACGGTGGCGCCGAGCGCGGCCCTGGCCCGTACCGATCTCACAGCGCCTCCAGCCGGTATCCGGCGCCGCGCACCGTGCGGATGGCGGCCGCGCCGAGCTTGCGGCGCAGCGTGCTGACGTACACCTCGACGATGTTCGGGTCGCCGTCGTAGGCGAAGTCCCAGACGTGTTCGAGGATGTCCGCCTTGCTCACCACCTGGCCGGGCCGCAGCGCGAGCTGCTCCAGCACCGCGAACTCCTTGGCGGTGAGGGTGATTTCGGCTTCGCCGAGGTGGACGCGGCGGGCGGCGGTGTCCATGCGCAGGGCGCCGACGGTGACCACCGGCGAACCGGAGCCGCCGCCCCGGCGCCGCAGCAGCGCCCGGATCCTGGCCACCAGCACGACGTACGAGAAGGGCTTGGTCAGGTAGTCGTCGGCCCCGGTGTCGAGGCCCTCCGCCTCGTCGTACTCCCCGTCCTTCGCCGTCAGCATCAGGATCGGCATCTCGTGCCCGGCGGCGCGCAGGGCGGCGCAGACGCGGTAGCCGTTCATCCCGGGCAGCATGATGTCGAGGACGACGAGGTCGTACGCGCCCTCGGCGGCCCGGTGCAGCCCTTCGAGGCCGTCGTGCACCACGTCCACGGCGAAGCCCTCGGCGGTGAGCCCCGCGGCCAGGGCCGTCGCGAGCCGCTTCTCGTCCTCCACGATCAACAGGCGCATGCGCACAGGGTCGCAAACCGGAGCTGAAGACGCCTTCAGGTGGCTTCAGGCTGCGTTCAGCATCACCCCGGCAATGTGGTCCTCGTCGAAACCGGCCACCCGATCGGGGAGGAACCCTCATGAAGCGCAAGATCGTCATCGCCGCCGTCACCGCGGCCGTGCTCGCCGGCGGCGGCGCCGCCACGGCGGTCGCCTTCGCGGACGACGACAGCCACGACCGCGGGACCCGGTCCAGTGTGAAGAGCGGTGACACCGCCCGCGTCGGTGCGCAGGAAGCGATCACGGCGGCCGTCGGGGCCGTCCCCGGCACGGTCACCGGGGCCGAGCTGGACGACGAGGACGGCGGGCTCGTCTGGGAGCTCGACGTGTACGGCTCCGACAAGGCCTGGCACGACGTGACGGTGGACGCGGGCAACGGCAAGGTGCTCGGCAAGCACGTCTCCGACGATGACGACGACCGCGACCGGCACGCGCCCCGCTCGGCCGCCGTGTCGCCGGACGCGGCGGTCGACGCCGCGCTGAAGGCGAACCCGGGGACGGTGACCTCGGTCGACCTCGACGACGACCACGACGACCGCAGCGGCACGGCGCCGCACTGGGAGGTCGACGTCCGGGGCAAGGACGGCAAGCGGCACGAGCTGAACGTCGACGCGGGCACCGGCAAGGTGACGGCGGACCGGTCGGACGACGGTCACGAAGACGACCGTGACGGGGACGACGACCAGGGGGCTCAGGACGTGTAGATGGAGAGGACCGTCCCGTCGTCGAAGCTCAGGAACATCGCGTCGCCCCGGGCGACGTACGAGATCGACGCCGGGTCGTGCCGGGCTCCCTCCCCGCCGGGCCACTCCGTGGGAAGGCGTGAGCCCGCGACCTCCGCCTCTCCCTCGGAGTCCATGGCGAACGCGACGATCCCGTTGTTCTCCACGACGACGGCCATGTCACCGGCCACGGCCGGCCCGCCCCCGTCGCCCATCGTCTCGCCACCGTCGTACGACGCCCAGTACTGCCTTCCGTCGGCCAGGCCGAACGCGTACACCCGCGTCCGGCTGCTCACCACGACCTTGCCGTCCCGCGACACGGCGGGCCGGTAGGCGATGTCCACGCCGTCGGCGAGCGTGCGGCGGTTCTGCGGGGCCGTCACATCGACGACCGTCAGGCCGTTCGTGCCCGCGCAGAGGAGCTCCTTGCCCTTCAGGACCGGCGTACGGCAGGCGGTGTCACCGGCACCGACGGCTGCCAGCCGTGCGCCGTCCGCGCCTTTGAGGACGGTGACACCGTCTCCGACCGCGACGAGCCGGCCGTCCGCGAACAGCAGTTCCGCCTTGCCGGCCGGGTCGTCCCACGGCTTGTCCCACTTACGGGCCTGTTTCCCGGTGAGCTGGTGGGCGAGGATCCGGGCCGCGCCCGTGCCGGTGGCCCTCGTGGCGTAGTACAGGACTCCGCCGGACTGGACGGAGCCGGTCACCCGGACGCCGTCCGCCAGCGGCTCCCGCCACCGCTCGGCTCCGTCGGCGAGGCCCAGCGCCACCAGGGCACCGTCCTGGAAGGCGTAGACGGTGGTGCCGATGACGGCGGCCACCGAGGCCGGTCCGCTGCCCGCCCCGCCCGGCCCGGTCCGCCAGCGCTGCTCGCCGTTCGCGGCGTCCAGCACGGTGATGCGCCGCGGGCCGCCGCAGACCAGGGAGGTGTCCGCCAGTACGCACTCCACCGATCCGTTCTCGACCTCGGCCTTCCACGCCTTCCAGCCCGCCGGTTTGACCGAGACGTCCGTGGCGGCCGCCCCGAAGTCTCCGGTGCGACCGGCGTCCGCACCCGGGACGACGGCGGGCCCGGCCTTCGTCCGTACGGCGTCCGAGGCGGAAGCGGTCGGCCGCGCACCGTCACTCGCGTGGTCGTCGCCGCCGCCGTCCCCCTCGAAGAGCCCCGGCAGCAGCACCGCGCCCAGCACCACGCACACCACCGTGGCCGCTGCCGCCAACGCGATCCACAGCCCCTTGTCGCCCCGCCGGTCACCCGGTGCGGCCACCGGCACGACGGGCGTCGGGGCGAGGGCGGGCCCGCCGGGGTGCGGGGCGCCGGTCGGGGCGGGCGGTGCGGCGGCGGACGGTGCGGCCGCCGCCGCGACGGCACGCGCCCCCGCCGCGTGCGCGGCGAGCTGCCCCCGTACCGCTTCCGTCCAGGGGAAGGCGCCCCGGGACGCACCGACCGGCAGCAGCAGCTCGGCCAGTTGCCGCGGAGTGGGCCGGGCCTCGGCCTCGCTGCGCAGGCATTCCTCGATCACCACGCGCAACTGCGGTGGCACGCGGGAGAGTTCGGCCTGGCCCTGGGCGATCCGGAAGATCACGGCGGCCATGTCGGAGTCGTCGAACGGCCCCCGGCCGGTCGCCGCGAAGGCGAGCACCGCACCGAGGCAGAAGACGTCCGACGCGGGCACGAGCGCCCGTGAGCCGTTGACGTGCTCGGGCGAGATGTAGCCGGGGCTGCCGACCACCACCCCGGTCCGGGTGAGCTGGGTGGCGTCGAAGGCCTGGGCGATCCCGAAGTCGATCACCTTCGGTCCGTCCGCTCCGAGCAGCACGTTGCCCGGCTTGAGGTCGCGGTGGAGTACGCGTACGGCGTGCATGTCGGCGAGCGCGCGGGCGAGTCCGGCGCCCATCTCGCGCACCACCTGCTCGGGCATCGGCCCACCGTGGATCACCGCCTCGGCGAGCGAGGGGCCGGGTACGTACTCGGTGGCCAGCCAGGGCAGCCGGCCGTTCGCGTCGCCGCCGACGAGAGAGGCGGTGTGCGGGCTGCGCACGGCGCCCGCCGCGTCGATCTCACGCCGGAAGCGGACCCGGAAGCCGTCGTCGAGGTCGAGATCGGCGCGGACGGTCTTCAGCGCGACCAGCCCGTCGTACGGGTCCGGGGCACCGGCGGGACGGGCCAGGTACACCTCGCCCATGCCGCCCGCACCCAGCAGTCCGAGAAGCTGGTACGGGCCGATCAGCCGGGCTCTGCCGGGTGGAAGCGGCTCGATCACTGCGCGGTCACCTCAGGCGGTTCGTCGTTCGTCGTTCACTCGGGCAGCGGTACGGAGAGCGTGGTGCCGTCGTCGTACACGACATGGACGACGCCGCCGACCGGCAGCACCTGCGGGTCGTTCAGCTCCTTGTCCAGCTGGATGCCGTCCGCCATGTCGTACTCCGGTGTGCGGCTCGGGCCCGGGGCACCCACGAGGCGGGTCCTGGCCAGGGCGCCGAGTGTGCCGTCGGGGCGGACCGGGACGGTGTACAGCGTCGTGCTGTCCGCCCACACGATGGTGCCGTCGACGATCAGGGCGTCGGAGGACGGGTTGCTCATGCCCTCGCCCGCCTTCACGGCGAGCGGGAAGCGGCCGAGGGCCCGGCCGTTCTCACGGCCGACGACGACCAACTCGTCGGGCACGTCCGGCACGTACTTGTAGCCCCGGCGGAGAACCACCACCCGTTCGTCGAGCGCGGTGACGGTCGCCTGCGCGACGAGCCCGGAGTCCAGCGGGACCCGCCCCCGTTCGGCGAGCGTGGCCGCGTCGAACCGGAGCACGCTGGTGTCGGTGCCGAAACCGGAGGCGTCCTCGTTGCCGGTGTAGAAGGAGCAGTAGGCGGACGCGCCCCGCAGACGCAGATCCCCGCAGGACGAGCCCTCGCCGCCCACCGTGCCGAGCAGCACGCCGTCCTTCGCCCGGAACACCTTCGGCCCCTCCGCGCTGACCGCGTACACCGCCTCGCCGTCGGTGGCGACCGGCCAGAAATTGCGCCTCGCGCCCTTGGCGACAACCTTCGGGGCCAGCGGCTCGTGCCACTTCCGGGTGCCGCTGCGCAGGTCGTACGCGGCCAGCTCGGCGCCCTCGGGCGAGCCGGTGGTGGCGGCGACGACCAGACCGCCGACGACCGTCGGCGCGCTCTCCAGGTCGTGCGCTCCGCCGCCCCGGACCTCCCAGCGGACTCTGCCGGTGCGGGCGTCCAGCGACTGCAACCGGTCACCGGCGGCGAGCAGCACGGCGTCGCCGTACACCGTGGGGCGGGTGGCGCCGGCCGGCATGAAGAACTGTCCGGTCGGCCCCCACCCCGCCACCTTCGAGGTCTCCCCCGTGTCCAGCGTCCACATCCGGTGCCCGTCCGCCGCCGACAGGGCCTCGTAGGTGCCGTCCGTCTTCCGGCAGACGAGCACGTCCCGGCCCGCGGAGCAGCCGATCGGCGACCCGGTGAACTTCCCCTTCCAGGGCTTCTTCCACCCCGCCGGGCGGACGTCGCGGCCGTACGGAACCGTGCCCGAGGCGTCCGGGCCGCCGTTCTCGTCCACGCCCGCCACGATCTCGGCGCCCCCGGTCGAACCACCGCCGCGGGCCGCCCCGCCGGGGGTGCCGCCCTTGTCGCGCCAGGCCAGGATCCCGCCCGTCGCCGCGCCCAGCACGATCAGCGCGGCCAGGGAGACGGCCAGGGCCCGACGGGAGCGGCGGGGCGGCGGGGCCTGGGTGGTGCCCGGGGCGGGCGGGGCGAGACCGGGGCCCTGGGTGGGTGCGCTGTGCGGGTCGGCAGCGACGGGCGGGGCCTGGACGGCGCCGGGGCCCTGGGTGGGCAGCTGATGCGGCGCGGGGCGGCTGTCGGCGGTCACCTCGGTCGGCGTGTACCCCGGCAGCAGCGGGCTGCCCAGCGCGACGACCCGGGCCAGTTCGCGCCCGTGCTCGGCGATGTGCTGCGCCATCGGGTCCGGCCACCGGTCCGCCGCGCCGGGGCCGAGCAGCTCCGCGAGTTCGGCGGCGGCCGGGCGGGCGGCCGGGTCGGCCACCAGACAGCGGTCCAGTACGGCCCGCAGCGCGTCCGGAACGTCGTCGAGATCGGCCTCGACGTACTTGACCCGGTAGAGCACTGCGGCGACCGGCCCGTCGCCGAAGGGGTCGCGTCCGGTGACGGCGTGGCAGAGCACGGAGGCGAGGCAGAAGACGTCCGAGGCGGGGACGACGCGTCCGCTGCCCGCCACGTGTTCCGGGGACATGAAGGACGGGCTGCCGACCATGCGGCTGGTGGTGGTGAGCGGGGTCGCGCCCGAGTCGCGGGCGATCCCGAAGTCGATCAGGCGGGGGCCGTCCGCCGCGAGCATCACATTGCTGGGCTTCACGTCGCGATGGACGATCCCGGCCGTGTGCACGGCCGCCAGGGCGCGGGCGAGTCCGGCGCCGAGCATCCGTACCTCGGCCTCGTCCATCGCGCCCGCCCGGCGGACGGCGGCGGACAGGTTGGGCCCGGCCACGTATCCGGTGGCGAGCCAGGGCACCTCGGCGTCGGCGTCCCCGTCGAGCACCGGGGCGAGATGGGGTCCGGCGACGGACCGGGCGACGGTGATCTCGCGGCGGAATCGGCTGCGGAATCCGGGGTCCTTGGCCACGTCACGGCGGACGGTCTTGACGGCGACCGGCTCACCGCCGCCGTCCCGGACGCCGAGGAAGACCTCCCCCATGCCGCCCGCGCCGAGCCTGGCCCGTATCCCGTACGGACCGATCCGTCTCGGCGAGTCCTCCCGCAGCGGACCCAGCATGCGCCACTCCCCCCGTCGGTACGCATGAATCGGCGGACACCCCGTGCGTATCCGGCGGCAATCCTGCCACGGACACGTCATGCCCGGCAGCGACGGACGGCACGGCCTGGCACTGGCGGGACGGCCGGTACGGACGGGGCGGCCTGTACGGCCCGTACAAGACAGGACGGCCTGTACGGACAGGACGGCCCGTACCGGACAGGACGGTCGGTACGGACGACAGACAAAACGAACGACAGGCCGGACGGACAACAGGCGGGTCCGGAAGCGGCCCGCACGCCGCTCCGGACCCGCCCGGTCGTCCCTTCCGGCTCACACCTCGCCGGTGAGTCCCGCCACCAGTTCGTCCGCCGCCGCGTACGGATCGAGGCTGCCCGCCACGATGCGCTCGGCCAGCGCGCCGAGGTGGCGGTCGCCGTGGAGGTCGCCGATCCGCTCGCGCAGCCGGGTCACGGCGATGGTCTCGACCTCGCGGGCCGCACGGGCCGTGCGCCGCTCGGCGAGCACCCCGTGCTCCTCCATCCACGCCCGGTGCTTCTCCAGCGCCTCGACGACCTCGTCGATGCCCTCGCCCCGGGCGGCGACCGTCTTCACGATCGGCGGCCGCCAGTCGCCCGGGCCCCTCGATTCGCCGAGACCCAGCATGTGGTTGAGCTCGCGCGCGGTGGCGTCCGCGCCGTCCCGGTCGGCCTTGTTGACGACGTACACGTCGCCGATCTCCAGGATTCCGGCCTTCGCCGCCTGGATGCCGTCGCCCATGCCGGGGGCCAGCAGGACCACGGAGGTGTCGGCCTGGGAGGCGATCTCCACCTCCGACTGGCCGACGCCGACCGTCTCCACGAGGATCACCTCGCAGCCCGCCGCGTCCAGCACCCGGATCGCCTGCGGTGCCGACCAGGCGAGGCCGCCCAGATGGCCGCGGGTGGCCATGGACCGGATGTAGACGCCCGGGTCGGAGGCATGCTCCGACATCCGGACCCGGTCACCGAGGAGCGCCCCGCCGGAGAACGGCGAGGACGGGTCGACGGCCAGGACGCCGACCCGCTTGCCGGCCCGCCGGTACGCCGAGACCAGCGCCGACGTCGATGTCGACTTGCCGACACCGGGCGAGCCGGTCAGGCCGACGACGTACGCGTTGCCGGTCAGCGGCGCCAGGGCCGCCATCACCTCGCGCAGCTGCGGCGACGCCCCCTCCACCAGGGAGATGAGCCGGGCCACGGCCCGCGGCCGGCCCGCACGTGCCTGCTCGACCAGGGTGGGGACGTCCACCATCACCGCTCCGTTCACTCGCCGGTTGCTCTACGTGTACCGCGTACTGCCCGTTACTTGCCCGGAACGCGGATGATCAGTGCGTCGCCCTGGCCACCGCCGCCGCACAGCGCCGCCGCACCGGTGCCGCCGCCGCGCCGCTTCAGCTCCAGCGCCAGGTGCAGCACCACGCGGGCGCCGGACATGCCGATGGGGTGGCCCAGCGCGATGGCGCCGCCGTTGACGTTCACCTTCTCCGGGGTGACGCCGAGGTCCTTCATCGACTGGACCGCGACCGCGGCGAAGGCCTCGTTGATCTCGATGAGGTCGAGGTCCGCCGCCTCCAGCCCCTCCTTCTTGAGGGCGTGCCTGATGGCGTTGGACGGCTGCGACTGGAGCGAGTTGTCCGGGCCCGCCACATTGCCGTGGGCGCCGATCTCGGCGATCCAGTCCAGGCCCAGCTCCTCGGCCTTGGCCTTGCTCATGACGACGACCGCGGCGGCGCCGTCGGAGATCTGCGAGGAGGTGCCCGCGGTGATCGTGCCGTCCTTGGCGAACGCGGGGCGCAGCTTGCCGAGGGACTCCACGGTCGTCTCCGGGCGGATGCCCTCGTCCTTGGCGAAGAGAACCGGGTCGCCCTTGCGCTGCGGGATCTCGACCGGGGTGATCTCGGCCTCGAAGAGGCCGTTCTTCTGGGCCGCGGCGGCGCGCTGGTGCGAGAGGGCGCCGATCTCGTCCTGGTCGGCGCGGCTCAGCCCGAGACGCGCGTTGTGCTTCTCGGTGGACTCACCCATCGGGATGTTCTCGTAGGCGTCGGTCAGACCGTCGTACGCCATGGAGTCGAGCATCTCGATCGCGCCGTACTTGTGGCCCTCGCGGGACTTGGGGAGCAGGTGCGGGGCGTTGGTCATGGACTCCTGGCCGCCGGCGACGACGACGTCGAACTCACCGGCGCGGATCAGCTGGTCGGCGAGGGCGATCGCGTCGAGCCCGGAGAGGCACACCTTGTTCACGGTGAGCGCGGGGACGTTCATCGGGATGCCCGCCTTGACGGCGGCCTGGCGCGCCGGGATCTGGCCCGCGCCGGCCTGCAGCACCTGGCCCATGATCACGTACTCGACCTGGTCGCCGCCGATACCCGCCCGGTCCAGTGCGGCCTTGATGGCGAAACCGCCGAGGTCGGCGCCGGAGAAGCTCTTCAGCGAGCCGAGGAGGCGGCCCATGGGCGTACGCGCGCCCGCGACGATCACTGAGGTGGTACCGGTCGTTCCAGACATGAGGGGCGCCCCTTGGGATGAGGAGTGAACGAGGGTTTACTTGAATGTACTGAGCGGTACCTCGCCCGTCATCCGGCAGCGGGTGTGACGGCGCGCACGTTGCGTAACCATCCGTGTGGCGCTGCACTGGTTCCATGCTGACGCGAATCGATCACATCGGGATCGCCTGTTTCGACCTCGACAGGACCGTCGAGTTCTACCGCTCGACCTACGGGTTCGAGGTGTTCCATTCCGAGATCAACGAGGAGCAGGGCGTACGGGAGGCCATGCTCAAGATCAACGATACGTCCGACGGCGGCGCTTCCTACCTCCAGCTCCTGGAGCCGACCCGGGAGGATTCGGCCGTCGGCAAGTGGCTGGCGAAGAACGGGGAGGGCGTCCACCACATCGCCTTCGGCACCGCGGATGTCGACGCCGATTCCGCGGACATCCGGGAGAAGGGGGTCAGGGTGCTGTACGACGAGCCCAGGACGGGTTCGATGGGGTCCCGGATCACCTTCCTGCACCCCAAGGACTGCCACGGAGTCCTCACCGAACTGGTCACGTCCGCAGCGGAGCACTGACCTCCGGATACCTGGCCCGGTAGAGTGGGCTGTTCCGGGCCGGGGCCGGGTCGGGGCCGCGCCGCGTCCTCAGCCGTTGATCTGTCACCATTCCCCGGGGGACCGTTCACCGGTGAACGGTACTCGCTGGAGAGTTGCGACCAGGGTTGGGGTCTCCCCTGCTCGAACGAAGTTGAGAGCTCGGGGAAGGATGGGACCGCGCAGTGCGGGGCTACGAACGCCAGGAGAGCCACCGAGCTGAAGACGACCATCTCTCGCGGTTCGAAGCCGAGATGGACCGGCTGAAGACCGACCGGGAGAAGGCCGTCCAGCACGCCGAGGACCTCGGTTACCAGGTCGAGGTCTTGCGCGCCAAGCTGCACGAGGCTCGGCGCAATCTCGCGACCCGTCCCGCGTACGACAGCGCGGACATCGGCTACCAGGCCGAGCAGTTGCTCCGTAACGCCCAGATCCAGGCGGAACAGCTGCGGACCGACGCCGAGCGGGAGCTCCGCGACGCCCGCGCGCAGACACAGCGGATCCTTCAGGAGCACGCCGAGCACCAGGCCCGGCTCCAGGCCGAATTGCACAACGAGGCGGTGCAGCGGCGCCAGCGGCTCGACCAGGAGCTGGCGGAGCGCCGCCAGACCGTCGAGTCCCATGTCAACGAGAACGTCGCCTGGGCCGAGCAGCTCAGGGCCAGGACGGAGTCCCAGGCCCGCCGGCTGCTGGAGGAGTCGCGGGCCGAGGCCGAACAGTCCCTGACGGCCGCGCGCGCCGAAACGAGCCGGCTGGCGGAGGAGACCCGGCAGCGGCTCGGTTCCGAGGCGGAGTCGGCCCGGGCCGAGGCCGAGGCGATCCTGCTGCGCGCCCGCAAGGACGCCGAACGGCTGCTGGACGCCGCCTCCAGCCAGGCGCAGGAGGCCACCAGCCACGCCGAGCAGCTGCGTACGTCGACGACGGCCGAGACCGAGCAGACCCGGCAGCGGACCGCCGAGCTGAACCGGACCGCCGAGCAGCGCATGCAGGAGGCCGAGACCCAGCTGCGCGAGGCCCGGCTGGAGGCCGAGAAGGTCACCGCCGAGGCGAAGGAGGCCGCGGTCAAGCGGCTGGCCGCCGCCGAGTCGCAGAACGAGCAGCGCACCCGTACGGCCAAGTCGGAGATCGCCCGGCTGGTCGGCGAGGCGACCAAGGACGCCGAGACGCTCAAGGCGGAGGCCGAGCAGGCGCTCGCCGACGCGCGGGCCGAGGCGGACCGGCTGAAGTCCGAGGCGTCCGAGAAGGCCCGCACGGCCGCCGCCGAGGACGCCGCGGCCCAGCTCGCCAAGGCCGCCAGGAGTGCCGAGGAGGTGCTGACCAAGGCGTCCGAGGACGCCAGGTCCACCACCAGGGCGGCGGGCGAGGAGGCCGAACGGATCCGCCGCGAGGCGGAGGCCGAGGCGGACCGGCTGCGCGGCGAGGCCACCGAGCAGGCCGATCAGCTCAAGGGCGCGGCCAAGGACGACACCAAGGAGTACCGGGCCAAGACGGTCGAGCTGCAGGAGGAGGCGCGCAGGCTGCGCGGCGAGGCCGAGCAGCTGCGCTCCGAGGCGGTCGCCGAGGGCGAGCGGATCCGCGGCGAGGCCCGCCGCGAGGCCGTCCAGCAGATCGAGGAGGGCGCGAAGACCGCCGAGGAGCTGCTGGCCAAGGCGAAGGCGGACGCGGAGGAGCTGCGCGGCGCCGCGGGCACCGAGAGCGAGCGGGTCCGCACCGAGGCGTCCGAGCGGGCCGGTGCGCTGCGCAAGCAGGCCGAGGAGGCCCTGGAGCGCGCCCGTGCCGAGGCCGAGCAGCTGCGTACCGACTCCGAGGAGCAGGCCGGCGCGACCACCGCCGCGGCCGAGCAGGCGGCGTCCGGGCTGCGCGAGGAGACCGAGCGCGCGGTCGCGGCCCGGCAGGCGGAGGCGGCCGAGGAGCTGACCCGGCTGCACACCGAGGCGGAGACCAGGGTCGCCACCGCCGAGCAGGAACTCACGGACGCGCGCTCCGAGGCCGAGCGCATCCGGCGCGAGACGAACGAGGAGTCCGAGCGGCTGCGCGCGGAGGCCGCCGAGCGGATCCGGACACTGCGCGGGCAGGCCGAGACCGAGGCGGAGCGGCTGCGCGACGAGGCCGCGGCGGACGCGTCGCAGTCGCGTGCGGAGGGCGAGACCGTCGCCGTACGGCTGCGTTCCGAGGCCGCGGCCGAGGCCGAGCGGCTGAAGTCCGAGGCACAGGAGAGCGCCGACCGGGTGCGCTCCGAGGCCGCCGCCGCCGCGGAGCGGGTCGGCACGGAGGCCGCCGAGGCGCTGGCCGCCGCCCAGGAGGAGGCCTCCCGGCGGCGCCGCGAGGCCGAGGAGACCCTCGACGCGGCACGCACCGAGGCGAATCAGGAGCGCGAGCGGGCCCGCGAGCAGAGCGAGGAGCTGCTCGCCTCCGCCCGCAAGCGGGTCGAGCAGGCGCAGGCCGAGGCGCAGCGGCTGGTCGAGGAGGCGGACAGCCGGGCGACCGAGCTGGTCTCCGCGGCCGAGCAGACCGCCCAGCAGGTACGGGATTCGGTCAGTGGGCTGCAGGAGCAGGCCGAGGAGGAGATCGCCGGGCTGCGTTCGACCGCCGAGCACGTCGCGGAGCGGACGAAGTCCGAGGCGCAGGAGGAGGCGGACCGGGTCCGCGCCGACGCGCACGCGGAGCGGGAGCGGGCCGGCGAGGACGCGACCCGGATCCGCCGGGAGGCGCAGGAGGAGTCCGAGGCCGCGAAGGCGATGGCCGAGCGGACCGTCGCGGACGCGATCGCGGAGTCGGAGCGGCTGCGGGCGGACACCGCCGAGTACAGCCAGCGGATGCGCACCGAGGCCTCCGACGCGCTGGCCTCGGCCGAGCAGGACGCGTCGCGCAGCCGCGCCGAGGCCCGCGAGGACGCCAACCGGATGCGTTCCGACGCCGCGGCCCAGGCCGACCGGCTGGTGGGCGAGGCGACGAGCGAGGCCGAGCGGATCGGCACGGAGTCGACACAGCAGGCCAACCAGCGCGTGGAGGAGGCGACGCAGCGGGCCACCGCGCTGGTCGACGAGGCGAAGCAGCAGGCGGACCGGCTCTCGGGCGAGGCCGTGGACGAGGCCGAGCGGCTGCGCGCGGAGGCGGCGGCCACCGTCGGCTCGGCGCAGGAGCACGCGGCCCGTACCCGCGAGGAGGCGGAGCGGGTGCGCGCCGAGGCGGAGGCCGCGGCCGAGGAGCTGCGCACGGAGGCCCGCCAGGAGGCGGACCGGCTGCTCGACGAGGCACGGGAGGCCGCGGCCAAGCGCCGGGCCGATGCCGCGGAGCAGGCCGATCAGCTGGTCGGCAAGGCGCAGGAGGAGGCGTTGCGCGCCGCCACCGAGGCCGAGGAGCAGGCCGACACGATGGTCGGCGTGGCCCGCAAGGAGGCCGTGCGGATCACCTCGGAGGCGACCGTCGAGGGCAACTCCCTGGTGGAGCAGGCCCGTACGGACGCGGACGAACTGCTGGTCGGTGCGCGCCGGGACGCCACGGCGATCCGGGAGCGGGCCGAGGAACTGCGGGCCCGGATCGAGGGCGAGATCGAGGAACTGCACGACCGGGCCCGGCGGGAGACCTCCGAGCAGATGAAGACGGCGGGCGAGCGCGTCGACAACCTGATGAAGGCGGCGACGGAGCAGCGCGACGAGGCGGCGGCCAAGGCCAAGGAGCTGCTGGCGGACGCCAATTCGGAGGCGAGCAAGGTCCGGATCGCCGCGGTGAAGCGGGCCGAGTCGCTGCTGAAGGAGGCCGAGCAGAAGAAGGCCACGCTGGTCCGCGAGGCCGAGAAGCTGCGGGCCGACGCCGAGGCCGAGGCGAAGCACACGGTCGACGAGGGCAAGCGCGAGCTCGATCTGCTGGTGCGTCGGCGCGAGGACATCAACACCGAGATCTCCCGCGTCCAGGACGTGTTGGAGGCGCTGGAGTCCTTCGAGACGCCGGCGGCCGGCGGCAAGGGCTCGGGCGGTTCCTCCGGTAACGTCAAGGCCGGGGCCGCGGCGGGCACTCGATCGAGTGGCAAGTCGTCCGAGGGGTAGTCACCTTGTCAGTTCCCGTGCTTCGACAGGAACGTTCAACCCTCCGAGTGGCAAGACCTGCGGGGGTTAGCCACTCAAAAGAGGTGTCATTCTCCAGATCAAAAGGGCATCCGCTCGATGACACGCCGTTCCGGCCCCTAGGATTCCCCCTAACACCTCACCGGTCTCATTCGACAGGAACCCCATGAGCGACCCTTCCTCCCCCTTCGGCTTCGAGCTCGTGCGACGTGGATACGACCGCGGTCAGGTGGACGACCGCATTACCAAGCTCGTCGCCGACCGTGATAGTGCCCTGACCCGCATCACGTCTCTGGAGAAGCGCATCGAGGAGCTCCACCTCGAAACGCAGAACGCCCAGGCCCAGGTCAACGACGCGGAGCCGTCGTACGCCGGTCTCGGCGCGCGTGTGGAGAAGATCCTCCGCCTGGCCGAGGAGGAGGCGAAGGACCTGCGAGAGGAGGCCCGTCGCGCCGCCGAGCAGCACCGCGAGCTCGCCGAGTCGGCCGCCCAGCAGGTGCGCAACGACGCCGAGACGTTCGCCGCCGAGCGCAAGGCGAAGGCCGAGGACGAGGGCGTCCGGATCGTCGAGAAGGCCAAGGGTGAGGCCGGCTCGCTGCGCACGGAGGCTCAGAAGGACGCCGCGCAGAAGCGCGAGGAGGCGGATGCCCTCTTCGAGGAGACCCGTGCCAAGGCCGCCCAGGCCGCCGCGGACTTCGAGACCAACCTCGCCAAGCGCCGTGACCAGTCGGAGCGCGACCTCGCGTCCCGTCAGGCCAAGGCCGAGAAGCGTCTCGCCGAGATCGAGCACCGCGCCGAGCAGCTCCGCCTGGAGGCCGAGAAGCTCCGTACGGACGCCGAGCGCCGGGCCCGCCAGACGGTGGAGACCGCGCAGCGCCAGTCCGAGGACATCGTGGCCGACGCGAACGCCAAGGCCGACCGGATCCGCAGCGAATCGGAGCGCGAGCTGGCGGCGCTCACCAACCGCCGCGACTCGATCAACGCCCAGCTGACCAACGTCCGCGAGATGCTGGCCACGCTGACCGGTGCCGCGGTCGCCGCCGCCGGCACCCCCGCCGACGACGAGCCGGTCACCCGTGGCGTCCCGGCCCAGCAGGGCCGCTGACCCCAAGTACGGCAGCTGTACCTCTTGCGCGCCCGGTTCCACCCCTTGTGGTGGCGCCGGGCGCGCGGCCGTTCTAGCGTGAACGCATGATCGAGCTCGATGGCCTCACCAAGCGCTTTGGCAACAAGGTTGCCGTCGACCGGCTCTCCTGCCAGGTCAGACCGGGCATGGTGACGGGTTTTCTGGGGCCCAACGGGGCGGGCAAATCCACGACGATGCGGATGATGCTCGATCTCGACAACCCGACCAGCGGCTCGGTGCGCATCGACGGCAAGCACTACCGCGACCTCGAAGAACCCCTGAAGTACATCGGGGCACTGCTGGACGCCAAGTCGATGCACGGCGGGCGCAGCGCGTACAACAACCTGCTCTGCCTCGCGCAGAGCAATCGCATCCCGGAGAGCCGGGTCGCGGAGGTCCTGGACACCGTGGGTCTGACCGCGGTGGCGAAGAAGAAGTCGAAGGGGTTCTCCCTCGGCATGGGCCAGCGGCTCGGGATCGCGGCGGCGCTGCTCGGCGACCCGCAGGTGCTGCTCTTCGACGAGCCGGTCAACGGTCTGGACCCCGAAGGCATCCACTGGATCCGCAATCTGATGAAGGCGCTCGCCGCGGAGGGCCGGACGATCTTCGTCTCCAGCCATCTGATGAGCGAAATGGCCCTCACCGCCGACCATTTGATCGTGATCGGCCAGGGCCGGCTGCTCGCCGACACCTCGATGGCCGATTTCATCCACCAGAACTCCCGCAGTTACGTACGGCTGCGCTCGCCGCAGCAGGAGCGGCTGCGCGACGTACTGCACGAGGCGGGCCTGATCGTGATCGAGACGGGGAACGGCACGCTGGAGATCGACGGCGCCACGACCGAGGCACTGGGCGAGCTCGCCGCGCAGCACCAGATCGTGCTGCATGAGCTGAGTGCCCAGCGGGCCTCCCTGGAGGAAGCGTTTATGCAGATGACGGCGGACTCCGTGGAGTACCACGCGCACTCGGACCATGCCGCGGCGCCACCGCCCGCGGGCCCGCAGTGGGGCGAACAGTGGAACCAGCGCACCGGTGACAGCGCCGGCACGGAGGTATGACGACGATGGCATCGGTACCCGCGGTCCTGACCTCCGAGTGGACCAAGATCCGTACGGTCTCCTCGACCGTCTGGACGCTGATCTCCGCGTTCGTCGTCACCGTCGCGATGGGCGCGGCACTCTGTGCCCTGATGAACGCCCAGTTCGACGACCTCCCGATGGCGCAGCGGGCCACCTTCGACCCGACTCTCATCAGCTTCTCCGGCATGGTCCTCGGCCAGCTGGCCATGGTCGTCTTCGGTGTGCTGGTGGTCGGTACGGAGTACAGCTCCGGCATGATCCGCACCTCGCTGGCGGCCGTGCCCCAGCGTGGTTCCTTCATGTTCAGCAAGGTCGCGGTGGCCGGTCTGCTGGCTCTGGTGGTCGGCATCGCGACCAGCTTCGTCTCGTTCTTCCTCGGGCAGGCGCTGCTCGGCGAGCACCGCACGAGCATCGGCGCGGAGAACGTCCTGCGCGCCGTCGTCGGCGGTGGCATCTACATGGGCCTGATCGGGATCTTCTCGATGGGCGTGGCGACGATGCTGCGCAGCTCCATGCTCTCGCTCGGCATCCTGATGCCGTTCTTCTTCCTGGTCTCCCAGATCCTGTCGGTGGTCCCGGGGGCGAAGAAGGTGGCCCGCTACTTCCCCGACCAGGCGGGCTCCAAGATCATGCAGGTGGTACCCGACGCCATGCACAGCACCCCGGCTCCGTACGGGCCGTGGGGCGGGCTCGGGATCCTGGTCGCCTGGGTGGCGGCCGCGCTGATCGGCGGCTATCTGGTGCTCAAGAAGCGGGACGCCTGACCGCTCGCCCGGTCCGGGGACGACGCGCGCCCGCAACGGCTTGGCCGGAACCGTCAAGGCCTGGATATCCTCCTAAGTCTTACGGGGGCGTGCGGCCACACGGCCTGGGCCCCGACGACAGCAGTGAGTCGATGGGGCTGAAGCATGATCGAGGCAGTCGGCCTGACAAAGCGCTACGGCGCTCAGACGGCCGTTTCCAACCTTTCCTTCCAGGTGCGGCCGGGCACCGTCACCGGATTCCTCGGTCCCAACGGGTCGGGCAAGTCCACCACCATGCGCATGATCCTGGGCCTGGACCAGCCGACCTCCGGTCATGTGACGATCGGCGGCCACCCCTTCCGCAGCCTGCCGAACGCCCCGCGCCAGGTGGGCGCCCTGCTGGACGCCAAGGCGGTGCACGGCGGGCGCAGCGCCCGTAACCACCTCCTCTCGCTCGCCCAGCTCGCGGGAATCCCGGCCGCCCGGGTCGACGAGGTGCTCGGCGTCGTCGGTCTCCAGGACGTCGCGCGTAAGCGGTCCAAGGGCTTCTCGCTCGGCATGGGCCAGCGGCTCGGGATCGCGGCGGCGCTGCTCGGCGACCCGCAGGTGCTGCTCTTCGACGAGCCGGTCAACGGTCTGGACCCCGAGGGCATCCTCTGGGTCCGCAATCTGATGAAGATGCTGGCGTCCGAGGGCCGTACGGTCTTCGTCTCCAGCCATCTGATGAGCGAGATGGCGCTCACCGCCGACCATCTGATCGTGATCGGCCGGGGGCAGCTGCTCGCCGACATGAACGTCAAGGAGTTCATCTCCGCCAACTCGGCCGACTTCGCCCGGGTCCGGGTCGCCGACGGCCTCGCGGAGCGGCGCGAGAAGCTGACCGTCTCGCTCACCGAGGCGGGCGGCCGGGTCATGTCCGAGCCGGACGGGGCCCTGCGGGTCACCGGACTGCCGCTGCCGCGGATCAGCGAGGTGGCGCACGAGTCGGACGTCCGGCTGTGGGAGCTCTCGCCGCACCAGGCCTCGCTGGAGGAGGCGTACATGCGGATGACCCAGTCCGTCGTGGACTACCGCTCGACGGCGGACCAGAAGGCGGGTCTCCAGCAGCCGGCGGACCACGGATACGGGCAGGCGGGGTACGGGCCTCCGCAGCCACCGGTCCCACAGGCGCCGCAGCAGAACTGGTACGCCCCGCCGCCGCCCGGACAGAACCCGTCCGCCCCGGTTCCCGCCGGACCCGTCGCGGCCACCGCAGACCTGACCAAGCGCGACACCAGCGAGGACGCCCGATGACAACGCCGCCGACCCCGCAGGCGCCGTCCCAGCGGCAGGCCCCGGCCCCGCAGCACAGCCCGCAGACCGCACCGGCCGGTCCCTACACCTCGTCGATCCCGGTGCGCCGGGCCACCCTCGGCGACGCGATCGCCTCCGAGTGGACCAAGATCCGCTCGGTGCGCTCCACGATGTGGACGCTCGGTGTCATGATCGTGCTGCTGCTCGGGATCGGGCTGCTGGCCACGCTCGCGGTCAACGCCGTCGATTCCGATCTCGGCTCGACGCCGGTGCTCAGCCTCGGCTTCTTCGGGGTGCTGCTGGGCTCGATCTGTGTGATCACGCTCGGTGTGATGACCATCGCGTCGGAGTACGGCACGGGCATGATCCGTACGACGCTGACCGCCTGCCCCAGCCGTGCCCGGGTGCTGGGCGCGAAGGCGATCGTCTTCTTCCTGCTCACCTTCGTGATCACGACCGTGACGACCGCGCTGGTCGCGGTGATGCAGACGGCGTTCATCGACGGCGCGGCGCCCAGTGGCGCCGACTGGCTGCGCGCGACGGTCGGGGTCGGTCTCTACATCGCGTTGCTGGGTCTGCTCGCCCTCGCGGTCGGCGCGCTCATCCGGCACTCCGCCGGTGCGATCACGATCATGATCGGGGTGGTGCTGCTGCCGCTGGTGCTGGCCATGTTCATGTTCGCGGAGTCGCTCTCCGACCTGCGGCTGGCACTCTTCCAGTACTCGATCCCGAGCCAGCTCAGCGCGCTGTACTCCACTTCGGTCGCCGATTCGGGGCCGTCCGGCTGGGACTCGCTGTGGATCATGCTCGGCGTCACGGCCGCGGCCATGATCTGCGCGTTCGTCACGCTGGACCGCCGGGACGTCTGAGCCGTCCCCGTCCGGACGGACCCCGTCCGGACGCTCTCAGTAGCGAGGCGCGTTCCTGGACCGCTGCACCTGTGTGGTGCGGCGGTCCTTCGCGTTCCAGCAGGCCTTGTGCCAGTGCCTGCGGTCGTCGATCCCGCCGTACTCGGACCAGGCCACCAGGTGCGGGACGCCGGACGGGATCTCCTGGTCGCAGCCGGGGCAGCGGTACCGCTTGCCCGCCGCGCTCGCCCCGCTGACCGGGCGGACGGACCACTGCTCGCCCTGCCACTCCTCGGCGCGTCCGCCGCCGCCGTACCGGCCCCCCGGCTCCTCGGCGCTGTCGTGGGGACTCTCGCCGCCTCGGGGGCGGTTGCGGCGCGGGGACACGTGTACACCTCACAGGGCGGTCTGGGCAGGTCCCGTCCAGCGTAGGGCCATTTGGCCGACACGGGCGTCCGACGCCTCGCGGGCGGGGTCCCGGACGGGAGTGAGTTACCGGAAAATCGCAACAACCTGCCGGCGGACCGTGCCTTTGGCACGTGTCAGACGTTGTTGCTCACAGGGGAGAGCCGCGTCGGCCGCAAGGAGGCAATTGGCGATGCGTGTGGGAACGTTCGTACTGGCAGCCCAGTTTCCGGGGCAGGGGCCGGGGGAAGCGCTGCACCGCGCGATCCGGTCCACCGAGGTCGCGGAGGAGTCCGGGCTCGACTCGGTCTGGCTGGCAGAGCATCATTTCGTGCCGTACGGGGTCTGCCCGTCCGCCGTCACGCTGGCCGCGCTGCTGCTCGGCCGCACCCACAGGATCCGGGTCGGCACGGCGGTGAGCGTGCTGCCGACCCAGCACCCGGTGGCGCTCGGCGAACAGGCCGCGCTGCTCCACCTCACCAGCGGCGGCCGGTTCACCCTCGGCGTCGGCCGGGGCGGCCCCTGGGTGGACCTGGAGGTGTTCGGAGCGGGCCTGGAGGCGTACGAGAAGGGCTTCCCGGACTCCCTGGAGCTGCTGCTCGACTGGCTGGGCAAACCGCGGGTGGCCGGGCGCGGGAAGCGGTACGGCTTCCGCGAGGTCGCCGTGGTCCCCCGGGCCGACGAACTCCTCGCCGGGGACGGCGGCGAAAGCCCCGGCGGCCCCGAGGTGGTCGTCGCGTGCACCTCCCCGAAGACGGTGAGGCTCGCCGCGGAGAAGGGGCTGCCGATGCTGCTCGGGATGCACTGCGGGGACCAGGAGAAGGCGGACATGGTCGCCCTGTGGCGCTCCACCGCGCTCGCCGCGGGCCGCTCCCCCGAGAGCGTCCACGGGGCCGGGCACGTGTCCGCAGGGGTGGTCCAGATCGCCGACCGCCCCGAGGAGGCGGTGGAGACACTCGTGAAGGCGATGCCGGGCTGGCTGCGGCAGGGGCTGGACGCACATGTGACGATCGACGGCCGGCACCGGGTGATGCGCGATCCGGTCGCGTACACGGAGCTGCTGTGCGGCCTGCATCCGGTGGGCCCGCCCCGGCTCGCCGCCGACCGGCTCGCCGCCACCGCCGAGCGGACCGGCATCACCCGCTTCGCGCTCCTGGCGGAGGGATCGGGGGATCTGGCGGCCACGGAGGAGAACGTGGCGCGGCTGGGCACCGAAGTGCTCCCGCTGCTCACCTGACACGTCGTAAGAGGTACGGGGGCTGCCGCCCCGGGGCGGGTTGCACGATCCCGGCCCGGAACGGCAGCAGAAGCGCGAAGAGCCTCTCCGGCGGACAGGCCCTAGCAGTCCCGGAGTTCGGGCGACTGGTTGAGCAACTGGCCCCTCACCGAGGTGAAGCGGGCCAGACGCTCGTCGACCGAGGCATCCAGCGGGAACACCGCGACACGGTGGCAGTTCTGGAATGCCAGGCGCACCCCGAAGTGCCGCTGCAGCGCACCGCGTATCGCATCACTCGCGAGGGCGCGCAGCAGTTGACCACGTGCCTGTTCGTTGGGCGGCGGCGTCTGGTTGTCGGCGAACTCCCCGCCGTCGACCTTCAGCTGAGCCACCAACGAGCTGATCATCTCCCATGCGTAGGGCAGGGAGGTCCGGACGCAGTCGACGAAGTCGGCTTCGTCGACCTCGCCTCGCTCGGCCTGTTCCAACAGCGCCGGTGAGACGTCGAGCGACATGGGTTCTCCTCTCGCGACCCCGACGCCGGGCCGGGGCCTTACGGGCTGGGAAGGAGGACGGCGACGCAGCGTACACGGACGGCGACCTCCTGATTACACGGTAAGGGCGCAGTCCTGGCCGCACCAGGAGATTGGGAACACAACCGGCCAATAACGAAGGGGCGCAAAGAGGGGCAAGCCCGATCGGCGCCCCCCGGAGTCAACCCGGGTGACGGGTGCGACAGGGGGAGAATCGCGTGGAGCGCCCCTCGTCGAGTAGCGTTGCCGACCATGCGTCTCGTCATCGCCCGCTGCTCCGTGGACTACGCCGGCCGGCTCACGGCCCACCTGCCCTCCGCTCCCCGTCTGATCCTGGTGAAGGCGGACGGGAGCGTGTCGATCCACGCCGACGACAGGGCGTACAAACCCCTCAACTGGATGTCGCCGCCCTGCACCCTCAAGGAGGGCACCGACGACACCGCGGGTATCTGGACCGTGGTGAACAAAGCGGGCGAGAAACTGATCATCACGATGGAGGAGGTCCTCCATGACTCGTCCCATGAGCTGGGTGTCGACCCGGGTCTCATCAAGGACGGCGTCGAAGCGCATCTGCAGGAGCTGCTCGCCGACCGGATCGAGACACTCGGCGAGGGCTACACCCTGATCCGCCGCGAGTACTTCACCGCCATCGGCCCGGTCGACATCCTGTGCCGGGACGCCGACGGCGGGACGGTCGCCGTGGAGCTGAAGCGGCGCGGCGACATCGACGGTGTGGAGCAGCTGACCCGCTATCTGGAGCTGCTCAACCGCGATCCCCATCTCGCCCCGGTGAAGGGCATCTTCGCGGCCCAGGAGATCAAGCCGCAGGCGCGGGTGCTGGCGACGGACCGCGGGATCGGCTGTGTCGTTCTCGACTACGACGCGCTGCGCGGGATCGAGGACGACAAGCTGCGGCTCTTCTGACCCTTTCCGCTCCCCGACCCCGAACGCCGGACGTGTGTGTCACGTCCGGCGTTCGCCCGTTCCCGGGGCCGCTCAGGCCGCCGTCGGGCTGCTCTCCGCACTCTCCGCGGCCGATGACGAGGAGGACGGCCCGCTCGCCGAGTCGGAGGTGTCGGGCGAGGACGGCTCGGGTTCGGTGGCGGTGTCCGTCGGGCTCGGGGAGCCGGTGTCCGTCGGACTCCCGGTCGGACCGGTCGGCTTCGGCGTCGTGGGCGACTGGGACGGCTTGTGCGACGTGGACGGCTTGCGCGACGACGGCTTGTTGTCGGCCGGGGTGTCCGACGACGGGCTGCCGCTCGGTCCCGAGGGGTCCGGGGACGGGGTGCCGCTGCCGCTCGGCGTGATCGCGCTGCTCGACGGGCCCGGCGTCGACGCGCTGCCGCCGGTTGCCGTGTCGCCGGGCGTCGCACCGTCCGCCGGGCTGTCGGCCGGGACCTCGTCCTCGCCGTCGTCCTGGCTCTGCGACTGCTCGGTGGTGACGTCCTGGTTCCCCTGGACGTCGTCGTCGCCGGAGGTCAGCCCCAGCGCCACCACCGTGCCGAGCACACCGGTCAGGAGTACGCCCGCGGCCGTGGCGACCAGGTTGCGCCGGGCCCCGGCGAGCACCGCGAAGCGCCCCTTCCCGCCGGCCCCTCGGGTGCTCTGCGGCGAGATCACCGTGGTGGCCTCGTACGGCCCCGACAGCGTCTGCGTCACCGACGGCGTGGCGCGGACGGGCGATGTCGGCGGCTCCTCCGGCCGCGGGACGGGAAGCTCGTCCCCCGGCGGGGTGAGGACCACGGGCAGCGGGCCGCCGGAACGGTCCGCGACCAGCGCGAGGGCGCGCCGTCCGGCCACCGCGCCGGACTTGTCGGCGAGCGCCCCGCGCATGCCGATCGAGGTCTCCAGCTCGGCCCTGGCCCGGTCCGGATTGCCGGCCAGCAGCGCCAGGATGCCCAACTCGTGGTGGAAGTACGCCTCTTCGGCGACCTCTCCGGCGAGCCTGGCCGCCTCCTGGCCGATCCGCAGCGCCCGCTCCCAGGCGCCCCAGTGCAGCCCCGCCGCGAAGGCCGGAGAGGCGCTGCGGGCCAGCAGCACGGCCACGCTGGTCTGCCCCGCCCCGTCGCCGGGCACCAGCTGGGCCATCGCCGCGACGACCGCGTCGCCCTCGGCCGTGACCCGCTCGGGGGTGACCGAGGGGTGACCGGCCCACCAGGCGTAGTGCTGGGCCGCGGTCCGCGCCCGGTCGGTGGCGTCCTCGCCGTATCCGGCGGCCTCCAGCTGGGTCACCACACCGGCGGCCAGCCGGTAGCGGGCACCGGCCGGGGAGAGCAGCCCGCAGCCCGCCAGCTCGCCGAGCGCGGCGTCCGCGTGGGTGTCGCCGATGAGCGCCGGCAGGTGCGCCTGGTGCGGCACCTCGCCGCCGAGGGCCACCGCGAAGCGCAGGGTGTCGCGGGCGGACGCGCTCAGCCGTGAGGCGAGCAGCGGGGCGGGGGCCGCGCCCTCCCCGAGGCTGGGCAGCGGAATGTGGACGCCGTCGACGTCCTGGTCGTGCCCGAAGGGGACCTCCGCGGGCCGGCCGTCGCCGCCGCCGAAGACGCCGTACGCCTCGGGGTCGGTACGCAGGATGTCGCGCTGGCGCAGCAGGGCGCCCGCCTGGACGAAGCGCAGCGGCAGCCCCTCGGACTCGAACCAGAGGTCCCCCGCCCAGTTCGACTCCTCCTCGGTGAGCGGGCGCTCGACGGCCCGCTCCAGCAGGTCGACCGCGGCGCTGCGGCCGAGGCCCGCGAGGAAGACCTCTTCGAGGTGCGAGTCGGTGGTGGGCGCGGCGACGTCCGGAACCGTCGCGAACAGGAAGGCGCACTCCTGTGTCGCGTCGAGCAGCTCCTCCAGCGCGGCCCCGCCGAACTCCAGGTCGTCGAGGAGGACGACGGCGCCGATGCTCCGGACCTTTTCGAGCAGCCCGGCGCGGTCGGGGCGGTGCAGCGGCGAGTCGTGGACGGCCTCGAAGAGCCCGTACAGCAGGTCGGTGGCGGTGCGCTTGTAGCCATTGAGCCGTACGACTCCGTCGGGTGCGAGGTCCGCGCAGTCGGCCGCGACGGCGTCCAGCAGCGCCGTGCGGCCGGATCCGGCCGGTCCGGTGAGCCGCACCGAGCGGCCCTGGGCCAGCAGGCGCGCCAGCCGTTCGCGTTCCTGCGCGCGCTCCAGGAGCGGAAGTTGGGGGGCGGGCGGGCCCGGCGGTACGGGCGGTGCGGTGGCGCGTTCGCGATCGGCGCGCCCGGCCGCGGTGCGCCGGGCCGGGGCGCCGGGCTGCTCCCCCGGCGGGCACAGCTCGACCTCGCTGCCGTCGACCGGGTTGACGGTGAGGAGGTACTCGCCCGCTATGAGCCGGACGACGCGTGCCTGCGGCGGCGTCGGGTGGCCGGGGTCCGGGGTCAGCTGGTCGCGGGCCGGCCGTCTGCGGCCCGGCCCCTCGCCGAAGCCGTCGTTGTCCCGGCCGTACTCTTCCGGTCCCCGGTGTGTCGGGTCCATCGCCAAAGCCCCCAGACGCGTCGCGCACGATTGCCCCTCCGGCCTCGCACGCCCCGCTGTCGCTTCTGGTCCGGTGTCCGCCCGGTGGGTTCGTCAATCGGCGGACGGCCGAACCCTAGACCGTCGCCCGGTGTCCGCGCACAGTCGGGGGGCCACGCCGCCCGAAGCGCACGTTCTCGTGCGGAATGCGCGCTTTCGACCGCGGCGCGCGCCGCTACACGCGCGGCAGCGAGTCCGCGGCGATTCCGCCCTCGATGGCCAGGATGCGGTGCAGCCGGGTCGCGACCAGCAGGCGCTGCATCTGCGGCGGCACGCCGCGGAGCACCAGCCGCCGCCCGGCCCGTCCGGCCCGGCGGTGCGCGCCCATGATGACGCCGAGTCCGGTGGCGTCCCAGGAATCCAGCTCGGTCAGGTCGAGCACCAGGTCGCCGACGCCGTCGTCGAGGGCCGAGTGCAGGGCCGTACGGGCGTCCGCCGCGCTTCGGACGTCGAGGCGGCCCCCGACGACCAGCTCGGCGTGGTCGCCCCTGATGTGCATATGCGCTCCCCTGGAATGCTCCGTAGCAAGGTTCGTCTGTCTGTTCTGTCTCTCCCACAAGTGACTGCGGCGGAGACAGGGAAGTTTCCGTCTGTAAGCGAACCGATACCGAATTCACTCCGCAGAGTGACTGAGGCACGGCGAGGGCCCACTCGGAACCACTGCTTCCGGGAGACTCCCCCGGTCCTCCGGGCCCGACCGACGGGCAGATCAGGCAACCGGAGGACCGAAAACGATCAGTACGTGTAGAAGCCCTGCCCGCTCTTGCGGCCGATGTCACCTGCATCCACCATCCGGCGCATCAGCTCCGGTGCGGCGAACTTCTCGTCCTGCGACTCGGTGTAGATGTTGCTCGTGGCGTGCAGCAGGATGTCGACGCCGGTCAGGTCGGCCGTGGCGAGCGGGCCCATTGCGTGGCCGAAGCCGAGCTTGCAGGCGATGTCGATGTCCTCGGCCGAGGCGACGCCCGACTCGTACAGCTTGGCGGCCTCGACGACGAGCGCCGAGATCAGCCGGGTGGTGACGAAGCCGGCCACGTCACGGTTGACCACGATGCAGGTCTTGCCGACGGACTCGGCGAACTCCCGTGCGGTGGCGAGGGTTTCGTCGCTGGTCTTGTAGCCCCGGACGAGTTCGCAGAGCTGCATCATCGGGACCGGCGAGAAGAAGTGCACCCCGACGACGCGCTCGGGGCGCTCCGTCACGGCCGCGATCTTGGTGATCGGGATGGCGGAGGTGTTGGAGGCGAGGACGGCGTCGTCCCGGACGATCTTGTCGAGGGCCCGGAAGATCTCGTGCTTGACCTCCAGCTTCTCGAAGACGGCCTCGACGACGACATCCGCGTCGGCGACCGCGTCGAGGTCGGTGGTGGTCGTGATGCGGGCGAGCGCGGCCTCGGCGTCGGCCGCGTCCAGCTTGCCCTTGGAGACGAACTTGTCGTACGAGGCCTTGATGCCGTCGCGTCCACGGGTCAGGGCCTCGTCGGTGACGTCGCGCAGCACCACGTCCCAGCCCGCCTGGGCGGAGACCTGCGCGATGCCCGACCCCATGAGTCCGGCTCCGATGACGGCGAGCTTCCTGGCCACGTCTGCACCCCTTGGTTTCTGTTCGCCTCTGCAGCTGGTCCCTGCACGGCCGGTCCTAACGGTTGTTCACATGCTCTCCGGCGGAGATTAGTACCCGTGAGGGGCGCTGGGGCCGGGAAGAGATGCGCGTCACGTCTCACATGACGGACATCACACCGGCACCGCTCATTCGGCGGCGCGTCGGGCGTAGTTGAGGACCTTCTCGCCGAGGAGCTCCTCGATCTCGTCGAGCACGACGAGTGCGTCGCGCGAGACCTCGGCCGCCTTGCGCCCGGCCAGCATCTCCCGGCCGATGTGGCCGACGAGGGCTCCCTCGATCCAGGCCAGCTGACCGCCGACCAGGTCCGGCAGCGGATCGTCGGCCGGTGCGCCGGTCTCCTCGCGCAGGGTGGCGACGACGGCCTCCAGGACCTCCTGCTGGAGTCGGGAGAGCCTGGCCTGGAGCGTGGGTGCCTCCTCGATGACGCGCATGAAGTCGGCGAAGCCGTCCATCAGTCCGAGCTCCGGCGACACCGCGACGACCAGGGCCCGCAGCTCCCGCAGCACCGCCTCGGCCGCCGACTCGCCCTTGTCGCGGGCGCGGACGAAGCGGGCCACCCGCTGGGTGACGCCCTTCATCCGGTCGAGGAAGAGGTCCTCCTTGGCGGGGAAGTAGTTGTAGACCGTGTTGACGGAGACGTCCGCCAGCTCGGCGATCTCGGCGACGGTCACCGTCACGAAACCGTGCTCCAGGAACAGCCCGGTCGCGAGGTCCGAGATGTGCTGCCTCGCCTGGCGCTTCTTGCGTTCCCTGAGTCCCTCGGCCATCCACCCATCGTAGGCCCGAGGCCTGAGCCGATGAAATTTTGGTGTCATTGCATTTTTCCAACGACTCTGTTTTTGTGGTCACTATGCCAATCATCAGTACGGCCGGGCTCGCCCGGACCTTCGACAGCGCGAGCGGACCGGTGCACGCCGTGCGGTCCGTCGACCTGACGGTCTCGGCGGGCGAGATCGTCTGCCTCCTCGGCCCCAACGGGGCGGGCAAGACCACCACTCTGCGGATGCTGACCACCCTGCTCGCCCCCACCGGCGGCGCGGCCACCGTCGCCGGGCACGATCTGGCCGGCGACCCGGCCGGGGCACGGGCGAAGTGCGGATACGTCGCCCAGTCGGGCGGGGTCGACCCGCACCTGACCGTGCGGGAGGAGCTGGTCACCCAGGGGCGGCTGTACCGGCTGAGCAGGGCGGAGGCGGACGGACGGGCCGCCGAGCTGGCCCGCCTGCTCGGCCTCGACGATCTGCTCGACCGGAAGGCGGCCACCCTCTCGGGCGGTCAGCGCCGGCGCCTGGACATCGCGATGGGCATCGTCCACCGCCCTCCCGTCCTCTTCCTCGACGAACCCACCACCGGCCTGGACCCGGGCAGCCGCTTCGACCTGTGGGACCTGGTGCGCGGGCTGCGCGACGTCCACGGCACGACGGTCGTCCTCACCACCCACTACCTCGACGAGGCGGACGCGCTCGCCGACCGGCTGATCGTCATCGACCGGGGCGTCGTCGTGGCCGAGGGCACCCCGGCCGCACTCAAGGCCGAGTACGCCGGCTCCCCCACCGCCCCGCTCCAGGAAGCCTTCCTCGCGATCACCGGCCGCGCCGCCGCGCCCGCCGACGCCGCACCTCTCTCCGTACAGGGGCTCTGATGCTGGTCCACGACACCGCGCTCGTCTTCGGCCGGTACGCCCGCCAGACCCTGCGCTCCCGCTTCCAGATGCTCTTCGGCGTACTGATGCCGCTGCTGTACCTGCTCTTCTTCGGCCCGCTCCTGGACGGTCTGCCGCTCGGTTCGTCCGGTGACTCCTGGCAGGTCCTGATCCCCGGTCTGCTTCTGCAACTGGTGCTCTTCGGGGCCTCGTTCGCCGGATTCTCGATCATCGTCGAGAAGTCCACCGGGGTGGTGGAGCGGATGCGGGTGACTCCGGTCAGCCGACTGGCGCTGCTGCTGGGCCGGGTCCTGCGGGACGCCCTGCTCTTCGTGGCCCAGGCGGTGCTGCTGGTCCTGGCCGCCCTGGCGATGGGTCTGCGCGCGCCGCTGCCCGGGGTGCTGATCGGCTTCGTGTTCGTCGCTCTGCTCGCCGTCGCGCTGGCCTCGCTCTCGTACGCGCTGGCCATGAAGGTCGCGACGCCGCAGGAGTTCGGGCCCGTCATCAACGCGGTGGTGATGCCGGCCATGCTGCTCTCCGGCCTGATGCTGCCGATGACACTGGGGCCGGCATGGCTGGACATCACGTCGCACTTCACACTGCTGCGCTACCTCGTGGACGCGGTGCGGGACGCGTACGTGGGCTCGTACGCCACTCCGCACATGCTGTACGGGGCACTGGTGGCGGTCGCCTTCGCGGTCGCGGCCACGGCGGTGGGCGCCCGGGCCTTCCGCCGGGTGGGGCACTAGCCTGGCGACATGGTCAATCTGACACGCATCTACACGCGCACCGGCGATCAGGGCACCACCGCCCTCGGCGACATGAGCCGCACCGCCAAGACCGATCTGCGGATCTCCGCGTACGCCGACACCAATGAGGCCAACGCCGTCATCGGTACCGCGATCGCGCTCGGGCAGCTCTCCGAGGACGTCGTGAAGGTCCTCGTCCGTGTGCAGAACGACCTGTTCGACGTGGGCGCCGATCTGTCGACCCCGGTCGTCGAGGACCCGAAGTACCCGCCGCTGCGGGTGGAGCAGAGCTACGTCGACAAGCTGGAGGCGGACTGCGACCACTTCCTGGAGCAGCTGGAGAAGCTGCGCAGTTTCATCCTGCCCGGCGGTACGCCCGGGGCGGCACTGCTGCACCAGGCGTGCACGGTGGTCCGGCGCGCGGAGCGGTCCACCTGGGCGGCGCTGGAGGTGCACGGCGACGTGATGAACGCGCTGACCGCCACGTACCTCAACCGCCTCTCCGACCTGCTGTTCATCCTCGCGAGGACGGCGAACAAGGAGGTCGGCGACGTGCTGTGGGTGCCGGGCGGGGAGCGGTAGCCACCGCGAGCCGGAGCGGCCGGACGGATGCGGGCTCCCCGCCCGTCCGGCCGCTCAGCGCCCGGCCGGCTCGCGTTTCGGGAACAGCGTGTAGCTTCCCGCGATGACCACGTTGAGCCCGATCACGAACAGCATCTTCTGCTGCCACGCCCGGAGCGAGGAGACGTCGCCGTCCCCGCCCACGTACCAGACGGCCGCCTGGAGCAGCGCCAGCGCGGTCACCGCCGCGACCGTCCAGCGCGCCGCGACCTTCCACTCGTGCACCGCGCGCGCCGTACCGTACTTCGGCGGACGCACCGGCGGCGGCCCGCCCGCGAAGCGGTGGGCGACCCGGGCGTCGACCCAGCGGATCGTGGAGTGGCCGAGGCCCACCGTGAAGCCGATGTAGACCGCGGCGAGCCCGTGCTTCCAGTCGGGCTGCGCCCCGTTCTTCAGATCGATGGCCGTCACCACCAGCAGCACGACCTCCAGCAGCGGCTCGCACAGCAGCACACCCGCACCCAGTCGCGGCATCTTCGCCAGGTACCGCAGCGCGAGTCCCGCGGCCAGCAGCACCCAGAAAGCGACCTCGCAGAGCACGATCAGCGTGACGATCACGGCACTTCCCCTTCCCGTTGCCTCCAGCCTCCCGGCCCGGCCGCGAGGATTCGTCGTCGGCAGTGACGAACCACGACTGCATCCTTCGATGTACTGGCTCCTCACCCCCGGTAGGGAGGTCCGGGCGCGGGCCGCCGTGTTGGATGGGAGGGTGTTCTCCATCGCCCGGCCACACCGCCACGACGTGCTCATGGCCGCCGTCGGACTCCTCGGCGGCCTCGTCCTGTGGGCGCTCGGCCTGCGCCTCCAGGGAGACCGGGACTTCGTCGCCCCCTGGGTCTCGCTGCTGCCGCTCGCCGTCGTCTCGGTGCTCGAACTGGTCCGCAGGACCGCCCCGCAGCCGGCCCTGGTCATCGGCACGCTCGCGCTGGTCGCGGACCAGTTCACCGTCGGGAACCTCGCGACGGTCCTGATGTTCACGGACCTCATGTACGCGGCCGTGCTGTACGGGAAACCGTCCGCCGCCCGCCGCATCCCGGTGACCACGTTCCTGATCACGGTCGGGATCACCATCGGTTTCCTGGCCTGGTTCCGCAACCCCCAGGCGCTGCTCATCGGCGTCGTCACCGGCATGGTCTCGTTCCTGCCCGCCATCACCGGGGTCAGCGTCCGCAACCACCGGGACGCCGCCGAGGCCGCCCGGCTGCGCGCCGACCAGACCGCGCTGCTGGCCGAGATGGACCGGACCCAGGCGGTGACCGCCGAACGCACCCGGATGGCCCGTGAACTGCACGACATGGTGGCCAACCACCTCTCGGCGATTGCCATCCACTCCACCGCCGCGCTCTCCATCGACGACCCCGGCACCTCGCGCGAGGCACTCGGCGTGATCCGGAAGAACAGCGTCGACGGCCTCGCCGAGATGCGCCGGCTGATCGGGCTGCTGCGCACCGGCGGCGGGGCCCTGGAACCGGCCGCCTCGCCCACCCTCGCCTCACTGGACGCACTGGTCGAGCAGACCCGTACGAGCGCCGCGCCGAGTGGCCTGACCTGCGCCTTCGAGGACACCCGGGAGGAACGGGGGCCGCTTGCCGCGCCGGTCGAGCTGGCCGCGTACCGGATCGTCCAGGAGTCCCTGACGAACGCGCTCAAGCACGCCGCGCCCGGCCCGGTCGTGGTGCGGCTCGGGCAGTCCGGGCGGCTGCTCACGGTGGAGGTCAGCAGTGTGCTCGGGGACCGTCCCGGACCGCGCGCACCGGGTTCGGGGGCGGGCCTGGTGGGGATGCGGGAGCGGGTGGCGCTGCTGGGCGGCGTGATCGAGGCCGGTCCGTCGGCCACCGGCGGCATGAGGATCTGGCGGGTACGGGCCGAACTGCCCGTGGAGGAAGGGGTATCGAGGACATGACGATCCGGGTTGTGGTCGCCGAGGACCAGTCGGCCGTCCGGGCGGGGCTGGTGCTCATTCTGCGCAGCGCGCCCGACATCGAGGTCGTGGGCGAGGCCGGGGACGGCGAGGAGGCGGTGCGCCTGGCCCGCGAACTCCGGCCGGATCTGGTGCTGATGGATGTTCAGATGCCGCGGCTGGACGGGGTGTCGGCGACCGGGCGGGTGGTGGCCGAACGGCTCGCCGACGTACTGGTGCTGACGACCTTCGATCTCGACGAGTACGTCTTCGGGGCGCTGCGGGCGGGTGCCGCGGGCTTCCTGCTGAAGAACGCCGAAGCGCGCGAACTGCTGGACGCGGTACGCACGGTGGCGCGCGGCGAGGGCCTGATCGCCCCGGCCGTGACGCGCCGCCTGATCGCCGAGTTCGCCGGGGCCTCTCCCGTACGGCCGGCGAAGGCGCCCGACCTCTCGGTGCTCGATGTTCTCACCCGGAGGGAGCGTGAGGTTCTGGGCTGCCTCGGCGAGGGGCTGCCGAACGCCGAGATCGCGGTCCGGCTCTCCATGGCGGAGGCGACGGTGAAGACCCATGTGAGCAGGTTGCTGGGCAAGCTGGAGCTGCGCAGCCGGGTCCAGGCAGCGGTGCTCGCACAGGAGTTGGGCATCTGACGTTTAGCAGCGAACTTTGGTCCAGACCTCTTGACGATTGGTCCAGACCTTCCTAATCTCACCGAACACACTGCGGTGAGCACGCCATGACAAGGCGCGCTCAGGGCGGCGCAGGGTTTGCAGTCCACGGACCACCCCCGTTTGTCCGGACCTCACCCGAGGAGCACCGTTGAGCACTGAAACCCCCCTACGCCGGACCCGATTCAGACTCGGGACCGGAAGAGCCACCAGATCCAGAGCGGTCGCCGGCATCACCGCGCTGCTGCTTCCACTCGCCGCGATGGTCGGCCTCGCCTCCCCCGCCGAGGCCGCCACCTCGGCGACCGCGTCCTTCGTCAAGAAGTCCGACTGGGGCTCCGGCTTCGAGGGACAGTGGACGGTGAAGAACACCGGCACCACCGCCCTGTCCTCCTGGACCATCGAGTGGGACTTCCCCTCCGGCACCACCGTCGGCTCCGCCTGGGACGCCACCGTCACCAGCTCCGGCACCCACTGGACCGCCAAGAACCTCGGCTGGAACGGTTCGGTCGCCCCCGGCGCCTCCGTCAGCTTCGGCTTCAACGGCACCGGCCCCGGCGCCCCCGCCGGCTGCAAGCTGAACGGCGCCTCCTGCGACGGCGGCAGCGTCCCCGGTGACAACGCCCCCTCGGCGCCGGGCACCCCCACCGCGAGCGCCGTCACCGACACCTCGGCCAAGCTGAGCTGGACCGCCGCGACCGACGACAACGGCATCAAGAACTACGACGTGCTGCGCGACGGCACGGTCGTCTCGACGGTCACCGGTACGACGTACACCGACTCCGGCCTCAAGGCCGGAACCGACTACTCGTACACCGTGCAGGCCCGTGACACCGCCGGCCAGACCGGCCCGGTCAGCGGCGCGGTCAAGGTCCGCACCACCGGCGGTGGCGGCAACCCCGACCCCGGCACCGGCGGCAAGGTCAACCTCGGTTACTTCACCGACTGGGGCGTCTACGGCCGGAACTACCACGTCAAGAACCTGGACACCTCGGGTTCCGCCGCGAAGATCACGCACATCAACTACGCCTTCGGCAACGTCCAGGGCGGCAAGTGCACCATCGGTGACTCCTACGCCGACTACGACATGGCGTACACCGCCGACAAGTCCGTCGACGGCGTCGCCGACACCTGGGACCAGCCGCTGCGCGGCAGCTTCAACCAGCTGCGCAAGCTCAAGGCCAAGTACCCCCACATCAAGGTCCTGTGGTCGTTCGGCGGCTGGACCTGGTCCGGTGGCTTCGGTGAGGCCGCGAAGAACCCGGCCGCGTTCGCCGACTCCTGCTACAAGCTGGTGGAGGACCCGCGCTGGGCCGATGTCTTCGACGGCATCGACATCGACTGGGAGTACCCCAACGCCTGTGGTCTGACCTGCGACACCAGCGGCCCGGCCGCGCTCAAGGGCCTCACCTCCGCGCTGCGCTCGAAGTTCGGCAGCAACAACCTCGTGACGGCCGCCATCACCGCCGACGGCTCCGACGGCGGCAAGATCGACGCCGCCGACTACGCCGGCGCCGCCCAGTCCCTGGACTGGTACAACGTGATGACGTACGACTTCTTCGGCGCCTGGGCGGCAAAGGGTCCGACCGCCCCGCACTCCCCGCTGACCTCGTACAACGGCATCCCGCAGGCCGGCTTCAACTCCGCCGACGCCATCGCCAAGCTGAAGGCCCAGGGCGTCCCCGCCGCCAAGCTGCTGCTCGGCATCGGCTTCTACGGCCGCGGCTGGACCGGCGTCACCCAGGACGCCCCCGGCGGCACCGCAACCGGCGCCGCACCCGGCACCTACGAGGCGGGCATCGAGGACTACAAGGTCCTCAAGAACAGCTGCCCGGCCACCGGCACCGTCGCCGGCACCGCCTACGCCCACTGCGGCACCAACTGGTGGAGCTACGACACCCCGGCCACCATCACGTCCAAGATGAGCTGGGCGAAGAGCCAGGGCCTGGGAGGCGCGTTCTTCTGGGAGTTCAGCGGCGACACCGCCAACGGTGAACTCGTCGGCGCGATCAACAGCGGCCTGAAGTAGCCCTCACGGTCTGGGACAACCCCCCCACCAGCACCGCGCACCACCCCGGAAAGCAGCCGGGGAGACGGGTCCGCCCCCCGTCTCCCCGGTTTTTCCGTCTGCTCGGCGGGCGGTAACTCGGTTGCGAAGGGTTAGGCCGCCTGGCCGAAGATGTCTGCATGAGCCGAGAAACAGATGAGGTAAGTGAAGCGATCGCGGGCGAGTTGCGCCTCATGGACCCCGCCGTGCGTGCCACGCGTTCGCTCGCCCGGCAGCTGATGGACCCGGACTTCGTGGAGGTCGGCGCTTCCGGGCGGCGGTGGACCTATGAGGAGATGATTGCCGCGCTGCCCGAACTGGACGGTGCCACGGAAAGCGGCCCGCGCTACGAGCCCTCTGATTTCACCGGGGTCCTGCTCTCTCCCGGGCTGGTGCATCTCACGTACGAGACCATGTCGGACGGCAACCGGGCACGGCGAAGTTCGCTCTGGCGCAAGCAAGGTGCGGCCTCGACATGGCGGATGTACTACCACCAGGCCACGCCCGTCCCGCCCGCCGCCACATCATCGCGGATCCCGGGCGTTGACGGTCCGTCGTCACCTGACCGCTAAGCCACGTTGACCCGCTGGCCGGGCGGCGCCGCCTCCAGCCAGGCGAGGAACCCGGTCAGCGCGTCCTCGCTCATGGCCAGCTCCAGGCGGGTCTCCCGGTGGAGACAGCCGAGCACCACGGCATCGGACAGCAGCGCGAGCTCCTCCTCGCCCTCGGGCAGCCGCCGGGCGACCACCTCGATAGCGGAACGCTCCAGGACCCGGCGGGGTCGAGGAGCGTAGGAGAAGACCCGGAACCAGTCGATCCGGTCCCCGCTGTACCGGGCGACTCCGTAGACCCAGCCCTTGCCCGACAGATCGGGCTCCTCCGGAACGTTCCAGCGCAGGCTGCAGTCGAAGGTCCCGCCGGAGCGCTGAATCAGCCGCCGGCGCAGACCGAAGACGAAGAGCCCCATCAGGACCAGTGCGACGACCAGCCCGCCCACCCACAGCGCGAGGAACATCTCCACCGACCTCCTCGCGTCGTCGAGTAACGGATACCACCAGAACTACAACCGCACCTGCATCGCCTCAGCCGCGGCACGGTCTGGAGAGGTCTCCAGCTCGGGCCGCGGCTGAGGGTAAAGCTACGTGGTCGCGGGGCGCTAGCGCACCGCCACCGCACGCAGTCGCACTTCGGCGCGCCGCTCGGAAGCAGCGTCCGTGTCCGACTTCGCGCGCTCCAGCGCACGCTCGGCGCGCTGGACATCGATCTCGTCCGCCAGCTCCGCGATCTCCGCGAGCAGCGAGAGCTTGTCGTCCGCGAACGACATGAAACCGCCGTGCACAGCGGCGACAACAGTGCCGCCGTCGCTCGTGCGGATCGTCACCGGGCCCGATTCCAGCACACCCAGAAGCGGCTGGTGACCGGGCATGACGCCGATGTCGCCGGACGTGGTGCGCGCGACGACCAGGGTGGCCTCGCCGGACCAGACACTGCGGTCCGCGGCGACCAGCTCGACGTGCAGCTCAGCAGCCAAGGGTGGCTCCTCGGGTCACCACCCGGCCGTTCGAGCCGGGTGTTGGGTCAATTCTACGGGGCGTGGTGAGGGGGACGGGACGCACCCCGTCCCCCTCGGTGAGCCATGGGCTCAGGAGACGCCGAGCTCCTTGGCGTTGGCCTTGAGGTCCTCGATGCCACCGCACATGAAGAACGCCTGCTCCGGGAAGTGGTCGTACTCACCGTCGGCGATCGCGTTGAACGCGGCGATCGACTCGTCGAGCGGAACGTCCGAACCGTCCACGCCGGTGAACTGCTTGGCGACGTGGGTGTTCTGGGACAGGAAGCGCTCGATGCGACGGGCGCGGAAGACCGTGAGCTTGTCCTCCTCGCCGAGCTCGTCCATACCGAGAATGGCGATAATGTCCTGGAGGTCCTTGTACTTCTGAAGGATTCCCTTGACACGCATGGCGGTGTCGTAGTGGTCCTGCGCGATGTAACGCGGGTCCAGGATCCGGGACGTGGAGTCCAGCGGGTCCACGGCCGGGTAGATGCCCTTCTCGGAGATCGGACGGGAGAGAACCGTCGTCGCGTCGAGGTGGGCGAAGGTGGTGGCCGGGGCCGGGTCGGTCAGGTCGTCCGCGGGGACGTAGATCGCCTGCATCGAGGTGATCGAGTGACCACGGGTCGACGTGATGCGCTCCTGCAGCAGACCCATCTCGTCGGCCAGGTTCGGCTGGTAACCCACCGCGGACGGCATACGGCCGAGCAGGGTGGACACCTCGGAGCCGGCCTGGGTGTACCGGAAGATGTTGTCGATGAAGAAGAGCACGTCCTGCTTCTGCACATCGCGGAAGTACTCCGCCATGGTCAGACCGGCCAGCGCGACGCGCAGACGCGTGCCCGGCGGCTCGTCCATCTGACCGAAGACGAGCGCCGTCTTGTCGATGACGCCCGAGTCGGCCATTTCCTCGATGAGGTCGTTGCCCTCACGGGTGCGCTCACCGACACCGGCGAACACCGACACACCGTCGTGGTTGTTGGCCACGCGGTAGATCATTTCCTGGATCAGAACGGTCTTGCCGACACCGGCACCACCGAACAGACCGATCTTTCCACCCTTGACGTACGGGGTGAGGAGGTCGATGACCTTGACGCCGGTCTCGAACATCTCGGTCTTGGACTCGAGCTGGTCGAAGTTGGGCGCCTTGCGGTGGATCGGCCAGCGCTCGGTGACCTCGGCCTCGGCCTCGGGCTTGTTCAGGATCTCACCGAGGGTGTTGAACACCTTGCCCTTGGTGATGTCACCGACGGGGACCGTGATGCCGGTGCCCGTGTCGGTCACCGCGGCCTGGCGGACCAGACCGTCGGTGGGCTGCATCGAGATCGCACGGATCACGCCGTCGCCGAGGTGCTGGGCGACCTCGAGCGTCAGCGTCTTGAGCTTGCCGTCCTCGGCCGGGTCGGCCACCTCGACGGTCAGCGCGTTGTAGATGTCCGGCATGGCGTCGACGGGGAACTCCACGTCGACGACCGGGCCGATGACCCGGGCGACGCGGCCCGTGGCAACGGCCGTCTCAACTGTCGTCGTCATTACTTGTCACTCCCCGCGGTCGCGTCGGCCAGCGCACTGGCACCACCGACGATCTCGCTGATTTCCTGGGTGATTTCGGCCTGGCGGGCCGCGTTGGCAAGCCGGGAGAGGCTCTTGATGAGCTCACCGGCGTTGTCGGTGGCCGACTTCATCGCACGACGGCGGGCGGCGTGCTCGGAAGCAGCGGCCTGCAGCAGCGCGTTGTAGATCCGGCTCTCGACATACCGCGGAAGCAGGGCGTCGAGGACGTCCTCCGCCGACGGCTCGAAGTCGAAGAGCGGCAGGATCTCGCCCTTGCCGGCCTCCTCCTTCGCGGCGTCGAGGCTGAGCGGCAGCATCCGGTTGTCCACCGGGTTCTGCGTCATCATCGACACGAACTCCGTGAAGACGATGTGCAGCTCGTCCACGCCGCCCTCGGCGGTCTCCTTGGTGACCGCTTCGATCAGCGGGGCCGCGGCCCGCTTCGCATCCGCGTACGTCGGGCTGTCGGTGAAGCCCGTCCACGAATCCTCGATCTTGCGCTCGCGGAATCCGTAGTAGGCGACGCCCTTGCGGCCGATCACATAGCTCACGACCTCCTTGCCCTCGCCCCGGAGCCGCTCGGTCAGTCGCTCCGCGGCCTTGATGGCGTTGGAGGAGTAACCGCCGGCCAGACCGCGGTCGCTCGTGATGAGCAGGACCGCGGCCCGCGCCGGAGCGTCGGCCTCGGTGGTCAGCGGGTGCTTGGTGGTGGAGCCGGTCGCGACCGCGGTCACCGCGCGGGTGAGCTCGGTCGCGTACGGCGTCGATGCCGCCACCTGGCGCTGCGCCTTGACGATGCGCGAGGCGGCGATCATCTCCATCGCCTTGGTGATCTTCTTCGTGGCGGTGACGGAGCGAATGCGGCGCTTGTAAACGCGAAGCTGAGCGCCCATCGATCAGCCCTCGCCCAGGAGCTTGCCGTCCGAGGTCTCGAACTGCTGCTTGAAGGAGGCGACGGCGTCGGCGATCGCCTGCAGCGTGTCGTCGGACATCTTGGCGCCCTCGCGGATGCTGGTCAGGAGGTCCTTGCGCTCGCGGCGCAGGTACTCCAGCAGCTCCGTCTCGAAGCGGCGGATGTCCTCGACCGGGACGTCGTCCATCTTGCCGTTGGTGCCGGCCCAGATGGAGACGACCTGCTCCTCGACCGGGAACGGGGCGTACTGCGGCTGCTTCAGCAGCTCGACCATGCGCTTACCGCGCTCCAGCGACGCCTTCGAGGCCGCGTCCAGGTCGGAACCGAAGGCGGCGAACGCCTCCAGCTCGCGGTACTGGGCGAGGTCGACACGGAGACGGCCGGAGACCTGGCGCATCGCCTTGTGCTGGGCGGAGCCACCGACGCGGGAGACCGAGATACCGACGTTCAGGGCCGGACGCTGGCCGGCGTTGAAGAGGTCGGACTCCAGGAAGCACTGGCCGTCGGTGATGGAGATGACGTTGGTCGGGATGAACGCCGACACGTCGTTCGCCTTGGTCTCGACGATCGGGAGGCCCGTCATCGAACCGGCGCCCATGTCGTCGGAGAGCTTGGCGCAGCGCTCCAGCAGACGCGAGTGGAGGTAGAACACGTCGCCCGGGTAGGCCTCACGGCCCGGCGGACGGCGCAGCAGCAGCGACACGGCGCGGTAGGCGTCGGCCTGCTTCGAGAGGTCGTCGAAGATGATCAGGACGTGCTTGCCCTGGTACATCCAGTGCTGGCCGATGGCCGAACCGGTGTACGGCGCCAGGTACTTGAAGCCGGCCGGGTCGGACGCCGGGGCGGCGACGATGGTCGTGTACTCGAGCGCGCCGGCCTCTTCGAGGGCACCGCGCACGGAGGCGATGGTGGAGCCCTTCTGACCGATGGCGACGTAGATGCAGCGCACCTGCTTGTTCACGTCGCCCGAGCGCCAGTTGTCGCGCTGGTTGATGATCGTGTCGACGGCCAGAGCGGTCTTACCCGTCTGACGGTCACCAATGATCAGCTGACGCTGGCCGCGGCCGATCGGCACCATGGCGTCGACGGCCTTGTAGCCGGTCTGCATCGGCTCGTGCACCGACTTACGGACCATGACGCCAGGGGCCTGCAGCTCGAGGGCGCGGCGGCTGTCGGTCGCGATCTCGCCGAGACCGTCGATCGGGTTGCCGAGCGGGTCGACGACGCGGCCGAGGTAACCCTCGCCGACGCCGACGGAGAGCACCTCACCGGTGCGCTGCACCGGCTGGCCCTCTTCGATGCCACTGAACTCGCCGAGGACGATCGCACCGATCTCGCGCTCCTCGAGGTTGAGGGCGAGACCGAGGGTGCCGTCCTCGAACTTCAGCAGCTCGTTCGCCATGGCCGAGGGAAGACCCTCGACCTTCGCGATGCCGTCGCCGGCAACGCTGACCGTACCGACCTCCTCGCGCGAGGCCGCGTCCGGCTTGTACGACTGGACAAAGTTCTCCAGCGCGTCCCGGATCTCCTCCGGCCGGATCGTGAGCTCCGCCATCTGGGTTCCCTGCTCTCCTTGTTGGGCCCGAAGTTTCTTAAGGGGGTCTGGGGGCCGACCCCCAGGAATCTTCTGCAATTTCTGCACGGCCCAACCGGGCCGCTGGTCTTGCTCTGTTCTGTTGCTGCGTTGCGCCGGTCAGCCGGCCATGCGACGGGTCGCCTCTTCGAGGCGCTCCGAGATGGTGCCGTTGATGACCTCGTCGCCGACCCGCACCGCGATCCCGCCGAGGACCGTGGGGTCCACGTCGAGGTTCAGGTGCATCGGGCGGCCGTAGATCTTCGCCAGGGCGGCGCCGAGGCGCTGCTTCTGCCGATCACTGAGCGGCACTGCCGAGGTGACCACGGCGACCATGCGCTCCCGGCGCTCCGCGGCCAGCTTGGAGAGGGACTCGAGTCCCTCTTCCAGGCTACGTCCACGCGGCTGGGTGACAAGGCGCGTGATGAGGCGCTCGGTGGCGGGCCGTGCCTTGCCGCCGAGCAGGCTGTGCAGCAGCTGCCCCTTGGCGGACGCGGACGCGGACCGGTCGGTGAGCGCGGCGCGCAGCCCCTTGTCGGAGGCGACGATCCGGCCGAACCGGAACAGCTCGTCCTCGACGTCGTCGAGGTCTCCGCCGCGCTGGGCGGCGGTGAGGTCCGCGGTGTTCGCCAGTTCCTCGGTCGAGTCGACCAGGTCACGCGACTGCGACCAGCGGGAACGGACCATGCCGGAGATCAGGTCGACGGTCTCGCCGCCCACCTGACCGCGCAGCAGTCGTCCGGCCAGCTCCGCCCTGGCCTCGCCGGCCTGCGACGGGTCGGTGAGGACCCGCCGCAGTGAGACCTCGCGCTGGAGCAGGGCCGTTACGGCGGCCAGCTCCTCGGCGAGCTTCGCCGCGTCGACCGACGTGTTGTCGGTCAGCGCGTCGAGGGACTCGCGTGCGGCAGCCAGTGCCTCGCGGCTCGCGCCGTTCATCGGACAGCCTCGGCCTTCGCCTCGAGCTCGTCGAGGAAACGGTCGACGGTGCCGCTCTGCCGGGCGTGGTCCTCCAGGGACTCGCCGACGAGCTTGCCGGCCAGGTCGGTGGCGAGCTTGCCCACGTCCTGACGCAGCGCGGAGGCCGCGGCCTTGCGGTCGGCCTCGATCTGGGCGTGGCCGGCCGCGATGATCTCCTCGCGCTGCCGCTGGCCTTCCGCCCGCATCTCCTGCAGGATCACAGCGCCCTGCTCCTGCGCCTCCTGGCGCAGGCGCGCGGCCTCGTGACGGGCCTCGGCGAGCTGAGCCTTGTACTGCTCAAGAACGCTCTGGGCCTCGGTCTGGGCCGCATCGGCCTTTTCGATACCGCCTTCGATGGCCTCGCGGCGCTCTTCCAGAACCTTGTTGATGTTCGGGAGGAGCTTCTTGGCGAGGAAGCCGAAGACGATGAGGAAGGCGATGAGGCCGATGACGAGCTCGGGGATCGGCGGGATGAGCGGATTCTCCGTCTCAGCCGCGATCGTAAGCATCTGGCTCACGTCATTGCCTTTCGTCTAGTGGGCTGGTCGTGGATCCGAAGATCACTGGCCGTAGACGAACGGCATGACCAGACCGATGAGGGCGAGCGCCTCACAGAAGGCGAAGCCGAGAATCTGGTTGGCGCGGATGAGACCGGCAGCCTCGGGCTGACGGGCGAGAGCCTGGGTGCCGTTACCGAAGATGATGCCGACGCCGACGCCGGGACCGATGGCGGCGAGGCCGTAACCGATGGAGCCGAGGGAGCCGGTGACGGCAGCAAGGGTCTGGGACATGCCAGTTCTTCCTTCTCTTTCACGGACCGGTGGGGGTTGGCCACCGGACGAATAAGGGTCGGGTGCGGGATGCTCAGTGGTGCTTGGCGAGCGCGCCCTGGATGAAGGTGCAAGTCAGGAGCACGAAGACGTACGCCTGCAGCGCCTGGATGAAGAGCTCGAAGGCGGTCATCACGATGACCATCACGAAGGAGACGCCCGCGTAGGCGATCCCGATGCCGTTGAGCAGGTACCAGCTGGCGATGGTGAACAGCAGCAGCAGCGTGTGGCCTGCGAACATGTTCGCGAAGAGTCGGACCGCGTGGGTGAACGGCCGGACGAGCAGGTTCGAGAAGAACTCGATCGTCATGGCCAGCGGCAGCACCGGGCCGAGCGACTTGTCGTACCCGGTGAAGTTCTTGAAGGCGCCGACGAATCCGTGCCGCTTGAAGGTCAGGCTGACCCAGAGCACGTAGACGATCAGGGCCAGCACGATCGGGTAGGCGATGATGGACGTCACCGGGAACTGCGCGACCGGGATGATCGACCAGAGGTTCATCATCCAGACGAAGAAGAACAGCGAGACAACGAGCGGGACGTACTTCTCGCCCTCGCGCTTGCCGATGGTCTCGTAGACGACGCCGCGACGGATGAAGTCGTAGCCGGTCTCGGCGACCATCTGCAGCTTGCCCGGGACGACCTTCGGCTTACGGAAGGCCGCCCAGAAGAAGCCGACGACGATGATCGAGCCGAGCAGGGCCAGCAGCATCGGCTTGTTGAAGTACAGGTTGCTGTCCGCGTCGCCCCACAGGGGCTCGAACAGGAACGAGTGCAAGCCGGGTGCCGGGAAACCACAACCGTCGAAGATGTGGCAATCGGTCTCGAAGGCGAGCACCTGTGTCGGGTCAGCACTCACCGCGGGCTCCTTCAGCGTGGCGCATAGGTACGGCAACCTCGTTGTGTCGGCGCGGCGCGCAGCCGCGGTTCGGCACTGGACTGGTGTTACGGATGTGTGAGCGGCAGTCAGGCATTGAGCCTCGCGATCGAGCAGGCGTCAGCTCACATGCCCGCGCCCGCAGTGCCGCAGTTGGAACCGGACGATAGCAGGGTCTCGAACCTGCACTTATCCCGCCCCTACCCTTCACGACTTCGAGCCCGTGTTCTTGGGCTTTTCCGCCTTGTCGGACTCGGGTTCGACGTAAAGGATCTTGGCCTTCATGTGCGCACGCGTCTGTGCGCCGATCCACACGAGGGTCATCGCGACCAGCGTGATCGCGAAGGCCTTCGGGTTGAACATCGTCGTGTTCTTGAATGCGGCGACAAAGATGAACAGAAGGAGAAGCTGAGCCGTATAAAGCATCAGCCCCATCGCCTGGAACAGGTGCGGCAGGGACCGCGCGGTCCGTTGCAGGACCAGCAGCCCGATCCCCATGAAGAGGATCACCACGATCGTCGCAACGCCCGCGCCAAGGGCTCCCTTGCCGCCCGCGACACCAGCGCTGACAGCTACGGCGACGACGCCGGCGGCAGCGGTGGGTACGGCGGCTTGAAGGAGAGTCCGGACGTCGTTGGACGGCATGGCGGCAGCTCCGCTTGCAGGGGGTGGGCAGTGTGTCGTCATGGACGAGCGTAAGGGCCCGGTTCGAGTCGATGCCTCGCACCAATGGACCGTGCTACTCAGGTCCTTCGGCTCCGTCACCGGGCTTCGTGAACGGTATCACAAACTATTTGATGAGGTCTTTACCAAGAAAGTGTGCTTACTGTCACACGTGAGTGTGAATTCGCGCATGTGAGCAAGACAACTCAATGTGTTGTCTGATATTGCCCCTTGATGCCCGTTTCTCAGCGAGCGGATTCAGCCCGATCTCTGTCCGAAAGACGCGAACGAGGGCCGACGGCGGTCGCCCCGTTGACGCCGGAGACCCCCACGACGACCGGAACGCGCTCCTTCGACTCGGGCCCCGTCCGCCCCATCCCGCCCTCCAGCGGCTCCTGTTGGGCACCGGACGCCGACGCGGCTTCCTCCCCGGGCTCCTCGCCCTTGCCCCGCCTGCGGCGATAGCGAGGCGGTACGAAGCGTTCCGCCCAGTACGGAGCCCGCGGGGTGAAGCGGGGCATCAGCAGCAGTACGAGACCCAGCGTGCTCATCCCCATGATCACCAGCACGATCCACAGGGACGTCGAGTGCACGGAGTAGCCGACCGCCCCGAAGGCGATCAGGGCCGACCAAAAGTACATGATCAGCACGGACCTGCTGTGCGAGTGGCCGATCTCCAGCAGCCGGTGGTGCAGATGGCCGCGGTCCGCCGCGAACGGCGACTGCCCGTTCCACGTCCGCCGCACGATCGCCAGCACCAGGTCGGCGGCCGGCACCGCGATGATCGTCAGCGGCAGCAACAGCGGGATGAAGACCGGCAGCATCGCGTGGGTGGCCTCGCGCTCGCTGCCGGCGAAGAGCCGCATCGTGTCCGGGTCGACCCGGCCCGTCACCGAGATCGCCCCGGCCGCGAGCACCAGGCCGATCAGCATCGAACCCGAGTCGCCCATGAAGATCCGCGCGGGGTGCATGTTGTGCGGCAGGAAGCCCAGGCACATGCCCATCAGGATCGCCATGAAGAGCGTCGCCGGAGCCGCGGCCTCGATCATGTGCCCGTACCAGAGCCGGTACGTGTACAGGAAGAACGCGGCGGAGGCGATGCACACCATGCCCGCCGCGAGGCCGTCCAGACCGTCGACGAAGTTGACCGCGTTGATGGTGATGACGACCAGGGCGACCGTGAGCAGCGTGCCCTGCCACTGGGTGAGCGCCACGGTGCCGACGCCGGGGATCGGCAGCCACAGGATCGTCAGACCCTGGATGACCATGACCGCGGCGGCGATCATCTGCCCGCCGAGCTTGATCAGGGCGTCGATCTCGAACTTGTCGTCCAGGACACCGATCAGCCAGATCAGCGCGGCCCCGGAGAGCAGCGCCCGCGGTTCCGTGGAGAGCTGGAAGACCCAGTCGAGGTTGTGGAGATGGGCCGCGACGATCAGTCCGGCACACAGCCCGCCGAACATGGCGATGCCACCGAGCCTCGGTGTCGGTTCTCGGTGGACGTCACGCGCACGGATCGCGGGCATCGCCCCGATCGCGATGGCGAACTTACGCACCGGACCGGTCAGCAGATAGGTCACCGCGGCCGTGACACAGAGCGTCAGCAGGTAATCACGCACGGGCTGCCCCATAGATTTCGCCGGCCATCTCAGCCCACACCCTAAACCGTCCGGCCATCGGGGACGGCCGCGCTGCACGGGCCTCATGACCGAGGACACAGCCATCGGACCGATCGGTTCCACCCCGGATGCCTACACCGGGTACGGCGGATGCTCCTCCGCCAGCTCCCGCACCTCCGCGCGGATGTCGTTCTCCTCACGTACCGCCGTCCCGAAGAGCACCGCCAGCCTGGCCATGTCGGCGTCGTCCATGCCCTGCGTGGTGACCGCCGCGGTGCCGAGCCTGATGCCCCGGGCGTCCCCGTAGGGCAGCGCGCAGGTGTCCAGCACCAGCCCGGCCGCCGCCAGCCGGGCGCGGGCCGTCGGTCCGTCGACGCCCAGCGGGGCCGGGTCCGCGACGATCAGGTGGGTGTCCGTGCCGCCCGTGGTGACCTCGAAGCCCTCCGCCTCCAGACCGGCGGCCAGCACCCGGGCGTGGGCGACCACGCGGTGCGCGTACATCGTGAACGCCGGGGTGGCCGCCTCCCCGAACGCGACGGCCTTCGCGGCGACCGTGTGCATCTGCGCGCCGCCCTGGGTGAACGGGAAGACCGCCCGGTCGATGCGCTCGGCCAGCTCCGCGCCGCACAGGATCATCCCGCCGCGCGGCCCGCGCAGCACCTTGTGCGTGGTCGCGCAGACCACGTCGGCGTACGGCACCGGGTTCGGCGCCGCTCCCCCGGCGATCAGCCCCATCGGGTGCGCGGAGTCGGCGATCAGATACGCGCCCACCTCGTCGGCGATCTCCCGGAACAGCTCGTAGTCGGGATGGCGGGGGTACGAGATGGAGCCGCTCACGATCGCCTTGGGGCGGTGGGCCCGGGCCAGGGCGCGGAGCTGCTCGTAGTCGATCAGGCCGCTCTCGGAGTCCACCCCGTAGCCGACGAACTCGAACCAGCGGCCGGAGAAGTTGGCGGGCGAACCATGGGTGAGGTGACCGCCGTACGAGAGGCCCATCGCGAGCACCGTGTCACCGGGGCGGAGCAGGGCCGCGTACGCGGCGAGGACCGCCGAGGAGCCGGAGTGCGCCTGGACGTTGGCGTGCTCGGCGCCGAAGAGCGAGGTGGCACGGAGACAGGCGATGCGTTCGGCGGCGTCGGCCTGCTCGCAGCCGCCGTGGTGGCGGGCGCCGGGATAGCCCTCGGCGTACTTGTTCGCGAGGGGTGAGCCGAGGGCGGCGAGGACCGCGGGCGAGGTGAAGTTCTCGGCGGCGGTCAGCTGCAGGGTGCTGGACTGGCGGTGCAGTTCCTCCAGCAGCACGGCTGCGATCTCCGGGTCCTCCCGGAGCAGGGCGTCGAAGTCCTGCGGCAGGGCGGCCCCGGGGGCGGAGGACGGTGCGGCTGGAGTGGTGACCGGCATCGATGGGCTCCGGGCCTGGGGAGGAGTGCTGGCGTCAGCTCCAAATGTAGGCCCGCGAAGGCCCTCATGCCCGCTGTGCAGCGCCGCGGCACACCCGTTGGGAGCAGGGGGTCCCGGCAGGCGCGTACGCCCGTCAGTGCGGCGTGGGCACGCCCGTCAGCGCCGTGACGACCGGGTCGAGGGCCTGGTTGATCTCGTCGCCGATGGAGCGGAAGAACGTGATCGGGGCGCCGTAGGGGTCGTACACCTCGTCCGCCTCGGCGGTGGGGGCCAGCAGCCAGCCGCGCAGCGCGGCCGCGGCCCGGACCAGCGCGCGGGCGCGCTCGACGACGCCCTCGTCCCGCGGGTCGGGCAGCGTGGCGGGGTCTATCGCCCGGACCAGCCGGGTGAATTCCTTGAGGGTGAAGGTCCGCAGGCCGGCCGAGTGACCCATCGAGATCACCTGCGCGCGGTGGTCGCGGGTGGCGGTGAGCACCAGGTCGGCACGGATCACGTGCTCGTCGAGCAGTTCCCGGCCGACGAAGCCGGTGGTGTCGGCGCCGAAGTCGGCGAGGACGGTCTCCGCGTTGGCCTCCATGGGGGCCCCTTCGTGGCCCCAGGTGCCCGCGCTCTCCACGATCAGTCCGCCGCCGAGCGGATCGCCGAGGCGGTCCACCAGGGCATGGCGGGTCAGCCGCTCGGTGATCGGTGAGCGGCAGACGTTGCCGGTGCTGACGTGGAGGATGCGGAAGGAGTCGGCCCGCCCCGCTATGCCACGCCCCTCAGGGGCGGTCAATTGGCCACCTCGAGGTCGGGTACCACCTTGCGGAGCTCCTCCACGGAGAGCGCTCCGGCACGCAGCAGCACGGGGACCTTGCCGGTCACGTCCACGATCGACGAGGGGACGATGCCGGGCGTCGGGCCGCCGTCGAGGTAGACGGAGACGGAGTCGCCGAGCATCTCCTGGGCCGCGTCGCAGTCCTCGGGGGCCGGGTGGCCGGTGAGGTTGGCGCTGGAGACGGCCATCGGGCCGACCTCCGTGAGCAGTTCGATGGCGACCGGGTGCAGCGGCATCCGGATGGCGACGGTGCCGCGGGTGTCCCCGAGGTCCCACTGGAGCGACGGCTGGTGCTTGGCGACGAGCGTGAGGGCGCCGGGCCAGAAGGCGTCGACGAGCTCCCAGGCCTGCTCGGAGAAGTCGGTGACCAGGCCGTGCAGGGTGTTCGGGGAGCCGATCAGGACGGGGGTCGGCATGTTGCGGCCGCGGCCCTTGGCGTCCAGCAGATCGGCGACGCCCTCGGCGCTGAAGGCGTCCGCACCGATGCCGTACACGGTGTCGGTGGGCAGCACGACCAGTTCGCCGCGGCGGACGGCCGACGCGGCCTCACGCAGACCCGTCGTACGGTCGGTCGCGTCGTTGCAGTCGTATCGCCGTGCCATCAGCCGGCCTCCTCAAGCGTGTACGGGTGTCGCGGGTACGGGTCGTGCGGGTGGTGGCCGCCGGTCACGGCATGGCCTTGCGGGCCGTGGCGAACCGCGGCCGGTTGTTCAGGTCGGGGTGGTCGGCCGCGTCCGCCCAGCCGCGCTCCTCGGTGAAGATCCACGGCACCTGGCCGCCCTGGGTGTCGGCGTGCTCGATGACGACGAGGCCGCCGGGGCGGAGCAGGCGGTGTGCGGTGCGTTCGATGCCGCGGATGGTGTCGAGGCCGTCCTCGCCGGAGAAGAGGGCCATCTCCGGGTCGTGGTCGCGGGCCTCGGGTGCGACGTACTCCCACTCGGTGAGCGGGATGTACGGCGGGTTGGAGATGACCAGGTCGACCTGGCCGTCCAGCTCGGGGAGGGCGCTCAGCGCGTCTCCCTGGTGGACGGTGACCCTGGATCCGGCGGCGTTCTTCCTGGTCCATTCGATGGCGTCGTCGGAGAGCTCGACCGCGTGCACGCGGGAGCGCGGCACCTCCTGGGCCATGGCCAGGGCGATGGCGCCCGAGCCGCTGCACAGGTCGACGACGACCGGCTCGACGACGTCCATCGCGCGCACCGCGTCTATCGCCCAGCCGACGACCGATTCGGTCTCCGGGCGGGGGACGAAGACGCCGGGGCCGACCTGGAGCTCCAGGTAGCGGAAGAAAGCGCGGCCGGTGATGTGCTGGAGCGGTTCGCGCGCCTCGCGGCGGGCGATGGTCTCCCAGTAGCGGGCGTCGAAGTCCGCGTCCGGCACCCGGTGCAGCTCGCCCCGCTTGACGCCGTGCACGAACGCGGCGAGTTCCTCCGCGTCGAATCGCGGCGAGGGCACACCGGCGTCGGCCAGCCGCTGGGTGGCCTGGGCCACCTCGGCGAGCAGCAGGTTCATCGCGGTTCTCCGTACGGTTTACGGGTCGGGCGGGCTTGGCTCACGCAGCGGCGAGCTTGGCGGCGGAGTCGGCGTCGACACACGCCTGGATCACGGAATCCAGGTCGCCGTCGAGCACCTGGTCCAAGTTGTACGCCTTGAATCCGACGCGGTGGTCCGAGATCCGGTTTTCCGGGAAGTTGTACGTACGGATCTTCTCGGAACGGTCGACCGTACGCACCTGGCTGCGCCGTACGTCCGAGGCCTCCTGCTCGGCGGCCTCCTGGGCGGCGGCGAGCAGCCGCGAGCGCAGGATGCGCATGGCCTGCTCCTTGTTCTGGAGCTGGCTCTTCTCGTTCTGGCAGGAGGCGACGACACCGGTCGGCAGGTGGGTGATGCGGACCGCCGAGTCCGTGGTGTTGACGGACTGGCCGCCGGGGCCCGAGGAGCGGTAGACGTCGATACGGAGATCGTTGGCGTGGATCTCGACGTCGACCTCCTCGGCCTCGGGCGTGACGAGCACACCGGCGGCGGAGGTGTGGATGCGGCCCTGCGACTCGGTGGACGGCACCCGCTGCACGCGGTGCACCCCGCCCTCGTACTTCAGCCGGGCCCACACGCCCTGGCCGGGCTCGGTGGCGCCGTTGCCGCCCTTGGTCTTCACGGCGACCTGGACGTCCTTGTAGCCGCCGAGCTCGGACTCGGTGGAGTCGATGATCTCGGTCTTCCAGCCGACGCGCTCGGCGTAGCGCAGGTACATCCGCAGCAGATCGCCGGCGAACAGGGCGGACTCGTCGCCGCCCGCGCCCGCCTTGATCTCCAGGAGCACGTCCTTGTCGTCGCTGGGGTCGCGCGGGACCAGGAGCAGGCGGAGCTTCTCGGTGAGCTCCTCGCGCTGCTTCTCCAGGTCCTTGACCTCGGCGGCGAAGTCGGGGTCGTCGGCGGCGAACTCGCGCGCCGTCCCGATGTCGTCCCCGGTCTGCTTCCAGGAGCGGTACGTCGCGACGATCGGGGTCAGCTCGGCGTAGCGCTTGTTGAGCTTGCGCGCGTTGGCCTGGTCGGCGTGGACCGCGGGGTCCGCGAGCTTCTTCTCCAGATCGGTCTGCTCGCCGATCAGTTCCTCGACCGCCTCGAACATCTTCGGGCTCCTGGTTTCTTCACTCGTGCGTGCCTGCTGGACGGCGTGATGCCGGCCGGGCGGGGATACGTGACGGGGCCGCGTACCCCCGGCCGGAAAAAACGCCGGTCCCGACGCCCCCGCAAGAGGGCGCCGAGAACCGGCGCAGTGGCTCGCTACTTGCTGGCGGAGCCGGCAGCCTTGCCGAAGCGGGCCTCGAAGCGGGCCACGCGGCCACCGGTGTCGAGGATCTTCTGCTTGCCCGTGTAGAACGGGTGGCACTCGGAGCAGACGTCGGCGCGGATGCTGCCGCCGTCGATGGTGCTCCGGGTGGTGAACGACGCGCCACAGGTGCAGCTGACCTGCGTCTCGACGTACTCGGGGTGGATGTCGCGCTTCAAGGGTTTCTCCTAGGTTCGGGAGGGCTCCGGGTCGCACGCACGGATTGCGCGTCCGTGAACCGGGGCCGACGTACCAGTCTGCCAGGACCGGCCGTATCTCCCAAAACCGGGGGCGGGCCGCACCTATTCCCGGCCCGCCCGGTCACCGTACGACGCCGCCCGCGGCGCCCTTGTCGCCCGCCGACTTCTCGGTGGCGGAGGCGGGGATCGGCTTGTCCTGCGCGAGCGCGGTCCACACCTGCCGGGCGGCGGTGTCCAGCGGTACGACGCGGTTCGGGTCGGCCGGGTCGTACTGCACGGGCAGCGTGACCATGTGGACGTTCTTCGAGCCGAGCCCCTTGAGGCCGTTGGCGAAGGACGTGAGTTCCTTGACCGAGCCGAGGTCGGAGTCGGTGGTGACGGTCTTGGTGGCCGTGTCCGCGAGGTCGTACAGGGTCTTCGGGTTCGAGAACACCCCGACGGTCTTGACCTGTTCCATCAGCGCCTTGATGAAGGCCTGCTGGAGCTGGATGCGGCCGAGGTCGCTGCCGTCGCCGACGCTCTTGCGGGTACGGACCAGTCCCAGCGACTGCTCCCCGTCGAGGGTGTGGGTGCCGGGTTCGAGCTTCAGATGGCTCTTGGGGTCGTCGATCGCCTCGGTGGTGGTGATCTTCACCCCGCCCAGCTCGTCGATGAGCTTCTTGAAGCCGGTGAAGTCGACTTCGAGGTAGTGGTCCATGCGGATGCCGGACATCGCCTCGACGGTCTTGACCGCGCAGGCCGGTCCGCCGACCTCGTACGCCGTGTTGAACATCGCGCGCTGCCGGCCCGCGACGGTCTGCCCGGTGGTGTCGCTGGTGCAGTCGGGGCGGGTGACGAGGGTGTCGCGCGGGATGGAGACCACGGAGGCCGTCTTGTGGCCCTTGTTGACGTGCAGGACCATCGCGGTGTCGGAGCGGGCCGTTCCCTCGTCGGCGCCGTACTCGGAGTTCGCGCCCGACCGGGAGTCCGAGCCGAGCACGAGGATGTCCTGGGAGCCGTTGTCGATGTTGTCGGGGCGGTCCTTGCCCAGCGCGGCGTTGATGTCGACGGCCTTGAGGTTGCCGTTGAGCTTGAAGTAGGCGAATCCCAGTCCGGCACCGCCGACGACGACCGCGCCGGCCAGGGTCCAGGCGGCGATCACGGTCGCCCTGCTGCGACGGGAGGGCTTCTTCCGGCGCTTGCCGGTGGGGCGTATTCGGCCGCCGCTCCCGTTCTGCTCGGTCATGGGTCTCCTTCGGTCGTCGGCTTTCCCGGCTCGGGTCCGTCCGGCCCTGATGCGCCGGGCAGGCCCCGCCTCCAGCAGCGGTGTCCGGTCACTGAAACATCGACATGTCGGTATCGCGTACGACGCCGTGGCACGAAGAAGGGTTGCACAGCCACCTGTTGTTTCCATGTGAGGACGAAACGGACACCCGGCATGGTTCAACAGCCGGTGATCCGGCGCTCACCTGCGGTTTCTTGTCCGGTACAGGCATCGCGGCGGGCCCGGCGGCGCGTCCCGCATGTGGCAAAGGTCTCGATTCGACCACGGATGCCGGGGGCGGCCGCGTCACCTTCGCCCGGCCCACGGCACAGGGCCGCCCCCGGCACCGAAGTGACGGGGGCGGCCCTGTGATTCAGCCGGTCCGGTACGACGTCAGTCGTTCCCGTTGCCCGGGGCCGGCGTCGTCTTCTGGATCTGGAGCAGGAACTCCGCGTTGGACTGGGTCTTCTTCATCCGGTCCAGGAGGAGCTCGATCGCCTGCTGCTGGTCGAGCGCGTGCAGCACCCGGCGCAGCTTCCAGACGATCGCCAACTCCTCGCTGCCCAGGAGGATTTCCTCCTTGCGGGTGCTGGACGCGTCGACGTCCACCGCCGGGAAGATGCGCTTGTCCGAGAGCTTCCGGTCGAGCTTGAGCTCCATGTTGCCGGTGCCCTTGAACTCCTCGAAGATCACCTCGTCCATGCGCGAGCCGGTCTCGACGAGCGCGGTGGCCAGGATGGTCAGCGAACCGCCGTCCTCGATGTTGCGCGCGGCACCGAAGAAGCGCTTCGGCGGGTACAGCGCGGTCGAGTCGACACCACCGGACAGGATGCGGCCGGAGGCGGGGGCCGCGAGGTTGTACGCACGGCCGAGGCGGGTGATGGAGTCCAGCAGGACGACCACGTCGTGACCCAGCTCGACGAGACGCTTGGCGCGCTCGATGGCCAGCTCGGCGACGGTGGTGTGGTCCTCGGCGGGACGGTCGAAGGTCGAGGAGATGACCTCGCCCTTCACCGACCGCTGCATGTCGGTGACCTCTTCCGGACGCTCGTCGACCAGGACGACCATCAGGTGGCACTCGGGGCTGTTGACGGTGATCGCGTTGGCGATCGCCTGCAGGATCATGGTCTTGCCGGTCTTCGGCGGGGCCACGATCAGCCCTCGCTGGCCCTTGCCGATGGGAGCGACCAGGTCGATGATCCGCGTCGTCAGGACGTTGGAGTCGGTCTCCAGACGGAGCCGGTCCTGCGGGTAGAGCGGGGTCAGCTTCTGGAACTCCGGGCGGCCGCGGCCGGTTTCGGGCGCCATGCCGTTCACCGAGTCGAGGCGGACCAGGGCGTTGAACTTCTCCCGGCGCTCGCCGTCCTTGGGCTGGCGCACCGCACCGGTGACGTGGTCACCCTTGCGCAGGCCGTTCTTGCGGACCTGGGCGAGCGAGACGTACACGTCGTTCGGGCCCGGCAGGTAGCCGGAGGTCCGGATGAACGCGTAGTTGTCGAGGATGTCCAGGATGCCCGCGACGGGGATCAGGACGTCGTCGTCGGAGACCGGGACCTCGCTGGCGAAGTCCTCGCGGCCACGACGGCCACGGCGGTCGCGGTAGCGGCCCCGGCGGCCGCGACGGCCGCCCTCGTCGTCGAAACCGTCGTCCTGCGGGCCGCCGCCCTGCTGCTGGCCCTGGCGCTGCTGACGCTGGCCGCCCTGCTGGCCCTGGCCACCGCCCTGCTCGTCGCCCTTGCCCCTGCGATCGCGCTGACGGTCGCGGCGCTCCCCGCGCTCGCCGCGCTCCTGGCGGTCACCGCGCTGGCCGCGGTCCTGGCGGTCGCCGCGGCGGCCCTCGGCCGTGTCGGCGGCGGCCTCGGCCTTGGCCTCGGCGCGGTCGTCGCCCTTGGGCTCGGCCTGCGTCTCCGCCTTGGCCTCGGCGGACTTGCCCTCCGCCTTGCTCTCCGGGCTGCCCGCCTGCGCGGTCGCACGGCGCCGACGGCGCTCGCCCGCGGGCTGGTCGTCGCTGGCCGGCTGGCCGGGGATGTCGATCTGCTGCTGGGCCGCGGCCTTCTCGGCGGGCGCGGCGGCCGCCGCCTCGTCCCCGGTACGCGTCTTGGACGTGGCGCGGCGCTTCGGCTTGGTCTCGGACGCCGCGGCGGGCGCGGCGGCCTTGGGCGCGGCGGAGCTACCGGCCTGCGCCTCCTTGATGACCTCGATCAGCTGGCCCTTGCGCATCCGCGCAGTGCCCTTGATGCCGAGGCCGGACGCGACCTGCTGCAGCTCGGCCAGGACCATGCCGTCAAGGCCGGTGCCGGAGCGGCGGCGCCGTGCGGTGGTGCCAGTGGCAGCACCTTCGGCGGGCGCGGCGCTGTCGACGCTCTTGTCGGCAGTCACGCCCATCAGATCGGTGGTGTCGCTCACGAAGGGTCCTTCCCTGGAGCGGACGTCGGCCTTCTGGCTCGGCGACCGGTTGTGCTGTCCGACTGCGGTCTTTTTCTTGCGGACCGTGCCGGGGCGGTGGTCCGCCGGGTACGGCGGAGAGATGGAGGTGTGCAAGGGCCCGGCGCGAGCATCCCCCTGCTCGGCCCACTCCTGGACGAGCGAGGGGTGTCGTGCCGGTTCCGGAGCGTGCACGAAACTGCTCAGGCAGGCTGCTCAGGCAGTTGGGGAGGCTCCCGGAAGAATTGGTGGTCCCGGAAAGGGACACGAAGCAACGCGCCACATAGACGTCGGTTGCAGACTTGAGGTTAACACTACCGGCTCCAACAAACATTCCCCCTCTCACTCACCGGCAATCACTTCTCGGCTACGGGGCGAGCGGCAGCACACTCGCGCCCGGGGCGTCGAGAGCGAGGCGATTGGCCGCCCACCCCTCGCCCGCCAGCTGTGCGACCTTGTCGGCCGCACCGTCCTCGGCCAGTGCGAGCACGGTCGGCCCGGCACCGGAGATGACCGCGGGGACGCCGTCCGCGCGCAGTCGGTTGACGAGTTCCACGCTCTCCGGCATCGCCGGGGCGCGGTACTCCTGGTGCAGCCGGTCCTCGGTGGCGGTGAGCAGCAGCTCGGGGTGCCTGGTCAGCGCCTCGACGAGCAGTGCGGCACGGCCGGCGTTGAAGGCTGCGTCGACGTGCGGGACCGAGCGCGGGAGCAGTCCGCGGGCGGTTTCGGTGAGCACCGGCTTGCCGGGTACGAAAACCACCGGAACGATGGATTCTGCGGGATCCATCCTGATCGCGCGCGCCGATCCGCCGTCCATCCATGCCAGCGTGAAGCCGCCGAGCAGGCAGGCCGCGACGTTGTCGGGATGGCCCTCGATCTCGGTGGCGAGCTCCAGCAGGGCCGCGTCGTCGAGCCGGACGTCCCCGCCGGTCGTCACGGCGCGGGCGGCGACGATGCCGGCGCAGATGGCGGCGGAGGAGGAGCCGAGGCCGCGCCCGTGCGGGATGCGGTTGGCACAGACGATCTCCAGGCCCCGGGGCTGACCGCCGAGCAGGTCGAAGGCCGTGTGCAGGGAGCGTACGAGGAGGTGGCTCTCGTCGCGGGGCAGCGTGTCGGCGCCCTCACCCGCGATGTCGATGTGCAGTCCGGCGTCGGCGACGCGGACGACGACGTCGTCGTACAGCCCCAGCGACAGGCCGAAGGCGTCGAAACCCGGGCCCAGGTTGGCGCTGGTCGCGGGGACGCGCACCCGGACTGCGGCGGCTCGGAAGGCGGGACCGGCCATCGGTTGGACGACTCTCCTTGTGTGGCAGCGGGGGGGTGGTGAAGCGTTTTCTCCGTGGTGGCGGGAGGTCGTGGTGACGGGGAGTGGGATTCCGGGGAACCGACGGCCACAACGGCCCATGCACCGCGGCAGATGCGGCGGGGCAGGTTGAGTACAGCTTATCGAAGGAAGGTTCTGTGGCGACATAGGGCGCACAGGAGGCGCACGATGCGTGTCGCACGCCTCCTCTGCGCTCTCCGCCCCGAAAAGAGGCGGTTGAGCTGGGTTCTTCCCCGGCCCGTCGGGCATGACCGACGGGCCGGGGCGGGCCCTAGACCAGGCCCAGCTTCTCGGCGGCGGTGGCCGCGTCGACCGGGACCGTGACCGGCTGCGGGGCGCCCGCGACGGCCCAGTCGGGGTCCTTGAGGCCGTTTCCGGTGACCGTGCAGACGATCTTCTGGCCGGGGTCGACCTTGCCCTCTTCGGCGGCCTTCAGCAGACCGGCGACCGAGGCGGCCGAGGCGGGCTCGACGAAGACGCCCTCCTGGGAGGCCAACAGCCGGTAGGCGGCCAGGATCTGGCGGTCCGTCACCTCATCGATGAAACCGCCCGATTCGTCCCGGGCGTCCAGTGCGTACTGCCAGGAGGCCGGGTTGCCGATCCGGATCGCGGTGGCGATGGTCGACGGGTCCTTGACGATCTCGCCGCGCACGATGGGCGCGGAGCCGGAGGCCTGGAAGCCCCACATGCGCGGGGTGTGCGTGGAGACCGCGTCCCCCGCGTACTCCTTGTAACCCTTCCAGTACGCGGTGATGTTGCCCGCGTTGCCGACCGGGAGGACGTGGATGTCCGGGGCGTCGCCGAGCGCGTCGACGATCTCGAACGCGGCGGTCTTCTGGCCTTCGATACGGACCGGGTTGACCGAATTGACCAGTGCCACCGGGTAGTTGTCCGAGAGCGAGCGGGCCAGCGTCAGACAGTCGTCGAAGTTGCCGTCGACCTGGAGGATCCTGGCGCCGTGCACCAGCGCCTGACCCATCTTGCCGAGCGCGATCTTGCCCTGCGGCACGAGGACGGCACAGACCATGCCCGCCCGCACCGCGTACGCGGCGGCGGAGGCGGAGGTGTTGCCGGTGGAGGCGCAGATGACGGCCTTCGCACCCTCCTCCTTGGCCCGGGTGATGGCCATCGTCATGCCGCGGTCCTTGAAGGAACCGGTGGGGTTGGCGCCCTCGACCTTGAGGTGCACCTCGCAGCCCGTGCGCTCGGAGAGAACCTGAGCGGGGACGAGCGGCGTACCGCCCTCACGAAGCGTGACGACCGGCGTCGTGCTCGTGACCGGAAGGCGGTCCCGGTACTCCTCGATGATGCCGCGCCACTGGTGGGTGCCCTTGCTTGTCATGGGTCCTTACTCCCCTTCAACACGCATGATGCTGGCGACACCGCGCACGGTGTCGAGCTTGCGCAGCGCCTCGACGGTCGCCGAGAGGGCGGCGTCGGACGCGCGGTGGGTGACGACCACGAGCGACGCCTCGCCGCCCGCCCGTCGCCCGCCGCCACCCTGCTCGGTGGCGACTTCGTCGCCGCTGCCTGGATTCCTGCCCTGCTGGCGGACCGTATCGATCGATACGCCCTTTTCGGCGAAGACCGTCGCGACCTGGGCGAGCACGCCAGGCTTGTCGGCCACGTCGAGACTGATGTGGTACCGCGTGACCACGTCGCCCATGGGGCTGACCGGCAGACGCGTGTACGCGGACTCACCGGGGCCGGTGGCCTCGTTGAGCTTGTTGCGGCAGACCGCGACCAGGTCGCCTAGGACCGCGGACGCGGTCGGCGAGCCACCGGCGCCGGGGCCGTAGAACATGAGCTGCCCGGCCGCCTCCGCCTCGACGAAGACCGCGTTGTACGCCTCGCGGACGGAGGCCAGCGGGTGGCTCAGCGGGATCATCGCGGGGTGGACGCGGGCGGTGACCGACTGCCCGTCGGCGGCGCGCTCGCAGATGGCGAGGAGCTTGACGGTGCAGCCCATGCGGCGGGCGGAGGCGATGTCGGCGGCGGTGACCTCGGTGATGCCCTCGCGGTGCACGTCGCCGATCCTCACCCGGGTGTGGAAGGCGATGCCGGCGAGGATCGCGGCCTTGGCGGCGGCGTCGAAGCCCTCGACGTCGGCGGTCGGGTCGGCCTCGGCGTATCCGAGCGCGGTGGCCTCGTCGAGCGCCTCGGAGTACCCGGCTCCGCTGGTGTCCATCTTGTCGAGGATGAAGTTGGTCGTGCCGTTCACGATGCCGAGGACCCGGTTGACCTTGTCACCGGCGAGCGACTCGCGCAGCGGCCGTACGAGCGGGATGGCACCGGCCACCGCGGCCTCGTAGTAGAGGTCCCGGCCGTGCTGCTCCGCGGCGGCGTGCAGCACGGCGCCGTCCTCGGCCAGCAGCGCCTTGTTGGCGGAGACGACGCTCGCACCGTGCTCGAAGGCGGTGGTGATGAGCGTGCGGGCGGGCTCGATGCCCCCGATGACCTCGATGACGACGTCGATGTCGCCCCGTTTGACCAGGGCCGTCGCATCGGTGGTGATCAGCGCGGGGTCGATGCCCTCGCGCACCTTGGAGGGCCGGCGCACGGCGACACCGGCGAGCTCGACCGGCGCACCGATGCGCGCGGCGAGGTCGTCGGCGTGCGTCGTCATGATGCGCGCCACCTCTGAGCCGACCACTCCACAGCCCAGCAGCGCCACCTTCAGCGGACGCGTACGCATCATCCGACCTCGTTTCCTTTACATCTGATGTGTGGACCAGTCTCACTCACCGGACGGGAGTTTCTGTCACTCGTCCGGATCCTGAGACATCTATTTCATCAGCCGACATCGAGACGCAGGAGATCTTCCTCCGTCTCGCGCCTGACGATGACACGCGCCTGCCCGTCGCGCACGGCGACGACCGGCGGACGCAGGGCGTGGTTGTAGTTGCTCGCCATGGAACGGCAGTACGCGCCGGTGGCGGGCACGGCGATCAGGTCGCCGGGGGCGAGGTCGGACGGCAGGAACGCGTCCTTGACCACGATGTCGCCGCTCTCGCAGTGCTTGCCGACGACCCGGGCGAGCATCGGCTCGGCGTCGGAGGTGCGCGAGGCGAGCACGACGGTGTACTCGGCGTCGTACAGCGCGGTGCGGATGTTGTCCGACATGCCGCCGTCGACGCTGACGTACGTACGCAGCCCCTCCAGGGGCTTGATGGTGCCGACCTCGTACAGCGTGAAGGCGGTCGGGCCGACGATGGCGCGCCCCGGCTCGACGGAGATCCTCGGGGTGGCGAGCCCGGCCGCCTCGCACTCGCGGGTCACGATGTCGCCGAGCGCCTTGGCGATCTCGTGCGGCTCGCGCGGGTCGTCCTCGGAGGTGTAGGCGATGCCGAGCCCGCCGCCGAGGTCGATCTCGGGCAGTTCCACCCCGTGCTCGTCGCGCACCTCGGCGAGCAGCTGCACCACGCGGCGGGCGGAGACCTCGAAGCCGGCCATGTCGAAGATCTGCGAGCCGATGTGCGAGTGGATGCCGATGAGCTCCAGGCCGTCGAGGGTGAGCGCCCGGCGCACCGCCTCGGCGGCCTGTCCCCCGGCCAGTGCGATCCCGAACTTCTGGTCCTCGTGCGCGGTGGCGATGAACTCGTGGGTGTGCGCCTCGACGCCGACGGTCACCCGGATCTGCACGCGCTGGCGCTTGCCGAGCCGCTGCGCGATGTGCGCGACCCGGGCGATCTCCTGGAAGGAGTCGAGCACGATGCGGCCGACTCCGGCGGTGACCGCCCGCTCGATCTCGGCGACGGTCTTGTTGTTGCCGTGGAAGGCGATGCGCTCGGCGGGCATCCCGGCGTCCAGGGCGGTGGTCAGCTCACCGCCGGAGCAGACGTCGAGGTTGAGCCCCTCCTCCTGGAGCCAGCGCACGACGGCGCGCGACAGGAAGGCCTTTCCGGCGTAGAACACGTCGGCGCCCGGTCCGAAGGCGTCGGCCCAGGCGCGGCAGCGGGCCCGGAAGTCGCTCTCGTCGAGGAAGTAGGCGGGGGTACCGAACTCCTCGGCCAGCCGCGTCACCCCGATCCCGCCGACGGTGATCGCACCGTCCTCGTCGCGGGTGACGGTACGGGCCCAGACCTTCTCGTCCAGGGCGTTGAGGTCGGCGGGCGGGGCGGTGTAGTGCCCCTCCGTCATGACATCGGCGTGACGGGGCCCGGCGGGGTGTGCGGATCGGCTCATGGTCTTGCTCTCTCGGATCTCTCAGAGGACTTCGGGTGCGCTGATGCCGAGCAGGGACAGGCCGCCCGCAAGCACCGTCCCGGCGGCTTCGGCAAGAGCCAGCCGGGAGCGGTGGGCGGCCGAGGGTTTCTCGTCACCGGCGGGGAGCGGCGAAGCGCTGTCGTGGAGGTCGAAGAAGGCCAGTGCGAGGGCTTCCAGCTGCCGGGCGACCCGGTCCGGCTCGCGGTGCCGGGCGGCGGCGGCGAGCACTCCGGGGTGATCGGCGAGCAACGCGCCGAGCGCGGGAGCGTCCACGCTCTCCTCGTACGCCGCACCGAAGCCGAGCTGCCGGGCGTTGCGCCCCAGCGCGCGGATCCGGGCGTGTGCGTACCGCACCCGGAACAGCGGATTGCCCTCCTGCTGCACGAGGAGTTCGCCGCTGCCCGTGCCGCGGGGCCGGTCGTGCGGGGCGGAGCGCAGCAGGGCCCAGCGGGCGGCGTCGTTCCCGAGCCGCTCGAAGAGGTCACGGTCGGCGGCCGGCACCGGCATCACGTGCAGCGCCTCCCCGCCCGCCGTCCGCTCCCCGACCTCGGCACCCTGGGTCCGGAGCAGTCGCTCGACGGTCCCGGTGACGACGCGGGCGCGGAGCTCCTCGACGGGCGCGAACGAGACCGCCGCTCCGGCGAGGGCGTCGCCGTGTCCGTACGCCGTGCCCTGCGTGGCGACGGCCCGCACCAGCCGGTCGAGGCCGCGTGCCCCGTCCCGCAGCGTGAAGTTCAGGAATCCCGGCCCGGTGACCTCGACGTGCCCGATGCCCGGCGCGTCCAGCATCCGTGCCCGGAGGATCTCCGCCACGTCCCTGGCAGGCAGCGCGGCGGGCCGGGCCAGCTGGAGGGCGACGGCGCAGGCGTACTCCCCGCGCCCGCCGGGGCGCGTCCGCTCCACCCGCACGCGCGCGGGCACGGGCGCGCGCAGGGCGTCCTCGTCGACCGCGCGGCGCACGGCGTGCAGCACGGTCCTGGAGAGATCGGCGGGGGTCACAGGACAAGCGTAGGGGAGGAAGGGGGGCACCCCGCGACCCGGTTTCGCCATGCGGTCACCCCGCGGCACGCTCCGCCGTCCCGGCACCCTGCCTGCCGTCGAGCGACGGCGGGTCGTCCCGCTCCATCAACTGCTGTACGAGCCGCACCAGCTCGGCCGGCTCGAAGGGCTTCGCGAGGAAGGCGTCGACCCCTGCGGCGACCCCGCCGTCCATCTCGTACGCCGTGCAGGCGCTGATGATCGCCACGGGCAGATGTCTGGTCCGCGGATCGGAGCGCAGTCTGGCCGCGGTCTGCAGACCGTCCAGCCTGGGCATGACGACATCGAGCGTGATCACATCGGGGCGGACCCGATGCACCAGATCCAGACACTCGACACCATCGGCCGCGGTCACGACCTCGAAGCCCTCAAGCTCCAGGTTGACCCTGATCAAATGCCGGATGACCTTGTTGTCGTCGACAACAAGCACGCGGCCACACGCGCCTGACACACTCCGAGAGTAGGGGCGACTCCGTGGCTGCGTCCGGGTTTTACCCACTTCCGCCCCCGGACGGGTGGCGCGAGGGGTGGCCGGATGCATCCGAAACGCACCGCACGCCCCCTCCGACCGGACCGCGCAGCCTCCCCGGCCGACCCGGAAATACCTGTTCACGGACACCCTGCGGAAGCTGGTAGTGTTTCACCCGTCGCCGAGCAACACAGCGATACGCCCTCGTAGCTCAGGGGATAGAGCATCGGCCTCCGGAGCCGTGTGCGCAGGTTCGAATCCTGCCGAGGGCACTTCTGACAGACCCTCCGAACAGCGGAAACGCTGATCGGAGGGTCTGTTTCGTTGCGTGCGCGGGCACTGCCCGCCCGCACCCTTCCCGCACCCTTCCCGCACCGTGACCGATCCGGGCGGACAAGGGGTGACCCCCGCCCTTCCGGGGGTGCCGACATGAGCGTTCCGAACAAGCGGGCGCCCCGCCCCCACACCACGGGCATCGCCCGCGAATGCGACCCGTTCGCGCACGAATTCGGGCTCGGATCCACGCCCGTCCGACCATCGAACCGGGGCCCGGCCTCACCCCCCCCGGACATGAACTTAGGTTACCCTAAGTGAAGATGCGGGGATTGTTTCCGATTCCTCTGGAGGCGGTGTGACCAGGCGCTTCTCTCTCACGTCCGCGCGCGGGTACGCGGATCTCGCGCGGCAGTACCGGGAGTTCTACGCGGCGATCGGCACCTGCCGCGGCGGTGGCGTGAAGGGGGCCCGGGTGTACGACCTGCGGCCGGAGACCGGGATCGGGAGCGTCACCGTCCACGAGCTGCTCCACGGGGTCACGCTCACGTTGTACGACCTGACGTTCCACGACGAGCTGATCCTCGACTTCGATCTCGCCGGCGACTACTTCGAGCTGGAGTACTGCGTCGACGGGCTGATGCACCTGGAGGAGCGTGCGACCGGAGCCACGGTCTTCGGGGCGAACGAACTGTCGATATCGCACTCGCGGGCCTCGGCGGGACGTCTCGTCCGGCCGGCCGGGCAGCACTACCGGGGGGTGTCGATCGCGGCCCGCCGGGAAGCGACCGGTGTCTTCTTCGGGAGCCTGGGGACGGCGGCCTGGGAGGAGAGCGTCGAGGGGATGCCTGCCGCGCTGCGCGACGCGCACTATCTCGGCCGGCAGGCCCCGCCCGAACTCGCGGCCGCTTTCGCCGACTTGTACACATGTGCGCTGCCGGCCCGGTTCCGCGCACTGTATCTGGAATCGAAGGTCATGGAGATCCTCGCCCGGATCGTCGCGGGCACCGAGTCCCCGCGCGGACCGGTCCGGCCGCCCATGGCGGAGTACGAGATCGAGCGGATCCGGAAGGTCCCGGAGCTGCTGATGGAGAACCTCCACGAACAGCACACCGGGGAGTCGCTCGCGCGAGCGCTGGGGATGACTCCCAAGCGGCTGAACGAAGGGTTCAAGCAGCTCTACGGCGACACGGTCTTCCACCACCATCGCAACGCCTGTCTGCGCCGGGCCTCGCTGCTGCTCGTCGAGACCGATCTCAGCATCGCCGCCGTCGCGCTCAGGAGCGGCTACTCCAGTCCCAGCAACTTCTGTCACGCGTTCAAGAAGCGGTACGGGCGGACGCCCCGGCAGTACCGGGCGGGGCGGGCGGTGGCCGGTCTCCGGGAGGCCGTTTCCTGATCCCGCGGTGCCGCGAAGTGCTGAACGGGCGTCCTCTCCGGGGGCGTCCGCTCCGGGGGCCCGATCCGGGGGCGCCCGCTCCACATTTCCCGGTCGCGCTCTCCGTACACGTTCCGCCGCGTCCCTTCCGAGGATGGCCGGGTGGCCGACGCCACGCCTTCCCCGAAAGGACATCGTGAACGCCTCCCCGCCCCGGATCCCGATACGCGTCCGCGCGGCTCTCGCCGCCGGTTCGGCTCTCCTGCTCGCCGGCTGTGCGAGCGCCGCACGACCCGCTGCCGTGCCCGGTGGCGACGACGCCTCCGGGCGGGGCCGCTACCCGGTCACCGTGGACGTCATGGACGACACCGGCAAGAAGGTGAAGCAGACCGTCGGGACCGAACCGAAACGTGTCGTCGTGATCGGGCAGTCCCTGGCCGAGCTGATGATCGAGTTCGGGCTCGCCGACCGGATCGTGGGCGTCGGCTACCTCGACAACTCGTACTCGAAGTACGCGGACCGGATCGCGAAGCTCCCGAAGATCTCCGACCAGCTCCCCTCCAGGGAGGCGGTCCTCGCCCTGCGGCCCGATCTCGTCCTCACCATGTCGTTCGCACTGAAGCCGGACAAGATCGGCGGGATCCCGTTCTGGAACGAGCGGGGAGTGCAGGTGCTTCCGGCCGTGAACTACACCGCGGGCCGCGATCTGGACAGCTACTACGAGGACGTCCGGCACGTGGGCGAGGTCTTCGGCAGGACGGAGCGGACCGAGGCCTACACCCGGGACCAGAAGAGCCGGATCGCGGCGATCGGGCGGCGGGCGGAGAAGGCCACCGACTCCCCCGAGGTTCTTCTGGTCGCCGGCGGCGGGCGCGACACCTACGACTACTACGCGCCGTCCCTGGGCCTGGTGGACGAGATGGTGAACGGCGCCGGCGGGACGTACATGGAACTGACCGACGACAGTTACGCGCAGCTCTCGCTCGAATCGATCGTCGCGGCCGACCCGGACAAGATCATCGTGACCGAGTTCCAGAAGTCGGACGGCGCGAAGTCGCGCGACCGGCTGCTGCGCGACCCGCGTCTGAGGAATGTCACCGCGATCCGGAACGGCGATGTGATGACCGCCGACTACACGACCGCGATCCGGGGCTCGCTCGCGCTCGCGGACCTGTGCGAGGACGTCGCGGAGTTCGTCCACCCCGACCTCTTCCCGGCCTCATGAGCCAGGACGTGACCGCGTCGGAGCGGAAGGAACGGCCGGGCGAACGGCGGACGACGCGGGCAGGCCGTGGCGGAAGGGCATGGCGGCCGGCGCCGTCCGTCCTGGTGGCCGCCCTCCTGCTTCTGCTGGCCGGCTCGGTCGTCGTGTCGGTCTCGATCGGTCAGGTCGACGTCCCGGTGCGTGAGTCCGCGCGCGTCCTGCTCGACGGGCTGACCGGGATCGGCGGTCACGGTGACCCCGTGTTCGTGGACGTGATCTGGAACATCCGCCTCCCACGGGTCCTGCTGGCCGCGGTCGTCGGTGCCGGGCTCGCGCTGTGCGGCACGGTCATGCAGGCGACCCTGCAGAACCCGCTCGCCGATCCCTTCGTCCTCGGCATCTCCTCCGGTGCCTCCCTCGGCGCCGCGTTCGCGATCCTGGCCGGGTTCGGGGCGGCCGGGACCGCGGGGGCCGTCGCCGGACTCGGTGTGCCGTTCTGGGCGTTCGTCGGGGCACTGGCCGCCGCCGCCCTGGTACTGGGGGTGGGCAGCGCGGGGTCGCGTACGTCGCCGGTCAAGCTGATCCTCGCCGGTACCGCGGTCAACTCCCTGTGCGGCGCGGCCTCCAGTGCCCTGGTGTACTTCGCCGACAGCGCCGAGGGGGTCCGCTCGGTCACGTTCTGGAGCATGGGCAGTCTTGCCTCCGCGGAGTGGGCCACGCTGCCCGCCGTGAGCACCGTGGTGCTGACCGCCACGGCCTTCTTCCTCTTCCGGAGCAGGGTCCTGAACGCCTTGCTCATGGGCGACGAGGCCGCGGTCACCCTGGGCATCGACCCGGGGCTGCACCGGCGGATCCATCTGGTGCTGGCCGCCGTGGTCACCGGGATGCTGGTCGCCACCTGCGGAATCATCGGCTTTGCCGGCCTGATCGTCCCGCATGTGGTCCGCAGTGCGATCGGGCCGGACCATCGCGGGCTGCTCCCCGTCGCGGTCCTGTCCGGCGCGCTCTTCCTGATCTGGGCGGATGTGGCCGCACGCGTCGCGGTCCCGAACGCCGAGCTGCCGATCGGCATCGTGACGTCCGTTCTCGGCGCCCCTCTCTTCCTGCACATGCTGATCCGTAAGGAGTACGGGTTCGGTGACAAGTAACCCTGTCGCGCGGGCACATGACGGTGCGCCGGACCGTTGCGGGCTGAGCGCGGAGCACATCTCGGTCACGCTCGGCGGCGCACGGGTCGTGCGCGACCTGAGCCTGAAGGTGGCCGACGGCCGGTTCGTCGGTGTCGTCGGGCCGAACGGGTGCGGCAAATCCACGTTCCTCAAGAGCATCTACAAGGTCGTCGCCCCCGACTCCGGGACGGCGGTGCTCGACGGACTGGACCTTCTCGCGAGCCGCCCCGGTGCGGTCTTCACCCGGCTCGCGGTGGTCGCCCAGTTCAACGACCTGAGCTTCGACTTCACGGTGGCGGAGATGGTCGCGATGGGGCGCACCCCGCACAAGCGGATGCTGGAGACGACCGGCGAACGGGACCGGGAGATCGTCCGGCGGGCGCTGCGCCGGGTGCACATGGCCGAGTACGCGCGACGGAGCTTCCGGACCCTGTCCGGCGGCGAGCGCCAGCGGGTGGTGCTCGCGCGGGCACTCGCCCAGGAACCGGCCTTCCTCATCCTCGACGAACCCACCAACCACCTGGACATCAAGCACCAGTTGGAGATCTTCTCGATCGTCAAGGAGCTCGGCATCGGGGTACTCGCCGCGCTGCACGACCTGCCGATGGCGGCGAGCTACTGCGACGAGTTGTACGTGCTCAAGGAAGGTGCCGTGGTGACCCACGGGCCGCCGGACGAGGTGCTCACGCGAGATCTCATCCACGAGGTGTACGAGGTCGAGTGCGAGACCTACCGGAACCCGGTGACGGGCCGGCTCGCCATCGCCTACCTCGATGAGCACAACCGCTGCCTGGACGCGTACGACCCGCCGGCCCGAAGGAGCTGAACCGTGGGACTGCGTCGCTTCGCTCCCCTGGTCGCCGCCTGCACGGCCACCTTCCTGCTGCTCGCGTACGCCACGGTAGTGACCGTGGCCATTCCGGCGATCGCCGCTGATCTGCACACCGGTTTCGCGGCGTTGCAGTGGGTCGTGGACCTCTACACGCTCGCGCTCGCGGCGCTCCTCGTCGTCTGCGGCGCGGTGGGCGATGTGATCGGCCGGCGCAGGGTCTTCCTGGCCGGATTCGTTCTCTTCACGCTGTCCTCGCCGGCCTGCGGGCTGGCACCCGGTGTGCGGGAGCTCATCGTGTTCCGGGGTGCGCAGGGGGTCGGCGGGGCCGCCATGTTCGCGACCACGCTGCCGCTGATCAGGGTGTCGTACCGCGGCCGGGAACAGCATCGGGCCTTCGCCGTCTGGGGCGCGGTGGCCGGGCCGGCCGCCGCCGTCGGCAATGTCTGCGGCGGACTGCTCGCCGAGGCCCTGGGCCGGCGCTGGATCTTTCTGCTCGCCGTGCCGGTGGGGGCGGCCGGGCTGTTGCTCGCCTTCGTGTTCCTGCCGCGTGATCCGGAGCGCGGGGCCGGGCGGATGGACGTACCGGGGTCGGTCCTGCTGAGTGCGGCCATCGCCGCCCTGGTCGTCGGCTCGCTCCTCTTCGGCGAGCACGGGGCGGGGGCGGGTCCGGGGGTCGCCGCACTCGTGACGGCTGTGGCCGTGCTCGCCTTCGTCGCGTGCGAACGCCGTACGCCGGAGCCCGTCATCGATCCGGCGCTGTTCCGCCGCCCCGGGTTCCTGGCCGTGGTCACGGTGGCGTTCGGTTACTACTTCGCCGCGTTCGGACCGCTGACGGTGCTGTCGTCGTGGTTCCAGGACGGTGCGGGCCTGGACGCGGTCGACACCTTGCTGCTGCTGGCCCTCCAGCCCGCGGTCTTCTTCGTCGTCTCCGCCACGTGCGGGGCGGTGCTCCAGCGCGTACGGCTGTGGATACCGCTGGGCGTCGGCACCGCGCTCTGCGCCGCGGGGTGTGCGGGCTTCGCGCTGCTGGGTGTCTCCTACGGGCCGGCGGCACTCGTGCCGTCGCTGCTGCTGACCGGGGCCGGTGCGGGCATGGTGTCGCCGGTGCTCCCGTCCGCGGCCATGCGGGACGCCGACCCGTCCCGCGCGGGCACGGCCGCGGCCGTGGCCAACACCGCCCGCCAGGTGGGTCTCGCGCTGGGCACCGCGGTGTGCGGCGGGCTGCTCATCGGCCTCTCCGCCCCCGGACGGCGGGAGTACACGACGGCGGTCGGCGAGGTCGGTGCCGTCGCGGCACTGGTCGCGCTCGCCGCGGCGGTCGCGGCGGTCGTCCTGCTGCGGCGGGCGGACGAGCGCCCCCGGACCGGCTCCCGGCCGGGCGTCACCGGGCCGTAGGCCGACGGCCGCCGGCCCAGGGACGCCCGGCCGGACGGGCTACGCCCTCGCGTCGTCCGGACCGTACCGGCTACGCCCCCGCGTCGTCGTCAGGGCCGTCGGAGCCGATCTGTTCCGCCCGCAGCGCGAGGTCCTGGAGCACATCGGCGGAGGTCACATCCGTCTGCCCTGAGTCGTGCACCTGGGCCAGCATCGCGAAGGCCAGGGTGAACGCGCCGACCAGTTGCTCCACCGCGCCGCCGACCTCCCGGCCGACGAGCGTCGCGACCTCCTCGATCGAGGCGTCCTCGGGGACGGAGATCCGGGGCATCGTCTCGTTGAGGAGTACGGTCACCACGCTCGGATCGGTCTCCAGATCTTCGCGGTCGACATTCTCTTCGAGCAGCCGACGGATCTCGCCCGCCTCCGTGAGGATGCCCACCACCCGCTTCACCACTTCGCTCTGCTCCATCCGGCGAGCATAGGCGCGGAGCGGTGCGGGAGGTGATCAATCGGAGTTTCCCGCTCACCCGCGCTGCCCGGCCGGGTCCTGTTCATCCGGCCGCATCCGGCATTCGTCGCGGCTGCGGACGCCAGTCCTCGATCACGCCCCGCACGAGCTGCTGAAGCCTCTCCTTCCCCTCCGTGCCGAATGCGTCCCGCAGACTCGCACCGTCGCCAAGACCACTGCCTCCGAACGGCCCTCCCCCTCGTCCCGTCCGCGACGGAAAACGCCCCGCCGGATTCGTGATCGGGTTGGGGCGGAGGTGCGTGGCAGGCGTTCGTGAGGGAGTTCGGGCAGTCCCCGCCCTCTCGGGCACGGGGGCGATTCGGCCTCGCTACGCCCCGGATTGACACTGTTCGGAGCGTCGTGGATGGTGATTCGGCCGGGTTCGATTCGAGGCCCGGATTGCTCAAACGTTGGGGGGCCGACGTGAGTTGGGACGATCAGAGTTCTAGTGGCGGGGCCGGATCCGCCTCACCGCCGCCGGGGTCCGGTCCGCCGCCCGGCTTCGCTCCGCCTCCACCGCCGCCACCCGCGCGACCGCCCGTGGTCGGGCCCCCGCCGCCCGGGGGCGGGCTGCGGTCCGTGGCCGTGGCGTTGCTCAATCTGAGCGGGTTCGGACTCGGTTACGCGCTGATGCGGTGCTGGGTGCGGGCGGCGTTGTGCTGGGGCGCGACCGGAGCGCTGGTGTGGGCCCTGTTGCCGGCCGAGCCCGAGGGGGCCGCCGGCGGGGTGGTCGTCGCGTATCTCGTCGCGCTGGTCCTGGCGGCCGCGGACGGGGCGCGGGTCGCACGGCGCCGGGCGGTCGGCGGGTCGTGGCGGCCGGTGGTGGCGGCGGGGGCCGGTCTGGTGCTGCTGGCGGTGCCCGCCGGGGGTGTGGTGGGCTACGGCTCCGCGCAGGACGAGGCCGTGGAGCGGATGCTGCTCGACCGGCTGGACAGCGGCGACCGGAGCGTCGAGGCCGTTTCCGGCAAGTCCTTCGCCGAGGCGCGGGGCGGCTACGAAGCGGCGCTCGCCGTCTACCGGGATCTCGGGGAGAAGCATTCCGGGTCGAGGGCGGGGAAGCTCGTGCCGCAGCGGCTCGACGCGTACTACAAGGCGGTGTCGGCACCGTACCGTCAGAAGAAGCTCTGCGAGGCCATCGAGCCGCTGGCCTACCTGCGGACCCTGCCCCGGGAGATCGACGGGAAGCTGCTGGGCGATCTCGCCGGCTACCCCGACGGTCCGCTCGCCGCCTCGCTGTACGCGTGCGGGGTGTCGAAGCTGGGTGCCGTGCCGACCGGTGGCAAGGACGGCGACGAGCTGGGCGAGCTGCTGCGTACGTTCCCCGGCTCGGCCGAGGCCGGGAAGGTGGGGCCCGCGGTCTCCGGGAAGATCTCGGAGCAGAACCGGGCCGTGCGCGGAAGCGACCCCTGCGCCGCCAGGGACACACTGCAGCGGCTGCGTACGACCGCCCTCGCGCTGCCGGACAAGTCCGTCTCGGCGCTGGCCCCGAAGACCGACGGCGGTATCCGGAACGGCGCGTACGCCTGCGGTGTCGCCCAGTTCAAGGCCAAGAAGTTCGGCCAGGCACAGCAGACGCTGACGGAGTTCGCCGCGTCGTACAAGAAGGACAGGCGCGGGGCGCGGGCCCGGGACATCGCCATCGCCGCCGAGATCGCCGGCACCCGGGCGGCAGCCGGCAAGCACCTGCCGCCCTCGGGCAGTCCCGGCGGGACCCGGATGGAGCTGGTCATCAGCAACGACGCCCCGGACGGGGTCGAGATCCTGTACACCGGGCCGGTCACCGGGAAGGCCGACATCAAGGGGTGCGGCAGCTGCGAGACGCACTCCGGGCTGACCGCCTCCCTCTCGGCCTGCAAGGTCAAGGGGAAGAACTATCCGCACGTGACGCTCCGGCTGCCGGCGGGCGAGTACCACTTCCTGTACAAGCACCGGGGCGGCTCGTCCCGGACGACTGTCAGCAGTTACGCGGACGGGTCGAGGATCCAGCCCGGGTACCGCTACACCAGCTGTACGTACGTGTCCACTTCGCCCTCGTTCGGGATCGGTCCGTCGGACTCGCTCACACACACCTGAGGGTTCAGCAAGAGACGGCGGAGGTCACGCGGGCCGGCAGGGGCAATTGCACAGAAAGCATGCGAACTCCCCTGCCGACTCGTGCACTTGGTCGATTCTTGGTCATCGCATGCCCCTTACATGAGGTGTTCCTCGCCAGAGTGGCGCATTACATGTGCACATCATCCGGCGCATGTAATCCACACGCGTAGACCCACATCGCAGGGGGTTGTATGAGAACCAGCCGCGCGAGAAGTCGTGCCGCCCTGAGCATGGCAGCGACACTGCCACTGCTGGCCGGCGCGCTCGCCCTCGGGATACCGAACGCCAGCGCCGACTCCGCGCCGAGCGGGCGGGACGCACTGCAGGGCACCAAACCCGCCTGGGCGACCGCCGCGGCGGACCGGGGGGCCACGTCCGACAGCGGCAGGGTCAGCGTCCGGGTCCACCTGGCCGGGCGGGACGCGAAGGGGCTGGCCGCCTATGCCGCGGCCGTCTCCGACCCGCAGTCCGCCTCGTACGGGAAGTATCTGAGCGCCGCTCAGGCGCAGGCGCGGTTCGGGGCGACCCAGCAGCAGATCGACCAGGTCAGCACGTGGCTGAAGTCGAACGGGCTGACCGTCACCGGCACCAACCGGCACTACGTCTCGGCCACCGGTGAGGTCGCCGCCGCCGAGAAGGCGTTCGGCACCCAGCTGCGCAACTACCGCAAGGGCGACCGGACCTACCGCGCCCCGGCCTCCACCGCCTCCGTCCCCGCCGCCCTGAGCGACGCCGTCCTCGCCGTCTCCGGCCTGGACAACGCGCCGCACAAGTCGAGCCACGACGAGACGCTGCCGCCGCCGGACGCGGTGTTCCGCAACTCCGGCCCCTTCTCCTCGTACTACGGCTCGAAGACCTCGTCGACGCTGCCGAACGCCTACGGGACGCAGGCGCCGTACGCGGTCAAGGGGTACACCGGCAAGCAGCTGCGCGCCGCCTACGGTGCGGGAAGCTGGACCGGGAAGGGCGTCACCGTCGCGATCACCGACGCGTACGCCTCGCCGACCATCGCGAAGGACGCCGCCGAGTACGCCAGGCGCAACGGCGACGCGCCCTACCGCCGCGGTCAGCTCACCCAGGTGCTGCCGGACGACTACACGAGGACCGAGGAGTGCGGGGCCTCCGGCTGGTACGGCGAGGAGACCCTCGACGTGGAGGCCGTGCACGCGGTCGCCCCCGCGGCCGACATCGTGTACGTGGGCGGCGCCTCCTGCTACGACGCCGATCTGCTGGACTCGCTGAACAAGGTCGTCGACCACCGGCTCGCCGACATCGTCTCCAACTCCTGGGGCGACGTCGAGGCCAATGAGACGCCGGACATCGCGGCCGCGTACGACCAGATCTTCAAGATGGGCGCGATCGAGGGCATCGGCTTCTACTTCTCCTCCGGCGACGACGGCGACAACGTCGCCTCGACCGGCACGAAGCAGATCGACGTACCGTCCAACTCCGCCTGGGTGACCTCCGTCGGCGGCACCGCGCTGGCGGTCGGCAAGAACGACAAGTACCAGTGGGAGACCGGCTGGGGAACGCTCAAGTCGAGCCTCTCCGAGGACGGGAAGAGCTGGGACGGCTTCCCGGGCGCGTACACCTCCGGCGCGGGCGGCGGCACCAGCTCGTCCGTGAAGCAGCCGTTCTACCAGCGCGGTGTCGTGCCCGACTCGCTCGCGCGGGCCAACGGAAAGCAGCGGATGCGCACGGCCCCGGACATCGCGGCCGTCGCCGACCCGAACACCGGCTTCCTGGTCGGCCAGACCCAGACGCTGCCCGACGGCTCGCTCGGTTACGACGAGTACCGCATCGGCGGTACGTCGCTGGCCGCGCCGGTCATCGCCGGTGTCCAGGCGCTCGCGCAGCAGGCCCGGCACGGGCTGCCGATCGGCTTCGCCAACCCGGCGATCTACGCCCGGTACGGCTCGAAGGCGTACCACGACGTCACCGACCACCCGCTGGGCCCGAACCGCGATCTCGCGGTGGTCCGGGTCGACTACGCCAACGGCGTGGACGGGGCGGACGGCCTGCTGACGTCGCTGCGCAGCCTCGGCAAGGACGCCTCGCTCAAGGCGGTCAAGGGGTACGACGACGTGACGGGTGTCGGGACTCCGGCGGCCGGTTACGTGAACTCGTACCGCTTCCCGTTCCGCAGGCACTGAGCCACCGGTCCGGTGCCGACGGCCGTCCCGGGGTCCTGCCTCCGGGGCGGCCGTCGGCCGTGTGCGCGCCCGTCGGGGCCGGGCCCCGGCTCACGCCGAGGCGCGCTTACCGGAGGCCGTCTTCTTCGCCGCCTCACGCCGAGGCGCGCTCACCGGAGGCCGTCTTCTTCGTCGCCTCACGCCGAGGCGCGCTTGCGTGGGGCCGTCTTCTTCGCCGCCCGTTTCGGGTCCGACTTCGCGGTGGTCCTCTTCGCCGCTGTCCCGGCGCCGGTCCTCTCGGCCGGCTTCTTCGTCGACCGGGCGGCGGTCTTCTTGGCGGGTGCCCGGCTCGACGCGGACTTCTTGGCCGCGGCCGCCTTCTTGGCGGACGCCGCGGCCTTCTTCTTCGCCCCGGTGCCGCCGGACTTCTTGCGGCCGGTGAGCGAGGTGACCTCGGCCACCTGGGCGTTCGCCGGCTCCTCGCCGGCCTCCGGCTCCTCGCCCCGGGCCTCCTTCGCCGCCCGGACGCTGCTCTCCAGGGCCGCGATCAGGTCGATGACCTTGCCGCCGGAGTCGTCCGGCCCGGCCGGCTCCAGCGTCCGGCCCTCCGCCTTCGCGGCGATGAGCTCCTCGACCGCCTCGCGGTAGTCGTCGTGGAGCGAATCCATGTCGACCTCGCCGAGGGTGTCCATCAGCGCGTCGGCCAGGTCGAGCTCGGCGTCGCGGACCTTGACCTCGGTCTGAGGGGCGACGCCCTCGGGGCTGCGGATCTCGTCCGGCCAGAGCAGGCCGTGCATGGCGATCACATCGTCGACCACCCGCAGCATGCCGAGCCGTTCGCGGCCGCGCAGCGCGTACTTCGCCACGGCGACCTTCCGGCTCCGCTTCAGCGCCTCACGGAGCAGGATGTACGGCTTGGCCGCCGGGACCCCGTTGGCGGAGAGGTAGTACGCCGCGTCCATCTGGAGCGGGTCGATCGAGGCGGCCGGCACGAAGGCCACGATCTCGATCGTCCTGGCCGTGGGCAGCGGAAGCGAGCCGAGGTCCTCGTCGGTGATGGGGATCATCGAACCGTCGGGCTCCTCGTACGCCTTCCCGATCTCGGCGGCGGTGACCTCCTGCTCGTCGAGTTCGCAGACCTTGCGGTAGCGGATCCGGCCACCGTCGGCGAGGTGGATCTGGCGGAAGGAGACCGAGTGGTTCTCGGTGGCGTTGACCAGCTTGATCGGGATGCTGACCAGCCCGAATGAGATGGCGCCGTTCCATATGGATCTCACCGTTCACCCCTTGTGTCCGCATAGATACCTATGGGTCCGTAAATCATGTGATTCTTATCGTATGACGCCGATCACAGAGGTGGCGGGGCGGCGGCTGGCGCTCAGCAATCTCGACAAGGTGCTGTATCCGGCCACCGGTACCACCAAGGGCGAGGTGCTGCACTACTACGCGGCCACCGCCGCGGGGCCCCTGCTGACCCATCTGGACAACCGGCCCGTCTCCTTCCTGCGCTATCCGGACGGGCCGGACGGGCAGCGCTTCTTCACCAAGAATCCGCCCCCGGGTACGCCGTCCTGGGTACGGACCACCCCGGTGCCGCACCACGAGGACAGGAAGGCCAGGCAGGTGGTCGTGGGGGATCTGGCCTCGCTGATGTGGGCGGCCAATCTGGTGGTGGAGTTCCACACCCCGCAGTGGCGGGCCGGTGCGCCCGGGATCGCCGACCGGATGGTGTTCGACCTGGATCCGGGCGCGCCCGCGACCGTGGTGGAGTGCTGCGCGGTGGCGCTGTGGCTGCGCGGGCGGCTGGCGGCGGACGGGCTGTGCGCGTACGGGAAGACGTCCGGGTCGAAGGGACTGCATCTGCTCGTTCCGCTGGAGCCGACCCCCGCCGACCGGGTGTCGGCCTACGCGAAGGGGCTGGCCGTCCAGGCGGAGCAGGAACTCGGGGACCTGGTCGTGCACCGGATGAAACGGGCGCTGCGGCCGGGGAAGGTGTTCGTCGATTTCAGCCAGAACGCGGCGTCGAAGACCACCGCCACCCCGTACACCCTGCGGGCCCGGCCCGAGCCGACCGTCTCCGCGCCCGTCACCTGGGCGGAGATCGAGGAGTGCCGGGCCCCCGGGGAGCTGGTCTTCCTGGCGGACGGGATGGGGGCGCGGCTGGAGCGGTACGGGGATCTGCTCGGGCCGCTGGCCGATCCGGACGGGGCCGGGCGCCTGCCGGAGGCGCGTTAGTCCATCAACAGGGCTGCGCAGGAGCCTTTCTGACATTCCGCCACCGAAGAATGGCCCTTTCGCATCGGTCCGCCGATAGCGTATGGCATGGGCGTTTGTCATGCTCGCCAGGAAAAGACCGCATGTGGAGGGCGGATCGTCCGACCCGTGGTGCACACTCCTCGCAGACACTGCTTCGTTGAAATGCGTGGGGAGGCGATGGGGTGTTCGCTGGGATCGACGAGGTCGACTGGGCCTCGATGGAGCATGCCTACGGACCGGCCGGTGATGTGCCCGCGATGCTGCGGGGGCTGGCGTCCGCCGATCCGGCGGAGCGCGAACAGGCGCTGGACGGGATGTACGGGGCGGTTCACCACCAGGGTGATGTGTACGCCTGCACGCTGGCCAGCATTCCTTTCCTCTTCGAGCTGGTCGCGGATCCGGGGATCCAGGACCGGGGCAGCATCGTCGAGCTGCTCACCAGCATCGGCGGCATCGATCTGGACGAGGACGACGAGGACGAGATCGACGAGGACGAGATCGAGGGCGCGGCCAACTACGCGATGGCGGCGACCGCCGTCACCGCGGGCGCCGGGGTGTTCTTCGAGCTGATGACCGACGAGGACCCGGGGGTACGGCTCTGCGCGCCGCTGGCGCTCGCCGCGCTCCACGGCCATCCGGACCGGGTTCTCGCGCTGCTGCGGGAGCGGCTGCCGATCGAGCCGGACGAAGAGGTGCGGCTCGCGCTGGTCGAGGCGGCGGGGCGGCTCGCCCTGCGCCACCGGCTGCTGGCCGGGGAGGCTGCGGCCTGGCTGAGCCGGCTGGCGGGCGAGGGCTTCCCGCCGGGGCTGCGGCTGGCGGCGCTGGCCCAGCTGGCCCGGTGCGCGCCGGACGCCCTGCCCGGCGATGTGGTGCGGGTGGTGACGGGGCTGCTGCGGCAGCTGCGTTCGGTGCCCGCGCGCCGGTCCGGGGCGGCCCCGGCGGTGGACGCCCAGGCCGAGGCGGTCGCGGCCGTCGAGGCGTACCCGGACGCGGCCGGTGAGCCGCCCGCCGAGGAGCGGGTCGCGCCGGTGACCCGGGTGGGCCAGGTGCGGGCACTGTCCGGCGAGGAGGTCCCGGCGCCCGCCGCCCCGTGGACGGCGGATCTGCTGCGCACGCTGCACGTCGGGCTGGACGACCGGGTCGCCGAGCGGACGGCGCTGCTGACGGACCAGCTGCGCAGCCCGGACCGCCGGCAGCGGATCGACGCGCTCCGGATGAGCAGTGGGCTGATCCGGGTCTGGCGGGGCTCGTACGAGGAGCTCGTCCGGCTGGTCGGCGAGCAGCTCGCCACCCCTGATCCGCTGTTGGCCGAGGCGGCCTCCCATGTGCTGGAGGAGCTGTTCGGGCTCGCCGCGCCCGCCGCCGACGCGCTGGCGGCGCGGGTGGCGGCCGATCCCGGGGCCTGGGTGCAGGACTGGCCGAGCGGCCCGCCGGCGCTGGGCAGTGCGGTGAAGGCGCTGGCCAGGCTGGGCGACGCCCGTGCCGTGCCCGCGCTGGCCGCCGCGCTGGAGCGGCCCGAGGTACCGCACGACGTGGGGTTCGCCATCGGGTACCTGGGGGCGGCGGCGGCCCCGCTCTCCGGGGTACTGCGCCGCAGGCTCGGCGAGGTCCCGCTCGACGAGCGGGCGCACGACCGGGCGGGCCCGCTGCTCACCGCCCTGGCCGTGCTGCGGGCCGACGAGGCGGTGCCGGAGGTGCTGCGGGTGCTGCACGGGGTGCCGGAGTACCGGGGCGAGTGGGTGCGCACGGCGGCGCTGCGGGCGCTCGGTGCGTTCGGGCCGGCGGCGCGCGGTGCCGTGCCGGAGCTGCGGGCGCTGCTGCGGAGTCCCGGGGCCGCTTCGGCGACCGAGGTCGCGAAGGCCCTGTGGGCGGTCGAGGGGGATGCCGGCGCGGTGCTGCCGGTGCTCATCGACGGGCTGGGGGCGGAGCGCGTCCATGAGGTCCGCTCCGCGGTGAACGCGCTGGGCGGGCTCGGGTCACGGGCGGCAGTGGTCGCACCGCGGCTGCGGGCGCTGCTGGGGCACGAGGAGCAGTGGCTGCGGATCGACGCGGCGGTCGCGCTGTGGGAGGTGTCCGGTCGGGCCGACGAGTCCGTGCCCGTGCTCCTGGCGGACTGGGAGAAGAACCATCATGTGCGCGTCCGGGTGGCGGAAGGCCTGGCGCGGATGGGTGCCGCTGGTGCAGGGTCGGATGCGGCACGCGTTCTGCGCGCCGAACTCACCTCCGTACGCCGTCACAACGCGATGGACGGTGTGTTCGGCAGCCACGACACCTACGAGGACGAAAAGCTGCTGGCGCTCTGCCGCCAGGCGCTTCTGCGGAATACGGGGAAGGGACCCACACCATGATCATTTTCGGTACGCGAGGCTACCTGTACCAACTGGCCATACTCACGCTGGTCTGCGGCTGGTGCGGCAACCCGGCCGCGCACACGCTGCGCAAGAGGGTCACCAAGTTCACGCTGTTCTTCGTGCCGCTCTTCCCCTTCTCCACGAAGTTCGCGACCCAGTGCACCTTCTGCGGCGGGGAGCAGCAGATCCCGAAGGAGCAGGCCGAGCAGTTGCTGGCGCAGCACGCGGCCTCGCAGCAGGGCAACCCGTACGGGCAGCCGCAGGGTCAGCCGGGGTACGCGCCGGACGCGCAGGGCCGGAATCCCTACCAGAGCTGACACGCGCCTCCGTCGTGACCGGGACGGACGTCGTCGCCGAGGCGGACGTCGTCGCCGAGGCGGACGTCGTCGCCGAGGCGGACGTCGTCGCCGAAACGAACGCCCCTGCCCGTACTAAATAGGCATTACAGACTTCCTTCCGAATAGGCTCATAGGGTCTGGACCTCGGAAGGGAGGGAGTCATGCGTCCGCTTCGCCGGGTGCGCCGCCGTACGGCGGCGGCCCTCGGGGCCGCCGTCGGCGTGGCACTGCTGACCGGCTGCGGCAACGGCGGCGGGCTGCGGAGCGCCGGACCCACCCCGACCGCGGTCGGGCCCGCCCGGCTCTGGCCCGAGCTGCCGCCCGCCTCCGCCGCGCCGTACGACTACGGCGAGGGCGAGACCGCGCGCATTCCCGGGATCGAGGTACCGGACGGCGATGTGCACCGGCTGAATCCGGTGGCGGTGGTGCAGGCCGGTCTGCGGGCCCGGCCCAACCGGTCCAGCGGCACGGCCGACCTGCCCGCCGAGACCGTACGCCAGATCAACGCCTGCCGGACCGATCCGGCCTCGTGCCCCGTGCTCCGGCCGTACTACCGCGATCTGACCGGCGACGGCAGGGACGATCTGGTGCTCGGCATCCGGCTCCCCGACCACCAGCTCTCCGTGCGGGTCTACATGCCGGAGGCGGGCGGGCTGACCCGGATCCTGTCCACCTCGGACGCCGTGATCAGCGTCGAGCTGGCCGGCCGGGACCTGATCATGCGGGCACCGTCGGCGATCGCGGGGTACGAGTACCGCACCGCCTGGACCTGGGACGCCCGCCAGCGCGCGATGCTGCCGACCCAGGACGAGATCCAGCGGATCCCGCCGTCCCGGGCGCCGCGCCCGCAGCTCACGACCGCCGCGCCGAGCGCGGCGCCCGTCGCGCCCACCGGCCCCACCGCGACGCCGTCCGCCGGTGTCTCCGCGGAGCGCCGGTGAGCGGGCCCGGCGCGGGCGGACGCCGGTCGGGGCTTCGGCCGCGGGTGCCTTCCTGGGCCGCGACGCTCACCTGGAAGTCGGCCGTCTTCATCTCCGTGATGTGCTGTGCCCTCGCCGCCCTGCTGGGCGTGCTGGTCCACAGCGAGGTGACCCGCCAGACCGTCGGCCAGGCCCGTGAGAAAGCCCTGTCCCGGCTGACGGACGTCACCACCGCGTACGAGACGGGCGAGGCGCTGCCGCCGGGTTCCGGGATCGATCCGCCGGGGCTGCCCGCCGCCCTGCGCGCCCTGGCCACGAGCGGCCGGCGCGGCACGGTCGTCGGCGAGTACGACGGGCGTCCGGCCATGTGGGCGGCGACCCCGGCGGACGGCCGGGCACTGGCCACGCAGGTGGACTACAGCCAGAGCGCCCGCACCATCGACAGCCTCGACGGGGCGATCGTCGGCTCCTCCCTGCTGGCCATCGGCGCCACCCTGCTGGTCGGCGCCTTCGCGGTCACCCGGGTCACCCGGCGGCTGCACCAGACGGCCCAGGTGGCCCGCCGGATCAGTGCCGGTGATCTCGACGCCCGGGTCCGCGACCCGCGTACGGCGGACCCCTCGCGCCCGCAGGACGAGGTCGCGATCGTGGCCGGGGCGCTGGACACCATGGCGTCCACGCTCCAGCGCAAACTGCAGACCGAGCAGCGCTTCACCGCCGATGTGGCGCACGAGCTCCGCACCCCGCTGACCGGTCTGTCGGCCGCCGCCGAGCTGCTGCCGCCGGGGCGGCCGTCCGAGCTGGTACGGGACCGGGTCCGGACGATGCGGGCGCTGACGGAGGATCTGCTGGAGATCTCCCGGCTCGACGCCCGCAGCGAAGCGGCCGATCTCGACGTGTACGAACTGGTGCCGCTCGTGGAACGGGTGGTGCGTGCGTCCGGGACCGCCACCGCGATCCGGGTCGGGCACCCGGAGCGCACCGCGCACCTGCGCGTGGAGACCGACAGACGGCGTCTGGAGCGGGTGCTGGGCAATCTGATCAGCAACGCGCACCGGCACGGCCGGCCCCCGGTGGTGCTGACGGTCGACGGGCCGGTGGTGACCGTGCGCGACCACGGACCGGGGTTCCCGGACTATCTGCCGGCCGACGGTCCGCAGCGGTTCCGTACCGAGGGCGGAGGCCGGGGCCACGGCCTCGGGCTGACCATCGCCGCCGGTCAGGCCGCGATGATCGGCGCCGGACTGGTGTTCCGCAACGCCCCGGACGGCGGGGCGATGGCCCAGGTGACCCTGCCCGAGTACCCGGAGCCGGACGACGGGGAGCCGGAGCCCACGCCCTGAGCTCTCTCGTCCGAGGCAGGCCATCGGACATACTTGCTACGACATAAGGGAAATACGCACCAGCTCTTGCTACGTTGCCTGGCATGACCGCAACGACGGCGGACGCACCCCCGCCCGATCTACGGCTGCCCAAGCGGCGCGGAGTCGAGCTGTTGCTCCTCATCGGGGCCGTCCTCATCCCCGTCTACGGCTACGCCGCCGTCGGTCTGGCCAAGAACCAGGCGGTCCCGCCCGATGTGGCCGGCTACGGCGCGGGCCTGGGACTGCTCGCCCTGCTCGCCCATCTCGCGGTCCGCTTCCGCGCCCCGTACGCCGATCCGCTGCTGCTGCCCATCGCCGTACTGCTCAACGGGCTCGGCCTGGTGCTGATCTACCGGCTCGACCTGGAGACGCCGAAGGACCAGGCGGCCCCCACCCAGCTGGTCTGGTCGACGCTCGGTGTGGCGCTGTTCATCGCGGTGGTGGTCTTCCTGCGCGACCACCGGGTGCTCCAGCGGTACGCGTACCTCTCGGTGGCCACCGCCCTGGTCCTGATGATCGTGCCGATCTTCTTCCCCGCGGTGAACGGCGCCAAGATCTGGATCCGGGTCGGCGGATTCTCCTTCCAGCCGGGCGAGTTCGCCAAGATCCTGCTCGCCGTCTTCTTCGCCGCGTACCTCGCCGCGAACCGCAACGCGCTCGCCTACACCGGCCGCCGGATCTGGAGGCTCCAGCTGCCCACCGGCCGGGTGCTCGGCCCGATCGTGGCCATCTGGCTGCTCAGCGTCGGCGTACTGGTCCTGGAACGCGACCTGGGCACCTCGCTGCTCTTCTTCGGCCTGTTCGTGATCATGCTGTACGTGGCCACCGGCCGGACCGGGTGGATCGCGGTGGGGCTGCTGCTCGCCGCGGTCGGCGCGTTCGTCGTCGGCTCCTTCGAACCGCATGTGCACAGCCGGGTCCAGGACTGGCTCGACCCGTTCGCCTCCATCGCCGCCGGTCAGGGCCCCGGACAGCTCGCCCAGTCGCTGTTCGCGTTCGCCGCGGGCGGGATGCTCGGCACGGGGCTCGGCCTCGGCCACTCCATCCTCATCGGCTTCGCCGCCAAGTCGGACTTCATCCTGGCGACGGCGGGCGAGGAGCTCGGGCTGACCGGTCTGACCGCGATCTTCCTGCTGTACGCGCTGCTGGTGGCCCGCGGCTACCGGGCCGGCCTCGCCCTGCGCGACCCCTTCGGGCGGCTGCTCTCGATCGGTCTCGCCTCGATCCTGGCGCTCCAGGTGTTCGTGATCGCGGGCGGGGTGATGGGGCTTATCCCGCTGACCGGCATGGCGATGCCGTTCCTCGCCCAGGGCGGTTCGTCCGTCGTCACCAACTGGATCATCGTGGCGCTGCTGATCCGGGTCAGCGACCAGGCCCGCAGACCGCAGCCCGGCCACGCGGAGACCGGGATCATCGCGGCGGTCACGGAGGGAGAGCGGTGATCCGCTACATCCGCCGGGCCGCCGCGCTCCTTCTGGTGCTGCTCGTGGCACTGCTGCTGAACGCCGCCCGCATCCAGGTCCTGGAAGCCGACAGCCTGGACAACAATCCCGCCAACCGCCGTCTGACGATCGCCCGTTACGACCAGAAGCGCGGCAACATCATGGTCGGCGGCAGGTCCGTGACCGGTTCGAAGGACACCGGCGAGCAGCTCGCGTACGAGCGCACGTACCTCAACGGCCCGCTGTACGCGCCGGTGACCGGCTACGCCTCGCAGACGTACGGCACGACGCTGATCGAGAACGCCGAGGACTCCATCCTCTCCGGCACCGACTCGATGCTCGCCCCGCTCCCGCTGTGGAACGAGATCACCCGCAGCCGACAGCCCGGCGGCAATGTCGTCACGACCGTCAAGGACTCGATGCAGCGCGCCGCCTTCGAGGGGCTCGGCGGCCGACGGGGCGCGGTCGCCGCCGTCGAACCGTCCACCGGGAAGATCCTGGCACTGGTCTCGACCCCCTCGTACGATCCCGGCCTGCTCGCGGGCACCGGTTCGTCCGTCACCGACGCCTGGGCGCGGCTGAACGCCTCGAAGAGCCAGCCGATGCTCAACCGGGCGATCCGGCAGACCTATCCCCCGGGCTCCACCTTCAAGATCGTGACGGCGGCGGCGGCGCTCGACGCGGATGTCGTCACCGATCCCGACGCGGACACCGGCACCCCGTCCCCGTACGTGCTGCCCGGTACGTCGACCACGCTGCCCAACGAGGCGCACGGCTGCGAGAACGCCTCGCTCGCCGAGGCGATCCGGATCTCCTGCAACACGGTGATGGCGGACCTGGGGGTGCGGGTCGGGCTCGACTCCATGGTGGACGCGGTGCGGAAGTTCGGCTTCAACGACACCGGGCTGAAGATCCCCTCGGGGGTGGCGAAGAGCAACTTCGACACCGAGATGAGCAAGGACCAGCTGGCGCTGTCGTCGATCGGGCAGTTCGACACGACGGCGACACCGCTCCAGATGGCGATGGTGGCGTCCGCCGTGGCCAACGGTGGCGACCTCAAGTACCCGTATCTGGTGGACCGTACGACCACGCACGGCGGTACGACCGTCCACCAGAACGGCTCGCACACCTACCACCAGGCGATGAACCAGCGGACGGCGATGGAGCTGCGGAGGATGATGGTCGACGTCGTGGAGAACGGCACCGGTTCCAACGCCGCGATCGACGGGGTGACGGTCGGCGGCAAGACCGGCACCGCGCAGCACGGCATCGACAACTCGGGCAGGCCGTACGCCTGGTTCATCGCCTGGGCCCAGTCGCCCCGTTCGGGACAGCCGGCCGTCGCGGTAGCGGTGGTCGTGGAGGACGCCGCGGCGGACCGGGCGGACATCAGCGGCGGCGGCAGCGCGGCCCCGATCGCCCGTTCCGTCATGGAGGCGGCCCTGCGAGACTGACCGGATGACCGAGGCTCGGGCACGGACCGGGGTGGGCCGGGCGCTGGAGCGCATCGGGCGGGAGGATCCCCGGCTCCACGCGTTCATCGAGGTATGGCCGGAGCGGGCGCTCGCCGACGTGGAGCGAGCCCGGGGGCTCCCGCTGGCCGGGATGCCGTTCGCGGTCAAGGGGCCTGCCGGCATCCGTTCGTACGCGGCCCGGCGGCTGATCGAGGCCGGCGGGGTGCCGGTCGGCGCGACCTCGGTGCCCGGCCCCGGCACGCCCTGGCAGACCTGGGGGCTGGGCGCCCACGGCCGTACGGTCAACCCGTGGCGCCCCGACCGCACCCCGGGCGGCTCCTCCGCGGGCTCGGCGGTCGCCGTCGCGGCGGACCTCGTGGGGCTGGCGACCGGCAGCGACGGGGCGGGGTCGGTACGGATCCCGGCGGCGTGGTGCGGGGTGTTCGGCCTGAAGACGACGAACGGTCTGCTGCCCTCCCCCGACCGCACCGGGCTGGCCTCCGCCGGAGTGCTGACCCGGTCGGCGGCCGGGGCCCGGACATATCTGGCCGCCGTCCTGGGCGACTGCGAGCCGGTGCCGCCCGTCCTGCCCGTACCGGCCGTCCTCAGCACCGATCTGGGGTACGCCGAGGTCGACCCGGAGGTCACGGCCGTCGTCCGGCGGGCGGTGGGGCGGCTCGTGGCGGCCGGGGTGGTGCGGCTCGTGGACCGTACGTGCGAGCTGCTCGACCCGCGAGAGGCGTGGCAGGCGATCCGGGGCGGGTCGCCGTCCGCGCGCGCCGCGGAGGTCGGGCGCGCGAACGACGCCGTGCTGGACGCCCTGTTCGCCCGTACCCCGCTGCTGCTCACACCGACCACGCCCAACCGCCCGCACGGCCACGACGGTCCGGGCGAGCTCTTCTCGACGGCGCTGACCTGGGCGTTCAATCTGAGCGGCCATCCCGCGGCCAGTGTTCCCGCCGGATTCACCGCGGACGGCTGCCCGGTCGGACTCCAGCTGGTCGCGGAGCGCGGGGCCGATGTCCCGCTGCTGGCAATGGCCTGTGCGGTGGAGGAGGCGATGACCGCAAGGGGCTGAGCGGCCCTTGCACGCGGGCGGGCCGGCGGCTCGCGGCATGGCCTGCGCGGTGGAGGGGGGCAACGACCGCAAAGGGCCGACCAGCCCGCCCACGCCGACGGGCCGGCAGACCGCCCCACCCGCGCGACCTCAGCCCAGCGGCTCGCGGCGCCGCAGCCACTGCTCGGGCATCCCGTCGACCCCGGTGGCCGCGCCCACGACGCCGCCGGTGATGGCGCAGGTCGTGTCGACGTCGCCCAGGCCCTCGGCAGTCGCCCAGAGCGCGGCCTCCAGGTCGTCCGGGTGCCGGGCCGCCGTCCACAGGGCGAACGGGACGGTGTCGTCGGCACGGATCCGCTGCCCGTTGCCCAGCAGATCGGCCGCCTTCCACGGTTCGGTGGCGAAGGGGACGTCCACGGCCCGCCGCAGCCCGTCGCGCACCGGCCCTTCCGGGGTCCGGTCGGCGACCGCGGCCAGGGTGAACTCGCCGCGGACCGAGAGTGCCGCCGCGACCGCGACGGCCACCGCGCCCGCGATCCCGTCCGGGTGCGCGTGGGTGACGGCCGCCTGGAGTGCGGCCTGCCCGGCGGCGAGACCGAGGTCCTCGTGGAAGCGGGCGCCGAGCGGGGCGACCCGCATCGCGGCGCCGTTGCCGAGGCTGCCGCCCTCGAACAGCTCGGGAGCCAGGGTCCGCCAGTCGGCGGGGGAGGCCAGCAGTTCGGGCAGCAGGATGTGCATGCCGTGGCCGTAGCCGCGGGCCGGGTCCGCCTCGAAGGCGAGGGCGAAACAGAGCGCGAGACGGTCCTGCTCGACCCGGCCGTGCTCGTCGAGGACGCGCAGCAGGGCCCGGGCGAGGGCGGTGTCGTCGGTCCAGTGCCAGACCGGCTCCTCCGGGACGCGACGCGCCTTGATCTCGTTGAACGCCCGGCGGGGCGCACGGAAGAGCGGGAACCACCGCTCGCCGAACGCGTCACCCAGGGACAGCCCTTCGAGGCTCCGGCGGGCGGCCGCGGGGCCGGCGGCGAGAGGCGGGGTCGGAGTCGTCATGCCCGCCATACTCCCCGCGCCGGCCGATGGCGTACACCCGTTCCGGGTCCGCGAGGGCGTGCGTTCCGGTCACTCCCCCGGTGCGCCCTGCGCTATCGCCTCCTCGACCTCGGCGACCCTGGCCCGTTCCTCCTCCTCGAACCGGTCCCGGTCGAGCTGCTCGGCTATCTCCTCGTCCTGGGCCATCAGCAGGTCCAGGCTGGAGTCGCCGAGCTCGAAGACGCCCATGTCCACATAGGCCTTCTGGAGCCGTTCGCCCCACAGGCCGATGTCCTTGACGCACGGCACTATCCGGCTGAACAGCAGTTTGCGGAAGAGCTGGAGGTACTCCGAGTGCTCGGAGAGCTGCTTGGCCTCCTGCTTGCCGATGCCGAAGTTCTCCAGTACCTCGACGCCGCTGAGCCGGTCCCGCATCAGGTGGCAGCCCTCGATGACGAACTCCTCGCGCTCGCGCAGTTCGGCGTCGCTCAGCTGCTTGTAGTAGTCGCGCAGCGCCATCCGCCCGAACGCGACGTGCCGGGCCTCGTCCTGCATGACGTACGCGAGGATCTGCTTGGGCAGCGGTCTGGTCGTCGTGTCGCGGATCATGCCGAAGGCGGCCAGGGCGAGCCCCTCGATGAGGACCTGCATGCCGAGGTAGGGCATGTCCCAGCGGGAGTCGCGCAGGGTGTCGCCGAGCAGCCCCTGGAGGTTGTCGTTGATCGGGTAGAGCATCCCGATCTTCTCGTGCAGGAACCGTCCGTAGATCTCGGCGTGCCGGGCCTCGTCCATGGTCTGGGTCGCGGAGTAGAACTTCGCGTCCAGGTCGGGGACGGACTCCACGATCCTGGCCGCGCAGACCATCGCGCCCTGCTCGCCGTGGAGGAACTGGCTGAACTGCCAGGAGGTGTAGTGCTTGCGCAGCTCTCCCCGGTCCTTCTCGGTCATCTTCGCCCAGTGCGGGGTGCCGTACAGGGTGAGGGCCTCGTCAGGGGTGCCGAGCGGGTCGGCGGGGTCTACCTCCAGGGACCAGTCGATGCGCTTGTTGCCGTCCCACTGCTTGTCCTTGCCCTTCTGGTAGAGGGCGAGCAGGCGTTCGCGGCCGTCGTCGTAGTCCCAGCTGAAGCGGGCGGCGCCGGAGGCGGGTACCTGCCACAGCGGCGCTTCGGGGGCGGTGGTGTAGAGGTCGTGTGTCGACACGGACGGCTCCTTCGCCTGGCATGTTTCGGCAATTCCCTTGGCGGTTGCGTCAGTTGGCAGGTTCACACGTTGGTAGACACCGGGTCAACAAGTCGCACGCAAGGGATTGACGGCCTTGCTGACGAGGAGTCTCATAAGGAGTGACCGCCGGTAACCCATGTGCGAGGTGCCTCCAGCATGACCACAGTGAGCGAACGCGACGTCCAGCTGCTTCGCGACGCACTCGGCCCTCTCCGGGACCGGGAACAGATCGCCGAGCGACTGCTCGACTCCTCGGCCAAGCACTCCTTCGACCCGGACAAGGAACTCGACTGGGACGCGCCGGCCGAGGACGGCAAGTGGTTCTGGCCGCCCGAGCTGGTCTCGCTCTACGACACCCCGCTGTGGCGGAAGATGTCCGAGGAGCAGCGGATGGAGCTGTCCCGGCACGAGGCGGCCTCGCTCGCCTCGCTGGGCATCTGGTTCGAGATCATCCTCATGCAGCTGCTCGTCCGGCACATCTACGACCGGCCGGTGACCAGCAATCATGTCCGCTACGCGCTCACCGAGATAGCCGACGAGTGCCGACACTCGATGATGTTCGGCCGCATGATCAAGTGGGGCGGTTCGCCCGACTACCCCGTGCCGCGCGTCTATCACAACCTCGCGCGGGTGCTGAAGACCATCTCCACCACCCCCGGTTCGTTCGCCGCGACCCTGCTCGGCGAGGAGATCCTGGACTGGATGCAGCGGCTGACCTTCCCGGACGAGCGCGTCCAGACGCTGGTGCGGGGCGTGACCCGCATCCACGTGGTCGAGGAGGCACGGCACGTCCGCTACGCCCGCGAGGAGCTGCGCCGCCAGATGGTGACCGCCCCGCGCTGGGAGCGCGAACTGACCCGGCTGAGCAGCGGCGAGGCGGCCCGCGTCTTCTCCGTCTGTTTCGTCAACCCCCAGGTGTACGCGAACGTCGGCCTGGACCGCCACGAGGCCGTCGCCCAGGTGAAGGCGAGCGGCCACCGGGCGGAGGTCATGCAGTCGGGCGCGAAGCGGCTGACGGACTTCTTCGACGACATCGGGGTGCTGAACGGGGTGGGGCGCAGGCTGTGGAAGCGCTCGGGCCTGCTGGCCTGAACCGGCCCGGTACGGGGGAAAGGGCCTAGGCTTCGGCATATGACCCCTGCTGCCGCCTCCGCGCCGCCGGCCCGCGCGTACCGAAGGCTCGGCGTCGAGGAACGCCGGGCCCAGCTCCTCGGTGCCGCCCTCACCCTCTTCGCCCACCGGGCCCCCGACGAGGTCTCGCTCGACGAGGTCGCGACGGTCGCCGGGGTGTCCCGCCCGCTCGTCTACCGCTACTTCCCCGGCGGGCGGCAGCAGTTGTACGAGGCGGCGCTGAGGTCCGCCGCCGAGCAGCTGATCCTGTGCTTCGGCGAGCCGCCGGTGGGAGCGCCCACCGAGCGGGTGACCCGGGTGCTGGACCGCTATCTCGCCTTCGTCGACGAGCACGACACCGGGTTCAGCGCACTGCTGCGCGGGGGCTGTGTCGTCGAGACCTCCCGCACCTCGGCGATCGTCGACGAGGTGCGACGGGCGGCGGCCGAGCAGATCCTGCTGCACCTGGGCAGTGGCGCGGCGGCCGGCCCGAGGCTGCGGATGATGGTGCGCACCTGGATCGCGGCCGTCGAGGCGGCGTCCCTGATCTGGCTCGACGAGGGGAAGCAGCCGGCCGCGGCCGAGTTGCGCGACTGGCTGGTGGACCAGTTGATGGTGCTGCTGGCCGCCACGGCGGCGACGGATCCGGAGACCGCTTCGGCGGTGGCGGCGCTGCTGCCGCTGGAGAGCGCCGGGGGTCCGGCCGGGCGGCTGGCCGGACGGCTGGTCCCGGTGCTCGGCGAGGCGGCCCATCTGCTGCCCGAGGGCGGCTGATCGGTCAGACTGGAACGGTGAGAAGCGAGAACACCGCCTTCACCGGCGGGCCCCTGGACGGGCGGGTACTGCCCGTCCTCGTCGGCCCGACCGGCCATCCGCCCAAGTGGTACGAGGTCCCCGTACCGGCCGCCGACGGCGGTCCCCCCACCGTGTACGCGTACCGCAGGGTGCCGGCCGGGCACACCAAGCGACTGGGCCTCCCGCGCGGCTGGGTGTACGAGTACGCTCCCGGGGGCCGCGAACGGCACAGCCCCAAGTGGCCCTGGTCCAAGCCGGACTGAGGGTACGGGGCCCGAGGGAGCACCGCCGGTCCGTCTAAGATCGACGCTCTGGTGCCCAGGCACGGTCAGCGAGGGGGTGCGCCATGGAGGCGCTGCGTCAGGACGATCCACGCCGCTTCGGCCCGTACACCGTGCTGGCGAGATTGCGCGGTACCGCGAGCAGCGTGCAGTTCCTCGTTCGCGAGACGGCCTCCGAGGACGCGGTGGTGGTCACCGCCGCCCGCCCCGAACTCGCCGCGCTGCCCGCCTTCCGGCGCCGGTTCCAGGCGGAGGCCCGCACCGCGGACCGGCTGACCGGCGGCTGGGTCCAGCCCCTGCTGGGCGGCCCGGACGACATCCCCGACGAAGAGCCGCTGTGGACGGCGGGCCCGTACGTACCGGCGCTGACGCTCGCCGAGGCGATCGAGCTCACCGGGCCGCTGCCCGAGCGTGCCGTGCGGATACTGGGCGCGGGCCTCGCCGAGACCCTCTCCCGGGTGCACGCCACCGGAGCCGTGCTCCAGGGCCTGGCTCCCCGGACGGTGCTGCTGGCCGAGGACGGACCGAGGCTCACCGCGTTCGGCCCGCTGGGCGCGGCGGCCGACGCGGAGGCCCGGCCCGGCGGGCAGTTGTCCGTACGGCTCGGCTATCTCACCCCGGAGCAGGTCGAGGGCGAGGAGCCCGGACCGGCTTCCGATCTCTTCGTACTGGGCCTGCTGCTGGCGTACGCGGCGACCGGCACGACCCCGCTCGCCGACGGCCCGGCCGCCGAGGGTGCCGAGCGGATCGCCCGCACCGCTCCCGAACTCGGCGCGGTTCCCGAGGAGTTGCGCGGACTGATCGCCCGCTGCCTGGAGAAGGACCCGGCCGACCGGCCGAGCGCCGGGGCGGTGGCGGCCGAGCTGGCCCTGGAGGGGGCGGCGGGCCTGGCGAAGGGCGGCTGGCTGCCGGAGGCGCTGGCCGCGGCGGTGGCGGAGCAGGGGGTGCGTGTACGGGAGGCGGTCGCGGCCGCTGCGCCGGCCGACGCGGTGGTCCCCGCCCCGGCCCCGGCCCCGGCTCCGCTCCCTGTCCTGGACACCCGGACCGCTCAGCTCGGGGACATCGGGCGCCATGTCCCGAGGACCGACCGGCCGACGACCCAGCTGTCCGTCCCACCCGAGCTCACCGGCCGTCCCGCAGTCCCCGCCCTGTCCGGCGGGGTGCCCGCCGTGCCTCCGCCCATGGTCCCGGTGACCCCCCGCCCCCTCCCGGCCTCCTCCCCCGCCGCGGACCGGCGCGCTCTGCTGATCGGGCTCGCCGCCGGTGCCGCCGGGCTGGTCGTCGGGGGCGGCGGTGTGCTCGCGCTGGGCGGCGGCGGAGGGGACACGGCCGATCCCAAGCCCGCGCCGGGCCACAGCGGCCCCACCGTCGCGGGACTGCCGCCGCAACCCCAGTGGGTGTACACACATCCGGCGGCGGAACCGGCACCGCTCACCGCCGCCGTCTGGAACGAGCGGCTGCTGGTGCTCACCGGAAAGAACGGTGCGACCGCCGTGGACCTGCGCACGGGACGCCGGACCTGGCAGAACGCGGACGCCGCCGACGCGGAGGCCGCCCTCCCCGCCGGCAAGGACCTCTGCTTCGTCGCCGCCCCCTCCGGGTTCCTCTGGCTCTCGCCGAAGGACGGGAAGACCGTGCACCGGGCGGAACACGCGGCCCTGTCCCCGGAGATGCCGAAGCTCTCGGCGCCGGCGTTCGTCGGCGCGTCCGGGCCGGTGATCTGGTTCACCGGCTCCGAGACGGTCACCGTCACGGCCCCGCCCCCGAAGAAGGGCAAGAAGCGCGGCAAGGACAGCCAGGTCGTCAGGGCCTACCTCTTCGCGTACGACATCGTGCGGCGCGAGCAGCTGTGGCGGACCCCCGTACCCGCCGGGCGCGGCACCGCCGCCCCCGGCCACCGGCTGATCGCGGTCCGCCAGAACGATCTGGTGGTACGTCAGAGCCCGGCCACCCTCGCCCCCGGCGACGTCAGGGCCGCCAAGGGCAAGGCGGTCTTCCGGAGCTTCGACCGCAGGACCGGCAAGGCGCTGTGGAGCAAGCAGTTCGGCACGGTCGCCCCGGACGCGGCGGCCATGGGCGACGACCGGGGCCTGCTGTACGCGGCGGTGGGCGACGATCTCCAGGCCTTCGAAACCCCGTCCGGCAAGCCGAAGTGGACGCTGAACGGCACCGGCGGCACCCCGTACGGCACCCCCGTGGTCACCGGAACCGTGCTGCACACCACCAACCGCAGCCAGGAGGTGGGCGCGGTCGAACGGGAGACCGGGCGGCTGCGCTGGCGCCGCTCGACGGAGGCGGCGATCACCACCGCCGCCCCCGCCGTCACCCTCAGCACGACCGGCCGGACCCTGCTGGCCGCGGACGGCTCCCAGGTCACCGCGTTCGCCGCCGAGGACGGGCGGCGACTGTGGAAGTTCCAGGACATCGGCGCCCAGGACCCGAAGGGCCCCACGGTCACCGCCCCGTACCGGGTACTGACGGCCGGGAGTACGGCCGTCGTGCAACGCGACCGGATCTTCTACGCGTTCCCGGTCGCCTGAGCGAACAGCGCGTCGATCCAGGCGTCCCCGGGTGGCGGCACGAAGAAGTACCCGCCGCCTGTGGTGAGGATGTACTTGGCCATGGCCTCGCCCGCCAGGCGCTTCTGTACGGCCTCGAACCCGGTGGCCAGGTCCCGCTGGAAGCAGGAGAAGATCAGCCCGCTGTCGCCGCTGCCACGGTCGTAGTTGTAGCTGCGCCGCACCAGGGGCGGTGGGTTGCGCCGGTCGGGGGCAGCGAGCCGCACATGTGAATCCAGCGGTGTGGCCCTGCCGTCGGGGTCCGCGGCGAAGCCGGGCTGCTCACCGGCCGGGGCACCGTCGAGCCAACGGCCGTCGCGCCGACGCCCGATGACGCGCTCCTGCTCGCGGACGGAATCCTTGTCCCACAGCTCGGTCGCGAACCGCACGATCCGCACCACTTGATAGCTGCCGCCCACGGCCCAGTCCGGCTCGCCCTGCCCACTGCGCACAACGGCCCGATCGGTCACCTCACGCTCGGTGCCCGGATTCCCGAACCCTTCGGTGAAGTGGAACGGATTGCGGGATAGCCCCTTTCCGGCCTCGACCCGGTTCTCGTCCCGGACCCCGTCGACCTGCCACCGCACACGCCACCCGGCGGCCTGCCTCACCACCTGCTCGGCAGCCTCCCGTACCGCCTTCTCGCCGGCACCGGCCACCTGCACGAGCACGTCCCCGTGCGACTGTGCGGGATCGAGCAGATCCCCGGCAGAGGAAGGCATTTCCTTCAGTTGGCGCGGACGTCGCGCCCCTCCGGACACCTCCCCGGCGAAAACACCACTCCCCAACGCGAGCCAGGCGTCCACGCCGTCCTTGTCAGCGGCCGCAACCGACTGCTGCAACCGGGTCAAGGCAGCCTTCGCCGCTCGGGGCTCCTGGCCGGACAGCTCACCAGACAGATCAAGGGCCAGTACTCGCGCACAAGCAGCAGGCAGTATGCCTCGCAGAGCAGCCGACGAGCGCATGGAATCACCTGGTGACGCCCGGAAGGACGAGGCATTCGTCGCGATCACGCCGACCCCTCCGGCGGCCACCACGGTCGCACCCAGCAATATGCCTCTTCTGCTTCTCACGCCCACATCCTCACCCCGGGGCCGACCTTGAGTGCCAGGACCGGCCCAGGACATCGCGTCACGTCTGCTCCGAACCGCAAATCTATAGGGGACCTCCGACTTGCGATGGGCTTCCAGTCGGCTCGGGTGACCTTGGCATGGCCGGTGACGACGCGCCTGAATCGACCGTGGCCAGTGCGTTCAGCGTGGACAAGTGCCCAGCCCTGTGCAGCCTCTTGCCTGACGTGCGGGCCGGATTCGGCGCCGCAATCCTCGGCAACGCAAACCGTCTCGTAGAACGATGCCCCCGGTGGCGTCGCATATGAACGTTGCAGTCACTGACCGCCGCGTCGCAGCGCCGGGCCGGGTCGGGTCGGGTCGGCCTCCTCGTCCAGCCGCGCGTGGACGAACGTCACAAGGTCTTGGCTCATGGGACCATCCTGGACAATGCGCCGGGCCGGGTCGCCCGATTTCCATGCTGTGGGCAGGACCCGGCCAGCAGGCCGACAGTGGAATGATCTCGCCGTGGCTGGTGTGATCACGGCGTCGGAACCGTCTTGGACAGCCCCGTTCACCGGGCCGAGCCCCGGCACCTTCGGCAAGTTGGTGACTCAACTGCGGAACGCAGGCGCCGACGTCGGCGGCCGGGGCCGACCGTGGAAGCTGTCACTGGAGAACCGGGTGCTGCTGGTCGCCTCGTACTGGCGAACCAACCTCACCATGCGACGGCGTCCACCACGCCATGCTCGGCATCGCCCGCCTACGCGGCCTCACCCTCGCTGGCTACCGACAAACTCGCCGTCGCCTACAAGGCCGCACTGCACCTCGCTGCGATTCTCATGCGGACACGGCGCTGACCGAGAGCCAGAGCCTAGGACAGCGGCCGACCGCCAAAGCCAGTCCGTCTGACGCCGCGAGGTGAGAACGTCATCGGCCCTATCCAACCCTGGCGGACGAGGGCGATCTGGGAGGGCAGCGGTGACACCGGGTCGAGTGCCCTCCCGCGGGCCCAGTTCTCGAACAGCCCCTCGGTCGTCTCGACCGTGGACACCACCATGGTCACCTTCAAGTCCCCGTCGCTCCAGGTGTTCCACAGCGCCCAGCCCTCCGGCCTGGGGTCGACGCCTATCCGCGCACACACCTCCTCGTACGCCTCCTCCACCCCGGCCGGCACGGCCCCGGGCTTCAACACCGAGGCTCCGACGAGGCGGATCAGAGGCCGGTCCTCGTCCAGGCAACCGTCACCCTCGAAGTGGTAGTGGCGCAGAGCCTGAGCAAGCATGTTCACGCTGCGCTGGAGTGGAGTTGCCTCTTCCGGCTCTACCTGACACGAGAGCCAACCTTCGTTGGATGCCTCCATACTGACGCGGCTGGCGAGACGCTCGATCTCCCGGAGATAGTCCAGGTCACTGAGCTCGGGTGAGGACATGGACCGAAGTTTCGCACCATGCTGCCGACACCGACACAGATTATCGATCCGGCATGCAGCACCCTTCGCACCGCACTTCCCAGAGACAGGCTCTAGGCAGAATGATGTTTGGTGTGGCCGGATCCCCGCCGGCGTTGTGGACGAGTACCGGGGCGAAGCCTTCGACCTGCTTTTTCGCTGTTCAAGTGCAGTTTGCTGGTCCGATGACGTGCGTGACTGTCCGCGGTTGTGCGGGGTTGTTGCCGTCGGCTACTGCCGTCAGCCGGTTCAGCCCAGGTACGGCTTCTCGCGCTGTTCCAGGAAGTGCTGGAGCCTGAGTCGTTGGGTGTGGTGCATCGGCAACTGCCCGCTCTCTTCCGGCGGTACAAACCGGAGTTCGGTGGACTCGTCGGAGATCTCCAGTTGGCCGCTGGTGATGCGGGCGGTGAAGCAGACGTTGAACTGGCGGCGGACCTCGCCGTCGGTGTAGGCGATGATGTGTTTCGGGTCGGTGTAGGTGCCGACCAGGCCGGTGATCTCGACGTCGAGGCCGGTTTCTTCCTTGACCTCGCGGACGGCCGTGCCTGGCAGGGAGTCGGTGAGGTCCATTCCGCCTCCGGGCAGCGCCCATAGGTCGTTGTCGCGGCGGCGCTGGAGGAGGATGCGCCCGTGGTCGTCGGTGACGACGGCGGAGGCGGCGACGACCATGCTGTTCGGCTTGGGCGCGTTCGGGTCGTCGTAGTACTCAGTGCGGGCCACGGTCAGCCTTCCTCTCGTACGGAGGTTGCTGTCGTCCACACGGCGTCGAAGCTCTCGGCGTAGGTGTCGAACATGCCGTCTGTCTCGTGTCGGCGAAGATGCCATACGGGGGCGGCGTACGCGTTGACGCCCCAGACATGGGCGTTGACGAGTTGCTGGTCGTCGGCGCGGTAGAGGGAGTTGTAGAGCGTGGTTTCGTGGGTGCGGACTTCGATGCCCGGGGTGCTGGCGAGCGGTCTGTAGTGCATGAGCGCGAGGCGGCAGCGGGATTCGATGCCGTGGCCGAAGCGTTCTTCCTGGCCGCGGGCTTGGACGGTGTCGCTGTCGGGGTCCCCGATCGCGATGCGGACGGTGCAGCCTTCGGCGGCACGTTCGGCGAGGAGTTCGTTCAGCCGCGGGTACGCCTCGTGGAGGAAGACGGCCGCGTAGACGAGGATGTCGATCCGTTCCCGGGCCTGGGCCATCAGGTCGGTGAACACCGAGACCGGGATGTCGGCCCGCTGCTCGTAGAGCGCCACCAGCTCAGGGCTGATGGCGCGGGCGGGGCGGGCCTGGCGGAGCGCCGGCCAGAGTGCGTGCACATCTTCTCCCAGGGCCTTGGCCGCCTGGAGGGCGGTGGCACGACGTGGGATACGCCCGAGGTTCACCCAGCGCTCGACCGACTTGGGGTCGACTTCGACCTGCTGAGCGAGTGCGGCGTGCGTCCAGCCTCCCGCCGCCATGACGGCTCGTAGTCTCTCGTTCGGCACGAGTCTCCCCCCTCGTCTCAGGACGGCACTAGGGACGTTCTACACGGTGCAGGACGTCCGTAAGTGGGGTTTGGTGGAGGTTCCTTCGTCCCGGTGACCGGCGTGAGGATCGGTGCCGACCCTGCGGCACCAACGGGCCCAGGGAACGCATCCACGCCACCGAGGAGCGTCACCGTGCGAAAGAGCACCACCCCATGTGTTCCCGCCCTGCGACTGGATGCCCGGTCGCGCACCGCCTCGCCGGGGTGGTCACGATGAGGGCCCCCACCCCTGATCCCGACGGGCACACCGTCTCGCCTGATGCCGGCGCCCTGGTTGTCGACCGCCGGAACGACAAGGTGGGCGTGGTGATGGGGCAGGTGGGGTCGTACGTGCAGCTTCGGCCGCCGCGCGGCGGCCGGGAGTGGGACGTGCCGCCCGAGGACGTTCGTCCGCCGACTCCGACGGAGGAGTTGAGCGTGAAGGTGGCCGTGGCCAACCGGAGGTGGGGACGGTGACGCCTCGCTCGGTCCTGCGCTACGAGACCTGGACGCTCCAGCCCGACCGCGAGCCGGACTCGGAGCCGGTCTTGTACGCGATGCAGTGCGCCGTGGACGGAGAGACCTCACCGACAAGCGAGGACTTCGCCGAACCGCAGGACTGGGTACTGCGACACTGCGGCCAGAACCCGTCCCACCACACCTACCGGGAGATCATCGCCCGCCCATGGCGGACCTGGCGCCAGATGTGACCCACCTCGCTCGCCCAGGCGCCGCACCGCGCTGCCCCACCCGGCTCCCGTCCCTGCCGGGCGCAGCCGATCGAGGCTCCCCCGCACTCGTCAGCCCCGGCAGGGACGGGCCCTCATGTACGTGCCGTGCCTACAAGGGTTCTGGCCTCTGCCAGGCAGCAAGCATGGGCGTCCGGAACGGCGCGAAGCCCGCCGGGCGGCCTCTCGGGTGCCCGGGCGGTCTGCTGCTGAGCGGTCGGACCTGGGCTTCCGATTGGTGGTCCGGCTTACGCTCCCGGGCTCTGCGCGCCGAGCGGTCGGCGGCCGTCGCCAGCGGGGCGACAGACAGGATCGGGCGGCGATCACCGACCGCCTGCGCGCGGCGGCCCGCGCCAGCGGGACGCCCTTGATCAAGTAAAGAAACTCTGAACAGCTCTCCCACTGGCCAGGCCGATGGCCGGGGTCGCTGCTGCCGGCGCTACTTCGAATTGGCCAGTGCGGTGTTCAGCTACTCGCTCGGCAACACGTCCAGCTCAGCGTCGTCGTCATGGAGGGGCGGCAGGAACAGTCCGCGTCGGCTCTTCTCCTCTTTGACCTTCCTGCGCTCCCGCGAGAACACCCAAACCCGCACACCGCCTGCGTCAACCACCACCTCATCCCCGGCCTGGGCAAGAAGAAGCTCGCCAAGCTCTCCGCCAAAGACGTCCGCACCTGGCTCAACCAGCTCCGCACCACCTGCCAGTGCTGCGCCCGCAGCATCGACGGCCGCCGTGATCAGGCCTGTTGCTGCGCTGCCGGAGTGTGCTGTTCCAATCGGCTCTCCTCGCTGACGCTGACGTACATCCACTCCGTCCCCAAGTCCGCCCTGGAGCACGCCGTTCGTGAGGAGGAGATCACCCGTAACGTCGCCCGCAACGTCCGCACCGGCACACCACGCCCCGTCGGTTCGAACCGCTCACGGCAGTTGAAGCCCGCCGACTCATTACCGCCACGCGCGGACACCGGCTGCACGCCCTGTTCGAGCTCGCACTCCACACCGGGCTCCGCGAGGGCGAACTCCTCGGCCTCCATGGGGAAGACCTCGACCTGACAGTGGCACGGCTGCCATCCGCCGGACATTGCGGCAGGGCCTCCTCAGCCGGCTGCGACGAATCCGGGCCAATCAAGAACCTGGATAGGCGTTCATGTATTCAGAGTTCATGAACTCCGTGAAAGAGCTCCACCGAACCATCGGAGCACCCTCCCCTTCCATATAGAGGGACACGGGAGGGTCCTGCAGGGTCATCGACTCCATCCAATAGACCTGATACCCCTGATGCATGGCGAATACAACGGCACCTTCAGGCAGGTTCATTCCTCCGAGATTATCGGAGAAAAATTCATCGGATGCTCGTCGCATATCGAGGATCTCCGGGAAAAAGGCATCGGTCCCACGGAGGATCCCACCGGCGCCACGTCCCATCAGGGACAGGAACTCTCCATACCGCTCAGGGAGCCTGTGAACGCCCCACAGCTCGCGAACACGGTCAAGCTCCGCATCGGTCAGCCCTGCGAAGGAATCAGGGTCGGCCCTCCCCGCCCCCGCAGCAATGTCTGAGATGGAAAGCATCAGCCTACTCCCGTCGAAATGTTGATGTGAATACCAGGGAACGCCTGCTTGAACTGGTCAATCAGGCCACTGCAACTGGCGCAGACTGGGCGCTCCGAGTACAGATCTATCGCACCTTTAGCATCAGGAGTGAGTCGCTGCGCCAAAGATTCGAAAATATGAGTCTCCGAGTCATACGGACGAGTTCCGGGATTGAACTGTCGAGTGGAAGGCATACCGACCTCTCCCGGGTTGACATGCTTCCCACTCGTCGCCGTCATGACTTCATCTGACCCATTAACCCGCACCCGCGCCACGGCAATATTCTTGTCAGCCTTAACGCCGAGGCCGCCATTTGCATTGGCTCGGTGCTTGGCTGCCGCTTCGGCAAGATCACAATTGTGAACCAGGACCGGCGTGGCCCCCGCCAGCACATAGTACGTGTGCTGGCTGAGGTGCCGTCATCTGCGTTTTCGCAGGTCAGCAGAATTCGGCCAGTCCGTCGATGTGCGTGGAAGTACCGCGTTGTGCACCCCTGTTGCCGTCGGCGTTGCCGTCAGACGGCTACCCGCGTGAGGGCGGTGGAGTGGGCTTTGGCCGGTGTCCTGCCCGGGTTGGGGTCGGGCATGGTCAGGGGGCCGTACGCTGGCCGGCAACTCGGGCAGGCTTTGGAGCTGCCCGGAATTTGAACGAGTGGCCCCCTGGCCTTGCCCGACGCGGGCCCCGCCCCGGGGAGGTGGGTAAAGCCCACGGAGCCGACCGACCCCACCTCCGGGCCTCCGCCCCGGCCAACTCCCCGCCGTTGCCTCGCCGTCGACCTGGCGCTCGCCTCGCTGGCGCGTCCGGCTTCCTCCACGCCTCCGGTCGTCCGCTGTGCTGTCTCTGCGCGGCCTGGCCGCTGGCCGGCCCGCGGTGGCGGAGCCGAGAGCGGGCCGGGCGGGCGGCCGTGCCGCGCGCGACCCGCGTCAGCGGGTCGCCTTGAAGACGTAAAGAAAGTTTGGACGCATCCCTCTTCGGCGGTACGCCGTGGTCGGTGGCCGAGCGTCCGGCTGGGCTGCTGGCCTGGTGTGATGGCTTGCGGGTTGTGGGTCCTGTTCCGACTGGTGGTGATTCACTCGGCTCGGGTGACCTTGGCGTGGTCGGTGACGACGCGTCTGAAGAGGTCGTGGCCGGTGCGTCCGGTGTGGCGGAGTGCCCAGTCCTGTGCGGCTTCCTGCTCGGCGTGGGGTCCGGATTCGGCTCCGCAGTTGGCAGCGGCGCAGAACGCCTCGTAGGTGATGCCACCTTCAGGGGCGTGGCGGATGGTGTGGGTGACGTGCCGGTATACGGCGCGGGGGCTCACTGGTGGCCCTCCGGGTGGCGTCGCATGTAGACGTTGCAGTCGCTGACGGTGGTCATGTCTCCGACCACGCGGGCCCGGTCGCGTACGTTGGCCAGTTCGGCACAGCCCGCGCAGCCTTCAACGGGAGTCGGCTCCAATTCCAGGCGCAAGGGGAGTTCGACCGGCTGGGTGGAGTACCTGGTCGGCTCCGTCACTGCACATCGCCACCTCTCGAACGTCACATGGCCGACCTCTTGACAGGTCGGTGCTCTAGTTCAGTATTCGAGTGGCCGAAGCACTCCCGCTACGGTTCGTAGTGCACTAGTGTGCCTTCACTGACATCACGTCAACTCAACGGAGGGGCACGCCTTATGCCCAGTCCCAAGACGTTCACGAAGATCGCGGATCACTTCCGGGAGCGCATCCTGTCAGGAGAGCTTGAGCCGGGCGCCAAGCTGCCGACGAACCGGGAGATCGCCGGCCAGTGGCAGGCTGCGGCCGCCACCGTCTCCCGCGCCTTGCAGGCCCTCCAGGTGGAGAACTTCATCCGCACCACCCCCAGGGGTACCTATGTCGCCGATGACCCGCGCTGGACGCTATCGGCGCGGGACCGGCTCGCCCGGGTCCAGCGGGTGAAATCCTTCCTGGCCGAGGGTGAGACGAGCCGGGTCACGGCAGCCGAGCTGATCATCCCGCCGCTCTATGTGGCGGAGATCTTCGACCTGGAAGCCGGGGACCAGGTGGTACGGCGCGAGTGGCTGGCCGGCCGGGGCAAGACCCGAACCGTGTTCGCGGTCACCTGGTACCCGGCCCCGTTCGCCGCCCTCGTACCAGACCTGCTGAACACCGCCCCCGGCCGCAATCACGGACTGTCCACCCGAGTCCTGGAAGCCACCGGGCGCACGATCACCCACGCCCGCGACGACATGCACGCCCGCCCCGCCGACGCCCGAGAGGCAAGCGCACTGGGGCTGCCGGTCGGCTCCTCGATCCTGGCCGGCGCCCACCGCTGGTCGGACGCAGAAGGGATCATTGAGTACGGGGAATGGTGTCTCCCTCCCCTGTTCACCATCGGCTACGAGTACCAGCCCTGACCGATCCACACGAAGCGTCCCCGAAAGCCAACCTGCGGCCTTCGGGGACGCTGTCGTTCACGCGCCCGTCTCAGTTGGCGTCGCGGCCTTCAAGGCGTTCGACGCGCTCCTCCAGCTCCTCGATCCGCTCCAGGGCTCGTTCCAGCTTGTAGGCCAGATCCGCCACTCCGGCCATCGCCGGGAACTCCTTCTGCGGGGCGGTCGACGCTTCGTCCGGCTCGTCCACCGGCTGCACCGCCACCGGTACCTCGGTGCCGAACTCGCCCCCCACGACGACATACGCCATCAACCCGTTGCGCTGGTGGGCCTTCTTCATCCTGCCCTCCAGGGCGAGGAAGGTCAGTGCCTGGTCGGCGGATTCCGGGTCGCCGCCGATCGTGTCGACCACCTCGTCCACGGTGACCGTGGCGCCCCTGGCCAGTGATCCGTCCCTGATCTTGCGGACCAGGCGGCCGTGGGTGAGCTGGGTGGCGAAGCCGTGGTCGTCCCAGTCGCGTACGTAGACCTCGTCGCCGGGCAGTTCGCCGGGGTAGCGCAGGAGGAAGTTGCCGGCCAGCAGGGCGATGGCGTTGGTGACCACGTTGAGCGGCACCGCGTAGTGCTCCGCCAGGACCTCGCGCGCGGGCAGTCTGGCGCCGGGGGCCAGGGTGCCGGAGTAGATCTGCTGCGTGAGATCGCCGGCGACCTTCTCGAAGGCGTCCTCGAAGTCGGCCGAGCGCGTGACGAAGGTGCCGCGCCCCTGGCGGGCGATGACCCAGCCCTCGTTCCTGAGCAGCCGGATCGCCTTCTGCACGGTCAGGCTCGACGCCTTGTAGGTCTGCATGAGCTGGGTCTGCGTCGGGAGCAACTGGCCCGGACGCAGCTTGCCGTCCCGGATCTCCTGCCGCAGATCGTCCGCGATGCGCTCGAACGTCAAACGCGCTTCGTCAGCAGGCATGTCCATCCCTGGTCCCGGTTCGCTTCATCTCGCAGGGCTGCTCGCTGCCGCCGTATTTCGCCAGCTCAGCCCACGGGGTCAGGGTAGCGGCCCGATGGATGGACCACCGCAGCAACGAATGGACTCATTAGGAAATGACTATGGATGGACTAAGGATTGATGTTATGTTGTGCGGCACGTGATCACCCACACGGGTGAATCACATCCCTCTCTCTGGAGGTTTGCCGTGAAGACCATGCCCATCGACCAGTCCCAGGCCCTGCTGATCCTGGCCTCCGAGCCCCGGCCGCAGTTCAAGGACCGCGAGGGCCAGCAGCCCGCGATCGACCGAGGCACCGGCGCCCACGTGTACCTGGTGGACGTGATGTTCGCGTTCAACGGCCGCGCCGAAGTGATCGCCGTGAAGGTCCCCGAGCCGGGTCTCGGCAAGGGTCTGAAGGTCGGCCTGCCGGTCGTTTTCACCGGGCTTGTCGCCTCGGCCTGGGAGAACGAGATCAACGGCAAGGACCGTCACGGTGTCTCCGTGCGCGCCGACGCCATCACCGTCAAGGCAGGCGCCTGATGCCCGACAACCGCCTTGGGCTCGCGCTCCTCGTCCTCACCGTGCTGGTCGCGCTTGGGCTGCTGGGCTGGGCCGGGTACCGCTTCGCCCGCTGGTACCGGGCCGATGCCGAAACCCGGGTCAGCCTGCGGCAGGCGCGGCGGATGCGGTGGGGCTGGAAACGGCTCGCGCCGATGCTCGACCTCGCGGTCAAAGACGCCACCCCGACCGTGCTCCAGCAGTACGGCCCGCAGGAGCCGCCTGCCAAGCCGCGCATGCTGGTGCCGCGCCTGCACACCCGCGCCGACGCCTTCGGCGTCACCGTCACCGCTGATGCCCTGCCGCAGGTCGGGCTCAGCTCCTGGCAGGACGCCGGCGAGGGCCTGTGCGACGCCTGGGGCATGCGTCGCATCCGCATCGGCCAGCCCAAGCCCGGAGTGATCGTCGCCCGGGGGTTTCGGCGGGAGCCGCTGGAGGCGGTGATCCGCTCACCACTCCTCGGCCCGGACGGCTCCCCCGTCTGCCGACCGGGGCAGTTCGTCTCCACCGATGACGTGCTGCTGGGCTGGGACGAGGACGGCACCCCCATCGTGCTGAATCTCGCCTACTCCGCCCACGCCCTGGTCGCCGGCCTCACCCGCTCCGGCAAGTCGATCACCGTCAACACGCTGCTCGCCTACGCGTCCCTGATGCGGGACGTGCGTCTGATCGTGATCGATCCCAACCTCGGTGCGGTCGCGCCTTGGTGGCGTACCGCCTACAAGGTCTCCGACGCCATCGACCCCGACGAGCCGACCGAGATCCTGCGCTGGGTGCGGGCGGAGATGCAGCGCCGCGAGCGGCTGTTCTGGTCCGGTCGCACCGACCGCATCACCGAGTTCAGCCCCGAGCTGCCGCTGCTGCTCGTGGTGATCGATGAGGTGGCGAACTACACCCGGCACCCGGACCGCAAGGCCCGCGAACGCTTCGAGGCCGAGCTGCTGGCCATCGCCAGCCAGGGCGCCAAGTTCGGTGTGCGGCTGTGGCTGCTCACCCAGAAGCCCTCCGCCGACGTGCTCACCACCGCCGTCCGTACCAACCTGTCCGCCCGGATCTGCCACCGCGTCGACACCGTCGAGGACTTCCTGCACCTCTTCCCCGACGGCCGGGAGCTGGACATCACCGCCGCCGACCGCACCATGCCCCAGGGCGTGTCCATCGCCTCCGTCGGCGACATGCGAACCCCCGTCCGGCTGCGCTCGGTCTACCTGCCCACCGAAGCCTGCTGGCAGATCAACGACCTGATGTGCGCCGAAGGGCTCAAGGTCCGCGAGCTGCCCGACCGCGTCGACTTGGACAAGGCCGCGTGACCGCCGCCTCCTGGTCCTGCCTCGCAGTGATCCCCGGCAAGGGCGTGTAGTCGCCAAACCCTCGCCCTTGCCGGGGTCTCCCTCCCATCCATCCACGGCACACGTGTGCCGCAGTGCAGAGAGGTCCCGCCAGCATGCCACCGCACGACCCCACCGCCACAATCCCCCGCCCGGAACCGGCCGCAGCCGCCCCGCCCACGTTCACCGGGTACCGGGACCTACTCGGCCTGATACGACAGCTGTCCTCGCTCGGCGGCTGCGCCCAGCCGATCCGGCTCGAAGGCCAGCGCACCGAGATCGACGCCTTCACCGGCGAGATCCTGCGCGAACTGAAGTCCAAGGAACTGCCCGCCGGGCACCTCCTGGTCCGCTGCGGCAACCGCCGCACCAGTCGCTGCCCCTCCTGCGCCGAGCTCTACCGCCAGGACACCTACCAGCTCATCGCCGCCGGCCTACGCGGCGGCAAGAACATCCCCGACCAGGTCGCCACCCATCCACGCGTGTTCGCCACGCTCACCGCCCCCTCGTACGGGCCGGTGCACGGCCGACGCACTGGCGACTCCGCCCGCTGCCGCTGCGGACGCACCCACCCCAAAAGCGACCCGCTCCTCGGCATCCCGCTCGACCCTGAGCGGTACGACTACACCGGCGCGGTGCTGTGGAACGCCCACGCCCCCGTCCTGTGGGCCCGCTTCATGCTCCACCTGCGCCGCACCATCGCCGCCGCAGCCGGACTCCCGCAGCGTCTGCTGCACAAGGTCGTCCGCGTGTCGTACGCCAAGGTCGCCGAGTACCAGCAGCGAGGACTCATCCACTTCCACGCCGTGATCCGCCTCGACGGCCCAGCAGGCCCCTACACCCCACCACCCGCATGGGCCACACCCGAACTCCTCGCCGACGCGATCCGGATCGCGGCCACCCGCGCCCACATCGACGGGCCCAAGATCAACGGGCGTGCCCGCGCCTTCGCCTTTGGCAAGCAGATCGACACAAGGATCATCCGGTCTAAGGCGTTCCAGGGCGGGACCACGATCACCGAGGGCAAGGTCGCCGGATACGTCGCCAAGTACGCCACCAAGGGCACCGAAGCCGCGACCGGCACCCTCGACCACCGGCTGAAGAGGATCACCGACCTCTGGTTCGAGTCCGTGCCCGAGCACGCCGCCCGCATGATCCGCACCGCCTGGACCCTCGACAGCCGCGACGACCTCAAGCACCTGAACCTGCGCAAGTGGGCCCACATGCTCGGCTTCCGCGGCCACTTCTCCACCAAGACCCGCGCCTACTCCACCACCCTCGGCACCCTCCGGGCCACCCGAGCAGCCTGGCACCGCCGCCACACCCCTCTGCCCTCACCGACCACCCTCGTCCTCGCCCACTGGGCCCACGACGGCACCGGCCTCACCCCCGACCTTGAACGCCTCGCCGCTCTCGTCGGCGGCGGCCCGACGCGCGAACAGGCAGTGGCGACTCGTGCGTGACGACGAACTCCTCACCGTCCCCGAGGCGATGGCCCGTCTCAAGATCGGCCGCTCCGCCCTCTACGACCTCCTACGCACCCGCCGCCTGGCCTCGCTGACCATCGGCCGCGCCCGCCGCATCCCCGCCCACGCCCTCGCTGACTACGTTCAGCGCCACCTGGAAGAGGCCGCCTGATGACCGCCCCCAAGCGCAAGAAGACCCGCGCCAACGGCGAAGGCACCATCTACCAGCGCAAGGACGGCCGCTGGGAAGCCGCCGGCTACGTCCTCGCCGCCAACGGCACCCGCAAACGCGTCCGCGTCTACGGCACCACCCGCAAGAACGCGGCCGACAAGCTCGCCGAGAAGATCGCCGACAGCAACCGCGGCCTCCCCGTCGCCACCGCCGACAGCACCGTCGGCGACTACCTCACCTACTGGCTGGGCAGCGTCGCCATCCACCGGCTCCGCGAGAACACCCACACCCGCTACGCCGCCTGCGTCCGCCTCCACCTCATCCCCGGACTCGGCACCAAGAAGGTCGCCCACCTCACCGCCAAGGACGTACGCACCTTCCTCGACCGGCTCCGCACCACCTGCCAGTGCTGCACCCAGGGACTCGACACCGCCCAGCGGCGCTGCTGCGCCATCAGCGAGTGCTGCGGCAAGCGGCTGTCCCCGCTGACCGTGACGTACGTCCACTCCGTTCTCAAATCCGCCCTGGAGCACGCAGTCCGCGAAGATGAGCTGCCCCGCAACGTCGCCCGCAACGTCAACGCAACAACTGCGCGTCCGCGCCGGTTCACACCGCTCACAGCGGCAGAGGCACGCCAGTTCCTCCGAGCAGCCGAGACCGACCGGCTGCACGCCCTGTACGAACTCGCCCTGCGCACCGGACTCCGCAAAGGCGAACTCCTCGGCCTGAAGTGGGAAGACCTCGACCTCGACGCAGGCACCGCCAGCATCCGACGCTCCCTCCAGCGCACCCGCACCAGCGGCCTGACCGCCCTGCCCACCAAGACCCGCGCATCCGAACGCCGCATCGCCCTGCCCACGGGGTGCGTCCAGTCGTTGAAGAGCCACCGGGAACGCCAGGAGACGGAGCGCGCCGTCCCGGAACGGGCTGGAAGGAACGAGGGCTCGCCTTCACCACCCCCACCGGTGGCCCCCTCGACCCCGCCAACCTCACCCGCCGCTTCCGCGGCCTCCTCGACCGTGCAGGGCTCCGCCGCATCCGCTTCCACGACCTACGACACTCGACCGCCACCCTGCTGCTGGAGCAGGGCGTCGACCTCGTCGTCATCAAAGAACTCCTCGGTCACGCCCACATAGGCGTTACCGCCGGCGTCTACGCCCACGTAAAGCTCCGCCTCCAACGTCAAGCCATCGACACCCTCAACGACGCTCTCGACGGCCACCCTGCCGACTCACCTCCGACAGCAGCCGTCCGCTGACGTTGCCGTCACCGTTGCCGTCAAACACCCCAGAAGCCCACCGGAAATCAACCGGCGGGCTTCTGGCTGCAACCGTTCCGTCAAACTCGATAAGCCGTGACGGCCTTGAGTCGAACTCCGGTAATCAAGGTTGCGGATAGCAATCGTAGAGCACTTCTGGCGCGACGCCCAGAATGAGACTTTCCATCCCGTTGAGGCCCACACCAAACTGCGCGAGCCAATCGGCTACAAGGTAGATCGTCCCCGCTTCATCGAGACCAAGGAAGTACCTGCCCTGATCGAGTTCACCAATCGGGAACAGTGTCACCCCGGCCAATTCACCCCACTCGCTAAATCTGTCATCCTCGCCGAGTGCGAGTAGTGGATCAAATTCGAAGGCTTCTCGCGCCCGCGAAATCCCATAACCGCTGTACTCGAAAGACAGGCCACCAAATTCGGAGAGGAAGCTCTCGGCCGCCTCGTGCATGACGAATCCAGAGTCCTCCAGTCGGGCACGCCAGGCCGATGTATCAACGCACCGGCCAGGCGTCCAACCTGTGAGCAGGAGTGCCCGCTCAGCCTCTTCGGATAGATCACTCACCCTAGTCACCTGTCAAGAAGTTGAGGTTGAAGTGCTCAGAAAGAGCCTTGCAGCTATTACACGGGCCCACCGGGAATCCGTGCTTGGGGTGACCAACGTCGCCTCTGATCAGGACTGCTGCCGCATCGGCTCCCATTGGGCTCTCTCCGCTAAAGAGCGCCTGCGAGAGACATACAGCCATCCCACATTGTCCATGACCGACGCCGCGGGCGCCGGGAGCAACCGTGTTGAGGACTGCCTGAACGGCCGGGTGTATGCGAACCGTTGCTCCGCGAACACTGGCACTCGCTATGACCCGCCCACTCGGCAACTGAATCGCTTCCGCAACCGCCGGCCTTGCTGCGGAAGGGCGAATGGAAGCTGACGCATCAGCGACTCCCTGAGCGCCCTCTAGCGCACCACCACAATTGTGAACCAGGACCGGCGTGGCGCCCGCCAGCACATAGTACGTATGCAGGTCATCAACGGTGAGGTTGTAAACCTTCGCTGACTGAGCATGATGCTTGGTGGCGGTGATCTGGACCCAGGTGCCGGCACTTGTCCGGAGCCATTGCCCGGCTCTGAGGCTTCCTGCCTCTACCCACTGGTGGAGTGCGGGGACCCAGAACGGGTGGCCCTCGGTGGCGGTGATGTTGCCGGTCTTCGTGTTCTGCGTTTGACCGGTGTCGATGGTGAGGTCGACGAGTTGTTTCTCCCCGTTGCCCTCGATGAGTGCGGTGACGGCGCGGGGTCCGGTTTCGCCGGTCTGCGGGTCGGTGGCGAGGACCTTGTCGCCGATCCCGATGTCCTTGATCGGCTTGCTGGTGCCGTCCGCCATGACGACCGGGGTGTCGGGGGTGAAGCTGTTGCGCACCGGGCAGCCGGTGTAGCGCAGGGTGCCCCTGGCGGCCAGGAAGGCGCCCAGGGCTTCGCCGGCCATGCCCATCATGCAGCCGGTCAGGGCTGCGTTGCCGACCTGTCCCCAGTTGACCTTGCGGCCGGAGAGTCGTTGGAAGGCCCAGTCGATGCCTCCGTCCATGAGGCCGCCGACGGCGCAGGCGGCGATCATGGGGTTGTCGCCGGTGGGGTCGGTGTAGGTGGTGGGTGAGGACAGGGCGTACTGGTAGAGGTTGGTGCCGCCGGCCTGGCCTATGGGGTCCTGGGAGATGAAGCGGCCGGTTTCGGGGTCGTAGTAGCGGTCGCGGTAGTAGAGCAGGCCGGTGCCGTCGTTTTCACGCCCGGTGAAGGTGTACGGGTTGGAGGAGGCCGCGCCGGTGGTGGTGGCCTGGCCGTTGGGGTCGTAGGTGTATCGGGTGGTTATGGTGCCGTCGCTGTCGGCGAGGCCGATCACCGAGCCGAGTGCGTCGGTCAGGTAGACCTGGGTGGCACCGTTCTCGGTCCGGGTGAGGAACTCGTCCAGCCCCGAGGTGGCCACGGTCGCGGTGGTGTCGCCCGTGCCGTTCTGCTCGACCAGCGGGTTGCTGCCGTCGGTGAGGAACTTGTTCGTCGTCCCGCCGACGGTCTTCGTGCTGCGGGTGCCCAGGGCGTCGTATCCGAAGCTGCTGTTCTCTCCGGCCCTGGTCAGGCCGGAGAGCTGGCCGCGCGCGTTCCAGGTGTAGTCGCGGACGCCGTCGGTCTTCAGCTGCCCGTCCGCGTCGTAGGTGAAGGAGCGGCCGCCGTAGGTGGTGATGCGGTTGTCCTTGCCGAAGACGGTGCCCGTCTCGGCAGCCGGCAGAGCGACGTTCGCGAGGGAGCCGGACAGGCCGGTCTGCAGGGCCCGTTCGTCGCGGGTGTAGTTCAGGCCGCCGATGTTGCCGGCGCCCCGGGCATAGGCGATGGATGTGATGGTGCCCGTCTTGTCGTAGCCGGTGGTGCGGGTGATGCCGCCGGGCATCGTGGCGGTCTTCTCCCGGCCCACCGCGTCCAGCTCGAACCCGATTTCCTGGGTGCCGGATGTGATGGAGGTGAGGATGCCGGACGTGTCGAAGCCGTAGCTGGTCGTCCGGCCACCCGCGGTCATCGTCCTGCGACGGTCGGCCGCGTCGTAGTCGTAGCCGACGGTGCCGGTGGGGCCGGTCACTGTCTTGGGACGGTCGTAGGTGTCGTAGGTGAAGGACTGGTTGCCGGCCTGACTGTCGCTGATCTGCTTGAGCAGGTCGTGGCTGTCGTAGTCGTAACTGACACTGGATTCGGCCTGGCCGGCGATGTCGACGCCGTACTGGGCGGTCTTGGCCCGGCCCAGAAGGTCGTAGGTGGCGAGCGCGATCTTCCCGGAACGGCTGGTCGCCTTCTTGAGCAGACCGGCCGCGTCGTACTCGAACGTGGCCTGGGCGCCCACGGCGTCGGTTGCCGACTCGGGGCGGTCCGCGTCGTCGTACTCCCAACTGACCTTGTTGTTGCGGGCATCGGTGAGGGTGGTGAGGTTGCCGTTGTCGTCGTAGCCGAAGCCCGTCGACCGGCCCAGGGGATCGGTGACCTTGCGGGGCTGGTTCAGCTTGTCGTAGACGACGGTGGTGAGCGACCCGGCCGTGTCGGTCAGTGCGGACGCCCTTCCGGCGGCGTCGGTGAACTGGCTCGATACCCTGCCCTCCGCATCCTTGACGGAGACCAGGTCGCCGTTGCGGTAGGTGAACTCCGTGACCGCGTCGGCGTTGTCGGTGACGGATCTGATCTGCCCGTCCGGCGCGTGGGCGAGGGTGGTCCTGCGGTTCTCCGGGTCGGTGACCGTCTGCAGGTTCCCCCGGGCGTCGTAGCCGAAGACGGTCTCCTTGCCCAGCGGATCGGTCGCCCTGCTGGGCTGGTCGTAGGGCCCGTCGAAGGTCGCCGTGCCCGAGGAACGGGCGTCGGCGGTACCGGCCTGCTCGACGGACCGGGTCACATGGCCGTTGGCGTCGTAGGTCAGCTCGGTACGCCGCCCGTACGGGTCGATGACCGCGTCGATGCGGTGGTTCGGTCCCCGGACGTACTGCGTCTTGCGTTCCAGCGACGATCCGCGTGCGGCAATGTCCAGGACGCCGTACCCGGCCGAGTCGAACTCGACCCGGCGTACCGCGTTGCCCGGCTGCGTCACCTCGGTGGAGGTGATCCGGCCGGTGTCCGTCTGGGTGTAGGCGAAGGAGTACTTCGCACCCTCGGTGAGGACCTGCTCCTTGACCTTTCCGTCCGGATAGAACGAGTTGGTCATGTACGTGATGTTGCGGGCGTCCGTCGCTGTCGAGATCCGGTTCGAGGAGCCCTCGTAGGTGTAGCGGCTGACCTTGTCGGCCGGGTCGGTCACCGTGCTCAGCCGGTCCGCACTGTCGTAGGTGTAGGAGGTGGTACGGCCGGTGTTGTCGGTGGCCGTCTTCACTCGGTGCTCGGTGTCGTAGGCGAGGGAGATCCAGTGGCCTCCCGGTGTCGTGATGCGGGTGATCTCGCCCTTGGTCCCGGCCAGGCGGGTCAGCTTGAGCGCGTTGCCGTGCCGGTCGCGGATCTCCTTCAGAGGCGAGTAGTGCGGGAAGACCCATACGGTTCCGTCGCGGAACCGCAGTTCCCACTCGCCATCACCGTTGTTGATGATCTTTGAGCCGCGGAACCCGGTTGGCGTGTCCAGGGGTTCGAAGACCGCGTCGGCGACTCCTGTGCCCGGCGATGTCCTGGTGAAGTGGACTTTGTTGCCGCCGGGCAGGTAGAGGTCGACTTCCTGCCACTGCTTCTCGGAGTGGAAGAAGGCGTTGTACGGGAGATCGCGGCCGATGCCGAAAGCGCGCTTACGGGTGTCGCCCTGCCAGTAGGTGCGGGTGATCTCGGCCGGGCCTCGCGGGTCGGCGACTGCCAGGTCGGTGCGGGAGTCCGTGAGCATGCCGGTCGTGAGATCGACGGGGTCTCCGGAGAGCCAGTCGATGACGTCCGAAAGCCAGGATGTGTCCCAGGGAACCAGGCTGCTTACGTTGAACATGGCACCGTGGAACGACCAGACGCGGGTCTTGGCGTCAGGCACGACCTGGCGGCCGTCCGCGGAGACTTCGCCGTGTCCGTAGACGTGCCAACCCTTCGCCTTCGGGTCGTAGTCCATGAACTCGACGCGCGTACCCGGGGCTTCGTGCGTGTAGTTGGGATAGATGACCTGTGCGCCCTGGGGGAAGACGTACGTTCCGCCCGGCTGGACGGTGAAGTAGACCGGCACCACGCTGTTCTTCGGGAGCGGGAACGGCGGTCGATCGATCGGGATGGCCGAGATCCCGAGTTCGGTGACCGGCTTGCCCTTGTCGTCCCGGACCACGGAGCCCTTGGGGATCCGCACCTCAAGGCTGGGGATCTTCGGGGTCTTCAGTACGATCTCGGCCCCGGCCGGAGCCGAGAACTGCACGGTGTGCTCGGTGTCCAGCGGTGTCATCCATACGGGGAACCCGAGGTCCGTGGTGGTGCCGGTCTTGGGGCGGATGCGGATGTCGAACCGGCCGTAGCTCCGCTCCCTTGTGTTCGCACCGGCCCCGTCGACCACCAGGGTCGTGGCCTCGGAACTGATCCCGGCGAGCAAGAACCTGCCTTGGCTGTCGGTGCGGGTTGCGTTCCGGCCGATGGTCACGGTGACCTTGGGCAGTGGTGTGCCATCGAGTCGCAGTACATGCCCGGTCATGGCCGTGGAGCCGGCCGGGGCTCGCAGAGCCGGTGGGGTCTTGGGTGTCTTGCCCCGTGCCGTGATCCAGTCCCGGCCGTCCAGTTGGGGCTTGCCGGGCTGCCAGGCATCCTTACCGGTAGGAACGGCTTTGGCCGCAGCTTCCGGTTCTGCGGGCTTGTTGTCCTGGGCTGGTGCGGAGGTGGGTGCGCCGATGGTGCCGATTGGCTTGAGGCCGAGGTTGTAGGTGCCGGTCTCCATCGGTCCTGGCTCCACGACGAGGGTGTGGGTACCGGTGGCTGTGAGTGCCGGCAGGTCGGTCGTCAGGGTCGTAATGGGCATGTACCGGCCGTTGACCAGGGGTTTACCGTCTGGTCCGTAGACGTACAGAGTCCAGTAGGGATGCGGTGGAGTGTCGAGAGCGAGCGTGAGTTTGTCACCTTTGGTGGCGGTGAAGGTGTAGTGCGCGTTCTGGCCGGCCTGGGTGAGGTTTGCCGGTTTCTTCTGTCCGTCGGCCTGAAGGGTGCCTCCGTCGGCATCCGGTACGAGTGTGGCGGTGGTGCTGCCTGTTGCGGGTTTGCTGGGCCGAACGAACACGTAATGGGTGCCGGCTGCCAAGGGGGCAAGGAGGTCGGCGTCCGATGGCGTCTTGGATATCGACGTGAGGTACGTGCTGGTGGTGGCACCGGGCGCCTGGTGCGCGACCTGAGCGGTCTCTGTGAGTGTGGTGCCGGTGAACACGACAGCGGCGCCGTCGCCTGCTGCGGCCGTTATGGCCAGCGCAAGCTGCTGCCCCGGCCGGGTGATCTCAGCGGTCACGCTCGGGGCGGACACCGAGAGGGAGGCGAGGGTGGGCTTCGAGAGCCACAGGGTCATGGTGCCGGTTGCGGCGCCACCGGGGGCGAGGAGCAGGACGTACTTGGCTCCCGGGGTCAGCCCGGAAAGGTAGTTGGTCGCGGATGTGGCGGCCGGCACCGTTCCTATGGAGCTGCCGTTGCCGCCCTCCGGTCCGATCAGGCGGACATCCGTGCCCTGGGTGACGTTGTTCGCTGTGACAGCGAAGCCCAGGGAGACCGTGTCCGGGGCAGTGAACTCGACGCGAAGTCGTTGGCCGGCCCGTGAGAGGGAGCCCTGCACCGAGGCCCCGTCAGGCTCCAGGCTTGTGATGGCGTCCGGCGACAGGGTGAGTTGGAGGGTTCCGGTCCCACCCAGGTTCGGGGCGACGGTGATCTGGTAGGTGCCGGATTCAGGCAGATCGGACAGGCCTACCGTGCCGGCGGCGCCGGGAGCTACGTACTGTGCGCTGACGACCTTCAGTCCCGACGGGGCAGTCACCGTAATGTTCACGGCGGTGGTGAAGGTATTGCTGTTGACGCCCAGTGCCAGGTCGTCGCCGGCTTCAGCCTGGAGTGTCGCTTCTGCGTCCTGTCCGAAGCGCGGGATGTCGACGGCGACCGCGGGACCGCCGGCGGATACGCCTCCCAAGACAACGGGGGTCGACAGAAGCAGCGTGACCGTCCCGGTTCCGAGTCCATCCGGTTTGGTGGTGACCGTGTAGGTTCCCGTACTCGGGAGCTGCGGGCTGTCCCACTGCAGGCGCGAGTTCGCCGAAACCGCGAACTTGCTGCCGATGAGTTCCCCGGCCGGGCCTCGGACCTCCAGCGTGTTGAAGGACGAGAAGTCGCCTGCGGTGGCACCCAGCGAGATGCGCTGCCCCGCCTGAGCAGCGAAGGTGGCGGAACCGCTCTGCCCTGGCCTGCCGATCGGTATCGCGACTTCTGGTCCGGTGTCGCTCAGCCCGCCTGCCTGGATGGGGTGGGATCCAGTGATCCTGACCGCTCCGGTTCCGGCCCGATCGGGTTCGACGGACAACAGGTACTGGCCGGACTCGGTCAGTGACGCAATGACCGATGAGGCTTTTCCTTTGGCTGCTGTGTAGAGGAGGTCCAGTTGTTTGCCGGACGGTGAATACAGCCGTGTGTTGACGGACGTGGTCATGGCTGCTGCGTCCACGCCCACGTTCAGCGACTGCCCGAGCTGAGCGTCGATGGTGAGCAGTGCCTTCTGGCCGGCCCTGGCCAGAATCACGTCGGTGGCGGGGCCCATCGGGTCGGCCACACCGGTCTTGGTCTTCGAGACCGTCACGGTCACTGCACCAATATTGTTCGAGCCGGGGGTCAGCATCAGGGTGTAGCGTCCCACCACTGGCAGGTCTCTGACCTGCCAGTCTCCCGCAGGCTTGGAGAAAGACCCGGTGCCGACCTGTTCGCCGGTCGGTGCGATGAGTTGTACCGGCACAGGCACGTCGAACGTCGATCCGGTGAATCCGAAGCTGATGTTGTCGCCTTGATCGGCGTCGAACAGCACCTCGGCACGGTTACCCGGTGTCGTCACCGATACTGTCGGAGGTGCTTCGTCTGTCACCGATGTCTTCTCCGACGACTCGATCTCGGAGCCGCTCGGCAGGATCTGATAGCTCGAAGGGCTGGCGGTGGTGCCGGCTGGAGTGGTGAGCTCGATCGGTCCTGTGACGGCCCCTGCAGGCGCGATCACCGTCAGCACGCTGTCCGTGAGGGACTTGACCTGGGCAAGCACTCCCCCGCCGAACCGGACCACATTGTCCGTCAGCGCTGGTGCAAAACCTGACCCGGTGAGGACGACTTCGGCACCCACCCTTCCGGATGTCGGAGCCAGTTTGGTGACCGAGGGTGCCGGCGCTGCTGGACTGAAGGACTCCGCGGACTGAACGGTCTTACCGCCGGTCGTGACCGAGACACGTCCACCGGGCGCTCCCGCAGGCACCTTGACCTTGAGCCTGGTCGTGGCAGCGGACACGACTTCGGCCACCGCCGACCCGAACGTGACCGTGTTTGACGTCGGTGTCTCGGCGAAACCCGTACCGGAGATCGTCACGGTCGCACCGGTTGCCGCACTGGCCGGTACCAGGGAGAGCACCGACAGGTCGCTCGAAGGGAACCGGTCCACTCCCAGCCGGTTGCCGGCCTCGTCGTAGCGGTAGCGGGCGGTCTCACCGCCCGGATCGCTCACCCCGACCAGACGCCCGGCCGCGTCGTAGGCGTACACCGCGTCGCTGGTCGTCGGCGCGTCGGCCGACGTGGCCTCGCCCTTCGGCGCGACCGTTCCGGGCCGTGAAGGCTCCGCGGGCAGCGCCGAGGAGGACGGGCTGCCGCTCGGCCGTCCGCCGGGGGCCACTGTTGCCGCCCCGTCGGCAGGAGTTGTCGCAGAGGGGACAGGCGGACGAGACGGATCCGGTGCCGCCTCCGCGGAGACCGCGCCACCTGCCAGCGCGAGCACCAGGACACCGACGGTCAATGACCGCCGGAGCGTGGAAAGTCGTACCCCGAACTTTTCGCCGCGCACGCGCACCGTGTCCCCCCAGGACAACCACATGAGCCACAACAGGACCACGAAACCCGCACTCCCCATGCAGGCGGTCACAACCTACACACATTCCGTCATGTGCATGCCTGAGATCACCAAAGAGCTCGCACAACCGAACGAATCAAGCCGCAGGCACCGGCCGATCGCGCGCTCCCACCGGCGATCGCAGACCTCGTGGGCCCCGGCGGCCCCGCCGCGTTCCGCGCACGAGCAGACCCGGCCGGAGCGCCTCGCGGCCTTCCGGGCGAACCCGTCCGCCGCCACACCGCGCGGTTCTTGCATCTCCTGACACCGGGTGACCGTATTGTCCCGTTGCGCTCACTCTTGGGGTAGTCCCATGATCGCCCCGTCATCGGAGGTGATGTCGTGTCAGGCGGAGTCTTGCGTGCGGCCTGCGCCGCCGCCCTGGCCACGCTCGTCGCGGCCTCGCCGGCGGCCGCCGCGCCCGTGGCCCCGGACCCCGCGGCGGGCGGCACGGCGAAGGCGCCCGCGGCGCCCGCGGCTGCGAAAAGGAGCGTCCCCCAGCTCCTGTCCGAGCTGAGGCAGCTGTACCAGCAGGCCGAGGAGGCCACCGAGGCGTACAACGGGACCGCCGCGGAGCTGAAGAAGCGCGCGGCGCAGGCGAAGAAGCTCGATGCCGAGCTCGTCGCCGCCCGGACCGCGCTGGCCGACAGCCGCGACGAGGCCGGGCGGCTGGCCCGGGAGCAGTACCAGGGCCGGTCCGACTTCTCCGCGTACATGCGGCTGCTGCTGTCCCGGGACCCCGAACACCTCCTGGACCAGGAGCATGTGATCCGGCGCGCGGCGTCGGCGCGGGCGGCGACCGTGAAGCGGCTCACCGGCGCCGAGAAGCGCGCCGACGAACTGGCCACCGAGTCCCGCAAGGTGCTCGACCGGCAGCAGGTGCTGGCCGCGAAGCGGAAGAAGCAGCGGGACACGGTCCGGTCGCGGCTGAAGGCCGTCGAGAAGATGCTGGCCACACTCTCCGGCCCGCAGCTCGCCGAGCTGTCCCGCCTCGAACAGCGGGACATGGACAATGCGCAGGGCGCCCTGGCCGCCTCGGGGGCGCTGTCCTCCACGAGGCCGCCGTCCGAAGCGGGCGGCGCGGCGGTGAAGTACGCGCTCGCCCAGGTCGGCAAGCCGTACGTGTGGGGCGCGGAGGGGCCGGACTCCTTCGACTGCTCGGGGCTCACCTCGCAGTCCTGGGCCAAGGCGGGCCTGGTCATCCCGCGGACGTCGCAGGAGCAGTGGCGGCAGCTGCGGAAGGTGCCGGTGAACGCGCTGCGCCCGGGCGACCTGGTGATCTACTTCCCGAAGGCCACGCACGTGGCGCTGTACATCGGCAACGGCCTGGTGGTGCAGGCGCCCCGGCCGGGCTCGCGGGTGAAGGTCTCGCCGGTGGCGTCGAACCCGCTGCTCGGCGCCGTACGGCCCGACCCGCGGAGCGCGCCGCTGTCCGCGTACCAGCCGCCGGTGATCCCGCAGGGGGCCTCCTCCGGCCCGGACGCGGGGTACAGCTCGTCGTCGGCCCCCTCCGGCGCCGGGCAGTAGACGGCGGGCACGGGAACGGCAGCGGGGCCGGGACCGGTCGGATGTCCGACGGTCCCGGCCCCGCTGGCGTCGTTCAGGCGGTCTGAGCCGCCCCGGAGACCTCGGCGAGGTACGCGTTGGTCTTCTCGGGGTCGAAGAAGAAGTTGTCGAAGTCCGCCGGGTTGTTGAAGCCGTTGGCGAAGCGGTCGGCGACCGGCTGGAGCTGGCCGGCGGCGCCGATCAGGTTCAGTACGTGCTCCGGCGGTACGCCGAGCATCGCGTTGGTCCACTTCACGACGTGCTGCGCGGTGTCCCAGTAACGGTCGAACGCGGCCTGCATCCACTCGGCGTCGAACTCCCGGTCGCCGTGCTCGATGATCGAGTCCAGGTAGGCGTCGGCGCACTTGGAGGCCGAGTTGGAGCCCTGGCCGGTGATCGGGTCGTTGGCGACGACGACGTCCGCGACGCCGAGCACCAGACCGCCGCCGGGCAGCCGGCCGATCGGCTTGCGTACGGTCGGGGCGTAGCGGCCCGCCAGGGTGCCGTTGGCGTCGGTCAGTTCGACCTTGGTGGCGCGGGCGTACTCCCACGGCGTGAACCGCTCCATCAGCTCCAGCGTCTTCGCCAGGTGCTCGGAGGGGTCCTTGATGCCCTGGAACACGTCGAGCGGGCCGCCCGGGACGCCTTCCCAGAACAGGATGTCGGCACGGCCGGAGGTGGTCAGCGTCGGCATCACGAAGAGCTCGCCGACCCCGGGGACCAGGTTGCAGCGGACCGCGTCGAACTCGGGGTGCTCCGGGCGCGGGCCCATGCCGTGGACGTACGCGACGGCCAGGGCGCGCTGCGGGGCGTCGAACGGCGAACGGGAGGCGTCCCGGCCGAACATGGAGACCAGCTCGCCCTTGCCGGCGGAGACCATCACCAGGTCGTAGGTGCGGGAGAAGTAGTCCAGGTCGGAGACGGCCGCGCCGTGGATGACGAGCTGTCCGCCGCGCTGGGCGAAGGTCTCCATCCAGCCGGCCATCTTCACGCGCTGGTCGACGGACTGGGCGAAGCCGTCCAGCTTGCCGACCCAGTCGACGGCGCGCGAGGAGTCCGGTGCCGCTACGGAGACGCCGAGGCCCTCGATGCGCGGGGCCTGGGACTCCCAGAAGTTGAGCTGGTAGTCACGCTCGTGCTGGAGCGCCGTGTGGAACATGCACTGCGTGGACATGACCCGGCCGGAGCGGATCTCGTCTGCCGTGCGGTTGGACATCAGGGTGACTTCGTAACCCCGGGACTGCAGTCCCAGGGCCAGCTGGAGCCCGGACTGGCCGGCTCCGACTATGAGTATCTTCCGCATCGCGGTTCTCCGTTGTGTGTGGCTATGCCGGGGTTGCGTCGAGGGCGTGGCCCACGAGGGCCAGCAGCGACTCGATGACGGTGATCTTGTTACGCGCGTCCATGATCACAACAGGCACATGCGGCGGAACCGTCAGGGCCTCCCGGACGTCCTCGGCCTCGAACCCGGGGGTTCCCTCGAAGTGGTTGACGGCGACGATGTACGGCAGCCCGCAGCTCTCGAAGTAGTCGAGGGCGGGGAAGCAGTCGGCGAGCCGGCGGGTGTCGGCCATCACGACCGCGCCGATCGCGCCGCGCACCAGGTCGTCCCACATGAACCAGAAGCGCTGCTGGCCCGGTGTGCCGAAGACGTACAGCACGAGGTCGTCGTCGAGCGTGATCCGGCCGAAGTCCATCGCGACGGTCGTGGTGACCTTGTCGGGCGTCGCGGAGAGATCGTCGGTCTCCTCGCTGGCCTGGGTCATCATCGCTTCGGTCTTCAGCGGGGTGATCTCGGAGACCGACCCGACGAAGGTCGTCTTGCCCACGCCGAAGCCGCCCGCGACCACGATCTTCGTGGCGATGGGGGCCCTGGTGTGGTCCAACTGCCAGGCCTGGAGCGATTCCTCGGCCTGGTCCCTGGCGCCCGGCTGACGCGGGGCGAAGAGCGGCGACTCAGAGACGGCGGAGTCCATTGAGCACCCTTTCGAGCAGTGCGCGGTCGGGCTGGCCGGTGCCGTGACCGGTCCCGTACACGCGGATCTTTCCCTGGTCGGCCAAGTCGCTGAGCAGCACCCGGACCACACCGAGCGGCATCTTCAACAGGGCCGAGATCTCCGCGACGGTACGCATCCGGCGGCAGATTTCGACGATGGCCTGGAGCTCCGGCATGACGCGGCCGGCCAGATTGCCATTGGTCAGCTCGCGGCGCTCCTCGGGCGCTTCGAGCGCGGCGACGAACGTCTCGACGAGCAGGACGTGTCCGAAGCGGGTGCGTCCGCCGGTGAGCGAGTACGGACGGACCCGTGCGGGCCTTCGGTCGGACCCGCGGACGGGGAGCCTGCGGGCGGGTTCAGCAGCGGGCTTCACTGGGTGCTCTCCATCGATTTGCGCAGTTCACTGCGGAGTTCGGGGGTGAGTACGTGTCCGGCCCGGCCGACGAAGAGCGCCATGTGGTAGGCGATGACGCTCATGTCGCAGTCCGGGGTGGCGTGCACGCCGAGCAGCGAACCGTCGCTGATCGACATGACGAAGACGCTGCCCTCGTCCATGGCGACCATCGTCTGTTTGACGCCGCCGCCGTCCATCAGCTTGGCGGCGCCGATGGTGAGGCTGCCGATGCCGGAAACGATGGTCGCCAGGTCGGCGCTGGAGCCCTTGGGTCCGTCCTGCCCGCCGGTGCTCCGGGTGACCAGATGGCCGGGGTCGGAGGAGAGCAGCATCAGCCCGTCCGACGAGACGACGGTGACCGAGTGGACCCCTGGCACCTCCTCCACCAGATTGCTCAGCAACCAGTGAAGGTTACGGGCCTCGGTACTCAGCCCGAATGTGCTGGGCGCAGTCAACTGCGTGCCTCCTCGACTGTGTCCCCCGTCTCATCCGTCTGGTCGGTCCGCGCCGGGTGTCCACCGGGTGCGGTGGCTCCCGGGAGGGATTGGGTGGCCGTGATCTCGGCGATCTCGGCCTCCACGTCCCGCCGGCCGTCCTTCGCGCCCTGGTGGAAGCCGCCGAGCCTGCGGCGCAGCGCCTCCTTGTCCAGGCTGCCCTTGCGCTCGGTGGTGGGGGCCTCGGCGGGCTTGACGACCTTGGGGGTGCGCTTGGGCAGCCCCTTGTCCGTGATGCGTTCGGTCTGCTGCGGCTGCTGGTCCGGCTGCCGGGGACCGGGCAGCGCCTCCGCCAGGGGCGTGGGGGCCGGGGCGGGGGTGTACGGCTCCGGCTCCGGGGCCGGGGTGTACGGCTCCGGCTCCGGGGCCGGGGCGCGCTCGTGGCGGTCGGGGCCGATGGCGTACGGATCGGGCGCCTCGGTCCCGGCAGCGTCCGCGGACGCCGGAACCACCGGCAGCCGGACCTGCATCGTGACCTCGGACTCCGCCTCTACCGGAGCCTGTGCCTGCGCCTCAGCCGGGGACTCCGCACGGGCCGGGGCCGGGGTCTCCGCGCGGGCCGGGGCCTGCGCCTGCGCCTTTGCCGGGGCGGGCGAAGGGGCCGCGGGTGCCGGTTGGGCGCCCGCCTCGCGGATCGTCTGCTCTGCGGCGGCGATCAGCGGGTCCTCGGGCTGCCCGGGCGCACGGGCCGGCAGCGCGTTGGAGTTGGCCTCGGCGACCGATCCCGGCAGGTTCAGCGCGGGGGCGTCCCCGGAGACCCGCACCGGCGGCGGAGTGGCCGCCGGGGGCGCCTTCGGCAGCAGGGTCCGGGGCAGGACGACGACCGCCGTGACCCCGCTGCCCTTGTGGTCGCGCAGCTGGACCCGTACGCCGTGGCGCGCGGCCAGCAGGGAGGTGACCTGGAGGCCGAGGCCGGCCCCGGACGCCCCCTTGTCGTCCCGCTCCCCCGCCTCGAACAGGGTGGGGTCGCCGAGCCGGGTGTTGAGCTCGCCGATCCGTTCGGCCGACATCCCGATGCCCGCGTCCTCGACGGAGAGCATCACCTCGCCGCTCTCCAGCAGCCAGCCGGAGAGCTGGACATGGGAGTCCGGCGGCGAGAAGGAGGTGGCGTTCTCCAGGAGTTCGGCGACGAGGTGGCTGAGGTCGTCGGCGGCGAAGCCGGCGATCTGTGCGTGCGGCGGCAGGGACTGGATGGTGACCCGCTCGTACCGCTCGATCTCCGACACGGCCGCACGCAACACGTCGACCAGCGGGATCGGTCCCGCGTGCCCGTGGCCGTGCTCGGCGCCCGCGAGGACCAGCATGTTCTCGCTGTGCCTGCGCATGACAGTGGCCATGTGGTCGAGCTTGAAGAGGGTGGCGAGCCGCTCCGGGTCGTGCTCCCGCTCCTCCAGGCTCTCGATGACCCCGAGCTGACGCTCGACGAGGCCGAGAGTACGCAGCGAGAGGTTGACGAAGGTGTGGTGGACCGTGTTCTTCAGCCGCTCCAGCTGGGCGGTGAGGTCGGTGGCCAGGACCTGGAGCTCGGCCCGCTGGACGGTGAGGGCCTCGCGCCCGGCGATCAGCTCGCCGCGCTCGGTCTGCAGGCTCTCGAAGCGGCCGTTGAACTCGGTCAGGAGCCCGTGGAGCCTGCCGTGCAGGCTGTTGAGGGACCGTACGACCTGGGCGAACTCGTCGTTGCGGCCGGTGTAGCGGACCGGTTCGGCGGTGTCGGGCTCCGCGGCGAGGCGGGCGGCGCCGATCCTCAGGACGGCGAGCGGCTGGGTGAGGGTGCGGGCCACGGCCGTGGAGACGCCGACGGCTACCAGCAGACAGCCGCCGAGCAGCGCGATACGCAGTTCGAGCGCGGTGACGTCGTCGTCGCGCAACTGCTCCAGGTGCTGGATCTGTTCGGTGCCGAGGGCGGACTCGACGCTCCGCATCCGGTCGATCCGGGCGGAGAGCGCCGCCTCGGCCTTCTTGCGGTTGGTGCTCTGGTCGGAGTCCGACAGCTCGGGGCGGTCGGTGAGGGTGTTGAGGTACTTCTCCGCGCTGTTGACCTCGGGACCGGTGACGGTGGAGGACAGCTTGTCGCGGGCGGTGGCGCCCGCGGCCTGGTCGAAGTCGGCGAGCGAGGCGAGTTCGCGGACCCGGGCCTGCTGGGCGGCGGCGCTCAGCTCGTCACGGGTGCGGTCGTCCTTGTCGCTGCCGCCGACCGAGGTCTGCACCGGCAGTCCGGTCACCGGGTCGATCTGGGGGACGGTGACCTTGCGGGGCACCGAGAGCGCGGCGATCAGCAGCCCGCGGGTGGCGGAGGCCTGCTCGGTGGCCTGCCCGAGGGCGAGCGGGGCACGGGTGGCCTCGGCGGCGCGCGGCGGGGTCTTCTCCGCGAGTTCGTCGGCGAGGTCGTGGAGCTTGGCGATGACCTCGGAGAAGGCCTGATGGGCCTCCAGCGCCGTGCCCTTGCCGCTGAGCGCGTCGCGCCGCAGCGAGGGGATGGTGGAGAGGTCGCGGCGCAGTGCGGCCGGGGCCGTGGCCCTGATCTCGTCGACCTGCTGGTCGACGCGGGCGCTGCGGCTGCCGGAGCCGTCCTTGCTGTCCGTCGCACCGGACTTCTCGTCACGCCCGGCGGCGATCCGGGCGGTGATCTCGTCGCGCTCGTCCGCGAGGGCGTGCGCGAGGGCGATGGCCTGCTGGTTCAGCTCGGCGAGAGTGACCAGCCGCTGCGATTCGTTCAGTTCGGAGGAGGCGGCGAGGATCGCGGGCGTGCCCGCGGCGATGACGGTGATACCGACGACCGCGACACCGGCGACCAGCCGGCTCCGTACGCGCACGGTACGCCGGGCGCCCTCGCTCTCGGCAGGTGCCGGTGGCGTCACCCCGGAACCGTGCTGCTTGCCGCCCTTGCTCCGAGGCCGCTTCTTCTGCACCGGTGCTCGCAATCTTGACTCGTCCGCCCTTGAAGCAGAGGTGACGCACGGTCACATGTAATGAGCGCCCCGACCCCTGTACGGCTTCTGACCATTCCAGTGCTTTTGAGAGGGGGGCGCGCATCAACCACTCCGCCACCTGAACGAGTGAACATCACTCCAGAGTTGGCGAACAAGTTTGCCCCGGGCGCCCTTCGGCCACACCTGGTCCGTCGGCTGGAACTTCCGCGCAGCCTTTGGCAGGATGCCCGCCCGCACGCCCCACGGAGCCATTCCTTCCGCTCCGGCCACTCACCTGACCTGCTGGTACAGGCCAATCCGCGCCAGGTGCAGGGTTCGTGAAGGCGTCGTGCAGACTGGCCGTATGCGCATCGAACTGGCCACCGCCGCCGGCAGCCCGGAACGCCCGAACGAGGATTGGGCCGCCACCGCGCTTCCCGCTTCCGGCCAGGGTGGAGCCCTGATCCTGCTCGACGGGGTGACCCCGCCGCGGGACGGGGGCGGTTGTGTGCACTCGGTCCCCTGGTTCACCGCCCGACTGGGCGGCGCACTGGTCGAACTGTCCGGTTCGCGGCCGGATCTGACCCTCCAGGAGATTCTGGAAGTGTCCATCCGACGCACCGCCGACACGCACCGCTCCTCGTGTGACCTTTCTCACGTACGCACACCGCAGGCGACGGTCGTCATGGCTCGCTGGAACGAGCACGGGGTCGAGCATCTGGTGCTCTCCGATTCCGTACTGCTGTTCGAGGCGCACGACGGAAGCGTGCGCCCCCTGCTCGACGACCGGCTCGACCGGCTGCCGCCCGGCACGCTGAGCAGCGAGGCGATCGCCGACGCCCGGGCGCGGAACAAGGAGGGCGGCTTCTTCACCGCCGCAGCCGATCCGTCCGTGGCCTCCCGCGCGGTCACCGGGCGCACCCCGATCGACCGGGTGCGGGCGATCGCCGCACTGACCGACGGGGCGGCCCGCTGGACCGAGATGTTCCACGAGGGCGACTGGGCAGACTGCCTCGGCGTCCTCCACAAGGAGGGGACACAGGGGCTGATCGACCGCGTCAGGGCCCTGGAGGACGCGGACACCGGGCGCAGGCGGCTGCTTCGCGGCAAGACCCATGACGACGCGACGGCCGTGTACGCGGTGCTGTGACGGCGCACCGGCAGCCGTGCCTCAGTCTTCGGCGCGGGCGTTCAAGTGGTGCAGCAGCCGGGCCAGTTCGGCCACCTCGGCACGGTCCCAGTCGTCGAGCTTGCGGACATAGCGCTCGCGGCGGGCGTCGCGCACACTGCGGTAGCGGTCCAGCCCCTCGGCGGTGAGGTGGACGAGAAAGGCCCGGCCGTCGGCCGGATCGGGTTCACGAGCCACCAGTCCGAGGTCCTCCAGAGCGCGCAGTTGACGGCTCATGGTCGCCTTGCCCACCCCGAAGTAGGCCGCGAGATCGGTGGCCCGCTGCTGTCCCGCCGACTCCAGCCGGACGAGAAGTCCGTACGCGGCGGCCTCCAGTTCCGGGTGGACCTCGCGCGCCATCTCTCCCGAATTCGCCCGCGCACGGCGCAGAAAGACGGCCAACTCCCGCTCCAGGGCGAGGAATGCGTGGTCCACACCACTCCCCCCGGTCGCGCCGGGTTCACTACCGCTTTCGCTCCCGTGCACGTCAACACCCCTCGTGAGCTTTCCTGTCACTGAAAATTTCTTTCACCGCTGGTCATCGCCGCAGCTCCGCCAGTATTTCGCAGGCGTAGACCAACGGCGGCGACCAGGCCCCCTTCCGCAGCACGGGTCTACGTGCGTAGCGTCATGCATGGCATGTTCACACCATTACATGTCTGCAGGGGTGCGCCCACGCCCCCCTGGGATCAGCACGTCCCCCCACCACGTCCTCGGAGGCACTCCCCATGCCGGTGCTCAGATCCACTTCCAAGACGTCCCGCCGCTCGCGCTTCGCGGCGGCCGGAACCCTGCTCGCAGCCCTCTCCCTGCTGCTCACCCTGCCCGGTGCGGCCAGCGCCGCCGGCGCCCATGACGCAGCCGCCAAGAAGCCCGCCCGCGGCACGGCCACGATGGGCATGGGCGTCATCGCCCACGACGGCCAGGACGGACTTCCGCGGGACACCCGCGCCGTCCAGACCGAAGGCGTCGACGTCTCCGGCCACCAGGGCAACGTCGCCTGGTCGACGCTCTGGAACAGCGGTGTGAAGTGGGCCTACACCAAGGCCACCGAGGGCACGTACTACAAGAACGAGTACTTCGCGCAGCAGTACAACGGCTCGTACAACGTGGGCATGATCCGGGGCTCGTACCACTTCGCCACCCCGAACACCACGAGCGGCGCCACCCAGGCCAACTACTTCGTGAACAACGGGGGCGGCTGGTCGCGGGACGGCAAGACGCTGCCCGGCGTGCTCGACATCGAGTGGAACCCGTACGGCGACCAGTGCTACGGCCTGAGCCAGGCCGGCATGGTCTCCTGGATCCGCGACTTCGTGAACACGTACAAGGCGCGCACCGGACGCGACGCGGTCATCTACACCGCCACCAGCTGGTGGCAGACCTGCACCGGTAACAACGCGAGCTTCGGTGCCACCAACCCGCTCTGGGTGGCGCGTTACGCCGCCACGGTCGGCGAGCTCCCGGCCGGCTGGGGCTTCTACACGATATGGCAGTACACCTCGTCCGGCCCCACGGTCGGCGACCACGACCGCTTCAACGGCGCCCTCGACCGCGTGCAGGCCCTCGCCAACGGCTGAGCCCGCCCGACGCGCCCTCGCGTCCCACCACTCCACACAGCAGAGCCCCGGTGATCGGAAGATCCCCGGGGCTCTGCTCGTTCCACGCCTCCGACCAGGGATTCTTCGCCTCCGAGCCAACAGCGGACCCCCTATACATCAGGTGTATACGCCCTATGTATAGTCCTTCTCTGCCGCACATCGTGCGTCCTGTTCAGCTACGGAGGAGTGACCCGCCTTGTCCATGAAGACGAAGTCGATCGGTACGGGGTTGGCCGCCGCCCTTGTGACGGCACTCACCCTGACGCTGGGCGGCTGCTCCATGCAGACCACCGCGCCCGCCTCGGCGCGCGGTGACGCGGGCTCCGACGCCAAGGGCTCCTTCGGTCCGGTGGACTGCCGCAAGGCGAAGTGCATAGCGCTGACCTTCGACGCGGGACCGGGCGAGGACACCCCGCACCTGCTGGACATCCTCAAGGAGAAGAAGGTGCACGCGACCTTCTTCCTGCTGGGCAAGAACCACGTCAAGAAGCACCCCGACACCGTGCGCAGGATCGCCGCCGAGGGGCACGAGGTGGCCAACCACACCTGGACGCACCAGGTCCTGACGGACCGCAAGCCGGCCGCGATACGCGCCGAGCTGAAGAAGACGCAGGACGCGATAGCGGAGATAACCGGCAAGAAGCCGCGCCTCATGCGCCCGCCGCAGGGCCGCACCGACGACACCGTCTCGGACATCAGCCGCGACCTGGGGCTCTCCCAGATCCTGTGGAGCGCCACCGCGAAGGACTACTCCACGACCGACTCGGCGCTGATCAAGAAGCGCATCCTGGACCAGGCGAGCAAGGACGGCGTCATCCTGCTGCACGACATCTACAAGGGCACGGTGCCCGCGGTGCCGGGCATCATCGACGAACTGAAGAAGCAGGGCTACACCTTCGTCACCGTCCCGCAGCTGATGGCGCCCGCCGAGCCGGTCCCGGGGACCATCTACCGCCCCTGAGCCGGGCAGGGAAAGTCCCGCCCACCCGTTGCCGGGCAGGCGGGACTTCACGGACCCGGTCCGGGGCCTCCCGTCCGGATCACGCCGGGGCCCGCGGGTCCGGCACGCACTCCGGTCCGGTCCGGCCCGGACGAAACCCTCAGGCGGCGGCCGGGATCCGCTCCTCGGGCCGTGCCGCGGCGGCCGGGGCCAGGGCGATCTCCAGGACCTGGCGGACATCGGTCACCGGGTGGACCTCCAGCGTGTCCAGGACCTCGGCCGGGACGTCGTCCAGGTCGGCCTCGTTCCGCTTCGGGATCACCACGGTGGTGATCCCGGCCCGGTGCGCGGCCAGCAGCTTCTGCTTCAGGCCGCCGATCGGCAGCACCCGTCCGGTCAGCGAGACCTCACCGGTCATCGCCACGTCCGTACGGACCAGCCGTCCCGAGAGCAGCGAGGCCAGCGCCGTCGTCATGGTGATGCCGGCGCTCGGGCCGTCCTTCGGGACCGCGCCCGCCGGGAAGTGGATGTGCACGCCGCGGTCCTTCAGGTCCGCGACCGGCAGCTCCAGCTCCGCGCCGTGCGAGCGCAGGAAGCTCAGCGCGATCTGCGCGGACTCCTTCATGACGTCGCCGAGCTGGCCGGTGAGGGTCAGTCCGGACGCCCCGGTCTCCGGGTCGGCCAGCGACGCCTCCACGAACAGCACGTCGCCGCCCGCGCCGGTCACCGCGAGTCCGGTGGCCACACCGGGCACCGACGTACGGCGCTCGGCCGGGTCCTGGGCGGACTCGGGAACGTGGTGCGGACGCCCGATCAGAACACGCAGATCCGCTTCGGTGACCGTGAACGGAAGCTCCCGGTCGCCCAGTTCGTGCTGGGCCGCGACCTTGCGGAGCAGCCGGGCGACGGCCCGCTCCAGATTGCGTACGCCCGCTTCACGGGTGTACTCGCCGGCCAGCTTGCGCAGCGCGGACTCGTCGAGCGTCACCTCGTCCTTCTCCAGACCGGCCCGCTCCAGCTGGCGCGGGAGCAGGTGGTCCCGGGCGATGACGACCTTCTCGTCCTCGGTGTAGCCGTCCAGCCTCACCAGCTCCATGCGGTCGAGCAGGGCCTCCGGGATGGCTTCGAGCACATTGGCCGTGGCCAGGAAGACGACGTCGCTGAGGTCTAGCTCGACCTCCAGGTAGTGGTCGCGGAAGGTGTGGTTCTGCGCCGGGTCGAGGACTTCGAGCAGGGCGGCGGCCGGGTCGCCCCGGAAGTCGGAGCCGACCTTGTCGATCTCGTCGAGCAGGACGACCGGGTTCATCGAACCGGCCTCCTTGACAGCCCGCACGATACGTCCGGGGAGGGCACCCACGTACGTACGCCGGTGGCCCCGGATCTCCGCCTCGTCCCGCACACCGCCGAGCGCGACGCGGACGAACTTGCGGCCCATGGCGTGCGCGACGGACTCGCCGAGCGAGGTCTTGCCCACGCCCGGAGGCCCCACCAGCGCCAGCACGGCACCGCCGCGCCGCCCGCCGACGACCCCCAGGCCGCGGTCGGAGCGCCGCTTGCGGACGGCGAGGTACTCGGTGATGCGCTCCTTCACGTCCTGGAGCCCCGCGTGCTCGGCGTCGAGGATCTCCTGGGCCCCCCGGATGTCGTAGGCGTCCTCGGTCCGCTCGGTCCACGGCAGTTCGAGGACGGTGTCGAGCCAGGTCCGGATCCAGGAGCCCTCGGGGCTCTGGTCGGAGGAGCGCTCCAGCTTGTCGACCTCCTTGAGCGCGGCCTCGCGGACGTGCTCGGGAAGGTCGGCGGCCTCGACGCGGGCCCGGTAGTCGTCGGACTCGTCCGCACCGGAACCGGTACCGCCGTTCAGCTCGGAGAGCTCCTTGCGCACGGCTTCGAGCTGGCGCCGCAGCAGGAACTCGCGCTGCTGCTTGTCGACGCCCTCCTGGACGTCCTTGGCAATGGATTCGGCGACGTCCTGCTCGGCGAGGTGTTCGCCGAGCCACTGGATGGCGAGCTTCAGCCGGGCGACCGGGTCCGTGGTCTCCAGGAGCCGTACCTTCTGGGCGGTGGTGAGGAAGGGCGAGTAGCCGGAATTGTCGGCGAGCGCGGAGACGTCCTCGATCTGCTGGACCCGGTCCACGACCTGCCAGGCGCCGCGCTTCTTCAGCCAGCTGGTGGCGAGCGCCTTGTACTCCTTGACCAGCTCGGCGGCGGCACCGGGGAGCGGATCGGGGAGGACCGCGTCGATCCGGGTCCCCTCCACCCAGAGCGCCCCGCCCGGCCCGCTGGTCCCGGCCCCGATCCGCACCCGGCCCCGGCCGCGGATCAGCGCGCCCGGATCCCCGTCCGAAAGCCGTCCGACCTGCTCGACGGTGCCGATGACACCGGTTCCGGTGTACGTCCCATCGATCCGCGGCACCAGAAGCACCTCGGGTTTGCCGCCGCCGTCCCGGGCCGCGGCCTGTGCGGCCTCGACGGCGGCACGTACATCGGTGTCGGACAGGTCCAGAGGCACCACCATCCCGGGCAGCACGACCTCGTCGTCGAGCGGCAGCACGGGTAGGGCGAGCGGAGTGACCGCATCGGAATCGGTAGCCATGATCTCCCCTTCGGCAGTCAAGTTGAGCTATGCAGACTCAATGCTCCTGAGCCGCTCATTGTTCCCCGGGGAGTGTTCGCTGTGAGCGATCGGCCGGACGCTGTCCCGGTCGGGCCGTGGGGCCGAGGGCTTCGGCCGCCGCGCGGAAGTCCTTGGCCCGTTCAGACGTGATGCGGTGCGCCGCATGATGTGACCGGGCAGCGGGAGAACAATGAGCCCCATGTCCCACATTCCGCCGGACGGTGGCCCGTCTCCGTTTGACCGGGAGACGCCCGTTGCCCGGGAGACGCCCGCGGAGCGGGCCGACCGCAACCTGATCGAGCTTCTCCAGGAACTGAGGGTCGTGCAGACCGGCGTGCAGATCGTCTTCGCCTTTCTCCTCGGCGTGGCCTTCACCAGCCAGTTTCCGCACCTCGACACCTTCGAGCGCACCACGTACGTGGTGACGTTGCTGCTCACGGTGGTCGCCTCGGCGGTGCTCGCGACGCCGGTCGCCCTGCACCGCGGCCTGTTCCACCGGGGCGCCAAGGTCCGGATCGTCGCCCTGTCCGCGCAGCTCGCCGAGACCGGTCTGGTCTTCCTCGCCCTCGCGCTCAACGGCGCCGTTCTCCTGCTCATGGACGTCGTCCTCGGCCGGACCGCCGCCGTCACGGTCACGGCCGCCACCCTCGTCATGTTCACCGGCCTGTGGTTCGTCCTGCCCAGGGCGCTGCGCCGCCCGGCCGCATGACCTGCCGGCCAGAGTCCCGTGCGCGACGGAGCGCGCCGACTGCCCGCGCACCGCACCGCACCACGATCAAGGGCTGTCCGGGCGGCACCCCCGACCGGATCCGGACGCGGTAGCGGGCGCGTCCCGCCGCGCGGTTCCGGAACGGAGCGCACGTACCGCCCCACCACCCCGCCACGAAGGGTCACCGGGGCCTGATCCGCCCGTCGTGACGGCCATGGCCGCACGGCGCGCCGACGGTGCGGCCTCCGGCTCCCTCTCCCGGCCGCGGCGTCGCCCGCCGGAGCGTCCGGCCCGGCGCAGCAGCGGCCAGCAGGCAACTCCGAGCAGCAGCGCCAGCGGATGGCCCCAGTTGGCGAGCGGGTTGCTCAGATCGACCAGGTCCCGCGCCAGCATCACGCCCACCCCGCCGAGCACCAGCACCCGCAGCAGCGGGGTGAACAGCCCGGTCAGCGCGCCCACGCTCGCCATCAGCCCGAAGCTGATGCCGTAGTCGAGGCGGTGCAGGGACGACTCCGGCAGATGCCCGGCGACCACGGAGAGCCCGACCGGGATCTCCGTGGCGAGCGTGGCCACGACATGGCCGAGCGCGAACACCCCGGCGGTCCGCCACCCCCCGATGCGGCGTTCCAGCGCGGTCAGTACGAGGGCGAAGGCGAAGACGTACGGGGAGGTGAGCCCGCCGACGACCCACAGGGCGCTGGCGACCAGGACGAGCAGCGGGGTCTCGCCGAGGTGCGCGACGTCCGTGCTCGATTCGCGCAGCACGGCGGCGACGGTGCCGGGGTCGGCGTACTCCATGAAGAGGGACGTGGCGACCAGCACCAGCAGGTAGCCGAAGGTGAAGGGGGTTCCGGTGGGCGTCGGCAGCAGCCGCGGCCATCGGTGGGCCCTGCGGACCGGAGGCGGCGGGGCCGCGGTGCCGCCCGCGCGGTTCTGGCGCGGGACGGCGTCGAGCAGCGGAGCCTCGCGGGGTTCTTCGTGGACCGCCCTGTCCGTACGCTGATGCACCGCGCAAGGTCCCTTTCCATGACAAGCCCCCCGGAGCAACGTTTCACCTTCGGTGATCCTCCCTCAGACCCGCTGTGGCGTGAGCCGCACACGCCGCCCGTGAACCGGCTCGGGTCCGTGGCTCGATAGAAGGGGTGTGAAGCTGTTGCGCCCCTCGGGGGAGGACCCGGACGACGACCGCGCCCTGCTGCGTGCCGTCGCACAGGGAGACACCAAGGCCCTGGCGACGCTCTACGACCGGCATGCCGGCTGGCTGCTGGCCCGGCTGGGGAGGCGGTGCGCGGATGCCGAGACGGTACGGGAGGTGCTTCAGGACACCTTCGTCACGGTCTGGCGCTCCGCCGGTTCGCACCGGGGCGCCCGGGTCGGCGGCTGGCTGTGGGTGATCGCCTCGCGTCGGCTGGTGGACGCGCAGCGGGCCCACGCCCGTACCGATCTCGCCACCCGGGCCGAGAGCAACGGCTGGGCCGCCACCGTGCCGTCCGCCGAGGAACGGGTGCTCGCCGGGCTGGAGTACGGGGATGTGGGTGCCGCGCTCGACCGGATCTCGCCCGAGCTGCGGGAGGTCCTGCGCGCCACGGTCATCGACGGGCTGACGACCCGCGAGACGGCCCGGCTCCTCGGCATACCCGAGGGCACGGTCAAGACCCGGGCGATGCGGGCCAGGCGCGAGCTGCGCGCCGCGCTCGAACGGTCGGCCCCGGAGCCCGGACCGCTGGGAGGAACGGCATGACCACGAGGGGAGGTGACGGCATGCCCGAGTGGCATGTGAGCGAGGAGCTGGCCGGGCGGTACGCCGCCGGTCCGGTGCCGGAGACGGACGCGTGGTCCGTGGAGAAGCACGTGGAGGCGTGCGGGGGGTGCGCGGCGCGGGTCTCGGCGGCGGTACGGGCCCGGCCGGAGGCGGGGGCGGTGCTGGACGCGGTACGTGCGGGGGTGCTGGACGCGGTGACGGCGCAGGAAGCGCCCGTGAGGGGGCCCGCCCGCGGCGCCCGGCGCCGCTCCCCCGGGGCCGCGACCAGGTCCGCCCGCGGCCTGCGACGCCGCTTCCCCGGGGCCGCTGCCCGCGCCGGGCGGTTGCTGTGGGCCGCCGGGCCCGCGCTGCGCGCTCCGTGGCTGCTGGCGCTGGTGCTGGTGGCCGTCGGGGCCCTCGCGCTGGCGTACGGGGCCGGGGCCGGCGAGGCCGTCCGCCCGCTGCTCCTCGTCGTCGCGCCGGTGCTGCCGCTGGCCGGGGTCGCCCTTTCCTACGGCCGGCACGCGGACCCGATGCACGAGATCACCGCCGCCACCCCGTCCGGCGGGCTGCGACTGCTGCTGACCAGAACCGCGGCGGTGCTCGCCGTGAGCATCCCGGCGCTCACCCTCGCCGGGGCGGCGCTGCCCCCGGCCGCCGGGTGGCCCGGCGCGGCGGCCTGGCTGCTGCCGGGGCTCGCGATGACGCTGGCGGCGCTCGCCCTCGGTTCGTACGTCGGCTGCCGCACCGGGGCCACGTCCATCGCCGTGACCTGGGCGGCCTCGGTCGTCCTGCCCGTCTTCGCCATGTCGCGCCCGGGGACCACGGAGGCGGCGGCCGAGGCCGCACGGTACTTCGCCGGGCCCGCCGCACAGGCCGGCTGGGCGGCGGGCGCACTGATGTGCGCCGCGCTGCTCGCCGTACGCCGTAGATCATTCGACCACCTGGAGAAGTTGTGAGCGTGAACGCATGAGCGGCACCGAGGCCAGGAACACGGTCGAGGTCAGGGCGCTGACCGTCCGGCATCGCAGGACGATCGCGCTGGACGCCGTCGATCTCGACTTCGCGCCCGGCGTGCACGGGCTGCTCGGGCCGAACGGCGCGGGCAAGACCTCGCTGATCCGGGTGCTCGCCACCGTCGCGGCGCCGTCCGGTGGCCGGGTGGAACTGCTCGGCGAGGAAGTCGGCGCCGGGCCGGACCACCTCGGCCGGGCGGCGGTCCGGCGCAGGCTCGGGTATCTGCCGCAGGAGTTCGGTTACTACCCGGGTTTCACGGTCCGCGAGTTCGTCTCCTATGTGGCCTGGCTCAAGGAGATGGACGCGGCGGCGGTCCCGGCGGCCGTGGAACGCGCGGTGGACCGGGTGGGCCTGGCGGACCGGATCGACGCCCGGGTGAAGACCCTGTCGGGCGGCATGGTGCGGCGCGTCGGCATCGCCCAGGCGATCGTCAACGATCCGGACCTGCTGCTGCTCGACGAGCCGACCGCCGGCCTCGACCCGGAGCAACGGGTCGAGTTCCGGGCGCTGATCCGGGAGCTGGGCCGCACCACCACCGTGATCGTCTCGACCCACCTGGTCGAGGACGTCTCCGCGGCCTGCGCCGATGTCACGCTGATCGAGGCGGGCCGGGTCGCGTACCGGGGCACGACACGGGAGCTGACGGAGCTCGGCGGCACCGGGGACGGCGGAGCGGAGCGGCCCGAGGGCAACCCGATCGAGCGCGGTTACACCTGCGCGCTGCGGGCGCACCGGGCGGCGGTGGCGAACCGATGACGACCTCCACCGTGCCCCGAGCGGCCTCGCCCGGAACGACCTCGCCCGGGAAACCCCCGGCCCGCGCAGCCCTGAGCACCGCCCTGCGGACCGAGCTCCGGCGCGGGATCGCCCCCTGGACGGGCCTCGCCGTCGCCCTCACCCTCCTCGTTCCGCTCTGGAGCAAGGCGGCCCAGTGGCAGGGGAGCTGGGGTGAGACGCAGACCCAACTGCACGCGACGGCGACGCTGCTCGGCGGTCCGCTCGTCGCGGCGGCCGCCTGCCGGCAGGGCGGCCGGGAACACCGCCGGCGCACCGCCGAGCTGCTGCTCTCGGTGCCGCGCAGCCGGCTGGCGCAGGTGACGACGGCCGCGACGCCGATCGCGCTGTGGGCGGCGGCCGGGTATCTGCTCGCGCTGGCCGTGGTGTTCGCGGCGACGGCCCCGTACACCGGGGCGGGCGGGCCGTCGTTCTCGGTCGTCGTCGTGGATCTCGGTCTCCTGCTGTCCCTGGGCTTCGTCGGCTTCGTGGTCGGGCGGCTGGTGCGGTGGCGGCTGACCGCCCCGGTGCTCGCGGCCCTGCTCTACGTACTCCTGGGGGCCCCGGGCTATGTCGAGTCGGGCGCCCGGTTCCTGAGCCCCGCCGAGCAGTACGCGCTGAAAGGGCAGGTCCTGGTCTGGTGGTTCGCACCGGTCCTGCTGGCCTGGACGGGCGGCATCGCCGTCACCGTGCTGCTCGCGTACGCGGCCCGGCGGCGCGTCCTGGCCGTCGTACCGCTCGCGCTGGCCCTCGCGGCGGGGGCGGTGATCGCGCCGACGGGCGAGGACCTGTTGCGGGACGACCCGACCGCGACGCGCAGGGTCTGCTCGGCACCGGCACCCGGCACACCGCAGCTCTGCGTGACGGCGCCCGACGCCCCGGTGCTGCCCAGTGCGGCCGAGGCACTGGAGGGGATGTTCTCCCGGCTGGAGGGGGTTCCGAACGCACCGGCCAGATACGTGGACTCCGCCCCGAAGGACGGCGAAGCCTCCCTGGCCCATGTCATGCGCGGCTGGAGCGTCACGCGGAACAAGCTGACCGACCCTCGGGCGTATGCCTCGGAAACCGCGCTGAGCCTGACCTTCCGCGACTGTTCGGACGATTCGCGCCGGAGCGAGCGCAAGGGGGCGGAGCGACTGGCTCTCACGGACGACGCCGTACGCACCTGGCTGGCCGGCGACGACTCCCCGTGGGACCCCGACGCCCGCCCCCTCGTCACCCGCCTCACGGCCATGCCGGATGCCGACCGCAGGGCCTGGCTCGGCCGCTACCTGGCCACCCTGAAGAGCTGCACGCCCGCGGAGGTACCGGCCCTGTGAGCACACACCCGGCCCTCGCGGCTCTCCCCCTCCTCTACATCCGCTCCCGCGCCCTCCCCCTCACCGCCGCCACCCTGGCCTGCATCGCGCTCGTCGCCGCATGGGCCGCCCGGTGGCTGCAGGACCAGCCGTACTTCGACCACACCGCCCGCGTCCCGGTCGTCGTGCTGGCCCCGCTGCTCGCCTCCGCCGCGATCGGCACCGGTCTGCACACGCACTCCGACGAGCTGGACCGGACCGCCGTGGGCCGCTGGTGGCCGCGCCGGCTGCTGCATCTGCTGGCGCTGACCGCAGTGACGGCCGGGGCGCTCGCGGCGGCGGTCCCGGGGCACCCCGAGGCGTTCGGCGCACCGGCCATGGTGCGCAACGTGCTCGGCGCGACGGGGGTGGCCGCGGCCTCCGTCGCGCTGCTCGGCGCCAGGCTGAGCTGGCTGCCGATGACGGTCTACGGCGGCGCCGTCTACCTGGCGGCACCCCGCACCCCGGGCGGCGCGGCGGCGGTGTGGGCCTGGCCGATGCAGCCGGGGCCGCAGGAGGCGGCATGGGTGGTGGCCGTGACGGCGTACGCGGGCGGGGCGGCGCTCCTCGCGGTGCGCGGCGCGCGCCCGGAGCGCGGCTGACCCGGTGGTGGACGGATCGGAGAAACCGCTGGCCCCCGGCCTCGCCGAGCGGACAGGATGGCGGGGACCGTGTCCGTCGTCCGCCGGAGACCCGCACCATGCCCGAGATCCACCACTGCGACGCTCCCTCTCCCGTCACGCTCGACCGCCGCGAAGGCCCGTACGGCGAGGTCGTTCTGCGGGAGCGGGGCGACGACTTCGAGATCATCGCCAACGGGTGCTTCCTGATGGACACCTCGGACGGACGCTCCGAGCGGCTGCTGATCGACGCCGCGCTGGCCGCGCTGCCCGCCGGCCGGTCCGCCCCGTCGGTGCTCATCGGGGGTCTCGGCGTCGGTTTCTCGCTCGTCCGGGCCGCCGCCGAGCCGCGGTGGGGGCGGATCGTCGTGGCCGAGCGGGAGCAGGCGATCGTGGACTGGCACCTGGAAGGGCCGCTGGCCTCGATCTCCGGTGCCGCGCTCGCCGATCCGCGTACCCGGATCCTGACGACGGATCTGGTCGAGTATCTGAGTACGACTACGGACCGTTACGACGCTCTGTGTCTGGACATCGACAACGGGCCGGACTGGACCGTCACCGAGGACAACACGAGCCTCTACTCCCCCGCCGGTCTCGCGGACTGCCGGGAGCGGCTGACGCCGGGCGGTGTTCTCGCAGTGTGGTCCGCACAACCGTCCGTCGACTTCGAACAGGCCTTGCGGAATGCCGGATTCGTTGGGGTAAGAACCGAAGAGGTCAGCGTTGCCCGAGGTGTTCCCGACGTGGTGCATCTCGCACTTCGGACAGACTGAGATTCCCCCACCGGGTATCACCGCCCCCGGACTCCCGGGGGCCAAGTGTCACAAGCCCGACACTCCGCCACTTCCTCGCGCCCGAGGCGTTACACCCTGCGTAGCCGAGAGCAGTCCGCTGCCTTTACGCTGCTGACCGGTAACGGGATCACCCACGAAATCCACAAGCGAAGACCGTGCGTCCGGGGGACTGGCCCCCGTGAGAACGGGCAGGGGCGGGGCGATGGAACAGACACACACCACCCAGACCGGCGTCGCGGCCACCCCTGGCGCGCAGCGCCGGGTGCTGGTGGTCGAGGACGATGCCACGATCGTCGATGCCATTTCCGCGCGGCTGCGGGCCGAGGGCTTTCTGGTGCAGACCGCACTCGACGGTCCCGCCGCGGTGGACGCGGCCGAGGCGTGGCAGCCGGATCTGATGGTGCTCGACATCATGCTTCCCGGCTTCGACGGCCTGGAGGTCTGCCGCCGCGTGCAGGCCCAGCGGCCGGTGCCGGTGCTGATGCTGACCGCCCGGGACGACGAGACGGACATGCTGGTCGGCCTCGGCGTCGGCGCCGACGACTACATGACCAAGCCGTTCTCGATGCGCGAGCTGGCGGCCCGGGTCCACGTCCTGCTGCGCCGGGTCGAGCGCGCGGCACTGGCCGCGGTGACGCCGCGCAGCGGGATCCTGCGCCTGGGCGAGCTGGAGATCGACCACGCGCAGCGCCGGGTCAGGGTGCGCGCCGACGACGTCCACCTCACGCCGACCGAGTTCGACCTGCTGGTCTGTCTGGCCAACACACCGCGTGCGGTGCTCTCCCGGGAGCAGTTGCTGGCCGAGGTCTGGGACTGGGCGGACGCCTCCGGAACCCGTACGGTCGACAGCCACATCAAGGCGCTGCGCCGGAAGATCGGCGCGGAGCGGATCCGTACCGTGCACGGTGTGGGTTACGCCCTGGAGACCCCGGCTCCATGACCCGGCCCGGTTCCGGACTGCGTCCTTTCTCGGTCAAGGCCAAGATGAGCACGCTCGTCGTGGTCTCGGTCTTCATCACGACCGGGCTGCTGATGGTGGCCGTGCGCACCAGGACCGAGCTGCGGTTCATCACGGTGTTCTCGGTGATCGCGACCCTGCTGATCACCCAGTTCGTGGCGCACGGTCTGACCGCGCCGCTGGAAGAGATGACCACGGTGGCCCGGTCGATCTCGCACGGCGACTACACCCGCCGGGTGAGCGGCGCCGACCGGCGCGACGAGCTCGGCGACCTGGCCCAGACGATCAACCGCATGGCGGACGATCTGGAGGCCGTGGACCGGCATCGCAAGGAGCTGGTCGCCAACGTCTCGCATGAGCTGCGAACACCCATCGCGGCACTGAGAGCCGTGCTGGAGAACGTCGTGGACGGGGTGTCGTCCGCCGATCCCGAGACGATGCGTACCGCGCTGAAGCAGACCGAGCGGCTCGGCCGGCTGGTGGAGACGCTGCTGGACCTGTCCCGCCTGGACAACGGGGTGGTCACGCTCAAGGCCCGCCGGTTCGAGGTGTGGCCCTATCTGTCCGGCGTGCTGAAGGAGGCGAACCTCGCCGTCTCGCACCGCCGGCTGCCGTCCGGCTCCGGGAACCACACGCGCAAGGACGTCCATCTGCATCTGGACGTGTCGCCGCCGGAGCTGACCGCGCACGCGGACGCGGAGCGCCTGCACCAGGTGGTGGCCAATCTGATCGACAACGCCGTCAAGCACAGCCCGCCGCACGGCCGGGTCACCGTACTGGCGCGGCGCGGGCCCGGGCCGGAGTCCCTGGCGCTGGAGGTCCTGGACGAGGGGCCCGGCATTCCGGAGTCCGAGCGGCACCGGGTCTTCGAGCGTTTCAACCGCGGCGAGGTGCCCTCCCCGCACGGCCCCGGCAGCGACGGCGGTACGGGCCTCGGCCTGGCGATCGCGCGCTGGGCGGTGGATCTGCACGGCGGGCGCATCGGCGTGGCCGAATCCGTTCGTGGCTGTCGCATTCAGGTCACTCTTCCGGGGGTACCGCAACCGAGAGGTTGACATAGGGTTCGAACCGGAAGGACGCGTTCTACGTGTTCCGTTCAGGGGGGTACGGCCCAGGGGGCCGTAGCCGCGGTCCCGCATACCCAAAGTGAAGCGGAACCGTGCATGTTTCCCGCCAATTCCTGCACCGAAACCCGCCTTCCAGTGTGACTTGCGCGACGAAGACCGGCCCGGCCTGCGTGGAACGGCTGGGGAGGCGTAGCCTTGATTTCCGCTGTCCATCACCTTGTGAAGCGGAAGAGGGCGGTTGCCGCCGTGTCGTCTCAGTCCCCCAGTAACTCGAGCATCTCGACCGACCAAGCCGTCCCGGGTACGAACCCGGCTGCGGCTTTCGGGCCCAATGAGTGGCTCGTCGACGAGATCTACCAGCAGTACCTCCAGGATCCCAATTCGGTCGATCGCGCCTGGTGGGACTTCTTCGCCGACTACAAGCCGGGTGCGTCCGGCACGGCGGACAAGCCCGTTCCCGGCGCCCCGGCAACAGGAGCTGCGGTGACCCCGGCCCCGGCCGCACCCGCACAGGCCGCCCCGGCGCAGGCCCCGGCTCCGGCCGCCCCCGCCCCGGCTCCCGCGGCTCCGGCGCCCGCACAGGCCGCCCCCGCCGCTGCTCCGGCAGCCCCGGCCGCTCCGGCTCCGGCCGCGAAGGCCGCCGCACCCGCCCCGGCCAAGGCCGCGGCAGCGCCGGCCACCGAGGCCCCGGAAGGCCCCGAGTACGTGACGCTGCGCGGCCCCTCCGCCGCCGTCGCGAAGAACATGAACGCCTCGCTGGAGCTGCCGACGGCCACGTCCGTCCGGGCGGTCCCGGTGAAGCTGCTCTTCGACAACCGCATCGTCATCAACAACCACCTCAAGCGCGCCCGGGGCGGGAAGATCTCCTTCACGCACCTCATCGGGTACGCGATGGTGCAGGCCCTCAAGGCCATGCCGGCGATGAACCACTCCTTCGCGCTGAAGGACGGCAAGCCGACCCTGGTCAAGCCGGAGCACGTGAACCTCGGCCTCGCCATCGACCTGGTGAAGCCGAACGGCGACCGCCAGCTGGTCGTCGCGGCCATCAAGAAGGCCGAGACGCTCAACTTCTTCGAGTTCTGGCAGGCCTACGAGGACATCGTCCGCCGCGCCCGCAACGGCAAGCTCGGCATGGACGACTTCACCGGGGTCACCGCCTCGCTGACCAACCCCGGCGGCATCGGCACCGTCCACTCGGTGCCCCGCCTGATGCCCGGACAGGGCCTCATCATGGGTGTCGGCGCGATGGACTACCCGGCCGAGTTCCAGGGCACCTCGCAGGACACCCTGAACAAGCTGGGCATCTCCAAGGTCATGACGCTGACCTCGACGTACGACCACCGGGTCATCCAGGGCGCCGCCTCCGGCGAGTTCCTGCGGATCGTCGCCCAGCTCCTGCTCGGCGAGAACGAGTTCTACGACGAGATCTTCAAGTCGCTGCGCATCCCGTACGAGCCGGTCCGCTGGCTCACGGACATCGACGCCTCGCACGACAACGACGTGACCAAGGCCGCGCGGGTCTTCGAGCTGATCCACTCCTACCGGGTCCGCGGCCACGTCATGGCCGACACGGACCCGCTGGAGTACCGCCAGCGCAAGCACCCCGACCTGGACATCACCGAGCACGGCCTCACCCTGTGGGACCTGGAGCGGGACTTCGCGGTCGGCGGTTTCGCCGGCAAGTCGATGATGAAGCTCCGCGACATCCTCGGTGTGCTGCGCGAGTCGTACTGCCGCACCACCGGCATCGAGTTCATGCACATCCAGGACCCGAAGCAGCGCAAGTGGCTCCAGGACCGGGTGGAGCGCCCGCGCGCCCAGCAGCCCGAGCGCGAGGAGCAGCTGCGCATCCTGCGCCGGCTGAACGCCGCCGAGGCGTTCGAGACGTTCCTGCAGACCAAGTACGTCGGCCAGAAGCGGTTCTCGCTGGAGGGCGGCGAGTCCGTCATCCCGCTGCTCGACGCGGTCATCGACTCCGCCGCCGAGGCCCGCCTCGACGAGGTCGTCATCGGCATGGCCCACCGCGGCCGGCTGAACGTGCTGGCCAACATCGTCGGCAAGTCGTACGCGCAGATCTTCCGCGAGTTCGAGGGCAACCTCGACCCCCGGTCGATGCACGGCTCCGGCGACGTCAAGTACCACCTGGGCGCCGAGGGCACCTTCACCGGTCTGGACGGCGAGCAGATCAAGGTCTCGCTGGCCGCCAACCCCTCGCACCTGGAGGCGGTCGACCCGGTCCTGGAGGGCATCGCCCGCGCCAAGCAGGACATCATCAACAAGGGCGGCACGGACTTCACCGTCCTGCCCGTCGCGCTCCACGGCGACGCGGCCTTCGCGGGCCAGGGCGTCGTCGCCGAGACGCTCAACATGTCGCAGCTGCGCGGCTACCGCACCGGCGGCACCGTGCACGTGGTGATCAACAACCAGGTCGGCTTCACCGCCGCCCCGGAGTCCTCGCGCTCCTCGATGTACGCCACCGACGTGGCGCGCATGATCGAGGCGCCGATCATCCACGTCAACGGTGACGACCCCGAGGCCGTCGTCCGGGTCGCCCGGCTCGCCTTCGAGTTCCGGCAGGCGTTCAACAAGGACGTCGTGATCGACCTCATCTGCTACCGCCGCCGCGGTCACAACGAGGGCGACAACCCGGAGTTCACCAACCCGCAGATGTACACCCTGATCGACAAGAAGCGCTCGGTACGCAAGCTGTACACCGAGTCCCTCATCGGTCGTGGCGACATCACGCTGGAAGAGGCCGAGCAGGCGCTCCAGGACTTCCAGGGCCAGCTGGAGAAGGTCTTCGCGGAGGTCCGTGAGGCCACCTCGCTGCCGGCTCCGACGCACACCCCCGAGGTCCAGCCCGAGTTCCCGGTCGCCGTGACCACCGCGGTCTCCCAGGAGGTCGTGAAGGTCATCGCGGAGTCCCAGGTCAACATCCCCGACCGGATCACCGTCCACCCCCGCCTGATGCCGCAGATGCAGCGCCGCGCGGCCTCGGTGGAGAACGGCACGATCGACTGGGGCATGGGCGAGACCCTGGCCATCGGCTCGCTGCTGATGGAGGGCACCCCGGTCCGGCTCGCCGGCCAGGACACCCGCCGCGGCACCTTCGGCCAGCGCCACGCGGTCCTCGTCGACCAGGTGACCGGCGAGGACTACACCCCGCTGCTCTACCTCTCCGACGACCAGGCCCGTTACAACGTCTACGACTCGCTGCTCAGCGAGTACGCGGCGATGGGCTTCGAGTACGGCTACTCGCTGGCCCGTCCGGAGTCGCTGGTCGTCTGGGAGGCCCAGTTCGGTGACTTCGTCAACGGCGCGCAGACCGTCGTCGACGAGTTCATCTCCTCGGCCGAGCAGAAGTGGGGCCAGACCTCCGGCGTCACGCTGCTGCTGCCGCACGGCTACGAGGGCCAGGGCCCGGACCACTCGTCCGCCCGCCCGGAGCGCTTCCTCACGCTGTGCGCGCAGAACAACATGACGGTCGCCATGCCGACCCTGCCGTCGAACTACTTCCACCTCCTGCGGTGGCAGGTGCACAACCCGCACCACAAGCCGCTGATCGTCTTCACCCCGAAGTCGATGCTCCGCCTCAAGGCGGCCGCGTCGAAGGTGGAAGAGTTCACCACCGGCGGCTTCCGCCCGGTGATCGGCGACGACTCGGTGAACCCGGCCGACGTCCGCAAGGTCGTCTTCTGCGCCGGCAAGGTCTACTACGACCTGGAGGCCGAGCGCACGAAGCGCGGCGTCACGGACACCGCGATCATCCGTCTGGAGCGCCTGTACCCGCTGCCGGGTGCCGAGCTCCAGGCCGAGATCGCCAAGTACCCGAACGCCGAGAAGTACCTCTGGACCCAGGAGGAGCCGGCCAACCAGGGTGCCTGGCCGTTCATCGCCCTGAACCTGATCGACCACCTGGACCTGGCCGTCGGCGCCGATGTGCCGCACGGTGAGCGCCTGCGCCGCATCTCGCGCCCGCACAGCTCGTCCCCGGCGGTCGGCTCGGCCAAGCGTCACCAGGCCGAGCAGGCACAGCTGGTCGCCGAGGTCTTCGAGGCCTGACCGCTCGCCCGTACGCAGAACCGAAGGGCCCGCTCCCGCGAGACGATCGCGGGGGCGGGCCCTTCGGCGTACGGGCCGGGCGCAGCCCGTTCAGACGATCTGGGGTTCGAAGTCCCAGAAGTCCGGCTGCCCGGCCTGTTCCGGATTCCCCGCCCGCCGGTGGGCCACGGTGAGGGGATGGTCCGCTCCCAGCAGCGCCGCCGCCCGTCGGCCGTTCGCCCGGCCCGGCTCGTACGCCTCGTCGGCCCGTCCGTCCCTCATCCGGATGATCACCGCGTTCAGCGCGCATCCGATGGCCCAGGGGTGTCCTTCCCCCACGGCCCCGGCCATCAGGGAGCCGGCCCGCTCGATCTCCTGGCCCGCCGCGTCCCGCTCCCCCAGCGTCCAGCGCATCAGCCCGAGGTTGCCCTCCGTGCCGATGGTGTACGGATGGCCGTCGCCCAGCATCGACCGGTACCCCTCCACCACCTGCTCGTGCAGCAGCAGGGCCCGGTCCGGGTCCCCCGCCCGCCGCTCCGCGCAGGCCGCGCTCGCCGTGATCAGCAGGAGGAGCGGATGGTGTTCGCCGAGGAGCCGCAGACAGTCCCGCCGCACCCGGGCGAGGGCGAACCGGGCGGCGGCCGGATCATCAGCGAAGTAGCGGCAGAGCGCGAGGTTGTGCTGGGCGCGCAAAGTCTGCGGGTTGTTGGCGCCGACCGCCGCCAGATGTCTTCGGACCGTCTGTCCCAGGGCTTCCTCGGCTTCGCGGTGCTGTCCCAGCAGCCGCAGGTCGATGGCGCAGTTGAGTTCTGAGTACAAGGTGGCGGGGGCCTGCCCTCCCAGCACGGACCGCCGCAGGTCCAGCGTGTGCCGGTCCTGCTCCAGCGCCTCCGCGTACCGGCCGAGGAGCCGCAGCGACACCGCGAGGTTGTTGTCCGCATTCAGGGTGCGGTAGTCCTCCGGGCCGAGAACGGCGAGGTAGCGGTCCCTGATCGAGACGGAGAGCCCCAGTGCCTCCTCGTAACGGCCGAGGCCCCGCAGGTCGGCGGCGAGACCGCCGGCGGCGCGCAGATACGCCAGGTCGTCCTCGCCCCGTTCGGCCCCGAGATGGTCGGCCGCCTCGCGCTCCACGCCTGCGCTCGTCGCGTAGTCGCCCAGGGCACGGAGCAGGTTGGCGTAGTGGTGGCTGAGGTCCCAGATCCGGGGGTGGGTGCCGCCGAGCAGGGCCCGCCAGGAGGTCATGGCCGGATCGGCGAGCCGCACGCCGCTGCCGTACTCGCCCGAGAGGTACATGTAGCGCAGACAGTCCAGGACGAGGTCCTGCACCGCGGGCGCGGTGCTCTCCAGCACCTCCGCCCACTTCAGGTGCGGGGTGAGCGCGGCGTACGTGGTCCACATCCGTACGTCGGAGGGCTGCCCCCTGTCGACGGCGGCCAGCGCGCCACGGGCCGCGTCGGCGCAGGCCGCGTGGTCGGCCGCGGTCAGCTCGCCCCGCATCGTGCGGTGGATCAGGCGGTGTATGTAGAGGGCCCGGTGCGGGTCAACCGGTCCCCGGCCCGGGGGCACCGTGGTCTCCAGCCTGACGGCCGAGTAGCGCCGCAACTGCTGGACGGCCTGGTCGAGCCGGTCGGGGTCGGCAAGCGCCTCCAGGCCGGCGAGGGTGTGCCAGGCGACCTTGTGCAGCAGGCGCAGGGGGATGGAATCGTGTGCGAAGAAGCTGCACAGGCGCAGCAGACCGACGGATTCCGGCGCGGTCTCCCGGAGCTTGTTCAGCAGGATCGACCAGGCGGTCTGGAAGGCGAGCGGGAAGTCGGCGGAGACCTTGACGACGTCCTGGTCGATGCCGTCTTCGAGGAGTCCGATGTACTCCTCGACGGACATGTCGGAGTCGTTGAGCCAGCCCGCCGTCTGGTCCAGGAGCAGCGGAAGGTCTTCCAGGGCCTCGGCCAGCCGGCCGGAGTCGACCGGGGTCAGGCGGGGTGCGCGGCGGCGGATGAAGGCGACCGACTCGTCGCGCTCGTAGACGGGGACCTCGACAAGATTGCTGTTGTGCTCGCTCCACTCCGGGTTGCGGGAGGTGATCAGCACATGCCCGGGGCCGGTCGGCACCAGGTCCCAGATCTGCTCGGGCTCGTCCGCCCCGTCCAGGACCAGCAGCCAGTGGGAGTACGGCTCGCCGCGGCGCAGCGCGTCCCGGACCGCCCGCAGCCGCTCCCCGTACTCGGCGCCCGTGGACAGACCCAGCTCGGGAGCGAGTTCGGCGAGCCTCTGCCGGTAGAAGGACCGGCGGTCGGCGGGCACCCACCACACCACGTCGTACTCCGTACCGAACCGGTAGACGTACTCCGCCGCCAGCTGGGTCTTGCCCACACCGGACATGCCGTGCAGGGTCACCACCCCGGCACCGGGGCGGTCCTCGTGCAGCGTCTCGTACGTCGCCGCCAGCAGTGCGTCGCGGCCGGTGAAGCGGGTGTTGCGGCGCGGCACCCCGCCCCACACCTCCGGGACATCGGCCGGATACCGCGCCCGCTGCCTGGCCCCGGCCGTCTCGGGCAGCGGGTCGGTGGGCAGGCCCAGGCGCACCAGGAGCCGCCGCTCGGCCTCCTCGGCGCCGATACCGAACAGGTCGGCCGCGCCGAAGGCCGAAGCGGCGCCGGGCAGCGCGGAGGTGGTGACACAGACGGCGGCGAAGCGGTCGGGGTCGGGGGCGACGACCTCGCGCAGCGCCCTGTTCCACTCCTCGTGACCGCGCGGCCCCAGCTGGAAGTACCAGTCGCTGAGGACCGCCAGCACCTGGCCCCGGGAAAGGGTCAGATCGCGCAGCGACTCCTCCAGCGGAACCTCCGCCGGCGGGTCCCAGCGCTGCTGGACCACCGTCACCCCGCGCCGCTCCAGACGGTCCCCGATCCACGCCGCCCACGCCCGGTTGAAACCGGCGAAACTGATGGTGACGTGGTCCACCGGACCGGGCGTGGTGCGCGGGACTGGGGGCCCCTCGAAGGGCACGAGGACATCGGCGTCCGCCGCGCCGTCCCCGGTGCCCTCGGTCCGATCCTCCTCCGGCCGGGCGCTCGCGGCCGTTCCGGGCCCCTCCGCCGGTCCTGACAGCCACGGCATGTCGGCCGGTTCGCTCCGTGGCCCCCCGGGCGGTTCCTGGTCCTCGGAGGCGGGTGGCCCGGCGGGGACGTATCCGAGGACCGCGGCGGCGTCCGGGGCGTCCTCCGCCTGCCGGGTGATCCGGCACGGCAGGGCGGCCTTGCGGACCGGTGTCCCCCACTGGTTGGTGAGGGTCAGCCACAGCTCGGCGGGCCCGGTGACCCGGCCCGCGGTGACGACGAACCGGGCCGGGCCGTACGTGCCCCCGTAGCGGTGCAGTACGAGCGCGGGGTCGTCGAGCACCTCGCAGACGAAGTGCCGTCCCCCGTCCAGCGCGACGGTGAAGGTCAGCTCCTCGTCCTGGTACGGCCAGGCGTCCGGGTCCTCCTCGCCCCGCGGCCCGAGCGGACCGCGCAGGTCGACGGTGACGAGGTAGGCACACCCGGCCTCGGCCTCGCGGGGCCGGCTGACGACGGGTTCGATGAGCAGGGCCGGATCGTCGCCGTTCACCGTGCGTCCCCTTCCCCGCCCGTCGCCGTGCCGGGGCGTGGTCCGCTGAGACTGAGCGTGCTCAGCGGATGCCCGTAGTACTGGAACATGAGGCTGTACAGCAGACGCAGGACGGGCCGCTGTCCGTCCACGTTCAACCGTCCTTCGTGCCGGGTGCGCGGCAGGTTCGTCAAGGGGCCGAACTCGTCCAGCGCGCGGGACCGGAAGAGGCGCAGCGAGTCGGCGACCGGCCGCCAGGGTTCGGCCGCCAGGATGCCGACGAGTTGCCCGATCAGTTCGCGTGCCTCGCTGTCGCCGACTTGTCCGGCCGCGACGACGCAGCCTCCGGCGCCCTTGCGGAGGAAGAGTTCGGTGAAACCCCGCAGGTCCGTCTCCCCCAGCCCGGTGTTGCGGACGAACCTGGCCGAGTGGCAGGCGTTGAGACAGACCATCGAGTGGTCCTTGTCGAGCACCGTCATCGGGCGGTCGTCGTACTCGGCCCAGGTCACCTCGGCGAGGGTGAGCGCGTCGACCCGGTCGTCGTAGGTGCCGTGGGCCGCCATGTAGACGAGGCCGACGGGATCTGCCGGACATCCGTCGAGCTCGTCGAGGAAGCCGTCGATCGTCAGGTGCGGGCGGTGCGCGTACCCCTGGAAGACCGCCATGTCGGCCCGCATGTCATGGATGTGCCGTACGCCGTCGCGGTACGGGCGGGCCGGGCGCGCGTCGTGGAAGTAGTAGCCGAGCACATCGCCCGTGGCCGACACGGACGCTTCGGGCAGCACCAGTTCGGTGCTGCGGATGGTGAGCCACCGGGTGACCGCGACGAGGGCGCCGAGCAGCCCTTCGTCCAGCCCTTGGGCCGGATCGGCAGGCAGCCAGAACGCCTCCCAGGGGATCTCGTAGCCGGTGTCGTCGTGGACGGTGACCTGGAGCGCGTCGCCGTGCACCGCGCGGGCCCGGTTGATCCAGGCGGCGAGCCTCTGCTGGTTGCGGGACCAGTGCCGGATGTCGCGGAGCAGCTGGGAGGGGGCGGGGCCGTCGCCCAGGGCGTTGCCCAGGCCGATGCCGGTGGGGCGCAGCTGGGTCGGCCCGGTGGTGTACGGGAGCGGGGAGATGCCTTCGCACCAGGCGCTGACGCCGAACGTCTGGGCGCCGCCGTGGCATTCGTGGTGCGGGACGACCGTGATCCGGGCGGTGTACGGCGGGGGCCGGCTGTCGGCGTCGGCCTCCGTGAGCCCGAGCCGTTCGCGCAGTCCGGTGCGCACCCCGGCCGGTACGGGGGTCCTGGCCAGCCGTCGGCCGGTGGCCACGGAGTTCTCCAGCAGGCGGCGGAGCCCAGCGGATTCACCGCTCATGGCCGGCCGCCTCGTGCTCCGGCCTGCCCGGGACCACCCTGCCGTCGAGGGCCTCGGCCAGCAGATGGGGGAGTTCCGGGTACGGCTGTTGTCCCGGGTCGACGACCAGGCTGTGCAGCCGGGTCCGGTCCATGCCGCTGATCCGGCCGGCCGCGGCGAGCGCGTCGTCGATGCCGGTGCGGCCCACGGCGCCGCGTCCGGCCGTGCCGCGCCGGCTCGCGGCGAGCGGGACGTTGCCGCGCCCGTCGGTCACCACGACCAGCAGCGCTTCCACCAGGCCCGCGCGGTGGTGCTGGAAGGCGCGGCGCAGGGTCTGTTCGGCCAGTTGCAGTCCGTGGGCGAGCGGGGTGGCCCGGCCGGGCTGCCGGGCCAGAGCCGCGGCGATCCGCGGGGAGCGGGTGGACAGGGCGGTGAAGGACTCGGCCCGTACCTCGTTCGGTGCCCCGCGCCCGCCGACCTCGACCACGTGCACCGGGGCGCGGGTGACATAGGCCCATTGCAGGAACGGGTCGAGAGCCGTGTGCCAGTCCCAGTCCTCGCGGCAGGTGTGGTCCAGGACGAGGGTGAGCATCCGGACCGGTTCCGGTGCCCGGACGTACCCGCGCAGGTCGCCCGGCAGGATCACCAGTCGCTCGCTCCGGTCCCGTACCGCCCGGTACTTGGCCGCTTCCATCGCCGTGCGCACGGGCGCCAGGTCCCACAGGTCCCTGGCCGGGCGCACCCCGACGACGGGGCCGCGCACTGCCCGGGGGCCGGTGGTGCGCCGGGCCGGGGTGCGCAGCGGCGAGTCCTCCGGCGGCGGTCCGGCGGTGTCCTCCGGGTACGGGGTGTCGGTGGGCGGCCAGGGACCGGCCGCGCGTCCCGACCCGATGGGCTCGGCGGGTCCCGGTTCCAGGACGGGCGTGCCGGGCGAGGGGGACCGGTCGGTGCCGGGCCGGAGCTCGGGGAGGATGCGGGCCCCGGCCCGTGCGGGGTCGACGGTGTCGGGGCCGGGCGGGGGTTCGGCGGACGGGCGCCGGGCGCCGCGCAGGCGGATGAGGCGGGCGGCCGCTTCGGCGTGGTCGGCCGTGATGTGTTCGGCGTCGCCGAGGCGGGCCAGGGCGCGGGCGGTCCGGGACAGGGCGAGGGCTCTGCGCTGGCCGGTGCCGTCCTGGTCGTCGAGGAGTTCCAGGACCCGGGCGGCGAAGTCGTCGGCGGGGTGGAGCGACGGCCGGGGGGCGGTGGAGCGGGCCCGGTCCAGGGCCCGGGTCCAGGCGGCCGGGAGGGGGCCGAGCGGGGTGTCACCCGGCTCGATGCGCAGCCCGGGGACGGTGAGGCGGAGCGGAAAGCGGTCCAGGAGGTGCGGGGAGACGCGTGGGACGTCCTCCGTGCGGCAGACAGCCAGCCAACGGGCCGCGGGCCGCCAGCGGCGGCGCAGCCCGGATTGTTCGACGGTGGCGACATCGGCACCGAGGAGCTGTACGGCGGCTCGCTTCCCCGGCACGCTGAGCCTGGCGAGGTCGGGGACGACGACGAGGGACGGGCCGGGCACGGGTTCGGTGAGCGGTCCGGGGTCCAGGGCGAAGTCGAGGCCGTGCGGACCTCGGCTCACCCGGGGCCGTGACCACAGGTCCTCGTCCGTGGTGGCGGCGGTCAGGGCGGTGCGGGGGACGGGCGTACCGGTGGAACCGGCGAGCAGCCGGTCGAGTACGGCGGCGACGGTGGCGAGGTGCGGGTCGGGGAGGTCGAACAGCAGCACCCCGGACAGTCCGGGCTCGACGGCGGCGCAGACCAGTGCGGTGAGCAGTCGCCGGGGGAGTTCCTCGGCGTCCGCGACGGGCTGTGGCCGGGGTGAGGGTGCGGACATCGGCGGCTCAGCCGAAGAGGGCGCTGACGCGGTCGTCCTCGTCCGGCCCCCAGCTGAGGGCGGCGCCGTGGGCGGAGTCCGGTCTGCGATGGCGCAGGGCCATCGGCAGCACCCGGCGGACGTGGCCGGGTTCGACCTGCCGGTGCCCGTCCCGTGCGGCCAGCGCACGGGCGGTCTTCGCCACGAGGAGGTCACCGCGCTGCCCGATCGCGCCCAGCAGCTGTGCCGCCTCGGCACAGAGCCCGCTCACGCTCTCGTCGAGCCGGACGTCCTTCAGCCGGTCCCTCGCCTCCAGAAGCGCGGCACGCAGTGTGTCGTCCTCGTCCTGTGCGGCGCGCAGCCAGGCGGAGTCCTCGGCCTCCAGTTCCTCCTCGAAGGTGAGCACCGTCGTGATCATCCGCCGGCGCTCGTCGAGGTCCAGCTCGGACGCGGCCACCATCAGGCCGAACCGGTCGAGCAGTTGGGCCCGCAGGCTGCCCTCCTCGGGGTTCATGGTGCCGACGAGTCCGAACGACAGCTGCCTGGCCAGGTCGATGCCCTCGCGCTGGATGGACAGCACACCGGTGGAGACGACGTCCAGGATGATGTTGACGAGGTGGTCGTCCAGCAGGTTGACCTCGTCGATGTACAGCAGTCCTTTTCCGTCGGCCTCTTCGAGCAGGCCGGGCTGCGGCTTCGCCACGCCCCGCATCAGCGAGTCCAGTTCCCAGCCGCCGACCACGCGGTCGTCGGTCGCGTTGATCGGGAGCGTGACGGGCAGTTCACCGCCGGACATCAGCGCGAAGGCGCGGACCACGGTGGATTTGGCGGTGCCCCGCTGCCCGGTGATCAGCACCCCGCCGATCCTCGGCGAGACGAAGTTGAGCTCCAGGGCCAGCTTGAGCTCCTCCTGCCCGACGATCCGGCTGTACGGGAGGATCGGCACCCGGGGTGCCGGGGCGGCGGTGCGGGACCGCGGCTCGCTCATGAGGGTGTCGCCGTGGCAGTGGCCTGCCCCTCGTTGCCCGGCTGCCAGCGGAAGGTGACCTGGATCTGCGCCTCGGCACCGGCCTTCACCACGGCCGCCATGCCGGCCTCGAAGGTGATCCCGACCTGGAGCTCGATCTCGTCGGGCCGCATCCCCTCCCCGAGGTCCCCGAGCCGGCGCATCGCCTGGGCGGCGCAGCGTCGCGCCAGATCGAGTCCGTCGCCGTACAGGTCACCGGCGCCGGCCAGGACCCGCCGGGCGGCGTCGGCGCCGCCCCTGGTCTCCCCGGGGCTGTAGAAGGACTCACCCTCCCCGGTCGGTGCCGGGTCCGCCGCGAAGGTCTCGGCGTCCACGACGACCGGTATCGGGCCGTCCTCACCCGGTGTCGTGGACCCGACGATGACCGCCATACGCTCCCCCGTTGCATCGCAACTGACGTGTCCCGAAAGGATACTGACGGTCATTCACTTATCGAGCGGCTTTCCGTCGATCGGCTCAGATCATCTGCGGTTCGAAGTCCCAGTACGGACGGTTGCGGGAGCGGGCCGAGACCGTGTGGACGTGCTGGGCGCCCAGGGTCGCGGCCAGGTCGCCCAATGCCTCCCGCTCGACCTTGTCCGCGCGCTCGCGGTCACGGATGCCGCGCAGGTCGGCGGCGTGTGCGATGCGGGCCGAGAGGGTCAGCGGGTGGGTCCGGCCGAGGACCTCGGTGGCCCTGGTGATGACCGCGTCCGTCAGCGCGGCCGCGGATTCCGGGTCGCCCACCAGGTTGCGCAGCGCCGAGGCGTTCACCGCGCAGCCCAGGGTCCAGGGGTGGTGCTCCCCCACGGCCCGCGTCATGTCGGCGAGGGCCCCCTCCAACAGGGTGTGCGCATGGTCGCGTTCGCCCACGTTCCGCAGGATCAGGGCGTGGTTGGCGCGGGTTCCCGCCACGTACGGATGGTCCTCGCCGAGCATGTCCACATAGCCGTCGACCACCTTCTCGCTTATGGCCCTGGCCTGGTCGATGTCGGCGTGCTCGCGGGCGAAGAAGCTCTGGCTGGCCGCGAACATCATCGTCAGCGGGTCGGTCTCGCCGAGCACCCGCTCGCTTCGTTCGAGAACCCGGGTGAACAGCGTCGCGGCCTTGGCACGCTCACCCGAGCGGTACTGGCAGAGCGCGAGATTGTGCTCGGCGCGCAGGGTCTGCGGGTTGTCGGGCCCCATGACCAGCCGGTGCACCCGGACGCTCTGGTTCTGGAGCGAGAGGGCGTCGTTGTAGTGGCCGAGCAGACGCAGATCGGTGGCGTAGTTGATCTCGGAGTAGAGCGTCCAGCTGTGGCGCGGGCGCAGCACCTGCCGCCTGGCCTCCAGTGTCCGCCGGTACAGCTCCAGGGACTCCTCGTATCTGCCGAGCAGCCGGAGCGACACGGCCAGGTTGTTCTGCGCGCTGAGCGTACGCGAGTCCTGGTCGCCCAGGAGCTCGCGGTAGCCCGCGAGGATCCAGGCCGACATCTCCAGCGCCTCGTCGTAGCGGCCGAGGCCCCGCAGGTCGGCGGCGAGGCCGCCGGCGGCGCGCAGGTGTTCCAGGTCCTTCGCGCCGCGTTCGGCGCGGAGGTGGTCGACGGCGGCGCGTTCGATGACTTCCGTGCCGGCGTAGTCGCCGACGGCCCGCAGCACGTTCGCGTAGTGGTGGCTGAGGTCCCAGATCCTGGGGTGGTCCTCGCCCAGGAGTTCCCGCCAGGCCTTCATGGCCCGTCGGCCCAGCTTGATGCCGGCCCGGTACTCGCCGGAGAGGTACATGTAGCGCAGGCAGTTGAGCACCAGGGAGTGGACGGCCGGGTCGGTGCTGTTGAGTACGTCGGCCCACTTCAGGTGCGGAGTGATCTCGGCGTACGCGGGCCACAGCCGGGTGTCGGCGGGGCGGCCGGGGTCCGCGGCGGCGAGGGCCCTGCGGACCACGCCGACGAACTCGTGGCGGTCGCGTTCCGGCATGTCCTTGCCGACGATCTGGTGGACCATGCGGTGCATGTAGAGCGACTCGCCGGACGAGGCGTCCTCGCCGGCCGTCTCGTGGGACTCCAGGCGGACCACGGAGTACTGGCGGAGCTGGCCGATCGCCTTGTTCCACAGCAGCGGGTCGTTCATCAGGCCGGAGAGCTGTTCCGGCAGTTCGCCGGGGGGCATTTCCCTCAGCAGTCGCACGGGGATGGAGCCGGGTGCGAAGAAGCTGCACAGGCGCAGCAGGTCGACGGATTCCGGGACGGTTTCCTTGAGCTTGTTCAGCAGTATCGACCAGGCGGTCTGGAAGGCGAGCGGGAAGTCGGCGGAGACCTTGACGACGTCCTGGTCGATGCCGCCTTCGAGAAGTTCGATGTACTCCTCGACGGACATGTCGGAGTCGTTGAGCCAGCCCGCCGTCTGGTCCAGGAGCAGCGGGAGGTCTTCGAGGGCCTCGGCCAGCTGGTCGGCGTCGGCCTGGGTGAGGCGGGGTGCGCGGCGGCGGATGAAGGCGACCGACTCGTCGCGTTCGTAGACGGGGACCTCGACGAGGTTGCTGTTGTGCTCGCTCCACTCCGGGTTGCGGGAGGTGATCAGGACGTGTCCGGGGCCGGTCGGCACCAGGTCCCAGATGTGCTCGGGCTCGTCCGCCCCGTCCAGGACCAGCAGCCAGTGGGAGTGCGGTTCACCGCGGCGCAGCGCGTCGCGGACCGCCCGCAGCCGCTCCCCGTACTCGGCGCCCGTGGACAGGCCCAGTTCGGGGGCGAGTTCGGCGAGCTTCTGGCGGTAGAGGGCGCGACGGTCGGCGGGCACCCACCACACCACGTCGTACTCGGAGCCGAACCGGTAGACGTACTCCGCCGCCAGCTGGGTCTTGCCCACGCCGGACATGCCGTGCAGGGTCACGACCCCGGCACCGGGTCCGGCGTCCTGGAGGGCCTGGTAGGCCTTGCTGAGCAGCGTCTCCCGGCCGGTGAAGCGGGTGTTGCGGCGCGGCACCCCGCCCCACACCTCCGGGACATCGGCCGGATACCGGGGCCCCTGCCGGGCCTCGGCGGGCTCGGGCAGCGGGTCGGTGGGCAGGCCCAGGCGCACCAGGAGCCGCCGCTCGGCCTCCTCGGCGCCGACATTGGTCAGGTCGGCCGCGGCGAGGGCCGAGGTGGCGCCGGGCAGTGCGGAGGTGGTGACGCAGACGGCGGCGAAGCGGTCGGGGTCGGGAGCGACGACCTCGCGCAGCGCCCTGTTCCACTCCTCGTGACCGCGCGGCCCCAGCTGGAAGTACCAGTCGCTGAGGATCACCAGGACACGGCCTCTGGAGAGGGTCAGATCGCGCAGCGAGTCCTCCAGCGGGACCTCCACCGGGGGGTCCCAGCGCTGCTGGACCACCGTCACCCCGCGCCGCTCCAGACGGCCCCCGATCCAGGTCGCCCAGGCGCGGTTGAATCCGGCGAAACTGATGGTGACGGTTTGCGCCCCGGTTGCTCCAACTTGCCTACGCGTTCCGGGCATTCGACCGTCTCCCTGCCTCGATTCGAGCCTTGTCAACATACACCGGAGCATGGTCGTTCCGGCGGACAATCCCGGGGTCCCTCACGGCCTGTGCGAGCCGTTCCTCTGCTGCCATATCACCTTGGCGGTGGCCACGTACGCCTCCGCGCGCGCGAGGTGCCCCGTTGGAGGCGGGCAATCGTCCAGACGGTGGTAGAGCGTGATCATCTCGTTGACCAGCACCCGGCCTTCGCGGGTCAGGGCCGCCGATCCGGCCAGCACGGGCAGGACCGCCCCGACCTGTTCACGGCAGCGGGCGTGCTCGGCCCAGGCCAGGTCGCGGTGGGTGACGCGCCGCGCGGCGAGCGCGAACCGCTGCCAGTAGTCGGCGAGCGCGATGTGCGAGTAGGCGCCCTGGAGGAGGCCGTCGAAGGGGCGGGGGTCGGAACGCCAGGGTGCGAAGTGGCGGGGTTCCGGGTCCTCGTGGTGCAGGGATACGAGGGCGCTGAGCGCGGACAGCTTGGTGTGCTGGAGTTCATGGACGAGGGTGGAGGCGAAGTAGGCGGGGGTGGCCGGCTTGCTGCTGAGGACGGCGCCGAACGCCTCGCGCCTGGTTCCGCTGCAATGTGCCGCGCTCTCCCCCGTCGGCCCGGAGCCGGGCGGCGGGCCGAGCGGGACCAGGCAGCGCAGCAGGACCGCCGCCTCGGTGAGACGGTGCTCGCCGCCGACGGCGAGCAGGGGTGCCACTCCGGCCCAGGACTCGGCCCACGCCTTGCGTTCGTGGTCGTCGATGTGGGTGGCGGCGCTCAGCCCGTGCGGCTGGAGCCCGCTGCCGTCGGTGCGGTACGGGTCGATGTCGTCCAGGGGTATCGGGCCGATGCCGGACTGCACGGCGGGCAGGGCGAACACCGGCAGCCAGCGCGGGTCGGCGGAACCGGTCGTGCCGTCCGGCTGCGCGTGCACCGAAACGGGTGGCTCGCCCTCCCCCTGGCGCATCGTCACCTCACCCTCGTGGAAGGTGATGCCGACCTCTTCGGACCGTGAGCGCAGGGCGCCCAGGGTGGGCAGGGACAGGAGCCCGTCGTGTGCGGTGAGCCGGGACGTGAACGGGATTCCGGCGCGGATCGCGGCCGCTGCGGCCAGGGCGCTCAAGTGGTGCAGGTCGGCGCGGAGTTCGGGCCCGGGGCCGGTGGCGGAGAGGCCGCGCAGGCAGCGTTGCGCCCAGGGGCCGGCGAGGGGGTGGAGCAGGACGGCGCGTACGGCGGTCCGGTCGGCGCGCTCGGCCCTCTCCAGCAGCGCCCAGTCCTGGCGCAGGCGGTCGAGCGCCCGGGGCGGGCAGAGGGTGGTGGGGGCCGCCTCCGCCGCATCGAGCAGGGCCCGCAGCAGGAGGAGCCGGCGGGTGTCCTGATCGCGTACGAGGACGTGGAGGGTCTCCACGTCGCCCTCGGTGCGGCCCAGCTGGCGCAGCATGCGGTCCGGGAGTGGGGGGATCATCGGCGTTCTCCTGCGGTTGCGTCGGACAGCCGGGCGGCGATGTGGCGTACCAGCCGTTCGAGGTCCGCGCAGTAGACGGACGGGTTGGCGAAGCCGTTCTCCGCTCGGTAGCGGTGTGCGTAGTGGCCGCCCCCGCAGACGGTCAGCAGCGGGCAGGCCCGGCAGGTGGCGGCTAGTGCGTCGGCGCCCGCCCGGCGGGCGGCGACGCCGGGGTGGCGCAGGGCGTCGTCGAAGGTGTGGCGGAAGACGTCGAGGCCGGTGGCGGCGGCGGTGTCGTAGGCGGACTTGAGGGAGTCGACCTGTTCGATCGCCCCGTCCGTCTCGACCACGATCGCGTCGACCGGTTCGAGGCCGAGGGACTCGGTGGCGCCGGGCAGGCCCAGCAGCAGGGCGATGCACTCCTCGAAGAGCCGGATCCGGGTCTCCCGCCGTCCGGAGCCCCACCAGCGGTCGAAGACGGTGGTGAGCCAGTCGCCGTACGGGGTCGCACGGCCCGGCCCGGTGACCGGCAGGCCCGGTGGCGGGGTCGTCCAGTTGCCGTGCGGGAGCAGCAGGTCCAGGGCCGGGGGGCGCAGTTCGAGCAGCGACTCGTACATCTCGACGGGGTCGGTGTCCGGGTCCACGACGGTGAGGATGCCCGCGTAGGCCTCGGGGTGCCGGTCGGCGAGGAGCCGGGTGCCGCGCGAGGCGGCGGGCCAGGAGGGGCGTCCGGCGTGGTCGGTGCGCCGGCTGTTGTGGGCGGGCCGGCCGCCGTCGAGGCTGACGCCGATGCGTATGCCGTGCCGGGCGAGGGTGGCGACGCGGCCTTCGGTGAGGAGGGTGGCGTTGGTCTGGACGGTGGTGTGGACGGTGCAGCCGTCGGGCGTCAGGGCGCGTACCCGGTCGGCGAAGGCGGCCAGCCGGGCGGCGCCCGCCAGGAGGGGCTCGCCGCCGTGCAGGACCAGTGCGAGGTCCCGCAGCCCGTGCTCCGCCGCGTGTTCGGCGATGCGGTGCGCGGTACGGTCGAGGACGGCGGGCGCGACGGCGGCCGGCCGGTCGCGCCAGGTGCGGTCGGGGCCCTCGTAGAGGTAGCAGTAGCGGCAGGCGAGATTGCAGCGGCCGTGCACCTTGACGATGAACTGCCCGAAGGAGAACGGAAGTCGGCCGCCTTCGGCGTCCTGGCGCGGTTTCGGCGTCGCCTGTCGAGACACTCCCGCACCCCCGCGCCGTTCGCGTCCTTCGGCACGGCCCCCGTCGCCGTCCCGAGGCGAGTATCCCTGGCCTGCCGTACGGGCAAACGTGTGCCTCACCACGATGTCCTGTTCGACCGGGCCCCGGACCGAAATCGTGCGGCTTCAGAAGGCGTTGGTGAACCCCCACAGCATCTCCCGCGGCTGCTCGGCCCGCCCGCGCAGATCCGCGACCACCTCGGTGAGCACCGGATGGTCCAGCGTCCGCAGCGACTCCAGGTCGAGCCCCAGCAGATCCGGCAGCGCGCCCGGTCCCCCGGACGGCCCGGCCACCGGTACGCCCTGGTGTTCCGTCTCGTTCATCGTTCCTCCCCGTGACCTCATGGACCCTGCCGTCCGCCGGCGCTCCTCCTGGAGCGGCTCAGCGCTCCAGTTCCGCCAGCCGCGCGGCAGTCGCCTCACCCGCCGCGCCGCCGCCGTCCGGCAGTCTGCGCCATTCCCGGTGGGCCGCCCGGTACGCCCCGCGGGCCGCCCGGGGGCGGCCCGCCCTCTCGTAGGTCATACCCCGCCAGTGGTTGGCTGTAGCACTCAACTCGATGGCTTGTGCGGACTGTTGCGGACCGTCCAGTTCCGCCTCCGCCGCACCGGCCGCCTCGGCGGCGCTCCGGAACGCCTCGGCCGCCTCGTCGAGCCGGGCCGGACGTTGCAGCACCCGGGAGGCGTCGAGGTGGGAGCGGCCCAGCTCCAGCCAGCAGCTCGCCTCGGTCAGCGGGTCGGCCGCCTCCTGGGCGGCGAGGCCGAAGAGGTGCTCGGCCTCCCTGAGGTCCACCCGGTCCTCGGTGGCCCGGTGCCGCAGCATCAGCGCCCGGCCCAGCATCAGCAGCCGCCCGGCCTGTCGTGTGCTCCCCGCCGCCGTCTCCGTCCGGCAGTCCCGCAGCACCCTGATCGCGGCGCCGATGTGCGGGCGCCCGTCCGGCAGTTGCGCCCGGCGCAGCAGGGTGCCGCCCCACTCGGCGAGCAGGTCGGCATGGGCCCGCGAGTCGCGCGGTACGCCGCGGGCGGCGCGGGCGAACCAGTCGGCGGCGTCCACGAGTTCGTCCGGATCACCGGTGTGCTCGTACCGCGCGACACCGACCCGGCCCGCCCTGATCTGGAGCGAGGCGCGCAGCCGCTGTTCGCGTACGGTCGCCAGGGACTGCTGGATCAGGGTCGCGGCCTCGTCGGGCTCCTGGCCGGAGCCGAGCAGGGCGTCCACCAGGTCCAGCAGGATGCGCACCTCGGTGCCCATGGTGTGCCGGCCGCCGCCCTGTTCGAACGCGGTGCGCAGGGAGCGTGCCGCCTGGCCCGCGTACACCCGGGACTGCTCGGTGTCGGCGGTGGCCCCGGCCAGCTTCAGCAGGGTCCGGCCGTGCGCCAGGGGCAGGGTGGTGGGGCGGTTCTCCTGGTCGGGCCAGACGTCGGCGAAGGCCTCCAGCATCCCGCACGCGGCCTGGAGCAGCGCGGTGTCGCCGTCGAGCCGCCACTGCGCCTCCAGGGCGCGGACCCGCTCCAGCGTCAGCCGCAGGGCCTCGGCGGGCTCCAGGCCGGCGGCCGAGCAGGCGGCCGTGTACTCGCGGTCGGCGCGGCGCAGCAGTTCCAGCGCCCCGCGCCGGTCGCCGCGCCGCCGACGGTCGTCGGCCGCGGCGTGCAGCACCTTCGCCAGTACGGCCCGTTCGCGCACCGCGGTGGGGTGCGCGGCGGCCTGCTCGGCGGCGTACTCGGCCTCGCGGAGCAGTTCGGCGTCGCCCTGGACCTCCCACAGCCGCAGCACGCAGCGGGAGTACTCCGCCCACAGGCCGGGGTCGTCGCCCGGCCGCTCCTCGCGTTCGGTGGCGCCGCGCAACAGCTGCACGGCATCGATGAGGTACTGCACCATGCTGTCCGACTCGAACTGCCGCAACAGGGTGCGGGCGCTCTCCACCGCGGCGTTCCGGGTCTGGGCGGTGCCGCGCCGGCCGCCGTGTCCGGTCCTCGTCACGAACTGCTCGGGCAGGGGCATGAAACGCTCCAGTACGCGGACCGCGACCTCGGCGAAGGGATGGGGGACGCGCGACCCGCCGCTCGCGTCGCCCTCCCCGTTCTCGCCCCCCTCTTCGCTCTCCTCGTCGGGTGTGCCGTTCTCCAGGGGGCCCGTGCCGAAGGCGGTGGGCGGCGCCGCGGATCTGCCATCGCCGAGCTGGGCGAAGGCCAGGGCCGGGAAGTTCGGCCCGCCCCTGCCGAAGCGCTGCTCGATGTACTGCGAACAGTGCTTGAGCACGAGCAGCGCCTCGTCGCGGCTCAGCGGGCCGAGCAGCGCCTCCCGTACGCCGGGCACGAATGTGTACCACTGGCCGTCGTACCGGCCGCCGTCCTCGCCCGTGCTCCGTGACAGCAGCCCGCTCAGCAGCACCTCGGCGAGTTCGGAGGGGCCCGAGTGGGGCAGCATCGTGCGCTGCACCAGCTGCATCACCGGCAGGTGCAGCGGGGCCGCCGCGAGGTAGACCGCGAGCTGTCCGGCGGCCGGTGAGGCGGTCGCCCGGAAGCGGCTGACCAGCTGGAGCGAGGAGAGGCCGCCGCCCGGGCGCTGTGCGGCGGCGGCCGGCTGATCGGGCCGCACCCAGCCGACCGCGCCGGAGATCCGTCCCGAGCCGGTGCCGGAGAGCAGCTTCGCCCAGGCCGCCAACGCCCCCTCGACCGGTGGGAGTACGGGCACGGCGAGGGCCCCCGGGTGGACGGCGGGGCCGGTGCCCGGCTGCTCCACGACCTTCAGTACGGCGGCCCCGCCGGGTCCGTCGCCCCGGGACAGCGCGCCGTAGGTGACCGGGAGCCGGGTCCGGTTCCACATCCGCTGCGGCAGCGGCTGGAGCACGGCTGCCGGGGCCTGTGCGGCCAGGTGGTGCAGCAGCCGGTGGGCCCGTCCGCTGTGCCAGAGCGGACCGGCGCAGTCGCTGACCAGGACGGTGACGCGGCGGCCGGTCGGATCGCTCAGCCGGTCCGCGGAGTGCAGGGGCGCCGCGGCCGGGTCGGGGCTGCGGCTCACCGCGGCTGCACCGTCCGGGCCCTGGTGCAGATAGCGCATCTGGACATCCCGGAATGCGCCCAACTGGCCGAATATCAGCTGGAGTTCGCCGAACATCCGGTCCCACACCCGCATCGAGGACGAGGCGTCCATGACGCACTGCAGGACCGCCTCCCTCCGGGAGACGCCCCGGAACACCGGCATGATCAGCCCGCCCGCGCGGGCGCTGAGTTCGGCGGTCGCCGTCTCGTCGAGGACGGTGCGCAGGGGCGGCGAGGCGGGGTGGTAGCGCTGCAGGGGTCTCAGGGCTCGCTGGAGTTCGAGGGGGGGCGGGGAGCGCCGGGGCCGCGGGCACACCGAAGGTGAGGGCGGCCGTACGCCCCGCCCGGCCCGCCCCCGGGCGGGCACCGTTGCGCGGTACGGGGTAGAGGGTGATCCGGTCGGCGTCCCCGGGGTCGGCGCGCGGCGGGGGTTCGTCGCGCGGCTCCCCGGGCGCGGATCGCACCGCGGCAGGCCCGGGGCCGGTGGGCGGCCCGTCCGCCCGCTCCGGGGGGAGGCGGACGGGAGGGACGCTTCCCCGCGCCTCCTCGTCCTGCGGCGGTGCGTCCGGGTGGCGGGCCCAGCGGGCCAGCCAGAGCGCGTCGCGGAGCTGCTCGACGTCGGGGTCGAGCCCGGCCTCGCGCAGCCGTGCCACGAACGCGGGGTAGAGCCCCGCGTCGTCGGCGCCACGCGCATCGGGGGACCGCTCCGGCCCGGCGCCCGCCATCAGCACATCACCTCGGCCGGTCGAGTCGCTGGATGAGCAGGTCGGCGAGGCGGTCACGGCCGGCCGGGGCGGCGGCGTCGGTGAGGTAGATGGCGTTCAGCAGCTGGTCCGTGGCCAGGAGTTCGCTGCGCGACCGCTCCAGGAAGTGGGCGATGAGATCGTCCCCGGAGCGCGCCGCCTCGTCGCCGAGGTGGGCGCGTACGAAGGTGGCGAGCCGCTGGTGGTCGGGGCGTCCGAGCTCCAGGTGGATGCAGCGGCGCATCAGGGGCGCCGGGAAGTCCCGTTCGCCGTTGCTGGTGAGCACCACGAACGGGAACGACGTGCACTGCACCCGGCCGCCGCGCACCTTGACCTTGTTGCCGTCGTCGTCGAGGACCTCCGCCTCGCCGTCGGGCAGCCGGTCGGCGATCCGCTCCAGCTCGGGGATGCCGAACTCGCCTTCCTCCAACACGTTGAGCAGGTCGTTCGGCAGGTCGATGTCGCTCTTGTCCAGCTCGTCGATGAGCAGCACCCGGGGCCGGCCCGAGGGCATCAGCGCGGTGCCGAGCGGCCCCAGCCGGATGTAGCTGCCCACGCCGTCGGCGGCCGCGGCGCCGCCCGTACCGGCTGCCGCGCCGTGTGCGGCGATCTGCACGTCCTGGAGCCGGGCGATCGCGTCGTAGTGGTAGAGGCCGTCCAGCAGTGTCGTCCGGCTCACGATCGGCCAGCGCAGGACCCGGCCGAGCCCGAGCTCATGGGCGACGGAGTGGGCCAGTGTGCTCTTTCCGGCGCCGGGGGTGCCGGTGACCAGCAGCGGGCGCCGCAGATAGAGCGCGGCATTGATCATTTCGAGCTCTTCGGCGCCCGGCCGGTGGAGTTCGGCGATGTGCCGGTGGCCGCCGAGGCGGCGGTCGGCGGAGCCGTCCCCGTCCGGCTCGTCGCCGGGCCGGGCGCCCCGGCCCGCGAAGTCGCGCCAGGGCGGCGGCGGTGGCAACTGCCCGATTCCTTCGTGCGGTTCGCCGGCCCCTCGGTAGATGAGCCACTCGCTGGGTTCACTCATAACGTGTTCCTCGTCATCACTCGTCCGCCAGGGGCAGCAGCAGTCGAACGTGGTTCACCGTAGCCATCCGGTCCGCGCCCCGGAACCCACATCACGGGGCCTGCAGGAACGGCTCGGGCGGCTCCGCCCGCGGTTTGCCGTAGACCAGGGCGATTCCGTCCGACCAGAACGTGTCGGTGCGGCCCTCGCGCACCCCTTTTCTCAGCTCCTGGATCTTCTGCGGGAGCCGGTCGGCCACGCCCGTCCCGTCGACCGTGTCGACGGCGCGGAGGTGGAACTCCGTGCAGGCCGCGGCCCGTTCGACCCTCGGGCGGCGCCACAGGACCACGCCGTACCCGGCTTCGAGCACCCGCCCGAACCCGGCGGTGCTCTGGGTGTCGGACCGGCCGCCGTACCGGCAGAGCACCGGTACGGTCTCGTACGCCTGTCCGCGCAGCTCCGCCGTCACCGGTACGGGTACCCGCATACCGTCGTCGCAGTCGAGGACCGCGGCCCGCATCGGGCCGGTGTGGACGCGGTTCCAGCGCGCCTCGCGCTCCCGGGCGCCGTCCCCGGAGGGGGCGGGGAGCCCGTCCGAGCAGCGGATGACGACCGGCCGCTGGACCCCGAGCGGCCTGCCGTCGGCGGGCAGCTCCCACTTCTCGGCCTCCAGGTCGAGCAGCGCCGGTGGCACCACGACCTGGAGGACCGCGGGGCTGTCGGGTTCGTCGCACATCCGGAACGCCTTCGCCAGGGACGGCGCGAGCCTGGCCGGCAGTTCGTCGGCCCTGGTCCCCTGGTAGTTCTCGGTCACCGGCAGGTCGTCCTCGGCCGGGCGGGCGACGACCCGCCAGTCGTACTCGTCCGGCTGCCAGGCGCGGGGCTCCAGGTGCAGCACGACGACCGACGGGGAGCGCGGCGGCCGGACCGGCTCGTCGGCCGGCTCGGGCGTGCGCAGGTGTCCGGTGCCCCGGTCGTACCGGCCCTGGTACCGCAGCTGGGCCATCTCACGGCGGAACGGCCGCCGGAGCCGGTCCTCGGCGGTCTCCTTCACCCAGTCCCACAGGGCGTCCTCGGCGAGTTTGGTGGACGGCACCACATAGGGGCGTTCGGCGGCGATGGCGCTCATGCAGTAGCGCAGGATCCGCTCCAGCGCCTCTTCGCCCTCGCGTGCGTCGTAGAGGACTCCCAGGCCGTCGCGCCAGCCGCGGGGGGCCGGGACGCCGACGGTCCGGTAGCCGTACCCGAGGCCGCCGAGGATGTCGAGCAGGCTGCGGGTGCTGACCGGCGGGGGCAGCTTGGCGAGCCGCCCCAGCAGGTCGACGCGCTGCTGCGGGGTGAGCGCCGGGCCCGCCGTGCAGCCCAGGTCCCGCTGTACGTCCGCCCAGGTCTCCTCGTCGCCGACGGGGTTGTTGTGCCGGTCGGCGTGATAGCGGTCGTGGGCGTGGAACACGGCCTGGTACGGGTCGTCGGACTCGGCCGTGGCCGCGTCGGCCGGCACCGGCAGCGTGCGCAGCCGCTCCACGCCGATCGCCGTACCGCCGTTCGTGTCCGTGGAGCGTGATTTGAGTACGCCGACGACCTCGCCCCGGGCCAGGTCGACGACGGGTCCGCCGGACATGCCCGCGTACAGCTGGCTCGCCTCGATCAGCACCTGTTCGTCGCCGTCGGACCAGTCGTCGACGGTGCCCACCACCCGGCACTCCCGGCCGAGCCGCTTGAGCGCGCCCCCGCCGCCGTCCGCCCAGCCCGCGAAGTAGTAGGCGCCGCGGTTCATGCCCGTGGAGCGTTCACTGAGGTACACGCAGGGGTGCTCGACGGGACGCAGCAGCTGGATGAGGGCGAGGTCGGGGGCCGGCCAGCCGCCGGTGCCGGGCCGCTGCTCGGGCAGGGCCGCCCTGACCGTGCCCCCGACCCGGAGGGCGTCGCCGTCGCGGGCGGTCTTGTACACCACGTCCACCTGACGCCCCCTCCCCTCCATCGCGACGTGCGCGCACGTGAGGACCCAGCTCGGGGCGATGAAGAAGCCGCTCCCCAGGAAGTCGCCGTCGGATCCTTCAGGGGCATACCCGGGCTCCGGACGATGGATGCGCACCGTCGCGTCCTTCACGAGGCTCATCAGCGCGGATTCCGCGTCGCTCGGCCCCTGCCACGCGCCCCCGGCCGGCGGGGGCGTCACGATCCGCTTCCGTCGTCCGGTCCGGTGCCGCTCGCATGCGCCGATGCGCCGGTGGGTGCCCCGGCGGGAGAAACGGAGGGGGAGGACGGGGAAGGGGCCGAGGAGGGGGCGGCCGGCTGCTGTCCCGGCGTCTGCGCGGGCACCTGCGGGTCGAGGGGCGGTCCGCCGCCGTTCCACGTCAGCGTGACCTTGATGGACCCCTTGGCCTCGCCGTCCGCGAGGAGTCCGACGACCCTGCCGGACTTCGCGGTGAGCTCGATGCCGAACTCGACGCTGACCTCGTCGGGCCGCACGGCCCGCAGCGGCTCGGCGAGCGAACGCGCGACGCTGGTCACGACCCCCTGCAGGCTCTCGACCCGGGCCTGCACCCGGTCGGCGATGTTCCCGGCGCCGATGTCGGCGAACGACGGGCCCGAGCCGGGCTGCGTCAGCTCCTCGGCGCCGGAGATCCGCGCCCAGACCTCCGTGCCGTCGGGCATCTCAATGCGCGTAATACGGGCGTCACCGTCACCCATGAAACTCCCCCGTTCCCCAACTACCCGCAGGCTAACGGCAGTACGCGCCCGATGCGAGGCACATCGGGCAGGACGCGGGGTCGGTGCGGGCCGGTTCTCGGCGGGCTCGCCCGGCCGCCGGGAACCCCGGCCGGGGACCTGCTCCCGGCCTCCGCGGGGCTGTCACCAGGCATTAGGCTTGCCGCATGTACTTCACCGACCGCGGTATCGAGGAGCTGGAGAAGCGGCGAGGCGAGGAAGAGGTCACTTTCGAGTGGCTCGCCGAGCAGCTCCGCACGTTCGTCGACCTCAATCCCGACTTCGAGGTGCCGGTAGAGCGCCTCGCGACCTGGCTGGCCCGGCTCGACGACGAGGACGAGGACGAGTAGTCAGCCGCGCCCGTCCTCGGCGTCCCTGAGCCGGTCGTAGGCGAGGCCGAGGGCGCCGTGCGCCAGCAGCAGCGTCCCGGCCAGCACCCATCCGCCGCCGCGGCGGCGCAGCCCCCAGAGGACCAGCGGCAGTCCGGCCGCGAGCTGGGCGCCCGCGAGGACCCGGGCCCTGGGGCCGCGCATCCAGGGGCCGAGACGGCTGCTCTCGACCGCGTCGAGTTCGGCCTTCACCACCTCGCGCCACCCGGTCCAGACGAGCGGTTCCGCTTCGGGCCGGTCGTCCGCCGCGGCGTACAGCCGGTCGCCCGGTGTGTCCGGGTCCAGACCCGGCGGAAGGACCAGTCCGATCCGGGTCAGGACGGCGAGCAGACCGCGCAGCCGGATGCGCGCGTCGGCGTCCGGGTCCGGGCGGGTCAGTTCTTCGAGCGACTGGACGTCCAGCACGGGGTCGAGGCCGAGCCGCTCGGCGAGGGTGCGCATGGCCTCGTCCTCACCGGCCGGGGTGCCGTCGGCGAGCCAGACGTAGCCGACCGGACGGCGGAATCCGGACGCGAGCGTGCACCCGGCCCGGTCGCCGTCCCACCACAGGGCGAGCACGGGCCAGACCGAGCCGACCGCGAGCGCGGTGGCCCAGCCGGCCACGACGCGGTCGACCGGCTCCACATCCGCGGCACCTGCACCGGCACCGCCCTGCCAGGGCTTTCCTTCGGGCACGAGGACGGACCAGCCGTCCCCGGCGGGAGCGAGCAGCATCCGCTCGCGCAGCAGATGGGCCACGGGCCGTACGGTCTCGGGTTCGGCACGGCACAGCAGCAGCGCCCCTGCGGGGGATGTCGCGTTCATGTGCCACACGCTAGGGCAATTTGCCCATATTTGGCGCTCTTTGATCCGCCGGCGATCGCATGGTGCGCCTTGACTTCCCGAAACCGCGATATATCGTGTTCAACAAGAGACGCGATATGTTGCGTCATCCACGCTCCCCGGGAGGTCAGATCCATGCCTGTGTCGACATGGGACATCGCCGAGCCCCAGAAGCTGACCTTCGACGACCCCGTGACCTCGCTCAACGTGCGCATCGTCGGGGGCGCCGTCAACATCGTCGGCACCGAGGATCCGACCGCCCGGCTGGAGGTCTCCGGGATCGAGGGACCGCCGCTGATCGTGACCCTGGAGGACGGCACGCTCACGGTCGCCTACGAGGACCTGCCCTGGCAGAACTTCCTCAAGTGGTTCGACCGCAAGGGCTGGCACCGCAGCGCGGTCGTCTCGCTCGCCGTGCCGGCCGGGTCGGCGGTGGAGGTCGGCGTCGTCGGGGCGGGCGCGGTCGTGTCCGGCATCCGCGGGCGTACGGACGTACGGGGCGTCACCGGCGACACCACGCTCGTCGGGCTCGGGGGGCCGGTCCTGGCCGAGACGGTCTCCGGCAGCGTGGAGGCCCAGTCGGTCACCGGCGCGCTCCGCTTCCATTCCGTCTCGGGCGATCTGACGGTCGTCGAGGGGGCCGGGGCCTCGGTGCGGGCGGAATCGGTCAGCGGGAACATGGTGCTCGACCTGGACCCGACCGGGAAGCCCACGGACATCCGGCTGACCACCGTCTCCGGTGAGGTCGCCATCAGGCTGCCGCACCCGGCGGACGCGACGGTCGAGGCCAACACCACGAGCGGCTCCGTCTCCAACGGCTTCGAGGATCTGCGGGTCAGCGGCCAGTGGGGAGCGAAGAAGATCACCGGCACGCTCGGCACCGGGACCGGGAAGCTGAGGGCGACGACCGTCTCCGGATCGATCGCCCTGCTGCGCCGCCCGCCGGCCGAGGACGGTCCGTACGATGCCGAGCCGACCGGAAAGGTGCTCTGACATGCCCCCCGTATTCGCCCACGGCCGCCTCCGCCTCTATCTGCTCAAGCTCCTCGACGAGGCCCCCCGCCACGGCTACGAGGTCATCCGGCTCCTGGAGGAGCGCTTCCAGGGGCTGTACGCCCCCTCGGCGGGCACGGTCTACCCGCGCCTGGCCAAACTGGAGGCCGAGGGCCTCGTCACCCACGCCACCGAGGGCGGCCGCAAGGTCTACTCGATCACCGACGCGGGCCGCGCCGAACTGGCCGGCCGCACCGGCGAACTGGCCGATCTGGAAATGGAGATCCGGGAGTCGGTCTCCGAACTGGCCGCCGAGATACGGGACGACGTACGCGGCGCCGCCGGCAAGCTGCGCAGCGAGATGCGGGCCGCGGCGGACGAGACCAGGCACACGGGTTCCGGTTCCGGCCGCAAGGGCGACCGGGAGTCCCCCTTCGGCGACTTCGGGGACTTCGGCGACTTCGGGGACTTCGGCGACAAGGAGACGTGGCGCGCCGCGAAGGAGGAGCTGCGCAAGGCCAAGCAGGAGTGGAAGGAGCAGGCTCGCCGGGCGAAGGACGAGTCCCGCCGCGCCCGCGAGGAGGCCCAGCAGGCCCGCCGCCAGGCCAAGGAGGCCCAGGACCGGGCGCGCGAGCAGATGCAGAACGCCGCCCGCCAGGTCCAGGAGCACTTCGCCCGGGGCGACTGGCCCACGGGCGTACGGGAGGGGCTGGCCGAGATCACCGGCCAGCTGAGCGGCTTCGCCAGGGCGGGCGCCCGGCCCCCGTACGTCAAGCCCGAGCCCGCCGACACCGACCCCGCCTGGGGCAAGGACACCGCCTCCACCGGCGACCCGGCCCGCGACCTGGACCGCCTGCTCGACCGCTTCCGTGACGACATCCGCGACGCGGCCCGGGACCGCGGCGTCACGGAGGAGCAGCTGGCGGAGGCCCGCGGCCATCTGTCGACGGCGGCGGCCCGCATCGGGGCGCTGCTGCGGAAGGGCGGCACCGGGGAGAAGTGAGGGGCGGACGGTCGGTCGTGCGCCGGGGCGCGAACCGGGAGACCCGGGGCACACTCCGGGGCACACCCCCGACGGCCGGGAGGCCGGCGCCTCAGCCCGCCTTCCTGAACCGCCCCGCGTCGCCCTCTCCGCCCCCGTCCCCGTGGAGCGCGCGGTCCAGCGTCGTGTACGTCGCGCCGTGCGCGGCGAGCACGTCGGCCACCACACCGGGGCAGGCGGCGAGCGCCAGGAGGAGGTGCTCGTCGCCGATGAAACGGTCCTGGCGCCCCACCGCGATCCGCAGCGACCTCGCCAGGACGTCCTTCGCACCGCGCGTGAACGGGCGGCGCCCCGCGCCGCGCCGCCGGGCACGGTCCAGCGCCCCTTCGCCGTGGGCCTCCTCGACGCGGGCGACGATCTCGGCCACGTCGATGCCGAGGCCGGCCAGCGCGTCCGTATCGGCCCGGGTCAGCCCGCCGCGGCGGCGGGCCGCGACCAGATCGGCCTCGACGTCCGCCCGGCGGTCGACGAGCCCCAGCGAGGCGAAGGCGAAGGCGGCCCGGCCCTCCTGGCGGTCCAGCAGGGCGAGGAGCAGGTGCTCCTCGGTGACCGATACGGCATCGGTCCGTTCGGCGTGCGTCACGGCGCCGGTCACTACGTCCCGGGCGCTCCTGGTGAATCGTTCGAACATCAATGCCTCCCGTACTTCTTGTGCACGGCCTGCCGGCTGACGCCCAGTTCGGCCGCGATCTCCTGCCACGACCAGCCCTGTACCCGGGCGCTTTTGACCTGCACGGCTTCGAGCTGCTCCAGCAGCCGGCGCAGCGCGGTGACCGCCCGCAGCCCCACCCGGGGGTCGCGGTCACCGGCGCGTGCGGCGAGATCCGTTGCTTCCGTCATGGTGTCAATCTAAGTTGACACGACTCGACTGTCAACCTTGATTGACAACCCTGCCGTGCCGGCCCCGCTCAGCCGCGCGCCGTCCCGGTCACCGTCACCGTGACGCGCGTCCCCTCGCGGGCCCGGACGCTCACCTCTCCCCCGCGCCTGCGGACCTCGGCGCGGCCGTCCACCGAGACCCGCCACCGGCCGGCCGTCGGCGGCAGCGAGATCTCCGTGGCGCCCCGGCGGCCCGCCGTATAACTGAGCCGGTACACAAGGGCGTTGTCGTCGTACGTGTCGGAGTGGACGGTTCCGGCGACGGCGGGGGCGTACGGGGTGGCGGTCCGCTCCTTGTTGGCGGCGAAGTCCCCGTTCGCGTCGAGGGCGCAGTAGCCGCCGCCGTAGCACCACACATAGCCCGCCCAGCCCGAGGTGTAGCGGCTCAGCGAGGCCATCGCGTCCCGGTAGAAGCGGCCCATCATCGGCAGACTGTTGTTCAGCGGGCCCCATTCGCCGACGACGACCGGGATGTGCCGCCGCTTCGGGTAGGCGGTGACGGCGGCCTCGTACGACTCGACCCAGCGGGCCGAGGGGTCGTAGTCGGCGCCCGCCTCCATCGCGGTGTTGTAGAAGTGCGGGGCGTAGACGGTCCGGTGGTCCCGGATCGCGCCCAGTCCGGTGGGGACGCCCTCGCCGACGATGGGGGTGGGTTCGACGAAGAGCCAGTTGGCACGGTCGGCCGAACGGACCGCGCGGGCCAGCCTGTTGTACATCGGGGTGAGCTGTTGCGCCTCGATGCGGCGGGCGGCCGTCGCCAGGTCCTCACCCTCCCGGAGCTCCCCCATCGGCTCGTTGATCAGGTCGTAGCCGAGGACGGCGGGGTGGCGCCCGAAGCGCTCGGCGAGCACCTGCCACATCCTCGCCTGGGCGCGCCGGAGGTCGGGGTCCTCGTAGAGATGGGTGAAGGCGCGCTGCACGGCCGGTTCGAAGTACTCGGAGAACCAGTCGCCGGGGTGCGGGGTGAACGGCAGCCCGTCGGTGCGGGTCGCCCAGGCCGGGATGCCCCGGTGGCCGAACGCCGGGCCGAAGACGTCCTGGTGGGCGTCGATCAGCACCTGGATGTCGTACTTCCGCGCCCAGTCCAGGATCCTGCCGATCCGGTGCAGATACGCGGCGCTGTAGTGACCCCGGCGCGGCTCCAGGTCGTCCCAGAAGATCAGCAGCCGGGCGAAGCCGAAGCCCTTGGCCCGCAGATCGCGGAAGTGCTTCTCGGTGATGGCGGTGAGTGCCTGGTCACCGCTGTTCGCCTTGTCCTCGACGTTCCAGCCGCGCAGGGTGAGCGTGCGGCCCCGGTCGTCGGTGAGCCGGGGGATGCCGGTTTGCTGCTCCGCCGGTGCGGGGTGTGCGTCGGCGGCGGGGGCGAGGGCCCCCGCCGCGAGCACGAACGAAGTGACGATCGAAGTGAGTGCGCTGCCCATCCGTATCCGCGTCCGCATTCGCATGGCGCAGATCAGAGCAGCTCACCCCGCACACCTCAAGAGCAGGTGAGCACAATCTTTCCGAACTGGTCGCCCGCCGCCAGCCGTTGGAACCCCTCGCGGGCCCGGTCCAGCGGCAGCACCTCGTCGATGACGGGCCGCACCCCGGTGGTCGCGCAGAAGGCCAGCAGGTCTTCCAGCTCGTCCTTGGAACCCATGGTCGAGCCGACCACCTTCAGCTCCAGGAAGAAGATCCGGGTCAGCTCGGCGTGCGAGGGCCGGTCGCCGCTGGTCGCGCCGGAGATGACGAGCGTGCCGCCGGGGCGCAGCGACTTCACCGAGTGGGACCAGGTCGCCGCGCCGACCGTCTCGATGACCGCGTCGACCCGCCGGGGCAGCCGCGCGCCCGGCTCGAACGCCTCGATCGCGCCGAGTTCGACGGCCCGCTTGCGCTTGGCCTCGTCGCGGCTGGTGGCATAGATCCGCAGCCCGGCCGCCCGGCCGAGCACGATCGCGGCGGTGGCGACACCGCCGCCCGCGCCCTGGACGAGGACCGAGTCGCCGGGGCGCACCCCGGCGTTGGTGAAGAGCATCCGGTACGCGGTGAGCCAGGCGGTCGGCAGACAGGCGGCCTCCTCGAAGGTGAGCTCCTTCGGCTTGGGCAGCACGTTCCAGCTGGGGACGGTGACCTGCTCGGCGAAGGTGCCCTGGTAGCGCTCGGTGAGGATGGAGCGGGGTTCCTCCGGGCCGACGCCGTGACCGGTCTGGCCGATGACGGAGTGCAGGACGACCTCGTTGCCGTCCTCGTCGGTTCCGGCCGCGTCGCAGCCGAGGATCATCGGCAGCTTGTCCTCGGCGAGGCCGACGCCGCGCAGGGACCAGAGGTCGTGGTGGTTGAGGGAGGCGGCCCGGACGTTGACGGTGGTCCAGCCGGGGCGGGCCGCTGGGGCTGGGCGTTCACCCAGATCGAGGCCGTCGAGGGGCTGGTCGCGGTCGATGCGGGATGCGTAGGCGGCGAACATGGCCCCGACGATAGGCCGGGCGCGGGCCGGGCGTAACCGGCCGCCGGTGTGACGCGCGCCGCGCGTTCCGGCCCCTCCGGCGGTCGGGCAGCGGGGTCCGGGGCGAAGTCCCCGGACATGGGCAGGGGCGGAGCCGGCCGCAGGCACCCCTTATCCGTGCCCCACTCCGCCCCGCCCCCGCCCCATCGGCTCAGCGCCGGGCCACGCCTTCCGCCCGCGCGGCCGCCGCCACCGCGGCGGTCACCGCGGGTGCCACCCGCTCGTCGAACGGCGACGGGATCACGTAGTCCGCCGCGAGCTCGTCGCCCACGACATCGGCCAGCGCGTTCGCCGCGGCGATCTTCATGCCCTCGGTGATCCGGGAGGCCCGGACCTGGAGGGCGCCCGCGAAGATGCCGGGGAAGGCCAGCACGTTGTTGATCTGGTTCGGGTAGTCGGACCGCCCGGTCGCCACGACGGACGCGTACTTGTGCGCGATGTCGGGGTGGACCTCGGGGTTCGGGTTCGCCATGGCGAAGACGAACGCGCCGGGCGCCATCGAGGCGACGGCCGCCTCGGGGACCGTACCGCCGGAGACGCCGATGAAGACGTCGGCGCCCGCCAGCGCGGTCTCCAGCGGACCGGAGATCCCGGCCCGGTTGGTGAGCTCGGCCAGCTCGCGCTTGACCTCGGTCAGGTCCTCGCGGTCGCGGCTCACGATGCCCTTGCGGTCGGCCACGGCGACGTCGCCGAGCCCCGCCTCCAGCAGGAACTTCGCGATGGCCACCCCGGCGGCGCCGGCGCCGGAGATGACGGCGCGCAGTTCGCCGAGGCTGCGGCCGGACAGCTTCGCGGCGTTCCGCAGGGCCGCGAGCGTCACGACGGCGGTGCCGTGCTGGTCGTCGTGGAAGACCGGGATGTCGAGCCGCTCCTGGAGCTTGCGCTCGATCTCGAAGCAGCGCGGCGCCGAGATGTCCTCCAGGTTCACGCCGCCGAAGGACGGTGCGAGCCGGACGACCGTCTCGACGATCTCGTCCGCGTCGGTGGTCGCGAGCGCGATCGGCACCGCGTCGACACCGCCGAACTGCTTGAAGAGGATCGCTTTGCCCTCCATCACCGGGAGGGATGCCTCGGGTCCGATGTCACCGAGGCCGAGCACCGCGGTGCCGTCCGTCACGACGGCGACGACCTGCGACTTCCAGGTGTAGTCGTGGACCAGCTCGGGATTCTCCGCGATGGCGCTGCACACCTTGGCGACGCCGGGCGTGTACGCGAGGGACAGGTCGTCCTTGTCACGGATGGGAACGGTGGCCTGCACGGCCATCTTCCCCCCGCGGTGGAGCGCGAAGGCCGGATCGAACGGCTCATCGGTGGTGCTGTCGGTGGTGCTGTCGCTGCGAGGATTGACGATCTCCGCTGCCATGGTGTTGACCCCTTAAGTCTTCATCGTTTGAGGGTGGCCACTCCTGGTTGAGGAGGGGTGGGCGGGCACCGCGTACGTGCCCCGCGTCGACGGTTGGCCCGCCCCGGCAGGGGGAAATACATACGCGCGGGCGCGCCGCACACGCGCCCTGAGCCCCGGATGAGGGGTGTAAAGGTCTTTCTTACCCGACGGACCGCGTCATGGACGAGTCCATATGGACTCGGTGACATGACTCATAGTCGAATATCTGGACAAGTCCGCCGAGCGACGAAAGCGTCCACCAGTCGAGACGCGCCGCAGATCTTCCGGCGTGAAGGGGGAAACCCCGTGAATGGTCCGGCCTTGTGTACCGGCCTCTTGGGGTTCGGGGATCGCCCGTTATCCGATTTTGACATGCGCAGCGGCAAGTTCGAGCCAGTCCGAATGGCAAGATGCCCTAATCACACAGGGGGGCGAGATCCACAGTCGTGTGTCCATACCGCCTGGTAACACCACCCTCACCTGCCGAAGGAACCCCGATCATGACCGCAAGCACAACACGTCGCACGGCCGCGAAATCCAGGATCGCAGCGGTCGGCGCCATCGCGGTCGCCGGCACCATGCTGCTGGCCGCCTGTGGCGACCAGACCAAGAACGGGTCGACGAACAGGTCGGCATCGGCCCCGCTCTCCGGTCTCCTCCCCAAGGAGATCAAGGACAAGGGCGTCATCAAGGTCGGTTCGGACATCGCCTATCCGCCGGTCGAGTTCAAGGACAAGTCCGGCAACACGGTCGGCATCGACCCCGACATCGCCGCCGCGATCGGCAAGCAGCTCGGCGTGACGCTCCGGTTCCAGAACGGCACGTTCGACACGCTGATCACCGGTCTGCGCTCCAAGCGCTACGACCTGGCGATGTCCTCGATGACCGACACCAAGGACCGCCAGCAGGGCATCGACTCCGAGACGAAGAAGAAGGTCGGCGAGGGCGTCGACTTCGTCGACTACTTCACCGCCGGTGTCTCGATCTACACCCGGAAGGGCGACGACCAGGGGATCAGGAGCTGGGCCGATCTGTGCGGCAAGAAGATCGCGGTCCAGCGCGGCACCGTCTCGCACGACCTCGCCAAGGACGAGTCGAAGAAGTGCACCGGCGGCGAGAAGATCGCCATCGAGACCTTCGACAACGACCTGGAGGCCCAGACCCGGCTGCGCAGCGGTGGTGTCGACGCCGGTTCCTCCGACTTCCCGGTGGCCGCGTACGCGGTGAAGACCTCGGGCGGCGGCAAGGACTTCCAGATCGTCGGCGAGCAGGTCGAGGCCGCCCCGTACGGCATCGCCGTCGCCAAGGGCAACGACCAGCTGACCAAGGCCGTTCAGGCGGCTCTGGAGGCGATCATCAAGAACGGCGAGTACAACAAGATCATATCCAAGTGGGGTGTGGAGGCCGGCGCGGTCACCGAGGCCAAGGTGAACGGCGGATCCTGACCAGGCACCGGCGCTGAAAGGTTCTTCCTGTGACTGACATCGAGAAGACGGGCCCGGCCGGCCGGCCGCCCATACCCTCCGCCCCACCGTCCGGCCCCGAGACGATCAGGGCCATTCCGGTCCGCCACTACGGCCGGTACGTCTCGGCGGTCGTCGCGATCGGGGCGCTCGCCGCGATCGTCTACGCCTTCAGCCAGGGCAAGATCAACTGGGGTGCGGTCCCCGACTACTTCTTCGACCACCGCATCCTCAAGGGCGTCACCCAGACCCTGCTGCTGACCGCCCTGTCCATGGTCATCGGCATCGTCGGCGGCATCCTGCTGGCCGTGATGCGGCTGTCCAGGAACCCGGTGACCTCGTCGATCGCCTGGTTCTACATCTGGTTCTTCCGCGGCACCCCGGTCCTGGTCCAGCTGTTCGTCTGGTTCAACCTGGGCCTGGTCTTCGAGTACATCGACCTGATGCCGATCTACAAGGACTACTGGTCGAGCTTCATGACGCCGCTGCTGACGGCGCTGCTCGGCCTGGGCCTCAACGAGGCCGCGTACATGGCCGAGATCTGCCGCGCGGGTCTGCTCTCGGTCGACGAGGGCCAGACGGAGGCGTCGCACGCACTGGGCATGAGCCACGGCAAGACCCTGCGCCGTGTCGTGATCCCGCAGGCGATGCGGGTGATCGTGCCACCGACGGGCAACGAAGTGATCAACATGCTCAAGACGACGTCGCTGGTGGCGGCCGTGCAGTTCTACGAGCTGTTCAAGAACGCCCAGGACATCGGGCAGGCGTCCGGAGCACCGGTCGAGATGTACTTCCTGGCCGCGGCCTGGTACCTGATCATGACGTCGGTGCTGAGCATCGGTCAGTACTACCTGGAGCGGTACTACGCGCGCGGTTCGAGCCGCAGCCTGCCGCCCACCCCGTTCCAGAAGGTCAGGGCCAATCTCCTGTCCCTCGGCCGCCCGAAGGGAGGCATGGCATGACCGCCATGGTGAAGGCCGAGGGCGTCCACAAGTCCTTCGGCGCCGCGCACATCCTCAAGGGCATCGACCTGGAGGTCGCGCCGCAGGAGGTCTTCTGCCTGATCGGCCCGTCCGGTTCCGGCAAGTCGACGTTCCTGCGGTGCATCAACCACCTGGAGCAGATCAACGCCGGCCGGCTGTACGTCGACGGCGACCTGGTGGGCTACCGCCAGAAGGGCGACAAGCTCTACGAGCTCAAGGACAGCGAGGTCGCGCTGAAGCGCCGGGACATCGGCATGGTCTTCCAGCGCTTCAACCTCTTCCCGCACATGACGGCGATCGAGAACGTCATGGAGGCCCCCGTCCAGGTCAGGCGCGAGTCCAAGGCCGTGGCGAGGGCCCGGGCCGAGCGGCTGCTGGACCGGGTCGGCCTCGGCGACAAGGCGAAGAACTACCCCTCCCAGCTCTCCGGCGGACAGCAGCAGCGGGTGGCCATCGCCCGCGCCCTGGCCATGGAGCCGAAGCTGATGCTCTTCGACGAGCCGACGTCGGCGCTCGACCCGGAGCTGGTGGGGGACGTCCTGGACGTCATGCGCGGTCTCGCGGAGGACGGCATGACGATGATCGTCGTGACCCACGAGATGGGCTTCGCCCGTGAGGTCGGCGACGCGCTGGTCTTCATGGACGACGGTGTGGTGGTCGAGTCGGGCCACCCGCGCGACGTCCTGACCAACCCGCAGCACGACCGGACGAAGTCGTTCCTGTCGAAGGTGCTGTAGCGGCACGGCGAGAGGGCGGTACGGAGGTCATCTCCGTACCGCCCTCTTCCGTTCCCCCGCCTCTCGCTACTTCTCGGGCAGCAGCTCCGGGCTGAGCAGCAGCTCCCGCAGCTGGGCGCGGGTCAGCGGCGGCGTCTTCAGCAGCGGGCCCTGCGCCCGCTCACCCTTGAAGCCGGTGCTGTCACGGACGGCCAGCACCCCGCCGCCCTTCAGGGTGAGCCGGCCGGCCAGCTCCTTGCCCCACCGCGGTCCGCCCTCGTGGTTCATCGGGTCGCTCCAGGTCGTCAGCACCCGTCCGTCCGGCAGCTTCTCGTTCACGCAGTCCGGCATGCCCGGCATCCCCTGGGCGGGCTTGCACGGGTCGTCCCCCGCGACGGGGCTGCCGGTGTCGATGTAGCCGATGACGAGATAGCCGACGCCGCCGTCCCTGCGTACGGAGAAGCTGCCGTCCAGCGGTCCCTGCAGGTGCTCCATCTCCCGCTCGGAGGTGTCGCCGTCGAGGACGACGGAGAGCGAGACCTGGTCCACGGCCCCGACGTCCTCGGGCAGCACCTTCGCCAGGTCCTTCGCCCGACCGCTGTTCCCCGCGAGCTCGACGGGGGCCGCCACCGTGGTCTCCCGCGTGTCCTCGTCCTCCGGTGCCAGGTTCGGCACGACCACGACTCCGGCCGCGACCGCGGCGACCGCCGCGACCGAGACGGTGACCCGGCGCCGCAGCCGCACCCGGGCGGCCCCGGCGTACACCGTCCGGGTGGTGGTGACCGGCTGTCCGGCGTCGTCCGCGGCCCGCCCCAGGAGCTCGTGCACGTCGTTGCTCATACCAATTCCTCCGCCATCTCGGCGCGCAGTGCCGCCAGCCCCCGAGCCGCGTGGCTCTTGACCGTGTTCTCCCGCATCCCGAGCAGTCCGGCCGTGGCCTCGACGCTCAGGTCCTCCCAGTAGCGCAGGACCAGTACGGCCCGCTGCTTGTCCGTGAGCCGGGCGAGTGCCGCCCGTACCGCCAGGCCGGTGTCCGTGTCCGGCGCCCGGCCGGCGCGGTCCGGCAGTTCGCCGTAGGACTGTTCGCGCCGCCAGAACCTGCGGCGGGATGCGATGAAGGTGTTGATCAGCGTCTTGCGCGCGTACGCCTCGATGTTGTCGAGCCGTCCGTACCGCCGCCCGCCGAGCACCACCTTGACCAGCGTCGCCTGGACCAGGTCATCGGCCTCGTGCCGGTCGGCGCAGAGCAGGTACGCGCTGCGGAACAGTGCGGTACGTCTGCCTTCGACGAAGGCGTGCAGCGCGGCATCGTCATCGATCCGCATCGTCGGCGCCCCTCTCCGGGTCCGCGGGTGCGGACCGTCTCACCCTTCCAGTGCGGTGGGAGGCACGGCGGGTTGCAGCGGACGCCGGAAAACGAGGAGGCGGTACGGGCAACCTCCCGCACCGCCCCTCACCGCACGTTCCGCCGCTACTTCACAGCGAGCACCAGGCTGTCCGAGGGCGAGGCCCAGACGGCCCGCGCCTCGCCGAATCCGGCCGCGCGCAGGGTCTCGGTGTGCCAGCCGACGGAGGGCATGTCGCCGTCCGCGTGCTCACCGTAGATCCGGTACCGCTCGGCGGTCGGCGCGGCGAGTACCGGGTCCGCGGCGGCCAGCGCCCACCAGTCCGCCCAGTCGAGTGCGCCGGCGACCCTGGCGCGGTCCATGGCGGCGTGCCGGTGGGCGCGTTCGGCCGCGTTGATCCGGGGCGTCGCGGTGTCGATCATGTGGTCCGCGTTCATGAACACCCCGCCGTCCCTGACGAGCCCGCCGATGTGCCCGTAGAGCGCGGTGAGCGGTTCGGTGTGCAGCCAGTGCAGGGCGGTGGCGGTGAGCACGGCGTCGTACGAGTCGTACGGCAACTGCGCCGTCCACTCGGGGTCCTTGAGGTCCGCGGCGACGAAGGTGACGCGCTCGTCGCCCTCGAAGTAGCCGCGCGCGATGGCGAGCAGCGCCGGGTCGAGGTCCACGCCGGTGCTGGTGGCTTCCGGGAACCGCTTGAGCAGCCGGTCCGTAATACTTCCCGTACCGCATGCGAGATCGAGCACCCTCGGCCGCGGTCCCACAAGGGCCTCGACCATGTCCAGCATCACCCGGAACCGCTCCTCGCGGTCGGGCATGTACCACTCCTGCTGCCGGTCCCAGCTCTCCTGCCAGGCCCGCCAGTCCGTACCTGTCGATGTCTCAGTCACCAGGAACCTCCATGTAATACCCTGGACCCGTAGAAGCCCATTACACCGTTCGCTGCATCGACCATAGACCGACGCCGTAAGGACTACAAGTGGAACTGGCCTATTACTCGGACTACGCCGTACGTCTGGTCAACACCGAGGAGCCGGACCGCAACAAGGACTCCCTCACCTCCGTGGAGGCGGTCCGCGAGCTCTTCGGCGTCAACCGCCAGGCGGCCCGGCGGGCGACCGACGCGGACGTGACCCGCTTCAGGTCCGTACGGGCGCGGCTGCGCTCGGTCTTCGAGGCGGCCGACGGCGGGGACGAGACGCTCGCCGTCGACCTGCTCAACTCACTGCTGCTGGAGTTCCCGGTCAGCCCGCAGATCTCCGGCCACGAGACCCGCGACGAGGACGGCAAGCCGGACTGGCACATGCACCTGGCCGACCATCCGTCGAACGCGACGGCCGGGTACGCCGCCATCGCGGCGATGGGCCTCGCCTTCCACCTCACCTCGTACGGGGTCGACCGGCTCGGCCTGTGCGAGGCATCGCCGTGCCGCAACGCCTACCTCGACACCTCGACCAACCGGTCCCGCCGCTACTGCTCCGACCGCTGCGCGACCCGCGCCAATGTGGCCGCCTACCGGGCCCGCAAACGCCTGGAGACGGAACGGGCGGCCGACACCGGCCGCAGCGCGGAGACCGCCCAGGCCACCACGCCCAGCACCGACCGCTGATCCTTCTTCAACGGCCGGTAGCGCGCCCGGACCCTGGCCAGTACGAACTCCTCGGGCACCACCCCGTAGTCCGTGCTGTCCCCGCCCGCGAAGCTGTTGTCGGCCAGCACCCACCAGCCGCCCCGACGGCGCTCGGCGGCCCGCTTCACGACCAGCAGGTCCTGCTGGAACGGATGCCTGAGGATCACCACGTCACCGGGGCGCACCGGCGCCCCGTACTGCACGAGCAGCCAGTCCCCGTGATGGAGCGTCGGCACCATCGACGGCCCGGTCACCTCCACCACCTGGAACGGCATCCGCCCCGCCAGCCCCCGCCCGGGCTGCCCCTGCGTCAGCTCCGGCACCTCCGGCACCTCCCGCATCTCTCCGGCACCTCCCCGGTCCGTCCAGTACACGTCCTGCACAGCGTTCCGTACATTCGGCCACTGGTCCCATCCTCGCCCTGGACTTTTGGCCTAAGCCCATGGGGGCACCCACGAAAACACGTCTCTCACGGAGTAATGTCCCACCTGAGAAGACGATCACGAGGAAGGACAGCTCAATGCTTTCCCGCCTGTTTGCCCCCAAGGTGAAGGTCAGCGCCCACTGCGACCTGCCCTGCGGCGTGTACGACCCGGCCCAGGCCCGCATCGAGGCGGAGTCCGTCAAGGCCGTCCAGGAGAAGTACCAGGCCAACGAGGACCCGCACTTCCGGGCCCGCGCGGTGGTCATCAAGGAGCAGCGCGCCGAGCTCGCCAAGCACCACATCTCGGTGCTGTGGAGCGACTACTTCAAGCCCCCGCACTTCGAGAAGTACCCGGAGCTGCACCAGCTGGTCAACGACGCCCTCAAGGCCCTTTCGGCCGCGAAGGCCTCCACGGACCCGGCGACGGGCCAGAAGGCGCTGGACCTCATCGCCCAGATCGACAAGATCTTCTGGGAGACCAAGAAGGCCTGATCTCCCTCTGAGCGGCCTGACCTGCACTCTCGCGGGTCAGGCCGCTCGGCTGTCCGCACCCGGCCCGCAGGCCGCCGAGCACGGCGTCCGTGGCGGACCGGGTGCGCAGGCGAATCCGTCTGGTACGACGCTTCCAAGCTCGCTCCCGGCCTTTCCCTCAACCGCCTGCGCGAACGCCTCGTGAGCCAGGATGTGGCGGACCGCCCCCGGCGGACGTCGGACCCGGCGCAGACGTGGTGCAGGGCCGCATCCGCCCTGCACGCCACCCACACGCCCCTCGACTCCGCCGACGACGCCATGACCCGGGCCCGCCTGGCCGCCTTCGGCGACGTCCTCCACGGTCCGGCCCTCGCCACGCACGGCCCGCACCGGGCCGCACCTCGCGCCGCATCCACTCCGCCGTCCGTGAAGCCGAACCGAATACCGCCCGCGGACGGACCACGCTCCGGACGGTGATGAAGCTTCCGAAGCCGTCTTGCCGATCAGTCCCGGTAGGACGGCGGCTGGTCGACTCGACCGCCCCTGTGAGCTGTGGGGATGTGGTCACGAGCACCGCCGGGGAGGGAGGCGACGCACTCCGGCGAGCAGGCGTTGACCAGCAACGGCAACACGTCTGTGGCCACGTGCAGGGAGATCCACACCTGTTGGAGCCCGCCTTGTGCAATCGGGCCGTCGCAGACGCTGCATCCTTGGAGGGCTGTAGGGCCCCAGCGCCCGGGATCCAGACGTTCCGGATCGAGGGCCATGAGGGAGTCCGGGGACGACGTCAGTTTCGGGAAGGGCGGCCGGAGCTTGAAGTTGCCGAAGAGGGCTCGTGTGCTCACCGTACTGCGGGCCAGCCGTCGGCAGCGGGTGATCTCGTAGGGGAACCAGTGCAGCCGGTAGGAGGTGTACGGGGTGAACTCCTCCAGGCCGGCCATCGCCCCGATCTCGGGCGGGAGCCGAACCAGGTTGCTGCCGTAGAGCACGAGGTGCTTGACCGCCGTCAGTTTGGCGATGCTCGGCGGCAGAGTGACGACCTGCCGTCGCTCCTCCGGGCTCAACTCGATCAGCGGCTTGAACTCTTCGCGCCCGTCGGCGGCAGCCTCCTCGACCAGCTCCAGCAGGCGCCGCCAGCCCGGCGCGGCGGGGTCCTGCCGCTCGGCGTGAAACCCGACGCGGGCTCGCGGATGGGACCTGGACTGGTCGAAGCAGGAGCAGAAGTCCCGGAAGATCCCGCGCCCTCCCGGCACCGGATCCGAAACGTCGGCCCATCGGTTCGCAACGACCTGCGGTTCTCCCCTGCCCGTCATGGCGCCACGGTACCGAGGTCGTCGCGGCCCGTCGCAGCGAATACGCGATGAGGCAGAGGACTGCCACAACCTCCTGGCATCTGCGGCTGTACCGCTCACCGCGCTGGCAGGCGTGAACACGCCGTCGACCCCACTACTGCCCCTGAACGCCGCCCGTGCCTTTCAGGGCATGCTCCGAACCGAGATCGGACCGGGGCTCACCGAGCGGGAACTCGACGCGGTCGAGACGCGGTTCGGCCTCACATTCTCGGCAGACCACCGCGTCTTCCTCGCCGCCGGGCTCCCGCACGGCTCGCCGCGGTGGCCCGACCGGCACACCGAACTCGGCCTGCTTGGCCGAGAACCCCTGGCGCCGGCGATCGTCCGGGAGCAGGACGCCTGCTCGCCGGCCCCTGGCCACCGCCCCGGGATCGGTTCACCGGCGGCAGACGAGAATGCCGCCGCGGCACGTGATCTCGTAGGCGCCGTAATGGGCGATGTGGTCGGCAACCAGCGTGCGGGCGCGGTCGATGGTCGCCTCGAAGGGGACATCGTGCTGATCTGCCCAGGCGCGGTACGAAGACATGTGGGCGATGACAGGGTCGGGGACTGGGACGGTGATGGTCCCGGGCAGTTCGATCAGCTCCACGCGGCTGAACTCCTCGCCGAGGAAGGCCGGGGCCTTCTCCAGGGAGAAGCGGGCGCTGAGCGAGATCCGGGCTGGGCCCCGGCCGATGCCGAGGACATCGCCGGCTGCCCGCTGCCAGAGGCCGTCGAGTTCGGCCTTGTCGCGGTCGCTGTTCGTGGACGCGATCACCATTCCGTCGCGGCCCACGATCCGGGCCAGCTCCCTGACCGCCTGAGGGATGTCCGGTACGTGGTAAAGCATGTGGAGCGCGAGAGCGGCGTCGACGCTCTCTGCCGCCAGCGGCAGCCTCGTGGCATCCGCCACGGCGACCGGGCCGGGGACGCCGGCGAGGATTCCGGGAGCGATGTCGAGGCCGAGCAGGGACAGGTCCAGACGGTCCTGACGGAGGCGCTGGATGAACTTGCCGTTGCCGCAGCCGATGTCGACGACCCGCCCGCGTACGTCGCCCAGCTTCTCGGCGACGATGCCGGGCAGGTCGTACCGGGGCGTCTGCCATCGGTAGAGCGACTGCCTGGCAGCCAGGTCCCGGTCTCCGTTGTAGGCACTGCCCGCCAGGCGGGTCCGGTCGGTGACAGCGGCGTCGTGGGCAGCGGACAGCTCAGTCACGTCGGCAACTCCGGAGGGTGGGCGGCAGGCAGGGACGCACGGGCGGCCGTGTGCTGGAGTCGTTCGCGCAGGTGTACCGCCTGCGCGGCTCCACCGTACTGCGGCCCTTCCAGCTCCCGCCCGAGAACGAAGAGCCGGCGCACAATGCTGGCCGACATGCGCTCCGGCGAGGACTGGAGTACGAAGCCGAGCATCTTCTGAGTGCCGTCCAGGTCGCCCAGGAGCAGGTGCCCGCTGGCGAGATCGAGGTGCGCGGCGAACAGGTCACCGACCGACTGGTCATCTCCGTCCGCGCCGCGATAGAGGCGGATCGCCGTCTCCGCGCTGACGATGGCCCGCTGGACGTGCTCCTGCCCGCCCACGGCCAGGAGGGTTGTTCCGGCGTACGCGAACTGCTTGGCCGCGGGGAAGTCGAAGACTCCTAGCACCTCGTCCCCACCCGAGATCGCCTCGCGAGATCGTTCGGCATCCGACAGGGCGGCGAGCGCACCTGCCGAGTCGCCGACTATCGCCAACGCCCGCGCCTCCAGACTCGCCAGCCGTGCACCGATACTGCCGCGCGCCCTGTGCCGCCGGCCGGCCTGCGCCAACTGGGCCGCCTGCTCGTACCGCCCGGTCCAGTACGCGATCAACGACTCCACGGCCCGTACCCAGGCCAGCATCCCCTCGTGCCCGGCCGCCTCAGCGCAGGCCCGTGCGGTGCGGGCATGGGTGGCAGCCGAGTCGTAGTCGCCGAGGTCGAGGCAGACGTGCGCAGACAGGCCACAGAGGCGAGAAGCAGAGAGGTAGAGGTCAGTGGTCTGCCTGGGGTGCTGCCGCCCGCGGAGCAGCTCGAACGCCCCGTCCCGTAAGCGCTTGATCTCGACGTACTGCTCCATCAGCGGGTGGCTGACGTACGTACGGGCGAGCCGACCGACGTCCGCCTCCAACTGCTCGACGACGAACTCGTCGGCGTTCCGCTGCGCGATGAAGCGGGCGAAGTCCGCCGAACGCACCGCGTCCTCAGAGAGCGGGTCTCCACAGACGTGGGTGTCTTCGGGCGGCAGCACCGGCGGCACAATCTCAACCTCGGCGGCATCGGACCCGTCCCGCCGCCCCTTACTGACGGCAACAGCTTGGTCGAGCACGGAGACATCGACGCTGAAGACCTGCGCCAGGTAATTCCGGGTGTAGGGAACAGGGACTCGGGCTTCGCGCTCGTACCGCCCAATCTCCTTGCCGGTCTTCGCGGAACGCCCCTCCAGGGCGTTGTACTCGTCGGCAACTCTCTGCTGGCTCCAGCCGCGCTCGGTACGCAGCCGGACGAGCAAGGCGCCGATCCCGGTGTCGCCCATGCCGTCCCCTCGGAACACGTGACCTCTGGCCCCCATAGTGGCCCCCGCCTTGGCCCCCACGCTGGCTCCCGACCCAAATGAGTTATGCCGCTTTGCTGTTGACCATGGCAAGCAGACTCACCAACCAGTCCAAGGACGCCGCCCTGTACCCCCTTCCGAGCACGGGTCGACACCGCGCCATGCTGTTCCCCCGCCGCCGGACCACACCGCGTACCGCTCGCGACTTCGTCGCCGCCACGCTGACCAAATGGGGTGAGACGAGCCGCCTCGACGACATGCGGCTGTGCACCTCGGAACTCGTCACCAACGCCGTGCTTCACGGGGCGCCCGTGGGCCGACTGGTCCTCGTACGCGTGGAGTCCCTCGACGAGGAGCTGCGGATCGAGGTCCACGACAGCGGCAAGAACAAGCCGACGAAGCGCGTTCCCGAGGAGTCCGCCGTCGACGGCCGCGGTCTGCTGATCGTCGCCGCGACCGCCGACAGCTGGGGCGTGAAGGAGCGGAGAGGCCCCGGAAAGTGCGTCTGGGTCGCATTCGACCGTGCCAACAGCGGGGCCGTACCCATGCCGCCCCACACCACCGGCGCCCAGGTAGACACCACGTGACCATGCACCCCGTCTCGCCGAACACCGTTCTCGCCAACGCCCTCCACCACGCCGAGGACGTCCTGACCCCGCGCATCCTGACTCCCCCGCCTGAGCGGATCGTGCTGGTCGTCGGCACCCAGATCAACGGCGCCCCGCACATCGGCACCTCGCTCGTGCAGTCCCTGGCCTTCGCCATGGCCGCCCGACTGCGCGACCGCTTCGGCCTCCCCACCGAGGTGCCCTTCAGTGCCCTCGACAACGCCCCGCACGAACTGGCCACCGACCCGGCCAACGGCAACTGCTACCAGCGCGCCTACGCCTAAGAGGTCCCACCCAAGGCGTTGGACGTGGCGGTGGGTGATGAGACAGGTGGCGAGGCCGAGGAAGGCTTCGTGGATGTCGTCGCGTCGTTCCCAGCGAACGCGGAGGCGCCGGAAGCCGTGCAGCCAGGCGGTTGGGTCGGCCGCGCGGTGAGGTACCTGCAGTGGCAGGTCCTGTTCCGCGCGGCCTCCCGCCGAACCGGACATGACGGTTTCCCGGTCATCCGGCTCTCCAGTGACTACTGCGTGAGCGTTCTGGCTGGCTGTTCCAAATGGATGCGGTCGTGGCAGACGTCGCAGGCCACGACCGTTTTGCGGCGCCGTTGGAGCATGACGCGCGCCCAGTCGGAGGGCTGCCATCCGGCATGCGCAAGGTCAGCGAGAGCACGGACGTGGTGCACTTGCACGTTGCCCTTGCTTCCGCAGATCTCGCAGGTGTCCGCCAGAAGTCTCGCGATGAGTTCCTTCTGCGGATAGTCCACCCGGACCGGCTCGCGATCGGCGAGTTCCGCCGCTCGCTGCCGTTGGAGGGGAATTCCACCGAACCGTGCCACCAGTGGTTTCCTGTTCTTCCGCACGATTTACGGCCCCGAGAAGGAGGCCCTGAGTGCCCTCGCCATCGAGATCACGCGGACAAGTCACTGAAGCAGTCGGCCGACCGTTTAGCCGAGATCAGCCTCAAGGGGCTTCTCATCACTAAGGTGGCGCCTAGAGCGATTCGTTGATCGACACCCTGGGGGTTCAGATGGACTTGGCGTTGGCCGAACTGGCACTTGCCGCGCTGGGTGGCGCCAGCGGAAGCCTGAGCGAGGCAGTCGTAACGGATCTATGGCAGCGTCTTCGGAACCGCTTCTCGCGCAATGACCAGGCTGTCGCCGTCCTTGAGGCGCGAAATAGCGAGGATCCAGCTGCCGTCGCTCTACTTGGCGAGGTCCTGCGTAGTGAGGCCGCGGTTGATCCTGAGTTCCGTCGTGAGGTGGAGGAGTGGTTGTCGCTCCTCGCTAAGCCCACTGGCTCCACCGCCAACACCGTGCACGGATCCCAGGGGCTCAATGCGCCTGGGGGAACCTTCAACGGTGAGGTGCACATGTCGTTCGGTCAGTCCGAGCAAGCACGATGACGACGAGCCCCGAACCCGCTCGGGACACAACGGCTAACAGCGTCTTGGGCTCCACGGGTCTCAACGCTCCGGCGGCGCATTTCCACGATTCGGTCACCGTTAACGTCACGGGCCTCAGCCCCCCCCCGCCCCCTCCTTCCAGGAGTTGCTCGCACTCAGCTCGGTAGAGGCTCCCTACGGCAGGCTTCCACAGGCCGTGCTGGGGCGTGACAGCATCCTGACGGCCCTCACACAGAGCGTGGACGATCCCCGTATCCAAGTCCTATCCGGGATGGGCGGAGTGGGGAAGACAACGGTCGCTCTGAGCGCAGCCGAGCGGGCCAAGGACGCCGGAGCCGAGGTCTTCTGGATCCAGGCCGGATCCGCAGCTGCTGTGGCCGACGGGATGCAGCAGGCGGCTCTCCGTGCCGGAGCACCGGCCGAGCACGTCGCCCATGCCTGGGAGAAGGGCGGACGGCCTGCAGCCGATCTGGTGTGGCGCCATCTGGCGGACCTGGACCGCCCCTGGCTGCTTGTCGTCGACGATGCCGACGATCTCAACGTGCTGACCTGCCCAGGGGCCGCGCTCGCCGACGCCACGGGCTGGGTCAGGCCCCCGATCGGCATGTCACGTGGCGTAGTCGTCACCACACGCGACGGCAACGAGCGATCCTGGGGCAACCGAATTGCACGCTTCCACCGACTTGAGGTCCTGAAAGTCGAATTCGCAGGCGGGGTCCTCCGAGAACTGGCTCGTGAGGCAGGGGACGCGGCCTCCGCCGGGGCTCTGGCCGACCGGCTGGGCTCCTTGCCCCTTGCACTGCACTTGGCGGGCACATACCTGGCCATGGCACACGGCGATCCACTGGCCGAAGCACAGACCTTCGCCGAATACTCCGACGTGCTCGACGGCTCCCCGCTGTTCCTCGACGACGCGACCGAGGGTATGCACGGGGATCTACGCAACGAGGAGGACCGGGCCCGCCGGACCATTGCCGGTACGTGGGAGCTGTCCCTGTCCCTCCTCGAAAGGCAGGGCACAGAGCATGCCCGCAGCTTGCTACAACTGCTGTCCTGCTTCGCCCCAACCGCCTCCCTGCCGAACGCTCTGCTCGACCTCTCCGCCATTGCCGCTCTACCGATGTGGCCCGCGAAGCTTCCGCCCCGGGCAATCAGAACTGCCATGGGTGGTCTTCGCAGGTTCGGCCTCATCGGGGTCAACACAGGTTCTACGGAACCCGTCTACCAGATCCACCGGCTCGTGGCCGAGGTGTCGGTCGCCCCACTCCTCACAGAGCCCGGGGCCTATCGAGAGGTATGGGACTCGGCCGCCGATCTGCTGGTGGCAGCTACTCCCCACATGGAGAATCCGCGGGATCCGAGTTCCTGGCCGGCTTGGCAGGGGCTCATCCCGCACTGGCAGGTGATGCTGCAACGATTGCCTCGATGGGGTACCACGGCCGATGACCGTCTCAATGGGCTGTTGATCGGTGCCGGGGTCGCTGTTTCCTACCTGCACTTCCGAGGCGAGTACGCTGCCGCCTGCGAACTGGCGGACGAAGCGTTGGAGCGTGCTGATTCCGCAGAAGCCGCGCCCTGGGTCCGGGTGAATGTCCGCAGGCACCGGGCCGTCGCAGTCGAGGAGATGGGCGATCTGACGGCGGCGGAGTCCGAACTTGACCGCATTGCGGAGGAGTGCGTCAGGCAGTTCGGGGAGGCAGACTCCACCACCCTGACCGTGCGCTACCAGCGGGCGCGAGTGGCATGTCAACGAGGAAAGCTAGAGGAGGCGGAGCGCGAGTACGACGAGGTGATCCGCCATGAGACCCGGCTGTTCGGCGCCGAAGCTGCCACCACGTTGCGCTCGCGGCACGGTCGTGCCATCTGCATCAGAGGCATGGGCCGCCTCGGTGAAGCTGCGGACGAGGGAAGACTGGTGCTGGAAGGACTGCGAGCCGAGCTGGGAGAAGACCACCCCGATGTCCTAGAAGCCCAGCACGAATTCGCGATCTCTCTGCGCGATCAGGGGGAGAACCAGCATGCCGAGGAGCTTTTCCGCCAGGTTCTCGAACTGGAAGAAGAGGTTCTCGGAGCTGAGCACCCATCCACGCTGATCACTCGTGCGAATCTGGCCATCACCCTCGCCCTGCGACAGGAGTTCACCGCAGCTGAGAGCGAGATTCAGGCTGTGCTGGACGCTCGGACACGCATCCTGGGGCCTGATCATCCCGAGACGCTCGACGCACGTCACAGCATGACCATGCTTCTCACACAACAAGGAGAACTCGACGCGAAGAGCGCCGCGGTGGTCTTCGCGGAGCTGACCGATGCACAGAAGAGGCAGCTCGTCGACGACCATCCCAACGTGTTGGCAGGTCGTAACAGCCGTGCTGCGGCACTCCGTTCTCTGGGTGAACTGACCCAGGCGGAATCGGAGTACAGGTCGATTTTGGATTCGACAACTAAGCGCCATGGCGAACATCACCCAGTCACGCTCAACGCCCACTACGAGTGGGCCATGGCCTTGGGGCGCATCGGGCGAACGGACGAAGCCGTATCCGAGGTGCGCAATGTCCTGGCCCTCCAGGAGACCGTGCTGGGCAGCTCTCACCGCAACGTCACCAATGTTCGAGCATCGCTGGGCACGCTTCTACTGCAGCAGGGAAGCCTTGCCGAGGCAGAGGAGCAGTTGCAGCAAGCATTGAATTCCCTACCGGAGGACGACGGGCGCCGTCTGGACGTGCGACACGACCTGGTGGCGGTGTTGCACGCGCGTGGAAGGCTGCGGGAGGCCATCCTCCAGTTGCGGGAGATCGCCGACCAGGAACAAAAGAAATCGGGGCCCGCACATCCCAACACGATTACCGCCCGCAACAGCCTCGGGGTCGCGCTAAAGGACTTCGGGAGGATCGAGGAGGCAGCTTCCGTCTACCGGGAAGCCCTGAGAGACGCGGCCTGCAAGCATTCCGACGATCAACCTTTGGTACTGACGCTACGACACAATCTCGCCGTCGTCATGCGCATCCAGGGCAATCTCGACGAGGCAGAGAGGGAACACTCGGCGATCCTGAAGATCCAGGAACGCAGGCACGGGCTTGAGCACCCCGAGTCGCTCACCACTCGACTTTCCCTAGCCCGCATTCTGGATGGCAAGGGGTTCGCCACCGAAGCCGAAGCCGCATTCAGGGAAATCCTGTCGTTATCAGCCCGCGTCATGGGGCCTGATCATCCAAGAACCCTGTCCGTCCAAGGGAACTTGGCACACCTACTGGCCGATCAGGAGCGATTCCCTGAAGCGGAGACGGAGTACCGCGATGCGCTGTCCGCATGCCGGAAGGCCCTCGGAATCGACCATCCCGAGACTCTGACAAATAATCACAATCTGGCCATGACACTGGGAAACCAGGGAAAACTCACGGAGGCCATTCCCCGGTTCCGCGACGTCGTGGAGCGCCGGGACCGCACGTTGGGGCCTGATCACCCGGAGACGCTGCTGGCGCGCAAGAACCTCGGCGAGAGTCTAAGTAGGGCAGGGCAGCCGGCGAAAAGCGCTGAGGAGTTCAAGGAAGTGGCGGCCGGCTGGGCGCGTACACGCGGCGCGGACCACGACTCTGTCTGGGACGCGCGGTACCGTCGAGCTCAGCTGCTGTGGGAGGCCGGACAGCCCCGCGCAGCGCAGGAGGAGCTTGAATCTCTCCTGGACCGCGCCCGGGAAATCCGTCCGGATGGGGATCCACGTATCACCACACTACAAAGGGTGCTGATGGCGGTGCGTGCCGACGATGGTGATTCCTAGCGTCAGCGCGTGATCCGTACACCAGAGACAGAGCAGTCCGCACACAGTCCGCAAGACACCCGATTAAGACCGTCGTACCCCATCGCGAGCCATCAGCACAAGGCCAGGTCAGCGCCCCACAGAGAAGATCCCCGCAGGTCACCGGCGGGTCATTACTAGGAGACGAAGAAGGCCTGATCTCCGGCCGGGCCGTCCGACCCGCGCTCTCGCGGCTCGCATCGCCCGCCTCCCCGCACCCGGCCCGCAGGCCGCCGAGCACGGCGTCCGTGGCGGACCGGGTGCGGACTTTTCCGCCGGGCCGCAGGCGGACCCGGTTCCACTGCTTCGAAGGCCGCGCCGCAGGGTGCGCCGAAGAACGCAGGTCGCGGTCTCGTCGAGCGGAACCGTGTGCCGGGAACTGCCGGCCTCCGGCGGGTCGGCCCGGTGGTCCTGCGGTGAGCGTCGCCCCGGCCCCACCGCAACGCTCCTCTCATGGCAGCGAGCGGGTGAGCCATACCAGTTCGCCGCGGTCGTCGGTCGATACGTGGTCGCGCTCGAACCCGAGCTTGTCCAGGACGCGAAACGACGGCGCGTTCCAGGGGCGCACCGTCGACCAGAGCCTCTGCCGTCCGGTCGCGATCGCGGCGTCGAGCACCGCGGAGGCCGCCTCGGTCGCGTAGCCCTGTCCGTGCACGCGCCGGAACAACTCGTACGCGATCTCGGGCTCGTCGACGGACGCCCGGCCGACGGTGAGCCCGCAGTACCCGATGAAGTCGCCCACATCGCGACGGATGACGGGCAGCAGGGCAATGCCTGTCCGTACCGACGCGGCCCGTTCGTCCTCGATCATCTGCCGGTTGTGCTGGATCGACGGCATGCCGCCGCCGCGTTCGGCGACGAGCTCGCGATGGGCGTCGATGTCGGAATCGGTCCACGGACGCAACGTCAGGCGGGCGGTTTCGAGTTGGAGCGACATCGGCGGATACGACATGGCGGCAGCCTATCGGCGCGGCCTCGGCCTCGGCCGGATCGGCCGGGATCCGCAGGCGGTCAGTGGACGTGCCCGCCGGTCAGTTTCCTTTCCCAGAAGACCTCGTCGCGCCATGCGCCGTCGGCGTAGAAGTGGTCATGGGCGATGCCCCAGGAAGTGAATCCGTGTCTGCGCAGGATCGCCTGGGACGCGACGTTCTCCAGTTGGGTGTGTGCCTCCAGCCGATGCAGGTTCAGCTCGTCCTCGGCTATCCGCAGCGCGAGGCCGACGGCACGGCTCGTGTGTCCGAGTCCCTGGTGGAGAGAGGAGACCCAGTAGCCGAGGAATCCCTTCTGGAACGGTCCGCGCAGGATCGAGCTGATGGAGACCTGCCCGATGACGGTCTCGCCGGAGACCACGACGCCGGGCCATGCGAGCCCGTTGTCGTGGGAGGCCAGAAGGGATTCGATGACCGCGGCCTGCCCGTCGGGCGTGTAGAACTCCGCGGGCCTCGCGGGCAGCCAGCGCGCGTACTCCTGCTTGTCCCGGGAGAGCAGGCCGGCGAGTGCGGAGCCGTCGGAGGGCTCGATCAGGCGGATCGATGTGGAGGTCATGGGTGTTCTGCCGTCTTGTCGGCTGCGGTGGGCGGTCGGTGCGCGGGACTCCTACGGTACGCCGTCGGCAGGAGTGGTCACCCGTCCCGCCGAATCGGCCCTAATCGCCCGAGAATCCGAAGATTCCGAGGTGGGTGGGCTCGCCATCGGTGTAAAGGACGACGTAATAGCCGGTCCACCGCATCCGGCACTCGCCCAGGAGGCTCCGCTCGTGTTCCTCGTGGCTCGCGGCATCGTCGGCAGCGGCGACGAGTTCTTCGTACCGCGCGACCGTGGGGCGGTCCGTACCGAAGTGGTGAACCACTCGGCCGGGCGCCAGAGGGCGAAGGGTGCCGTGGTCGGAGGGACGGGACTGCGTCGGCGGGTCGTCCGTGGCAACGACCCTGTCGATGTCGAGGACCGTATGGGTGCCCTCGTTCCCCATGAACTCCGCGTCCTCGTACAGTTCCTCCAGGCTGCGGTAGCGGGATCCGTCGCCGTACTGCTCCCGGAACAACCTGGTCCGCAAGGCCTCCAGGGCCGCCTCGACGTCCCCGTCGTACCCGGTGACGTAGTCCCATCCACTGGCACCCATGAAGCCGCCCTCCCTGAAGATCGTGAACGACCGGACGGTAGCGGCAGGGACTGACAACCACCGCGGCCTCGGGCCGGTTTCCGGGATCGGGGGCCAGGAGGCATGCTGTGGTCGACTGCGACGCCGGCGGGATTCGAACCCGCGGGCAGGGAGGGCAGGTCCGCCCTGTTCCCGCCAGTCGGCGTACGGGTGACCTCCGGACGCCGATCGCAATGGGCCGCTCTGCCACGGCACCGCAGTCTGCGGGACCGCGCGGTCCCGCTGCGGTGATCGTAGGGGTGACGTCCCGGCGCGAGAAAGGCGTTTACGGAGTCGTACGCGGAGTCCGTACGCGGAGTTGTTCTCGGGAGCGCGCGGAGGCGTTCGCGAAGGATCCGCGGAGGAGTTTGCGAAGCCGTTTACCTGGAACGCGGCCGTGTCGCCAGGGGTTTCGCCTCTCCCGAGGGGACCATATGAAGTCGGCCTGTGCCGGTCCCCCGTCGAATCGCTCCTCGTACCATCGATGAGCTTTCGGGGCAGGATCGGTCGGTATGGGTGGACATGCGCGGGCGACGGGGCTGCGCGCACGAGGGGAGACAACAATGACCACCGAGGGCTTCACCACATGTCTGTGGTTCGACGGGCAGGCCGAGGAGGCGGCGGAGTACTACGTCTCGGTCTTCAAGAACTCGCGCCTCGGCAGGACCGGACGCTACAGCGAGGCGGGGCCGGGGCCCGCCGGGTCGGTGATGACGGTCGAGTTCGAGCTCAACGGGCAGCGGTTCGTCGGGCTGAACGGCGGGCCGGAGTTCACTTTCGACGAGGCCGTCTCGTTCCAGATCGGCTGCGCGGACCAGGCCGAGGTGGACCACTACTGGAGCAGCCTCACCGACGGCGGCGAAGAGGGGCCCTGCGGCTGGCTGAAGGACCGGTACGGCCTCTCCTGGCAGGTCGTACCCGAGGGTCTGACCGAGCTGCTCCTGGACCCGGACGGGACCAAGGCCGCCCGGACCACCGCCGCGATGATGACCATGAAGAAGCTGGACATCGCCACGCTGCGGAAGGCGCACGACGAGGGCTGAGCCGCGCGGACGCGGCGATGCCGGAGGTGGATCCGACGGGAGTCGGTGGATCCGTGTCCTCCGGCATCCGCGCACCGGCGCCCGACCGGCCCTGCCCGTCGTCACCTTCGCGCGCCGCTCCTCGCGCGCCGCGGTCCGAGGAAGGTGCCCGCGAGCAGCGCGCCGGCCAGGACCAGGGCCGAGTTGACCAGGATCGCGACCGAGACTCCCGAGAGGACGCCCTCGGGGCCGGTGTCGCCGAGGGCGGACATCCGGGCGGTGGCGACGGCGCTCATGACCGGGATGCCCATGGTGATGCCGACCTGCTGGGTCATGGTGGCGAGGCCGGTGGCCAGGCCCTGTTCCTCGTCGGGGAGTCCGGAGGTCGCGGTGACCATGAAACCGACGATCATCAGCATGTTGCCGATACCGCCGACGAAGGTGGCCGCCAGCAGAAGGGTGATCCAGCCCCCTGACGTCCCGAGCGCCACCAGGGAGAGCGTGGCGACGGCCTGGACGACCCCGCCGGTGACGATGGTCGTACGGCTCCCGAACCGGCCGACCGCACGGCCGCCGAGCGTTCCGCCGATCACCGTGCCGATGCCCAGGACACCGAAGGCGAGGCCGGTGGCGAGGGGCGAGTAGCCGAGGACTTCCTGGAGGTAGAGGGTGAGCAGGAAGACCAGCGAGGTCTCGGTGACGAAGGCGATCAGGCCCGCGGTGTTGCCCCAGATGACGCTGCGCCGCTTCAGGATGTGTACGGGGACCAGCGGCGCCGCCGCCCTCTTCTCGACGGCCCGGAAGGCGACGAGGAGCACGAGCCCGGCGAGCAGGGCGGCCAGGGTGGTGGGCCCGGTCCAGCCGGACTCACCGGCCTGCGTCAGACCGTAGACGAGCAGCAGCAGTCCGCCGGTGACGGTCACGGCCCCGGGGACGTCGAGCCGGGGGCGCCCGGCCGGGCGCGAGTCGGTGATGACGGCCGGGGCGAGGGCGACCACCAGGGCGGCGACCGGCACGTTGATGAAGAACGCCCAGCGCCAGGAGAGCAGGTCGGTGAGCAGGCCGCCGAGGATGGCACCGGCGGTGAACCCGGCGGACATCAGCGCCCCGTTGAGCCCCAGGGCGCGTTCGCGCAGCGGGCCCTCCTTGAAGGCGGTGGTCAGCAGCGCGAGTCCGGCCGGGGTGACGGCCGCCGTGGCCAGCCCCTGCAACACCCTTGCCACGAGCAGCATTTCGGGCGAGACGGCGAGCCCGCCGAGGGCGGAGGAGAGACCGAGGACGGCCATCCCGATGAGGAACAGCCGCTTGCGGCCGACGAGGTCGGCGATCCGGCCGAGGAGCAGGGTGAAGCCGGCCGCGGCGAGCGCGAACGAGGTGGCGATCCACTGGAGATGGGAGAGGGAGAAGCCGAGCCCCTCGCCGACGACCGGCAGCGCGACGTTCAGGATCGAGAAGTCCACGGCGATCATGAACTGGGCGCCGAGGAGGAGTGCGAGGACCAGCTTCTGCCGTCCGGTCATGCGGGTCCGGGACGGGGCAGGGACGAGGGAAGGGGAGGGAGAGGGCGAGGGGGAAGCGGCGGTGGTGCCGGTCGTATCCGATGGGGCCTGGCTGGGTGCGGACATGATGGCCTTCCTCAGGGAGAGGTTTTAACGGGACTGCAGTTCCGTTAAAGTGGAGTCACCGTAGCAGAGGAAGGGTTACTAATGGAACTGGAGACCCGTTATGGCTTCTGAGGGTGTGGAGCCCGGCAGCGTCCGACCCGGTGGCCGTACCGCCCGGGTCCGCGAATCGGTCCTGCGGGCGGCGGGCGACGCCCTGGCCGAGCACGGCTTCGACCGCCTGGACCTCGCCGATGTCGCGCGCCGGGCGGAGGTCGGCAAGACGACCGTCTACCGGCGCTGGTCCTCGCCCACCGGCCTGATCGCGGACCTGCTCGACGACATGGCCGAGCAGTCCTCGCCCCGTACCGCCACGGGTTCGCTGGCCGAGGACCTCCGGGCCAACGCCCGACTGGTGGTCAGGACCCTCTCCGACCCGCGGCAGGGCGCGCTCTTCAAGTCCGTGATCGCCGCGGCCACCTGCGACCCGCGCACGGCCGAGGCGCTGCACCGGTTCTACGCGATCCGCATCAAGGAGTGGTCCGGCTGCGTCACCGAGGCGGTCGAGCGCGGGGAGCTGCCCGCGGGCACGGACCCGGACGAGGTGATCCGCGCCGTCTCGGCGCCGCTCTACTACCGGCTGCTGGCCAGCGGCGACCCGCTCGACGAGGCGGCCGCGGACCGTGCCGCCGAGGCCGCCGAGGCGGCGGCGCGGTCGGGCGCGTACGTCGGGTAGCCGGGGACGCCGGCCGAAGGCGCCGGCCCGTCAGCCCGCCGGGTGCGCCCGCAGACGGGCCGCCCACGGGTGCCCGGCGCCCTCGGCCAGGGTGAGGGTCTCGGTCAGCCAGGCGCGCTGGTCGGCGGTGAGGACCGGCAGCACCCGGGCGAAGTCCCGCTCGTCCTTGGGGCGCGGGGATCTCGCCTTGTACAGGAGCTGCACCTCGGGGCGGAGATAGGGAACGCCGTCCCCGGAGAGCCGGCCGAGCCGTCCGACCGGCAGGCGGATGCGGGGATCGCGGCGGAACAGCCAGTCGCCGCCCTCCGCGTCGTCGAGCATGAGCTGGACGCGCCAGGGCTCGTCGGGCCCCGGGCGGCACCAGATGTCGTGCACGTACGGCGGCAGGACCTCGCCGGCGAGCCAGCGGCGCAGGGTGCCGGGCGGGTCCGCGGCCCACCACTCCCAGTCCGCCAGGAGGTGCTGGGCGGCGAGCTGGTCGCGGCGGAGCAGGAGTACGTCGATGTCGCCGTGCTCCCGGAAGGCGCGGCCCACGGCGAACTCGACCGCGTATCCCCCGGCGATCCACCAGGGGACACGCAGCGGCGCGAAGAGGCGGGCGGCCTCGTCCGGCGGAGGCGGATCCCAGGCGCCCCACGGGGTCTCCGTACGCATGGCCTCAGGTCCCTTTCCTCTCCGGCACCGCCCGCCGCGGGGTCAGTCCGTCTTCAGCAGATGCCGGTAGCTGTCCGGATGCTCCCGCAGGAAGGCGGCCAGGCTCGTCGCCGGATGCCCGGTGAGGTCCGGCACCGCCTCCGAGACCGTGGCCATCTCGCCGGCGGCGATGGCCTCGTACGACGTCACCCAGCCGGCGACCTCCCAGTCCTCGGCACCGTACTGCGCCCGGGAGGCGTAGGCCTCCTCCCGGGTCTCCGGCAGGTAGGTGACGGTCCTGCCGGTGACCCTGCCGAGCTCCTCGGCCGCCTCGGCGAGGGTGAACGCCTGCGGGCCCGTGAGGTCGTAGGTGATCCCGTCGTGGCGGGTGTCGTCGCTCTCGGTGTCGGCCAGCAGGACGGCGACCGCGGCGTCCGCGATGTCGTCGTGCGCCACCGCCGCCACCCGGCCGTCGCCCGCCGGGCCGCGCAGCACCCCGTCGGCACCGGTCATCGCCGGGATCCCGGCGAGGTACAGGCTGTCGCGCAGGAAGGTGTGGCGGACATCGGCGGCCCGGATGTGCGCCTCGGTGTGCCAGTGGTCGCGGGCGAAGGTGAACGTGGCGTCCGGCGCCGCGCCCAGGAAGGAGACGTACACGATGCGTTCGACGCCCACGGCGACCGCCGCGTCCACGGCCGTCGTGTGCTCGCGCACCCGGTACGGGCTCTCGTGCGCCGAGACGAGGAACAGCGTGTGCGCCCCGGCCAGGGCGCGGCGCATGGCCTCGCCGTCGCCGTACGGGGCGGGCGGCGCGGCGACCGCGCCGGGCAGCTCGGGCAGCCGGGACGGGTCGCGCCCGAGGAGCCGCACGGGCACGCCGGCGCGCGCCAGACGCCGCGCGACACGGCCGCCGACGGCTCCGCCCGCGCCGGTGACGGCGACGATGGGGGCGCCCGGGGTCTCCGGGCCGGTGGGGGGTGGGTTGTTCATGCGGGGGCGCCTTCCTTGCGCGGCCAGGGCCGCACCTCCACGACCGCGTCCACCGGGACGGGGCCGTAGATGTGCGGGAACTCCTCGCCGCCGGGCGCGACGGACTCGTACCGTACGGGCGCCGGGAGCCGGTCGGGATCGATGACGAGGACCACGAGTTCCTGGTCACCGGTCCCGGCCCCGCTCCCGGCGCCGTACAGCATCTCGGCCACGCCGGCGAGCTGGTGCGGCAGCGAGCAGTGGATGAAGCCCTCTTCGTGCAGGGTGCGGCCGCGGGTGGACATCTCGTACGTCCCGATCCCGCGGGCCGCCTCCCACAGGGGGCCTTCGGTGAGGTGCAGCAGCAGTTCGGCCATGGGCCAAAGCTAACCGCGTCGACGCGCCCTTCGGGCCATCAGCGTGGCCGCCGATCCGGCCACGAGCAGAGCGGCGGCGATTCCGCCGAGTACCCACTCACCTCCGTGCGCGCCCGTGTGCGGCAACTCGCCCCCGGGATGGGGCTTGTCCGGCCAGGGACCGGGCTTGTCCGGCCAGTCGGGCTTGTGCGGCCAGGTGTGGGACGGGGTGGGCTTCGGTCCCGGTGTGTGGGTCGGGGTGTGGGTCGGAGTCGGGGTCGATGTGTCCGTCGGGGTCGGGGTCGGGGTCGACGTGTCCGTCGGAGTCGGGGTCGGGGTCGACGTGTCCGTCGGAGTCGGAGTCGGGGTCGACGTGTCCGTCGGAGTCGGAGTCGGGGTGGGCTCCTCGCCGCAGGTCGGCAGGTCCCCGTCGAAGGGATAGGAGTGCATCTCCTGGCCGCCCGACTCGCCGGCCGAGGTGTGAATCAGTGAACCGGCGTTGTAGAAACGGCCGTTGGTCCCGCTCATGTCCAGCGTGGCCGTGCTCGACTGCTGGCCGATCAGGATGCTGCCCTGGAACTGTCCGGTGCCGTGCAGGCCGACCTCGGTGGCGTCCGGGAAGTTCCACAGAAGGTGCTCGCGCAGCCCGGCCTGGGGCAGTGAGCCCATGTACGTACTGATGTTGCGGGCACTGCCGTAGAGGTTGACCAGGACGGTCGCACCCGCCGGGACCGCGTTGAACGTGATGCCCTGCTGACCGCCCTGGGCCGTCGTCAGGTCGGCGTCGACGGCGAAGACCTGGAGGGACGAGGTGCCGTCGCCGGTGAAGACTGTCTCGGAACCGGTGTTCACCACGGTGCCCGTGGCAGGGCGGCGGTGGTCCTGGTTGTCGTCGTAGGCGTAACAGTGGCTGGCCGCGGTCAGCTGGTCGCGCAGTTGCGCGTACGGGGCCGTGGCGGCCGGGTCGTGGACCGGGGCCGGGATCACCGTTCCGCTGACGGTGTCGGCGTACTTGACCACGCCGTGGTTCGTGCCTTCCTCGGCGAGCAGCCGCTGTCCGGTCGCGACGGCCAGGGGCCCGCCCACGGTCAGATAGTCGGAGCCGTCGGGGGGCGGCACCCGGGAGCCCACGCCGGCCACGCCGACGTTGTAGACCTGCGAGGCCCCCTCGCGCTTGTTCATGTCGAACTGCCCGAGGGTGACGATCTTCCCCTCGGCCTCGGCGGCGGCCTCCCGGACCAGGAAGTCGCCGCCGACGAAGATGTTGATGTTGCTGTCGTGGAAACTGACGGGCCCGTTGTTCGGGTCGGGCCAGGTGTCCGGGCAGTCGCTGCCCAGACACGGGCCGAGCCCGCCGGGCAACGGGTCGGCCAGAGCGATGGACGCCATCGCGCCCACCATGGCAGCGGCCGCCGCCGTGGCCACCGCCGCCCGGATACCTTTGCCTCGCCTACGCACTTCTGTTGCCATAAGGGGCAATATGCAGGTTTACTTACCAAACGAAAGGAATGCCACGCCCGGTTCACCCCTGATGCACCCGGATAAGCGGAGCCGCGACCGGAATCGCCCGAGCGCGCGGTCACGCGCGGGGCCGAGGCCGGCGGTGCGTCAACAGCCGTCGGTCACAAGCCGGTCGTCCCCGGCGATACGCGGTCGCCTTCGGCGGCTTCGGCGGCGGGTCAGGCGGTGTCCGCCAGCAGTTCGGCCTCCACCCCCGGGTCCAGGCCGACCTCGGGCCGGTCCGGACGCTGCGGGGCCTGACCGCCCAGCTCCTCCAGCCACTTCCAGGTGTCGGCGACCGTCTCCTCGACCGGGCGGCAACGCAGGCCGGTCGCGTACGCCTTGCTGACGTCTCCGCAGTGCAGGGTGTCGTACAGCTCGCCCGGCGGCAGCCAGACCGGCAGATCGCTCCACGGCTCCACGCCCGCCGTGAGGATCTTCTCCGCGGGTGTCCAGCGCAGTGCCGCGTCGGAGCCGGTGACACGCACACAGGCCTCCAGCAGCTGCCCCATGGTGGCGTGGCCCGGGCGGCTCACCAGGTTGTACGGTCCGTGCAGTCCGCTGCGGGCGGCGTCCAGCAGCCAGTCGGCGAGGTCGCGGGCGTCGATGTACTGAAGCCTCAGATCCGGTGTGCCCGGGGCCAGTACGGGACCGCCGCGGGCGATCCGTCCCAGCCACCAGGGCAGTCTGCCGATGTTCTCCCAGGGGCCCAGGATCAGTCCGGCGCGGGCGAGGAGGGCCCGGTCGCCGAAGGCGTCCAGCGCGGCCAGTTCGCCGCCGCGCTTGGCCAGGGGGTACGAGACGTCCCCGCCTGCGTCGGGCGAGGCGCCGGTCACCAGCGGACCCTCCTCCGCCAGGCCGGCCGGGGCCGGGTAGTCGTACACGGAGCGGCTGGAGACATAGGCGTACCGGGCGGCCCGGCCGGCCAGCAGGCGGGCCGCGTCCCGTACCGCCGAGGGCGCGCCGCTCCAGGTGTCGACGACCAGGTCCCAGGCGTACCCGCCGTCGGGGTCGTCGCCCGGCCGGGCCAGGGCGGCGAGGCCGTTCTCGGCGGTGCGGTCGCCCAGGAGTTCCGTCACACCCGGCGGGGGTGCGTGCCGGCCGCGGTGGAACACCGTGACGTCCCAGCCCCGCGCCAGCGCCGCCTCGGTGACGGCGCGCCCGACGAATTCCGTACCGCCCAGCATCAGAAGCCTCATGGCACCGACTCTGCCCGCCGGGCGGCCCGGTGGGAACCGGTCCTCGCTCTCGGCGGAATCGGGAACCCGTGCCTCACGGCATGCGGGCGAGCGGGCTGCGATTGCGCAGCAGCCACTGGTGGTACCCGGCCGCGCGCCGGGCCGCCTCCCGGTAGGCCGCCTCCAGCTCCCCGTACACCGTCGCCGTGTCGACGCCGGGCCGGGACACCAGCAGCAGCCGTACGGCGAGGGGGTCGTCGCGCAGCGGGCGGATCGCCATGTCGTCGCGCGGTCCGGAGGTGGGCTGGCAGGGGGCGACCGCCTCGCCGAGCACGATGAGGGAGGCGGCGGTGAGGTAGTCGCCGTGCAGCACGGCCGGCGCGAGACCGGCCTCGTCGAACACCCGGCGCAGCCCGTCCCATTCGCCGTCCACGGTGGGGTCGACCATCCACCGGTCGGCGGCCAGGTCGACGAGGTCGACGACCGGCCGGCCGGCGGCCGGGTGGTCCCTGGCCATGGAGATGAACTGCGGTTCGCGGTCCAGGAGTACGCGCTGTTCCAGGCCGTCGGGGACGGCCAGCGGGCAGCCTTCGACCTCGTGCACGAAGGCGACGTCGAGCCCGCCCGCCCCGACGTCGCGGAGCAGTGCGCGGGCCGACACGTCGACCCGCAGCGAGATGTCCGTGCCGGGGAGCCGGAGCCGCAGCCTTCTCAGCCAGCCGCCGATGACCCGGCTCGCCGTGCAGCCGATGCGCAGCCGGGGCCCGGAGGCCCGGACCGCGTCGGCCTCCGCCTTCGCGTCGCTGACCAGGGCGGTCATCCCGTCGACCAGGGGGCGGGCCCGGCTGAGGACGGAGCGGCCGAGCAACGTCGGCCGGCAGCCGGTCCGTTCGCGGCGGAACAGCTCGGCGCCCAGGGTGTTCTCGATCCGGCGCAGCTGGGTGGTCAGGGAGGGCTGGCTCACGCCCAGTCTGCGGGCGGCTTGGTGCAGGCTGCCCGTGTCCGCGATGGCGCACAGCGCCCTGAGGTGTCTCACCTCAAGCTCCATACGGTCGAGCGTAGGGCGGCGGGCGGCGGTCGCACCAGACTCCCCAACCACATCAAAGCCCTTTAATTCACCTGGAGTTGGCGGACTCTTCGGCGGCGGTACCCGGGATGGCGATAGCCCGGCGCTATCGCCGGTTGACATCATCCGCCGCGGCTCGTGCTCCCCGACACTCTCTCCGTACCGCACCCGTCCGAGTCCGATCATCGGACGGGTTCATCGGACCGGTAACGGTAGGAGACCCCCCATGAGACACCCCAGGACCGTCATGTCGGCCGTGGTCGGCCTCGGCTTCGGCCTCGCGGCCGCGCTGGGCACGGCACCGGCGATCGCCTCCTCGGCCCCCGCCGCGGCACCCACCACCACGTCGGACGCCCGCGCCGGCTACACCGCCTACGCCGGATCGCACGAGAACGCCGCCGCGAACAAGGCGTTCTTCGAGGCGGTCGCCAAGTCCGTGGCGAAGAAGCGGGCGGCGAACCCCGGCGCCCAGTCGGTCACCGTCGTCTACAGCACCTCCAACGCGCCCAGCTTCCGTTCCCAGATAGCCAGCAGCGCGCAGATCTGGAACAGCTCCGTCTCCAACGTCCGCCTGCAGGAGGGCTCGAACGCCGACTTCGCCTACTACGAGGGCAATGACTCCCGGGGCTCGTACGCGAGCACCGACGGGCACGGCAACGGGTACATCTTCCTGGACTACGCGCAGAACCAGCAGTACAACTCGACCCGTGTCACCGCACACGAGACCGGTCATGTGCTCGGACTGCCGGACCACTACTCCGGCCCGTGCAGCGAGCTGATGTCGGGCGGCGGCCCCGGCACGTCCTGCACCAACCCGTACCCCAACGCGAACGAGCGCAGCCAGGTCAACTACCTGTGGCAGAACGGCTTCGCGGCTTCTCTCGCGCGCAGCGCCTCCTGACCCTCCCCGGTCCGGACGCGTCGCACCACCGGGGCCACCTCGTAGGACGGGGTGGCCCCGCTGCGGCCCGCCGGTGCGGACGGGACCGGGTCCGCGGGCCGGTTCACGGACCGGGCACGGGATCCGGCCGGGGCCGGACGGTCAGGCGAGTTCCAGCGGGAAGGCGCCGCGGTGGCCCGTACCGGCGCCCTGCTCCGGGCGGGGCTCGAACTCGCGACAGCTCCAGATCTCCTGGACGAACCCGGTGCGCCGGTCCCACAGGTCCCGGACATCGCCCTCACCGGCCGCCCCCCGGTAGGCGTCCTTGGCGCCCCGGAAGCACGCGAGGCCGCCGGACAGTCCGCGCACCGCGGCCGGGGCCGGGAAGTAGTCCGAGAAGGCGCAGGCTATGCAGGTCTGGAGCCGCACGCCGGGCGGCAGGGCGCGCTGGATCGTGGCGAGCGCGGACGCGAAGTCGCTCTCGGCGCGATGGGACGTGTAGGCCGCGCCGCCGAACTGCAGCTCCAGGCCGAGGTAGGAATCGGGGCGGCGCAGCGACAACAGGCAGCTGAGCGTGGCCTGGTGAACGGCTCCGTCCCAGATGACCGGGAGCGGCAGGTCCCACTCCAGCACGCAGTCGCTCAGCGCACCGTCCACCAGGGTGAACCGGTCGTCGGCCGGTGGCGTGCCGACGGCCGGGGTGAGGCCGTCGAAGCTCGTGCCCTCGAAGTCGATGCCTCGTGTGCGGAGGCGTAGTTGCTGTCCGTCGGTGGTGAGGACGACGGCATCGGAACCCTGTCGGTCCCGGTACCACCCTGCCCATGACTCATCTGTCATGGGCACGGACTGTAGCCCGTGCCCATGACAGTCGCCCGCTCGCCCTCCGTTTCCTCTCACGGGCCTTGTGACCTCGGCGCCTTGTCCCCGTTCCGCTTCCTCCGCTCCGTGGTCAGTGCGTCCGTCGGGTGACGAACTCCGCGAGTGTCAGGAGGTCGCCCGCCCGGGCCAGGTCGGGGACCGCCCGGGCGAGGTGATGGACCGCGCGGGCCATCCGGTCCGCCGCGGCGATCTGCGCCCAGTCGCGGCCGCCGGCCCGTTCGACGGCGTCGGCGGCGCGGCTCACCTCGCCGGGTGTGTTCATCGATCCCCGGTACAGCGTGGCGAGTTCGGCCGCCGCCGGGGTGCCGGAGGTCAGTGCGGCGACGACGGGCAGGGACTTCTTGTGGGCGACGAGATCCGCGCCGACCGGCTTCCCGGTCCGCGCCGGGTCCCCCCAGATGCCGATCAGGTCGTCGATGAGCTGGAAGGCGAGGCCCGCCTCCCGGCCGAATCCGTCCAGCGCGCCGACCGAGCGCTCCCCCGCGCCCGCGTACAGTGCCCCCAGTGCGCAGGCGCAGCCGAGCAGGGCGCCGGTCTTGGCGGTGGCCATGGTCAGGCACTCGTCCAGCGTGACCTCGTCGGGGCCCCGGTCCTCGAAGGCGCAGTCGGCCTGCTGGCCCGCGCACAGTTCGATGACGCAGGCCGAGAGCCGGGCCGAGGCGCGGGCCCCGGCCGGGGACGGGTCCTCGGTGAGCAGCCGCTGGGCGAGGGCGAACATGGCGTCGCCCGCGATGATCGCGTCCGGGATGCCGAAGACCGCCCAGGCGGTGGGGCGGTGACGGCGCGTCCGGTCCTCGTCGATGACGTCGTCGTGCAGCAGGGTGAAGTTGTGGGCCAGCTCCACGGCGACGGCTGCCCGCACCGCCCGTTCCTGGTCGCCGTCGAGCGCGCGGGCGGCGGCGAGGACCAGTGCGGGTCTGATGGCCTTGCCGGCCGGACCCGAGGACGGGCTGCCGTCGGCCTCCTGCCAGCCGAAGTGGTACATCGCCACGCGACGGATGGATCCGGGCAACGACTCGACTGCGGCGCGCAGTTGCGGATCGACGAGAGCCCGGGTCCGCTCCAGGAGCACCTCGGCCTCCTGGCCCTGTGCCGCGGCGGCCGGGGCGAAGGCCGTGGCGGGCGGGTCGTCGGGGCCCTGCGCCACGGGTACGCGCGGGGCGTCGTCGCCCGGGATGCGGGGCGTGGGTGGTTGGGGTACGTGATGGGTCTTCACTGGGCCGTCCTCCCGAGGCCGCCCCGGGCACGGCTGCCCGGCGGCGGAGGTTGACGGGGGTCCGGACATCGCCGTCCGGACCCCCGAGGGGCTACCGCCAGCGGCTGACCTCGACGTTTTCCAGTACGCCCAGGGCGTCCGGCACGAGGATTGCCGCGGAGTAGTAGGCCGTCACCAGATAGGAGATGATCGCCTGCTCGTCGATCCCCATGAAGCGGACCGAGAGGCTGGGCTCGATCTCGTCGGGGATGCCGGACTGCTGGAGTCCGATGACGCCCTGCTCGGCCTCACCCGTCCTCATGCAGATGATCGACGTGGTCCGGGCGTCGGTGACCGGGATCTTGTTGCACGGGAAGATCGGCACCCCTCGCCAGGCCGGGACATGGTGTCCGCCGACATCGACGCTCTCCGGCACCAGACCGCGCTTGTTGCACTCGCGGCCGAACGCGGCGATGGCCCTCGGGTGGGCGAGGAAGAGCTTCGAGCCGCGGCGGCGCGAGAGCAGCTCGTCCATGTCGTCGGGGCTGGGCGCACCGTCGTGCGGCTGGAGGCGCTGCCCGTAGTCGCAGTTGTTGAGCAGCCCGAACTCGCGGTTGTTGATCAGCTCGTGCTCCTGGCGCTCGCGCAGCGCCTCGACCGTGAGCCGCAACTGCTGCTCGGTCTGGTTCATCGGCTGGTTGTAGAGGTCGGCGACCCGGCTGTGGACCTTGAGCACGGTCTGGGCGACGCTCAGCTCGTACTCGCGGGGGGACGCGTCGTAGTCGACGTATGTGTGCGGGACGACGGCCTCGCCGACATGGCCGGCGGAGAGGTCGATCGCCGCTTCGCCGTACTTGTTGGTGCGCTGTTCCGGAATGCTGAGCAGCCCGGCGAGGTGGTCGCGGAGCGAGTCCGCGCGCTCGGCGAGGTTCAGCACGTCCGCCCGGCTCAGCGTCAGCACCGTGCAGGCGGTGACGGCACGGGCCGTGTACTCCCAGACGGCGTCGCCGTCGACCAGGGCCTGGTCCCCGAAATAGGCCCCGTCGGCGTGGACCCCGAGCACCGTCTCGTCCCCGTACGGACCGGTGCCGACCTTCTCGACCTTGCCGTGCGCCAGCAGATAGACGCTGTCCGCCGCGTCCCCCGACGCGGCCAGCACCTGCCCCGCCGCGATCTCGCGCTGCTCGCACCGCCGGGCCAGCTCGCCCAGCACTTCTTCGTCGCCGAAGTCCCGCAGGGCGGGGAGCTCTCCGAGCTCGGCGGGGATGACCGCGACCCGGTCACCGGTCTGTACAAAGGTCACCCTGCCGTCCCCGACCGAGTAGCTCAGCCTGCGGTTCACCCGGTAGGTACCACCTTGCACCTGCACCCACGGCAGCGTCTTCAGCAGCCACCGCGAGGTGATCTCCTGCATCTGCGGGGCGGACTTGGTGGTCGTCGCGAGGTTCCGCGCCGCTGCCGTCCCCAGACTCTGCTGCGGCGGCAACGACGCGTTCTGAACCTCTTCACCAACGGACATCTGACGTCCTCTCCATCTTCGGCCGACCTTCGAGAAGAAGCCTTTCAGCACGGAGAGCGGTCGCACCATTACACAAAAGAGTGTGACTAATCAGCTTTGGGCTGGGCACAACGCTCAGCAATGTCCACGGACCAACTTAAGTTGCATCCTCGATGCAACTTATCTACGGTTACTGTCATGCGGCTGACGAAATTCACCGACGTGGCGCTGCGCGTGCTGATGCGCCTCGCCGTCGCGGAGAACGAGGATCCGCCGACCACCCGGGAGGTGGCGGCCACCATGCAGGTGCCGTACACCCACGCCGCGAAGGTCGTCGCCAGGCTCCAGCACCTCGGACTGATCGAGGCGCGACGGGGTCGCGGCGGGGGGCTCAGCCTCACCGGGGCGGGCCGCTCCGCCTCGATCGGCGAGCTCGTCCGGGAACTCGAAGGCCCCGGCGACGTCGTCGAGTGCGAGGGCGCCACCCCCTGCCCCCTGCGCTCGGCCTGCCGGCTGCGCGGCGCACTGCGCCGCGCGGAAGAGGCCTTCTACGCCTCACTCGATCCGCTCACCGTCGCCGAACTGGTCGCATCCCCCACCGGGCCGCTGCTGATCGGCATCAGCAGCACCCGCCCGGACACCGGCTGAGCCGCCGCACACCACACCACGGGCCCCACCGCCCGATCCCGTGCCACCCGGCTTCGCGCCGCCCGGCTTCGCGCTGCCCGGTTCCACACTGCCCAAAAATACGAATCTCAAATACCAATTCAGAACGAGGAGTCCCGATGCTCTCCGAGACGTCGACCGCCACCGTCCGTGCCACCCTCCCCGCCGTTGGCGCGGCCATCGGAGACATCGCCGACCTCTTCTACCGCAAGCTCTTCGAGGCCCACCCCGAGCTGCTGCGCGACCTCTTCAACCGCGGCAACCAGTCCTCCGGTGCCCAGCGGCAGGCCCTCGCGGGCTCCATCGCCGCCTTCGCGACCCATCTGATCGAGCACCCGGACACCCGCCCGGACGTGATGCTCGGCCGGATCGCCCACAAGCACGCCTCCCTCGGCGTCACCGCCGCCCAGTACGACATCGTGCACACCCATCTGTTCGCCGCGATCGCCGAGGTGCTCGGCGACGCGGTCACCCCGGAGGTCGCGGCCGCCTGGGACGAGGTCTACTGGCTGATGGCCGGCGCCCTGATCTCGATCGAGGAGCGGCTGTACGCACAGCAGGGTGTCGTCGCCGGCGACGTGTGGCGCGAGTGGGAGGTGGCCGCCCGGATCGAGGAGACCGCCGATGTCGCCACCTTCCAGCTCCGCCCGGCCGACGGCGCCCCCGCACCCGCCTTCCGGCCCGGCCAGTACGTCTCCGTACAGGTGGAACTCCCCGACGGGGCCCGCCAGATACGCCAGTACAGCCTCTCCTGCGCCCCCGGCTCGCGGCTCCGCTCCATCACCGTCAAGCGGGTGCACGGCGGCGGCTCGCCGGACGGCGAGGTCTCGCGCCATCTGCACACCGAGGTCGGGGCCGGCGACCTGCTGCGGGTCTCCGCCCCGTACGGCGATCTCGTGCTGGAGTCCACCGACGCGCCGCTCCTGCTCGCCTCCGCGGGCATCGGCTGCACCCCGATGCTCTCGATGCTGGACCACCTCGCGGCGACCGGCCACCGGGCCCCGGTCACCGTCGTGCACGGCGACCGCTCCCCCGCCGCCCACGCGATGCGCACCGACCACGCCCAGCTCACCGCCAAGCTCCCCGACGCCGCCGCCCACTTCTGGTACGAGGACCCCGAGCCGGACCACCCCGCCGACCGCACCGGCCAGGTCGATCTGAGCGGCCTCGCCGTCGCCCCCGGCACCCACGCCTACCTCTGCGGCCCCCTGCCCTTCATGCGCGCCGTGCGCACCCAGCTGCTGGCCAAGGGCGTCCCGGCATCCGACATCCACTACGAGGTCTTCGGCCCCGACATGTGGCTGGCGCAGGACTGAGTACGGTCCGGCGACAATTGCGGCATGCCCTTCGAAGCGCTCGACCTCTCCCGGCTGCAGCCGGTGCTCCCCTCGCCCCTGCAGCCGGTCGAGGACGGGCGCTTCGCGCGGCACGGCGTACGGCTGCTGCTCAAGCGTGACGATCTGATCCACCCGGATCTGCCCGGCAACAAATGGCGCAAGCTCTCCCTCAATCTGCGGGCCGCCGCCGGGCGCACCGTGCTGACCTTCGGCGGCGCGTACTCCAACCATCTGCGGGCCACCGCCGCCGCCGGGCGGCTGCTCGGCTTCCGCACCGTCGGGGTGGTGCGCGGTGACGAACTGGCGGACCGGCCGCTGAACCCCTCGCTGGCCCAATGCGCCGCCGACGGGATGACCCTGCACTTCATGGACCGCGCGACCTACCGGGCGAAGGGCGATCCAGCGGTCCTGGCGGGGCTGCTGAGCGCCTTCGGGGAGTGCTGTGTCATCCCGGAGGGCGGCAGCAACTCCCTGGCGGCACAGGGCTGTACAGAGCTGGGGCGCGAGCTGCGCGGCCGGGCCGGCACGGTCGCGGTGGCCTGCGGCACCGGGGGCACCCTCGCCGGTCTCGCCGCCGGCCTCGCGCCCGGGCAGCGCGCCCTCGGTGTCCCGGTGCTGCGCGGCGGCTTCCTCGGGGAGGCGGTGCGCGAACTGCAGCGGGAGGCCTTCGGCGGACCGGCCGGGTCTTGGTCCCTGGACGAGCGCTTCCACTTCGGCGGCTACGCCCGTACGACCCCGGCCCTGCACGCCTTCGCCGACGACTTCGAGCAGCGGCACGGCCTGCCCGTCGAGCGGCTCTACGTCGCCAAGCTGCTGTACGCGCTCACCGAGCTGGCCGGGGAGGGTGCGTTCCCTGCGGGAACCACGGTCGCGGCGGTCGTCACGGGCAGCCCTCAGGCGGCGTCCGACTCCTCCCGGTAGGCCGCCGCCTCCTCCAGGTCGAGCCGTCTGAGCAGCGTCCGCAGCATCTCGTCGTCGATCCGCCGCTCGTCCCGCAGCGTCACGAAGACCGCGCGCTCGGCCTCGATCATCTCCCTGGCCAGGCGCCGGTAGGTGTCGTCCGCCGACTCCCCGGTCAGCTCATTGGCCGCGCCCAGCCGCTCCCACACGGCGTTGCGGCGGCGTTCCAGCACGGTGCGCAGCCGGTCGGCGAGGGGTCCGGGCAGCTGGTTGCGGCGATCGGCCAGCAGCTCGTCCAGCCGCGCCTCGGCGGCCGCGGAGGCCTCGCTCTGGGCCTGCGCCTCGGCCAGGGTCTCGGCCTTCGCGTCACGCCCGGGCAGCTTCAGGACCCGCACCAGCAGGGGCAGGCTGAGCCCCTGGACGACCAGGGTGCCGATGACCGTGGTGAACGTCAGGAACAGCACCAGGTTGCGGGCCGGGAAGGGACTCCCGTCGGACATGGCGAACGGGATGGAGAAGGCGATGGCGAGCGAGACGACACCGCGCATCCCGGCCCATCCGACGATCAGCGGCGCCGTCCAGTCGGTGTCGGGCTCGCGTTCCCTGATCCGTTTCGACAGCCACCGGGGCAGATACGTCGCCGGGTAGACCCAGACGAAGCGGACCACGACCACGGCGAGGAAGACGACGACCGCGTACCGGACGGCTTCGCCCACGGCGTACGCGCCGAGCCCCTTCAGTACGAAGGGCAGCTGGAGCCCGATCAGCGCGAAGACCGCGGACTCCAGAATGAACGCGACCATCTTCCAGACGGCCGCCTCCTGGAGCCGGGTCGCGAAGTCCACCTGCCAGGACCGGTGCCCCAGATAGAGCGCCACGACGACCACGGCGAGCACCCCGGAGGCGTGCACCCGCTCGGCCGCCGCGTACGCCACGAAGGGAATCAGCAGCGACAGCGTGTTCTGCAGCAGCGCCTCCTTCAGGTGGGTGCGCAGCCAGTGCAGCGGCACCATCAGCGCCAGACCGACCACGACACCGCCGACCGCGGCGAGGAAGAACTCCCCGATCCCCGCGCCCCAGCTCATCCCCTCACCCACCGCGGCCGCGATCGCCACCTTGTAGGCGGTGATCGCCGTTGCATCGTTCACCAGGGACTCGCCCTGCAGGACCGTCGTGACCCGGCCGGGCAGCCCGACCCGGCGCGCGATCGCGGCGGCCGTGACCGCGTCCGGCGGGGCGACGACCGCGCCGAGCACCAGCGCGGCGGTCAGCGGCAGGTCGGGCACGAGGCGGTACGCCAGCCAGCCGACCGCGACGGTCGCGAACAGCACGTAACCGACCGACAGCAGCGCGACCGGCCGGAGATTGGCCCGCAGATCGAGGTACGAGCTGTCGACGGCCGCCGTGTAGAGCAACGGTGGCAGCAGCAGCGGCAGCACGACGTGCGCGTCCAGGGTGTACGTGGGCACCCCGGGCAGATAGGAGGCGATCAGGCCCACGGTGACGAGCAGCAGCGGGGCCGGCACGGGCGTGCGGCGTGCCGCCCCCGCCACCGCCGCACTGGCCGCGACCAGTCCCACCAGCGGCAGTACGTCCATTCCACGGTCCTCGCATCAGTTCACGGTCCACGTATCCGTCGTAACCTGACAATCATGAGTGACTGCTCTCACGTGTCCGTACTGCCGCGCCCCGAACCGGCTCCGCTCAGCGCGACGTGCCCCGGCTGCCTCGCGGCGGGCACCCACCCCGTGCAGCTGCGGCTCTGCCTGGTCTGCGGCCATGTCGGCTGCTGCGATTCGTCACCCCTGCAGCACGCCACGGGGCACTTCAAGGAGACCGGCCATCCGGTGATGCGGAGCTTCGAGCCGGGCGAGAACTGGCGCTGGTGCTTCGAGGACGGTTCGATCGTCTGAGGCCTGGGTACGTCAAACCGGCGCCGGTTGTTCGTAATTGACCGCCGCAGACCCCTACCCACTGTGTGTACTCATGGGCTTACCATGAGTGACAGCCATGGGCTGGGGCTCTGGCGACACGGCATCATGGGTCGCGATAGCGTCGCGGACCAGAACCGAAGACGTACCGCATGGCTCCGGGGCACCCTTCCCGGATCCTCGAAAGAGTTTGTGCCACCTTGGAGGTGAGGGTGTCCCAGATCGCAGGCGAGCCCGGGAATCAGGACTTCGTAGAGGTCCGGCTGCCCGCTGCGGGTGCCTACCTGTCGGTGCTGCGTACGGCCACGGCCGGTCTCGCAGCGCGCTTGGACTTCACCCTCGACGAGATCGAGGATCTTCGCATCGCGGTCGACGAGGCCTGCGCGATCCTGCTTCAGCAGGCCGTGCCGGGCTCCGTCCTCAGCTGCGTCTTCCGGCTCGTCGAGGATTCTCTCGAGGTCACGGTGGCCGCCCCCACGACGGACGGCCGGGCACCGGAGCGCGACACCTTCGCCTGGACGGTGCTCTCCGCACTGGCCGGGAAGGTGGACTCCTCGGTGGCCGACGACCGTACGGTCAGCATCAGCCTCTACAAACAGCGCGGCGCGGGACCCGGGCCGGCGTGAGCAACGGGAACGGGGACGGTCCTGTGCGGGACGAAACGATGCGACCAGGGGTGGTGCGCGCAGCAGGCATCCCGGAACAGCAGGCCCTGCCCCATCCGGTGGACGGGGCGGACGGGCCGGTGGGCCGTACGGTCGCGGTGGAGCAGTCGCAGGCGGAGCGGGCAGGCCAGATGAGCGAGCACGGGCACCACGATCCACACGACCGCAGCGGGGCGCGGGCGCTCTTCGTCGAACTGCGCGCGCTGCCCGACGGGTCGCCCGAGAAGGCGGAGCTGCGCAATCGGCTGGTGCGGATGCACCTGCCCCTCGTGGAGCACCTGGCCCGCCGGTTCCGCAACCGCGGCGAGCCGCTGGACGACCTGACCCAGGTCGCCACGATCGGCCTGATCAAGTCGGTGGACCGGTTCGACCCGGACCGCGGCGTCGAGTTCTCGACGTACGCGACCCCGACGGTCGTGGGCGAGATCAAGCGCCACTTCCGTGACAAGGGCTGGGCGGTCCGGGTGCCGCGCCGGCTCCAGGAGCTGCGGCTCTCGCTGACCACGGCCACCGCCGAGCTCTCCCAGCAGCACGGGCGCTCGCCGACGGTCCACGAGCTGGCGGAGCGGCTGGGCATCTCCGAGGAAGAGGTCCTGGAGGGCCTGGAATCGGCCAACGCCTACAGCACGCTCTCACTGGACGTGCCGGACACGGACGACGAGTCCCCCGCGGTCGCCGACACGCTGGGCTCCGAGGACGAGGCGCTGGAGGGCGTCGAGTACCGCGAGTCGCTCAAGCCGCTGCTGGAGGACCTGCCGCCGCGCGAGAAGCGGATCCTGCTGCTGCGCTTCTTCGGCAACATGACCCAGTCGCAGATCGCGCAGGAGGTCGGCATCTCGCAGATGCACGTCTCGCGGCTGCTGGCCCGCACGCTGGCGCAGCTGCGCGAGCGGCTGCTCGTCGAGGAGTAGCGCGGGGCCGCGCGCGGGCGCGGTCCTTGCCCGTGCCCGGCGCCGCCGGTCCGCCCCGCCCGGTCGCCGGGCGGGGCGGATTCAGTTCTCCGGGGTGGTGCCCGGCCGGCGGATGCCGAGCGCCTCGACCGTCGTGGGCCTGACCAGCTGGTAGAGCGCCGTCAGGGTCACCGCGGCAAGGACGATCCCGGCCGGGATCAGCACGCCGTGCGACCGCAGCAGCGTCCAGGCCACCGGGAGCGCGATGATCTGCGTGATGAGCGCGGGGCCGCGGCTCCAGCTGCGCCGCAGCAGCAGGCCGCGGGCGGCGAACAGCGGGATCAGGGCGAGCGCGATCAGCGTCAGACCGCCCATCTCCGCCTGCTGCGGGCTCTCGGGGCGGCCGAGCAGCCCCATGACCAGCATGTAGATCCCGCCGATGGCCAGCGCCGCCCCTTCCAGGGCGGTGAGTCCGGCAACGAGAGTGATCCTGCTCGGCTTCGCCGGTTCGAGCCTCGGCGAGGGCGACGAGGCGGGCGTGTTCTGCTGAGTACTCACCCTTGCAGGTTGGCATCCCGGGGCCGCGAAAGCGAAGCCGGGGTCGAAACCGGTACCGGAACGGATGCCGGAATCGGCACGGGACGGGCGGTCGGTCCGCCCCGCAGCATCCGGACCGTCACCGAGCGTGAAGGTCGGGGGGCGGGACTTCAGAGCGATACCGCGCGGTAGGTAGTCTGGCGGTCATGCGCGCACTCCTCGTGGTCAATCCAGCTGCTACCACCACCAGTGCGCGGACCCGTGACGTGCTCATCCATGCGCTGGCCAGCGAGATGAAGCTGGAGGCCGTGACCACGGAATACCGGGGCCACGCCCGGGACCTGGGGCGACGGGCCGCGGACGACGACGACATCGATCTCGTGGTCGCCCTGGGCGGCGACGGCACGGTCAACGAGGTCGTCAACGGCCTCCTCCACAACGGCCCCGACCTGGACAGCCTCCCGCGCCTCGCGGTGGTTCCCGGCGGCTCCACCAATGTGTTCGCACGCGCCCTGGGCCTGCCCAACGACGCGGTGGAGGCGACCGGAGCGATCCTGGACGCGCTCGCCCACCGGACCGAACGCACGGTCGGCCTGGGACTGGCGGCCGGCACCCCCGGCACCGAGGACGAATCCGTCCCGGAACGCTGGTTCACCTTCTGCGCCGGGCTCGGTTTCGACGCGGGCGTGGTCGGCCGGGTCGAACAGCAACGCGAACGCGGCAAGCGCTCCACGCACGCGCTCTACGTACGACAGGTGCTCCGGCAGTTCATCGACGAGCCGCACCGCAGGCACGGCGTGATGACCCTGGAGACCCCCGGGCACGAACCGGTCACCGACCTGGCGCTGTCCATAATCTCCAACACCGCCCCCTGGTCCTACCTGGGCAATCGCCCTCTGTACGCGTCCCCGAAGGCCACGTTCGACACCGGCCTGGACGTGCTCGGACTGAAGCGTCTCTCCACCGGGGCGGTCGCCCGTTACGGCACCCAGCTGCTCACTTCGAGCCCGGAGAAGGGCCCGTCCGGAAAGCACGCCGTTTCACTTCATGACCTCACGGACTTCACCTTGCATTCAAAGGTTCCACTGCCCTTCCAGATGGACGGCGACCACCTGGGAGTGCGCACAAGTGTGACGTTCACAGGCGTACGCCGTGCACTGCGTGTGATTGTGTGAGTGGAAGGGTCCAAAGTCCTTTAACTCGAACGTTTGGGCTGGGCTCCACCCCATAGAAGTACGGCTGTGACCTAGTCGACACCGAGGAATCAAAAAAAAGTTTCCAGAAGGGGTTGTATCCGCCGCTGAGGTTTGCGAATCTCTACATGGCGATCGGGACGGCCCGCAACACCAGCCTCCACTGAAAGCCAGAACCCCTCCTCACTTGCACAGGACCACAACCAGTTCATCTGGGCGTCGGCCCGTCACCTGCGGGGGGATTCGTGAAAGCGTTCACATTCACAAGCAACAGTATGTAATACCAAGGAGAGGTAGCAGCCATGGACTGGCGTCACAACGCCGTTTGTCGTGAGGAAGACCCCGAGCTGTTCTTCCCCATCGGCAACACCGGTCCTGCGCTGCTGCAGATCGAGGAAGCCAAGGCCGTCTGCCGTCGCTGCCCCGTCATGGAGCAGTGCCTGCAGTGGGCGCTCGAGTCCGGCCAGGACTCCGGCGTCTGGGGTGGCCTCAGCGAGGACGAGCGCCGCGCGATGAAGCGCCGCGCCGCTCGCAACCGGGCGCGTAACGCCAGCGCCTGACCGACGCCACCGCTACGAGCCTCAGCCGGGCGGCGCGTACAGAGCGTACGCACAACCCCGCCCCCCGACTCGCAGCGCGCAGTACCCCCGAAGCGCATGCATGAACAGTGAGCCCGGACCGTGACAACGGTCCGGGCTCACTGCTGCGTTCGTGCCCCGGCACCGGTCCACCGCGGTGAACGGGCTGACCGGCGGGGCTACTTCTGGGGCCGGACGGGAATGTCGAGCACGACCTGGGTGCCGCGCTCGGGGGCCGGGACCATGCCGAAGGTTCCGCCCAACTCGCCTTCCACCAGCGTCCGGACGATCTGCAGACCCAGGTTGCCGGCGCGCTGCGGATCGAATCCCTCGGGCAGTCCGCACCCGTCGTCCTGGACCGTGATCAGCAGCCGCGCCCCGGCGGAGGAACCGCCGCACACCGCGGACACCTCCACCGTGCCGGACTCGGCGAGCGTGAAGGCGTGTTCCAGCGCGTTCTGCAGGACCTCCGTGAGCACCATCGCCAGGGGCGTGGCCACTTCGGCGTCGAGGATGCCGAAGCGTCCCGCCCTCCGGCAGGTGACCTTGCCCGGCGAGATCTCGGCGACCATCGCGATGACGCGGTCGGCGATCTCGTCGAACTCCACCCGCTCGTCCAGATTCTGGGACAGCGTCTCATGGACGATGGCGATCGAACCGACGCGCCGCACCGCCTCGTTGAGCGCCTCGCGGCCCCGTACGGAGTCCATCCGCCGGGCCTGGAGCCGCAACAGGGCGGCAACGGTCTGGAGGTTGTTCTTCACCCGGTGGTGGATCTCCCGGATGGTGGCGTCCTTGGTGATCAACTCGCGTTCGCGGCGGCGCAGTTCGGTGACGTCCCGGAGCAGGACCAGGGAGCCGATGCGGACACCCTTGGGCTTGAGCGGGATCGCCCTGAGCTGGATCACCCCGCCCGCGCACTCGACCTCGAACTCCCGGGGCGCGTAGCCGCTGGCCAGCTTGACCAGGGCCTCGTCCACGGGTCCCCGGGAGGGGGCGAGTTCGGCGGTGATGCCGCCCAGGTGCTGGCCGACCAGATCGGAGGCGAGGCCGAGCCGGTGGTAGGCGGAGAGGCCGTTCGGGCTGGCGTACTGGACGACCCCGTCGGCGTCGAGCCGGATCAGCCCGTCGCCGACGCGCGGCGAGGCATCCATGTCGACCTGCTGGCCGGGGAAGGGGAAGGACCCGGCGGCGATCATCTGGGCCAGGTCCGAGGCCGACTGGAGGTAGGTGAGCTCCAGCCTGGACGGGGTGCGGACGGTGAGGAGGTTGGTGTTGCGGGCGATGACCCCGAGGACCCTGCCCTCCCTGCGCACGGGGATCGACTCGACCCGTACCGGCACCTCCTCGCGCCACTCCGGGTCGCCCTCGCGCACGATCCGGCCCTCGTCCAGCGCCGCGTCCAGCAGCGGGCGGCGGCCGCGCGGCACCAGGTGCCCGACCATGTCGTCCTGGTAGGAGGTGGGGCCGGTGTTGGGGCGCATCTGCGCCACGGAGACATAGCGGGTGCCGTCGCGGGTGGGGACCCAGAGCACCAGGTCGGCGAAGGAGAGGTCGGAGAGCAGCTGCCACTCCGAGACCAGCAGATGCAGCCACTCCAGGTCGGTGTCGCTGAGGGCTGTGTGCTGGCGGACGAGGTCGTTCATGGAGGGCACGTGTGCGAGCGTACCCGCGGAGGGCCGATGGTTCCGAACCGGACGACCGGCCCGTGCGTGCAAGGGAAGGTGGCCGGAAAATTGCGGCTGCCGCATGGATGGACACGGGCGAATGGTCTAGTCCACAATGCTACGGACAGAGCTTCCGCTCTCCCCGCACAGGAGAGCGGATCGAGGTACCCGCGCTCTCTGCCCTGACCGCGCAGGTACCTCTCCCCGGCCGGGGGCACCGCACACCGCCGGCCGAACAGACCGTCCGTGATGGCCGGTCTTACTCCGGGCTGCGGTGCCGGACGGGCTGAGGGTCCCGTCCCGGCGCCGTGGCCCGCGGGTGTTCCCGGGGGTGTTCGCCGTGTTCAGCGGGTCTCGGTGACCTTGGCCAGGGCGCGGGGCGCGTCCGGGTCCTGGCCGCGGGCGATCGTCACCTCGTACGCCAGCATCTGCAGCGGCAGGATCTCCAGGACCGGCTGGACCTCCTCGGCGACCCCGGCCGTCGGCAGCACGAATCCCGCGGACGCCGCCTCGACCTGGGCCTCCGGGCCGACCACGAAGAGATCGGCGCCCCGGCCGCGCAGCCGGTCCAGGACGGGCTGGAGGGCCTCGCCGCCCCGGCCGTCGGTGACCACGGCGATCACCGGGGAGATGTTGTCGACCATGGCGAGCGGGCCGTGCAGCAGGTCGGCGCCCGAGTAGGAGAGGGCCGGGATGTAGCTGGTCTCCATCAGCTTCAGGGCGGCCTCCTTGGCGGTGGGGTAGCCGTAGCCGCGCGAGGTGATGACCATCCGCTCGGCGAAGCGGTAGCGGGATGCCAGGGCCCTGATCTCGTCCTTGCGGGCCAGGATCTCCTCGGCCCGCTCCGGCAGGAGTGCGGCGGCCGAGCCGTCGCCGCCGGCCAGCCCCTCCACGAAGAGGTAGAGGGACAGGAGCGAGGCGGTGTACGTCTTGGTGGCCGGGAGGGCCTTCTCCGGGCCGGCCAGGATGTCGATGTGGTGCTCGGAGACCGCGGACAGCGGCGAGTCCCGGTTGTTGGTCACGGCCAGGGTGATCGCACCGGCCTCGCGCGCCGCCCTCGTGGAGGCCACCAGGTCGGGCGAGCCGCCGGACTGGCTGACGGTGACGACGAGGACGTCCCGGAGGTCCGGCTTCGCGCCGTACGCGGTGGTGGTCGACATCGAGGCGAGACCACAGGGCAGGCCGAGCCGGATCTCCAGCAGGTACTTGGCGTACAGCGCGGCGTTGTCCGAGGTGCCCCGGGCGGTGAGCAGTACGAAGCGCGGCCCGCGCGCCGCGACGGCTGCGGCCGCCTCGCGGATCGCGGGGGCGCCCCGGTCGAGGATGCGCCGGAGCACCGCGGGCTGCTCGGCCATCTCGCGGGACATGATCCGACCCGGCTGCTCGCTCTCCCCGGCCGGAGATGTGGCGGACATGTCGAGTGCCTCCCAGCGGGGTCCCGGCGCGTCGGCGGCGCCGTCCGGACCAGTCGACCACGGTGCGCCGGACGGCCGCCAGCGGACCGCGTCCACGATGGGAACACCCCCGTGCCCGGGTTGCCGGGGTCTGCTAGATTGGAGACCGATTGGTCTATACCACCTGACTCAACTCTTCAGATCGGCAGGCCCCGCGTGGAAGTTGTCATCGTCCCGGACGCCAAGGCAGGCGGCGAACTCATCGCGGAGGCCATCGGCGCCCTCCTGAGCCGCAAGCCCGACGCCCTTCTCGGCGTTGCCACCGGCTCGACCCCGCTGCCCATCTACCAGGCGCTGGCGGCCAAGGTCCGCTCCGGTGCCGTCGACGCCTCGCGCGCCCGCATCTGCCAGCTCGACGAGTACGTCGGTCTGCCCGCGGGCCACCCGGAGTCCTACCGCTCCGTGGTGCTGCGCGAGGTCGTCGAACCGCTCGGTCTGTCCGAGGAGTCCTTCATGGGCCCCGACGGCTCCGCCGAGGACGTCCAGGCGGCGTGCCTGGCGTACGACAAGGCGCTCGCCGAGGCCGGCGGGGTCGACCTGCAGCTCCTCGGCATCGGCACCGACGGGCACATCGGCTTCAACGAGCCGTGCTCCTCGCTCGCCTCCCGCACCCGGATCAAGACGCTCACCGAGCAGACCCGGATCGACAACGCGCGCTTCTTCGACGACGACATCACGCAGGTGCCGCACCACGTGATCACCCAGGGCATCGGCACCATCCTGGAGTCCCGCCACCCGATCCTGCTCGCCACCGGCGAGGGCAAGGCGGACGCCGTGGCGCAGACGGTGGAGGGGCCGGTCGCCTCGATCGTGCCCGCCTCGGCCCTCCAGCTGCACCCGCACGCGACGGTGGTGGTGGACGAGGCCGCCGCGTCGAAGCTGAAGCTGGCGGACTACTTCCGCGCCACGTATGCGGCGAAGCCCGCGTGGCAGGGGCTGTAGCACCCCCGGGCACGCACGAGAGGGCCGGGACACCCACGCTGGGTGTCCCGGCCCTCTCCTGCGCCGTCGTGGGCCCGGCCGGGCGTGATGCGGCCCCCCGGCCCCGCATCACGCCCGGTACTCAGGCCGTCGGGCCGCCGGTGCCCCTGACGACGATCTCCGCCGCCGCGAGGCCGCAGACGCGGGCCGCGCCATGGGTGGCGATGTGCAGGCCGCCCCTGGGGGCCGCCTGCGGGACGCCCATCTCGACCACGACCGTGTCGGGGCGCTCGGCCACCAGGGCGTCGAGCGCCTCGCCCATCCAGGCGTGACGGTGGACGTCGCGGACGACCACGACGATGCGCCGCTCCCCCGCCGCCCGCAGCACCGCGGCGACGGGCGCCTCGGTCTCGCTGCCGTACGTGCCGGTCTCCGTGCCCGGCAGCAGCCGGCCCAGCTCGGCGGCGACGCCCCACGGGGTCTCGTCGCCGACGGCGATGTTCGACGCGGAGGCGAACGCGGCGACGTACGCGGGCTCGGTCAGCGGTGCGGCGGAGCCGGTCGTCCGCACCGCCCGGCGGGCGGCGACCAGGCCGATGTCGGAACCGGTTCCGGTGCCGGACGCGGTTCCCTCCTGCCGTGCCGCGCCCGGCCCCGGTCCGGCCTTCCCGGCCTCCTGCGTCCAGGACGCGAGGGCGCGTACCCGGGCGGCCGCGTCCGCGAGCCGCTCCTCGGCGAGTTCACCGCTGCGCACGGCCCGCACCAGCGCGTCGCGCAGCCGGAGCACCGTGCCGTCGTCCTCCAGGCCGCCGCCGACGCACAGCGCGTCGGCCCCGGCGGCGATCGCGAGGACGGAGCCGTGCTCGATGCCGTACGTCGCGGCGATGGCCTGCATCTCCACGGCGTCGGTGACGATCAGGCCGTCGTAGCCCAGCTCCTCGCGGAGCAGACCGGTGAGGATCCGCGGACTCACCGTGGCGGGGCGGTCCGGGTCGAGCGCCGGCAGCAGGATGTGCGCGCTCATCACACTCTTGGTGCCCGCCGCGATGGCCGCCCGGAAGGGCACCAGCTCACGGGCGTGCAGGGTCTCCAGGTCCACGTCGATGCGCGGCATCGCGTGGTGCGAGTCGATCGCGGTGTCGCCGTGCCCCGGGAAGTGCTTGGTGCAGGCGGCGACCCCGGCGGCCTGGAGGCCCTCGACGTACGCGGCGGTGTGCCGGGCCACGAGCTCGGTGTCGGCGCCGAAGGACCGTACGCCGATGACCGGGTTGCCCGGGTTGGAGTTGACGTCCGCGGACGGCGCCCAGTTGAGGTTGACGCCGCACTCGGCGAGCCGGCGGCCGAGCTCCCGGGCGACCGCGCGGGTCAGGTCGAGGTCGTCGACGTGGCCGAGGGCGAGGTTGCCGGGGAACGAGGAGCCGGTGCGCACCTCCAGGCGGGTGACGTCACCGCCCTCCTCGTCGATCGCGACGAGGAGGTCCTCGCGCTCGGCCCTGAGCTGGGCGGTGAGCGCGGTGACCTGCTCGGGCGTGCGGATGTTGCGGCCGAACAGGGCGACGGAGGCGAGGCCCTCGTCGACCCGGCGCAGCACCCAGTCCGGGGCGGTGGTGCCGGTGAATCCGGGCTGCAGGACGGCGAGTGCGTCGCGGGTGACGGTGTCCGTGGCGGATATCAGGGTGGTCATGGGCGGCGTTATCCCTTCACGGCACCGTCGGTGAGGCCGCTGACGGCCTTGCGCTGCAGGAAGACGAACAGGATGAGGATCGGGATGGCGAAGATCGAGGCCGCCGCCATGGTGGCGCCCCAGTCGTCGCCGAACTGGCTCTGGAACTGGGAGAGCCAGAGCGGGAGCGTCTTGGCCTCGGGGTCCTTGTTGAGGATCAGGACCAACGGGAATTCGTTCCAGGCGGTGATGAAGCCGAAGAGCGAGGTGGCCATCAGGCCGGGGGCGAGCAGCGGCAGGATCACCTTGACGAAGGCCTGCGGGCGGGTACAGCCGTCGACCATGGCGGACTCCTCCAGTTCCTTGGGCACCGCGGCAACGTAGCCGCGCAGCGTGAGGATCGTGAAGGGGAGCACCATCACCATGTAGAAGAGGGTCAGCGGGACCAGGCTGTTGAGCATGTCCGCGTCGCGGACCAGCATGTAGATCGCGATGACCATGACTTCCCACGGCGCCATCTGGGCGATCATGAAGACCAGGATCATGCCCTTGCGGCCCTTGAACCGCATCCGGGCCAGCGCGAACGACGCGAAGAGCGCGATGATCAGCGAGAACGCCACCGCGACCAGGGTGACGGTGAGCGAGTTCCTCACCAGGGTCAGGAAGTTCGGTGCGTGGTACGCCGTCTTGAAGTGCTCGAACGTGACCTCGGTCGGGAACCAGACCGGCGTCTCGGTGATGATGTCGCCGGTCGGCTTGAACGCCGTACTGAACATCCAGTAGACGGGGAAGACCAGGGCGGCGAAGAGGACGATCGCCGTCGCGTTGGGCCAGATGCGGCCGAACAGTGAGCGCTTCACAGCTCGTCCTCCTCTTGCTTGAGAACGATGCGGAGGTAGTAGGAGGTCAGCCCCAGCATGATCAGGATGGTCAGCAGCGAGATCGCCGCGCCCATGCCGTAGTGCTGGTTGCCGACGCCCTCGACGAAGGCGTAGATCGGCAGGGTCTCGGTGAGACGGTTGGGGCCGCCCTCACTGATGGTGAAGATCTGCGGGAATGCCTTGAAGACCCAGATGACTTCGAGGAAGGTCGTGGCGTAGAGGAAGGGCCGCAGGAACGGGAACGTCACCGAGGTGAAGCTCTTCCAGACGCCGGCGCCGTCGAGCGAGGCGGCCTCGTACAGTTCCTTGGCGATCGTCGTGGTCGCCGCGTACAGGTTGATCGCCACGAACGGGATGGACTGCCAGACGATCATCAGCGTGACCACGAAGAAGGTGGAGAACTGCGATCCGGTCCAGTTGAAGTCGGCCATCGAGTGCCAGCCGAGCTTGTCCAGCACGTAGTTGACCACGCCGAAGCGCGAGGCGAACAGCCACTGGAAGACGGTGGACGCGGCCACGATCGGCATCGCCCAGGCGAGCACCAGGCCGACCATCAGGGTGAGCCGCATCTTCTTGCCGAGCCGGGCGAGCAGCAGTCCGACCAGGGTGCCGAGGACCATGATCAGGACGACGTTGACGCCGGTGAAGACGATCGTGCGGAGCGTGACTTTCCAGAAGTCCTCACCGGTGAGGATCTCCTGGTAGTTCTTGAAGCCGTTCCACTCGGTGACATGCTGGATCAGCTGTCCCATATTGAGGTTCTGGAACGACAGCATGGCGTTCTTCACCAGGGGGTACCCGAGGAAGAGCGCCGTCACCGCGAGTGCGGGAATCATCAACAGGTACGGCGCGGCGCCGATACCCGGCTTCCGCTTGCTTCCCCCGTGCTGCCCGACGGGTGGTTTCCCGTCCTGCCCGCGGACTGCGGCCGTCTTGGCCACATCCGAGGGATCGGTCTGCACTGCCATGCTCGCCATCTCTTCCAACAAAGCCCTACACGGAACGGTGCGTACGACCGGGGCGGCGGGTCGGGACCCGCCGCCCCGGCGCGGGACGCGCTGCTTGCGACTACTGCTGCTGGCTGAGGCGCTTGTTGAGCTCGCCCTCGACCTGCTTGGCGGCCTCGGCGGGCGACTTGCCCTGGAGAACCAGCGTCATGTAGGTCTTGATCGGGTTCGGCGGGTTCTCGACCGGCGCCCACTCCGGGATCAGCGGCGTGGTGCCACCGGACTTGGCGGCGGCCGGACCGGCGGCCTCGGCGGCGGGCTGGCCGACGGTGTACTTCTGCATGGCGTCGTTCTTCGGGGACCAGCCGGCCTCCTTGATGAGCGCGCCGTCGTTCTGCTCGGAGAGCGCGATCTTCAGGAACTCCTTGGCCAGGTCCTGCTTCTTGCTGCCCGCGGCCACGGCGAGGTTGGAGCCGCCGAGGAAGACGCCCTCGGGCTTGTCGGCCGTCTCACCGGGGATGGTGAAGAAGCCGATGTCGTCCTTGATCTTCGGGTTGGCCTTGATGGCCGTGCCGGCCTCGTAGCCCATCGCGATGATGGCGCCGGTCTTGCCCTTGGCGAAGACCTCGGCCTGCTGCGGGGTGGCCTCGTCCTTGTCCTTGGGGGCCTTGGAGAAGGCCTGGTACTGCTTGTAGACGTCCATGGCCTCGGCGACCTTGGGGTCGGCCAGGTTGGAGACGTACTTGTCGCCTTCCTTCTTGACCGGCGAGACGTCCTTGCCGACGAGCAGGCCGTCGAAGAAGTACCAGTTCTGGCCGGGCAGGTAGATCGGCTCGGCGGCGCCCTTCTTCTCGATGGCCTCGAAGGCCTTGAAGAGGTCGGCGCGGGTCTTCGGCGTCTCGGTGATACCGGCGTCCTTGAAGACCTTCTTGTTGTACATGACGACGCGGTTGCCCACGTACCACGGCAGGGCGTACTGCTTGCCGTCGTAGATGGAGGGCTGGTTGACGCCGTCGGCCCAGGCGGAGCCGATCTCCTTCTTCAGGTCACCGAGGTCGGCGAGACCGCCGGTCTTGGCGTACGCCGGGGTCTGGGTGTTGCCGATCTCCAGGACGTCCGGCGGGTTGGACTCGGAGAGGGCCGTGGTGACCTTCTGCTGGATGCCGTTCCAGTCCTGGACTTCGATCTTCAGCTTGGCCTTGGTCTTCTTCTCGAACTCCTCGGTGACCGTCTTGGTCCACCCGTCCGGGTTCGAGCCGGACATCGTCCACACGGTCAGGGTCTGGCCCTTGTACGCGTCCGGACCGGCCTTCTTGCCGCTGTCACCGCCGTCGTCGGACCCGCACGCCGCAAGGCCGATCATCATGCCCGCGACGCCGATCGCCGCGATGAGCTTGCGCTTCACGCCAAACCCTCCTCAGGGATACTGCAACCCCGCCCACCGCGAAGACATTCGACGAGTACTGCTGGGGCTGGACCTGGTCTTTAATGGTTTAGACCAGTACCGGGAGCTTGGCCTAGACCTTTAGGGGTGTCAAGGGTGTATAAGAAGTGCACTCGCGTCCGTTATAGGACCGACACCTAAGGGAGGGCGACCAGCCGTGACCGGACCGTGCCACCATGTGAGCCGCGACAGACGGAGGAGCCGGTGACGGCAGCAACGCAAGCGTCGGGAAGGCGGACCATGGGTGCCGACGGGGGCAGTACGGAGAACGAGACGGGCGCGGCCACGCGTACGGCGCGCGTCCCGAAGTACTACCGGCTGAAGCGACATCTGCTCGACATGACGGACACCATGCCGCCGGGCACCCCCGTGCCGCCGGAGCGGACCCTGGCCGCCGAGTTCGACACCTCGCGCACCACCGTGCGCCAGGCGCTCCAGGAGCTGGTCGTCGAGGGCCGGCTGGAGCGCATCCAGGGCAAGGGCACCTTCGTCGCCAAGCCGAAGGTCTCGCAGGCCCTGCAACTCACCTCGTACACCGAGGACATGCGCGCCCAGGGTCTCGAACCGACCTCCCAGCTGCTGGACATCGGCTATGTGACGGCCGACGACACCCTCGCCGGGCTGCTCGGCATCACCACCGGCGGCCGGGTACTGCGGATCGAGCGGCTGAGGCTCGCCAGCGGCGAGCCGATGGCGATCGAGACCACACACCTTTCGGCCAAACGCTTCCCCGCGCTGCGCCGTTCGCTGGTGAAGTACACCTCCCTCTACACCGCCCTGTCGGAGGTGTACGACGTGCGGCTGGCCGAGGCCGAGGAGACCATCGAGACCTCCCTCGCCACCCCGCGCGAGGCCGGTCTGCTCGGCACGGACGTGGGCCTGCCGATGCTGATGCTCTCCCGGCACTCGCTCGACGGACAGGGCGAGCCGGTGGAGTGGGTGCGTTCGGTCTACCGGGGCGACCGGTACAAGTTCGTGGCGCGTTTGAAGCGGCCCACCGACTGAACCCGGACCACCCCCCGGGGCCCCCGCGGAACGCATCTCTCCGCGGGGGCCTTTCGCACATCCCAGTACGGACCAACTGCCGTACACCTGGCGGGATCACGAACAGAAGTACCCGCTCAGGGGACCGTTGCCGGACCGCAATGCGGACAGGGGGTGACGGTGACCGGAAGCCTCCCCTAGATTTCCTGCGCATTACAAGGTGATCAGCGAGGGGACGGAGTCGCCGCATGCCAGCAGGCCCAGAAGGAAAACCGCCCGCCGTCACACCGGTGCGGGTAGTCATCGCCCTCTGTCTCGTCGCGCCGTTCGTGGCGATGCTCTGGGTGAGTTCGTACGCGAAGGTGGACCCCACCTTCATCGGCATTCCGTTCTTCTACTGGTACCAGATGCTCTGGGTGCTGATCTCCACCGCGCTCACGATGACCGCGTACAAGCTGTGGCAGCGTGACCAGCGCGCCCGCAAGGGAGGTGAGCCGGCGTGAAGGACGGCGTGAACGGCGTCGCGCTCGGCGTCTTCATCTTCTTCTTCGTGGCCGTCACGGTCATGGGCTTCCTGGCGGCGCGCTGGCGCAAGGCCGAGAACGAGGCGAGCCTCGACGAATGGGGCCTGGGCGGACGGTCGTTCGGCACCTGGGTCACCTGGTTCCTGCTCGGCGGCGACCTGTACACCGCGTACACCTTCGTCGCCGTTCCGGCGGCGATCTACGCGGCGGGCGCGGCCGGCTTCTTCGCCGTGCCGTACACCATCCTGGTGTACCCGCTGATCTTCACCTTCCTGCCGCGGCTCTGGTCGGTCTCGCACAAGCACGGGTACGTCACCACCTCGGACTTCGTGCGCGGGCGCTTCGGCTCGAAGGGCCTGTCGCTGGCGGTCGCCGTCACGGGCATCCTCGCCACGATGCCGTACATCGCGCTCCAGCTCGTCGGCATCCAGGCGGTGCTGGACGTGATGGGCGTCGGCGGCGGCGAGAACACCCACTGGTTCGTCAAGGACCTGCCGCTGCTGATCGCGTTCGCGGTGCTCGCCGCGTACACCTACTCGTCCGGGCTGCGGGCACCCGCGCTGATCGCCTTCGTCAAGGACGGGCTGATCTACCTGGTCATCGCGGTGGCGATCATCTACATCCCGATCAAGCTGGGCGGCTTCGACGACATCTTCGCCAAGGCGGGCGAGGCGTTCTCGCAGACCAACCCGGCCACCGGCAAACCGCGTGGCGCGCTCGCGCCGGGCGAGGCGGGCCAGTGGGGTTACGCCACCCTGGCGCTGGGCTCGGCGCTGGCGCTGTTCATGTATCCGCACTCGATCACGGCGACGCTCTCCAGCCGCAGCCGCAACGTGATCCGGCGCAACACCACGATCCTGCCGCTGTACTCGCTGATGCTGGGTCTGCTGGCGCTGCTCGGCTTCATGGCCATCGCCGCCGGGATCAAGGTGGACAACGGGCAGCTGGCCATCCCGCAGCTGTTCGAGACCATGTTCCCGGACTGGTTCGCGGGCGTCGCGTTCGCCGCCATCGGCATCGGCGCGCTGGTGCCCGCCGCGATCATGTCGATCGCCGCGGCGAACCTCTTCACCCGCAACATCTACAAGGACTTCCTGAAGCCGGACGCGACCCCGGAACAGGAGACCAAGGTCTCCAAGCTGGTCTCGCTGCTGGTCAAGGTCGGCGCGCTCGCCTTCGTCCTCACGATGGACAAGACGGTCGCGATCAACTTCCAGCTGCTCGGCGGCATCTGGATCCTCCAGACGATGCCGGCCCTGGTCGGCGGCCTGTTCACCCGCTGGTTCCACCGCTGGGCGCTGCTCGCGGGCTGGGCGGTCGGCATGGTGTACGGGACGGTGGCCGCGTACGGGGTCGCCTCGCCGACCCAGAAGCACTTCGGCGGCTCGTCCGCGGAGATCCCCGGCATCGGCGAGATCGGCTACATCGGCCTCACCGCGTTCGTGCTGAACGTGGTCGTGACGGTGGTGCTGACCTTCGTCCTGAACGCCATGAAGGCGCCCGCCGGGATCGACGAGACCTCCCCGGCCGACTACACCGCCGACGCGGGCGACCCGGGCGTCGAGAAGGAACTCCCGCCGGCCACGGCGGGGGCGCCGGGCGGCCACTGACGACCCGCGCCCACGGCCCGTCGACGGCCCGTCGAGCCCCCTCCAGCGGGGCGCGGCGGGCCGTCGGCGTGATCGGGTCGGCCGGCCCGGGAAAGGGCCTTACGGCTCGTTCTGTGGGCCCGACCCGGTCGGTGCGACACAACATGTGGGGGCTGCCTCATCGGGCAGCCCCCACATGTATGCTCTTCCTCGCTGTCGCCGCAGGGGAATCCGGTGCGAATCCGGAACTGTCCCGCAACGGTGTATTCAGTGCGCTTTTGTGCACCCCCGAGTCAGTCCGATGACCTGCCGGCAGCGCATCCGGCTCGACCGAACCGGATGCCCAGACGTCCGGGCCTCGCGGTTGGGCCGGTGGACGCCGTGCGGAGCGCTGCCCTGCCCCGGGTCTGCGCGTCCGCAGGGCTGCCCCGTTCCCCGCCGGCCCCGAGCCGAGCGAGGGAGAGCACCACGTGACCATCGCGCCAGCCGATCCGGCTTCAGTCGCCGCGTCCGCAGCAGCCGAGTCCGAGGCAGTCGCACAGGACGGACCGGGGACCGCGCTGCTGCGGACCCTGACCGCCCTCACCGCCGATCTGCCCGACACCGACCCCGGCCGGGTCGCCGCCGCCGCGCTGCGCGGCCGCAGCGCCCGGGCGGACGAGGCGGAGCTGCGTTCACTGGCCACCGAGGCCGCCGCGGGCCTGATCTCCGAGGACCCCGCCTACTCCCGGCTCGCCGCCCGGCTCCTGACCCTCACCATCGCGGACGAGGCGGCCGGCCAGGGCGCGGTCTCCTTCTCCGCCTCGGTCGCCGTCGGGCACCGCGAGGGCCTGATCGCCGACCGTACCGCCGGGTTCGTCGCCCGCCACGCGGCCGCCCTCGACGCGCTGGTGGAGCGTTCGCTCGCCGACGGCGCGGACGACCGCTTCGGCTACTTCGGACTGCGGACCCTGCACAGCCGCTATCTGCTGCGCCACCCGCACACCCGCCAGGTCGTCGAGACGCCCCAGCACTTCATGCTGCGGGTCGCGTCCGGGCTCGCCGAGGACGACTCGCAGCGCGCCGTGGACGAAGTGGCGGCGCTGTACGGGCTGATGAGCCGGCTCGACTACCTCCCCTCCTCCCCCACGCTCTTCAACTCCGGCACCCGGCACCCGCAGATGTCCTCCTGCTATCTGCTGGACTCCCCGCTGGACGAGCTCGACTCGATCTACGACCGCTACCACCAGGTGGCCCGGCTCTCCAAGCACGCGGGCGGCATCGGCCTTTCGTACTCCCGCATCCGCTCGCGCGGTTCGCTGATCCGCGGCACCAACGGGCACTCCAACGGCATCGTGCCGTTCCTGAAGACGCTCGACGCCTCCGTCGCCGCGGTCAACCAGGGGGGCCGCCGCAAGGGCGCCGCCGCCGTCTACCTGGAGACCTGGCACGCGGACATCGAGGAGTTCCTGGAGCTGCGCGACAACACGGGCGAGGACCAGCGGCGTACGCACAACCTCAACCTGGCGCACTGGATCCCGGACGAGTTCATGCGCCGGGTCGACGCGGACGGCGACTGGTCGCTGTTCTCGCCCGCCGACGTACCCGGCCTCGTCGACCTGTGGGGCGACGAGTTCGACGCCGCGTACCGGGCCGCCGAGGCCCAGGGGCTGGCCCGCAAGTCGATCCCGGCCCGCGAGCTGTACGGCCGGATGATGCGCACCCTCGCGCAGACCGGCCAGGGCTGGATGACGTTCAAGGACGCCTCCAACCGGACCGCGAACCAGACCGCCGAGCCGGGCACCGTCGTCCACTCCTCGAACCTGTGCACCGAGATCCTCGAAGTCACCGACGACGGCGAGACGGCGGTCTGCAACCTGGGCTCGGTCAACCTCGGCGCGTTCGTCGCCGACGACTCCATCGACTGGGAGCGTCTGGACGCCACCGTCCGCACCGCCGTGACCTTCCTGGACCGGGTCGTCGACATCAACTTCTACCCGACCGAGCAGGCCGGCCGCTCCAACGCGAAGTGGCGCCCGGTGGGTCTGGGCGCCATGGGCCTCCAGGACGTCTTCTTCAAGCTGCGGCTGCCCTTCGACTCCCCCGAGGCCCGCGCGCTCTCCACGAAGATCTCCGAGCGGATCATGCTCGCCGCGTACGAGTCGTCCTGCGAGCTCGCCGAGCGGTCCGGACCGCTGCCCGCCTGGTCGCAGACGCGGGCGGCGCGCGGTGTGCTGCACCCCGACCACTACGACACCGAGCTGAACTGGCCCGAGCGGTGGGAGGCGCTGCGCGCCCGCGTCGCGAAGAGCGGGATGCGCAACTCGCTGCTGCTCGCCATCGCGCCGACGGCGACGATCGCCTCGATCGCGGGGGTCTACGAGTGCATCGAGCCGCAGGTCTCCAACCTCTTCAAGCGCGAGACGCTCAGCGGTGAGTTCCTCCAGGTCAACGCGTATCTGGTCGATGAGCTGAAGCAGCTCGGGGTGTGGGACGCGCGGACCCGTGAGGCGCTGCGCGACGCCAGCGGCTCGGTGCAGGGCTTCGCCTGGATCCCGGAGGAGGTACGGGCGCTGTACCGCACTGCGTGGGAGATCCCGCAGCGCGGTCTGATCGACATGGCGGCGGCCCGTACGCCGTTCCTGGACCAGAGCCAGTCGCTGAACCTGTTCCTGGAGACGCCGACGATCGGCAAGCTCTCCTCGATGTACGCGTACGCCTGGAAGCAGGGGCTGAAGACGACGTACTACCTGCGCTCGCGCCCGGCGACCCGGATCGCCCGTGCCGCCTCCGGCCAGGCCGCGACCGCCGCCCCCATTCCCGTACAGCAGGCTTCGGCGCCCGACGCGGACGCGATCGCCTGCTCCCTCGAAAACCCCGAGTCCTGCGAGGCCTGCCAGTAATGAGCACCACCAACTCCGAGAAGAACCTGCTCGACCCGGGCTTCGAACTGACCCTGCGGCCCATGCGCTACCCGGACTTCTACGAGCGCTACCGCGACGCGATCAAGAACACCTGGACGGTGGAGGAGGTCGACCTGCACTCCGACGTCGCCGACCTCGCCAAGCTGTCCCCCGGCGAGCAGCACATGATCGGCCGGCTGGTCGCGTTCTTCGCGACGGGCGACTCGATCGTCTCCAACAACCTCGTGCTGACGCTGTACAAGCACATCAACTCCCCCGAGGCGCGGCTGTACCTGTCGCGGCAGCTCTTCGAGGAGGCCGTGCACGTCCAGTTCTATCTGACGCTGCTGGACACCTATCTGCCCGACCCGGAGGACCGCGCCGCCGCGTTCGACGCGGTCGAGGAGATCCCCTCCATCCGTGAGAAGGCGCAGTTCTGCTTCAAGTGGATGGACTCGGTCGAGAAGATCGAGCGGCTGGAGACGAAGGCCGACCGCCGCCGGTTCCTGCTGAACCTGATCTGCTTCGCGGCGTGCATCGAGGGGCTGTTCTTCTACGGCGCGTTCGCCTACGTCTACTGGTTCCGCTCGCGGGGTCTGCTGCACGGTCTCGCCACGGGCACCAACTGGGTGTTCCGTGACGAGACGATGCACATGAACTTCGCGTTCGAGGTCGTGGACACCGTCCGCAAGGAGGAGCCGGACCTCTTCGACGACGAGCTCCAGCAGCAGGTCACCGACATGCTGAAGGAGGCCGTGGCCGCGGAGCTGCAGTTCGGCCGCGATCTGTGCGGCGACGGGCTGCCCGGCATGAACACCGAGTCGATGCGGCAGTACCTGGAGTGCGTCGCCGACCAGCGGCTCACCCGGCTGGGCTTCCCGGCGATCTACGGCTCCGAGAACCCGTTCTCGTTCATGGAGCTCCAGGGCGTGCAGGAGCTGACGAACTTCTTCGAGCGCCGGCCGTCCGCGTACCAGGTGGCGGTGGAGGGCTCGGTCGCCTTCGACGACGACTTCTAGTCCGTAGGGCCTAGATCCTGGCCCAGCTTCCGAGGTGGGGGCGCCGCGCAGCCGTGACCGGCCGCGCGGCGTCCGCCGTTTCCGGGGGTCCGTCGCTCCTGGCCCGTTCCGCGGCGCGCAGCTCGCGGTCGATGCGGCGCTCGCGGGCGAGCCCGGCGAGGGCGGGCAGCAGGACGAGGGCGATAAGTGCGGCTATGCCCAGGACGTTCTGGAATGTGTTCATGGCTCTACTCTCGTCCGCGCGGACGGATCGCGGCAGTGGCAGGACTGTCATGGAGCATCGAATTACTGCCACACTGGCGCCATGCTGAAAAATGTCGCCGTTCTGCTGCTCGACGAGGTCCACCCCTTCGAACTGGGCGTGCTGTGCGAGGTGTTCGGACTCGACCGCAGCGACCAGGGCCTGCCGGTCCACGACTTCGCCGTGGTCTCCGCCGAGGGCCCGGTGCTCCGGACCCACGCCGGCTTCACCATCAGTACGCCGTACGGCCTCGACCGCCTGGAGGAGGCCGACCTCATCGCCGTGCCGGCCGGCAGCCACTTCGCGGACCGGGAGTACCCCGAAGAGGCCCTCGACGCCCTGCGCCGGGCCGTGGACCGGGGTGCCCGGGTGATGAGTGTCTGCTCCGGCGCGTACGTCCTCGGCGCGGCCGGACTGCTGGACGGGCGCCGCTGCACCACCCACTGGCGCCACGCCGCGGAGCTGGCCCGCCGCTACCCGCGGGCCGTCGTCGAGCCCGATGTGCTGTACGTGGACGAGGGCCAGGTCATCAGCTCGGCGGGCACGGCGGCCGGGATCGACGCCTGTCTGCACCTGATCCGGCAGGAGTACGGCCCCGACGCCGCGAACGCGCTCGCCCGCCGCATGGTGGTGCCGCCGCACCGGGACGGCGGCCAGGCCCAGTACATCGAGCGGCCGCTGCCCCGCACCCCCTGCGACACCGTCGGCGAGACGCTCGTCTGGATGGAGCGCCACCTCGACCAGGAGATGACCGTCGAGCAGCTCGCCGCCCAGGCACACATGTCGCCGCGCACCTTCGCCCGACGCTTCCAGCAGGAGACGGGTACCACTCCGTACCGCTGGCTGCTGCGCCAGCGGGTGCTACTGGCCCAGCATCTGCTGGAGACATCCGATGACACCGTGGATACGATCGCCGGGCGCACCGGCTTCGGGACCGCCGCCGCACTGCGCCACCAGTTCGTACGCTCCCTGGGCACCACGCCGAACGCGTACCGCCGCACCTTCCGCGGTCCAGGCGCTATCGTCGAAGCGGCCTGAGCCGCAGCAGATCTGACGTCGGATCAATCGTCCAACCGCTCGCCACTCCCGTCCATGGACCGCGGCCCGGCCGGCCCAGCAGGGTCGGTCGCATGGACATACGGAAGACAGGACGAAGGACCGGGCGAAGGACCACAGGGGCCGTGGTGGCCGCGCTCACCGCCGCGCTGCTGCCCTGGCAGAGCGCCTCGGCCGAGACCACCCCCGCCGCAGCGCCCCCGCCCGAAGTGCTGCCCTCGCTGCGGCAGTGGCAGCCCGGGGAGGGCGAGTTCACCCTGACCGACCGGGCGCGGATCGTGCTGGAGGGCGTGCGCGACAGCCGTACGACCGCCGACGCGCGCCGTTTCGCCGGTGAGCTGGCCACCGGGCGGGCCTCGGTGTCCCGGGGCCTCGCGGCGGCCCGTCCCGGCGATGTCGTGCTGCGCCAGGACCCGTCCCTGAAGGGATCGTTGGGCGCGGAGGGCTACCGGCTCGATGTCGGCGACCGGGTCACGGTCACGGCCGCGACCTCCACCGGTGTCTTCTACGGCTCCCGGACGGTCCTCCAGCTGCTGAACGACGACGGCAGGGCCGCGCGCGGTTCGGCCACCGACGTGCCGGCGTACCGGGAGCGCGGTGTGGGCGTCTGCGCCTGCTACATCAACGTGTCGCTCCCGTGGTTCGAGCGGCTGATGAAGGACATGGCGTCCCAGAAGCTCAACCAGCTGTGGATCGAGGCCAAGGTCAGGAGCGACACCGACCCGGCGTCGGCGTTCTGGGGCTACTACACCAAGCCACAGGTACGCGCCCTGGCGGCGCTGGCGAAGAAGTACCACATCGAGCTGGTGCCGGAGATCAACTCCCCCGGCCACATGGACACCTATCTGGAGAACCACCCGGAGCTCCAGCTCAAGGACAGGAACGGGGTCTCTTCCCCACCCCGGCTCGACATCTCCCGGCCCGAGGCGCTCGCGTACTACACCTCGATGGTCGACGAGGCGCTGGAGGTGTGGGGCACCCGCTCCTGGCACATGGGCGCGGACGAGTACATGATCGGCTCCTCCTACCCGGACTATCCGCAGCTGCAGACCGCCGCGACCGCGAGGTTCGGCGCGAAGGCGACCCCCGACGACCTCTTCGTCGACTTCATCAACCAGGTCGACGAGCATGTGAGGGCCGGCGGCCGGTCGCTGCGGATCTGGAACGACGGCCTGGCGGGCAGGAACGGTGTGGTCCCGCTGAACCGTGACATCACCGTCGAGCACTGGCTGGGCGGCGGCAGCATCCAGAAGCCCTCCGCGCTGCTCGCCGAGGGCCGGCCGGTCATGAACTCCGCCTACGCGCTCTACCTGGTGCGCGGCGGCTACACCACGCGGACCCGGGAGCTCTACGAGAGCGACTGGACCCCGCTGCGCTTCGAGGGCGAGACCCTGCCCGCGACGGCGGCGAACCTCACCGGGGCCAAGATCAGCCTGTGGCCGGACAGCGCCGCGGCCGAGACCGAGAACGAGGTGGAGGCGAAGACCTTCATGCCGCTGCGGTTCCTGGCCCAGGCCACCTGGGGCGGCCCCAGGCCGAGCGCGACGTACGACGGTTTCGAGGCGCTGGCGCGGCGGATCGGCCATGCGCCGGGGTGGTCGAACACCGACCGCACCCCGCTCCCCGACGGCACGTACCGGCTGACCGCGGGCGCCAAGGGCCTCGCCCCGGGGGCGGATTCAGGAGTCTTCCTGGTCCGTGGCGGCACGGCCTCCTGGACGCTGACGGCCACCGCCGACGGGTACTACACGGTGCGCCCGGCCGGGACGGACCAGTGCCTGGACGCGGTGCGCGGCAAGAAGTACCTGGGCGCCCCGCTGGAGGTCGGGGCCGAGCTGTCGCTGGCCGGCTGCTCGGCGACGGCGCGTACGCAGCGCTGGCAGCTGGACGCCTCGGCCGGGGCGCTGACCCTGCGCAACGCCATCTCGCAGCTGCACCTGACGGAGCGGGCCGGGGACGGCGCCGCGGTCCAGACGACGGGCGGTACGCGGCTGACGGTGAAGTCCTCCTGACCGTCCCGCACAGAGGTGGGGCCCGCCGGTGCCGGCGGGCCCCACCCGTGTGTCAGATGCCGCAGTTGGGCGCGGACCAGAAGTGGCTGGGGCCCTGGTTCACGTGGACGTGGTCGTTGTGGTCCGGGTAACCCGGGCCGAGGATCCCGTTGAACCCGTGGTTGCGGGCCTGCTGGGCCAGGGTGCAGAAGGCGATCCCGCCCAGGTCGGCCGCGTCGCCGTACAGATGACGGCTGTTCGAGGCCCCGCCGACCGCGCTGTTGCAGGACGTCGAACGGAAGCCGCTGTTGACGGTGATCGGGCGGTCACCGAGCGCGTGGCGCAGCGCCTCCAGCTTCCACATGGTGCTCAGCGCGTTGGCCTTGGCCGTTCCCGCAGCGACGGCACCACCCGCCCAGGTGCTGTTGCAGTGGTTGAGCTCGGCGTAGGTGAAGTGGGCCGGGGTGCAGTCGTTGTCCTGGAGCTCGTAGATCTTGGCCTGGGTGGCCGGGCCCGCGATGCCGTCGGCGGCGAGGCCGTAGGCGGCCTGGAAGCGCTTGACGGCGGCGGTGGTGGCCGGTCCGTACGAGCCGTCGATGGCGAGCACGGAGTTGTAGCCGGGGTAGCCGGCCACCCGGATCTGGAGCTGGACGACGTCGTTGCCGGTGGCGCCGGGGGACATGGTGCGGGTCCAGGTGTAGCAGCCGTCGGCCTGTGCGGTGCCGGCGGTCACCACGGCACCACCCAAGGCGAATGCCATGGTCATGACAAGGCCGAGCAGGAGTCGTGCGGTACGTCTGATCATGTGGGGCTCCCCGCTGTGACGGAAGTGTGGTCAGAGAGCTTGTCGGACGAGTCGACGCGCGTCAACTGCCCACGGATGAATGGCAGTTGACGCGGCGCCCGGGAAGGAAAACCGATGGGCCCGGCCCCTCGCGGGACAGCGAGGAGGCCGGGCCCACCGGTGAGGCCGGGTGTGCGCTCAGTCGTTCGGCACGACCTCGTAGCGCGGCGTGTTCTCCGCCATCTGCCGCAGCGCGTCCTTGCGGTCCCGCTTGGAGAGCCGGTCGATGTACAGGTAGCCGTACAGGTGGTCCGTCTCGTGCTGGAGGCAGCGGGCGAAGTAGCCGCTGCCCCGGACCTTGACCGGGTTGCCCTCGGCGTCCTGTCCGCGGACCACCGCGTAGTCCGGGCGGGCCAGCGAGGCGTACGCCGTCGGGACGGAGAGGCAGCCCTCGTTGGAGTCGTCGAGGATCCGGTCCTCGGGCGCCAGCTCCTCCAGCACCGGGTTGCAGACCGCGCCCACGTGCCGCACGCCCTCGTCGTCCGGGCAGTCGTAGACGAAGACCTTGAGGTCGACACCGATCTGGTTGGCGGCCAGGCCCACGCCCTCCGCCGTCCGCTGGCTCGCGAACATGTCGTCGATCAGCCGGGCCAGCTCGTCGTCGAACTCGGTGACGTCCTTGCACTCCTTGTGGAGCACCGGGTTGCCCACGACCGTGATCGGACGGGAGGTGCCGCGCTCGCGATGCGCCGCCTCGCGCGCCTCGCAGTCCTCGGTGTCCACGACGAAACCCTCGTCGTCGACGCTGATCTGCTCGTCCGTCTCCTGCTGCGCCATGTCCGCAGTACGCCTTCCTCAAACCTGAAACCGGGCCCTGGGCCTGAAGCCCGGCCCTACCTGAAACCCGGCCGTCCACTCGTCCGGGGCCGGGCACCCGAGCACCGCGACCGGTGCCCGTACAGCCTACGGGCACCGGTCAGCAGACTTCTTCGAGATCCCGCCACTCGCGGCTGTCCGGGCTGTCCGCCACCCAGCCGTCCAGCAGACCGCGCACCAGCCCGGCCGGCGCCGCTATCCCGCACTCCCGCTCGGGCACCCACAGCTCACCGGAGGTGCGGTGGCCCAGCGGGCCCGGATGCCCCGGCTCGCTGTGGTCGTGCGGGTCGAGGTGCTCGCCGTCGCCCTCGTCGCTCTCCATCCGGCTCTCCGAGCAGGCCCGGCAGAGCAGCCGCACGGAGGACGACCAGTCCTCGGCGGCGAACCCGGCGTCGGAGGCCAGCTGCTCCAGCGCGTCCCGGTCCGCCTCGGTGGCCGCTTCGAGCAGCACCACCCAGGTCGGCACGGGGGACGGCGCCCACAGCTCGATCTCGTCGAAGACGGGGTACGAGGGCCCGGCCGCGGTGACCCGCTCGCCGTGCGGCACCCCGTCGTGCAGGACCACCTCGCCCCAGCGGCGGCCGGACGACGGCAGCGGAATGGAGAGCACCTCCATCCGGGCCGGATCGAGCCTGCGGCCCCAGACCACCTCGGCCTCGCCCTCCGGCGACAGCCGTACCGCGGCACTGCCCAGCTCCATGCCGACCGGCTCGCTGTTGGCCGCCGAGGTGTGCTGGCCGGCGCCGGGCACCTTCAGGCCGTACGCCTGCCAGGCCCGGCGGGCCAGCGGCCAGTCCTGCAGCGCGGTGGCGGCGATCCCGACGTTCCACCAGTCGGGAGCGCCGGATTCCTTGTCGAGCAGCGCGACGGCCCGCAGGCCGGCGGCTCTCGCCTGTTCCCAGTCATGCCGGAACTTGTGCAGCAGCGCCAGGTTGAACCACGACTCCGAGAGCCAGGGTTCCAGGTCCGCCGCACGTGTCAGCAGCGCGCCCGCGTCCTCGTACCGGCCGTCGCCGATCAGCGTGAACGCGCGGTCCGTGGCCTGCCGCCAAGAGGCGGAGGGCCGATGCCGTACCTTCCCGAAGATCCTCACGATTCCCGCCTGTCCCGACTGGACACCCTCGTTTTCCGCTCTTCTTCGCATCCAACCATGCCGGGCCGGACGCCCGCTCATTACCCATGGGTTACCCGGGCAGGACCGGGGCCGGAGCGCCCCGGGCCAGGACCCTGGCCAGTGATTCCACGACTTCGGGCTGATAGTCGTGGGCGGTCCCGAGCCTGAGTTGTTCCAGTGCGCCCAGCGGCCCGGTGAGACTTTCCCCGCACAGGTCGTCGTATGCGTTGACGACCCTGACGATCCTGGCGGACAACGGCTGCTCGCGATAGGGGTCGGCCTGCCGTTCGACGACGACGGCGACCTCGGTGTCCACCCCGGTCTGGCGGACCACGGCCCCGCCGAGCAGCGCGATGCGGCGCTGCTCGGCGGCGGGCAGGGTGGCCGTCGCCCCGTCCGGGACCGGGTCGACCAGCGAGAGCTGGCCGATGTCGTGCATGAGGGCGGCGTGCTCCAGCACGGTCAGCCGGCTCCCGGAGAGCCCCAGCTCGCGGCCGACGGCCCGGCAGAGCACCGCGACCCTGCGGGCGTGCCCGTGCGGGGTGTACCCGGCGATCTCGGTGGACCTGGCGAGCGAGGCGATGGTCTGCCGGTAGGTGGTGCGCACGGCGGCGAACCGGCGGAACGAGACCTGGGTCAGCAGCAGCGGTACGCACAGGACGGGCAGCGCCCACAGCCCGGCGACGGCCACCCCGAGGGCCATCACCACCCCGGTCGCGCAGACCGCCGACCCGATGCCGAGAAGACCGCGCAGCTCGTCCCGCAGGAGCGGCGGGTAGGGGTGGCGGGTGCGCGAGCGCAGCAGCAGGGCCGCGAGCACGGCGTCGCACAGCGCGGTCAGGACGAGGATCAGGAGCAGCACGAGCACGTACGACGGACCCTCGCCGAACCGGCTCCCGGCGCGGCCGCTGTTGTACAGGGGCTGGAAGCAGACGGCGGCGAAGGCGACGGTGAGGATGCGGCGGGCCACCCGGTCGAGTGCCGGTCCGGCGCCGCGCGCCACATGGGGCACACAGGCGACCAGCTGGGCCGCGACGAGCACGGCGACCACCTGGAGGACGCCGTGCGAGGTCGGTCCGCCGCCGCTGCGGCCGAGCAGGGCGTACGCGAGCGCTCCGGCGGCTCCGAGCGGTGCGGGCTCGCGCTCCCCGGGCAGCGCGCCCCAGCGGGCCAGTTCGCCCACCGTGATGAGCACCCCGAAGGCGAGGGCGTGGCCGGGGTCGTGGAGGCCGTACCAGAAGGTGTGCGCGAGTCCGGCGGCGGCGAGGAGGGCCGCGGCGGCGCGGACGCCGAGGACGGCGGGCTGCTGTGTCCCGGCCCGGGTCATCCGCGGCGGTCCGCGGCCGACTGCGGACCGGGCGCCGCGCCGAGCCCGTCGGCCGGCGGCTGCGGAGGGGGTACGCGGTCGAGTCGGCCGGACGGCCGGGGGTGGCCCGGGACGGCCTTCGCGCTCCCGCTCCGGGGCCCCGGGAGCCCCGGCTCGTCCGCCGTCACGGACCGCGTCGCCGCCGACCAGCCGTGCCGTTCGAGACCGCGCGCCAGCGCCCGGACCATCTGCGGGTCGAACTGCGTGCCCGCGCACCGCTCGAGCTCCTCCAGCGCGGCCGGCACCGGTCTCCCCCGCCGGTACGACCGGGTCGAGGTCATCGCGTCGAAGGCGTCCGCCACCGCGACCACCCGGGCGAACTCAGGGATCTCGCGCCCGCTGAGCCCGTACGGATAGCCGCTGCCGTCGAGCCGTTCGTGGTGGTGCAGGATCGCGGCCCTCGCCTCGCCGAGGAAGCCGATGCCGCGGACGATCTCGTGCCCGTACTCCGGATGCAGCTCGATCACCTGTCGCTCCTGGGGCGTGAGCGGCCCGTCCTTGCGGAGCACCCGGGTGGGGACGCCGAGCTTGCCGACGTCGTGGAGGATGCCGGCGAAGCGGACGACCTCCAGGCGGTCCTGGTCCATGCCCAGCTCGCGGGCGATGAGGACGGAGGCCCGCCCGACCCGTTCGCTGTGACCGCGGGTGTACGTGTCCTTGATGTCGACGGCCTGCACCAGCGCCCTGATCGTGGCGCGGTGGGCGGCGTGCTCGCGGTGGTACTGGGCGAAGACCCAGCAGGAGATGTACATCGGCAGCAGGACGATGAGCGCGGAGAGCGGACCGTACGGACCGCGCCACAGGACCGCCATCATCAGCCCGGCCAGTCCGTGCACCAGGTGCGCTCCCAGCGAGCGGGGCAGCAGCCCGCTCCAGGCCCGCCGCAGGGGCAGCCGTTCGGCCGCGGCCAGGATGGAGCCGTCCAGCGCGGTCAGTACGAGGCTGAAGGCCAGAGCGGCGCCGCAGGCGGGCAGGATCGCGCGGGGCAGGTCGGGGAGCCGGCCGGGGCCGCCGAGCGTGGCGGCGCCGCCGAGGAGTCCGTGGACGGACGAGGCCGCCCAGACCGTGACGGCGAGCTGCGCGGCCCGCCAGACGCGCCGCGCGGTGGCGGGCGGCCGCTCCACCCGGCCGACCAGCGAACCGGGCACGGCGACCAGGGCTGCGGCAGCGGGCGGCAGCAGGAAGGCGGCGGCGAGCAGCAGCGGAAAGAACGATCCGGCACGGATCGGCACGGAGCTGCCGAAGAAGGGCCGACGGCCCGGGAGTTCACAGACCAGGTAGAGCCCGGTGAGCAGTGCGACGGTGACCCACGGAGTCCCCCCGCCGCTGTGCAGGGCGGGGAGCACGCACCACAGGGCGCCCCCCGCGACCGCCGGAATGTACGCGCGCGCCGCCCCGCGTGTGGCTCTCACCCGCTCGGCCCGCCCTCCGACATGGTCAATGGAGGCGCCACGCTAGCGAGTTGCGCGAGCAGTCGAGCTTCAATGAGCCCGATTAGCACATTCGGGTGATTCTGCGGTGGTGGCCGGTACGGCCGGGCCGCCGGGTGTCACTCCTTGGCGGCGGTCGGCTGTTCGCTCGCCGCGGCCGTCACGTCCTGCTCGGGCACGGCCTGCCCCGAGCGGATCAGATCGATCCGGCCCATGACCTTGGACCGCAGATCGCTGGGCACGTCGTCCTGGCCGCAGCAGCGCTTCACCAGCTTCTTGACCGCCTGCTCCAGGCCGTACTTCTCCAGGCACGGGGAGCACTCCTCGAAGTGCACCTCGAACTTGGTGCAGTCGCTGTCGGGCATCTCGTGGTCGAGGAACTCATAGAGATGATCGAGGACTTCCGAGCAGTCCGTCTCGTGCGGCTCTCCGCAGCTCATGAGCCCGAGCCTTTCCGATCGTCCGACTCTCCGGCACCGGCCGGGACGAGCCCGCGCTCACGGGCGTAGTCCTCCAGCATGCCGCGCAGCTGGCGGCGGCCCCGGTGCAGTCGGGACATCACCGTACCGATGGGAGTCCCCATGATGTCCGCGATCTCCTTGTAGGCAAAGCCCTCGACATCGGCGAGATACACGGCGATGCGGAACTCTTCGGGGATCGCCTGCAGTGCGGACTTCACGTCGGAGTCGGGCAGGTGGTCGAGCGCCTGCGACTCCGCGGAGCGCAGACCGGTCGACATGTGCGACTCGGCACGCGCCAGCTGCCAGTCCTCGATCTCCTCGGCGGCGCTGCGCTGGGGTTCGCGCTGCTTCTTGCGATACGAGTTGATGAACGTGTTGGTGAGGATGCGGTACATCCACGCCTTGAGGTTGGTGCCCTCACGGAACTGGTGGAAGGAGCCGTACGCCTTGGCATAGGTCTCCTGGACCAGGTCCTCGGCGTCCGCGGGGTTGCGCGTCATGCGCAGCGCGGCCGAGTACATCTGGTCGAGGTAACCGAGCGCGTCCCGCTCGAAGCGCGCGTTGCGCTCGGCGGGCGTCTCCTGTGCACGGCCGTCGTCGGTCCCTGTGTCGGTCCCAGTGACCGGACCCACCTCCTCCAACGCTGTGGCGGAGCCGAAACCGGACCCGCTCGAATCGGAGAATAGTCGACCTTGCTTCGAGACGGGCTGTCGTTCCGATCCGCCCGGGCCCCGCTCGGGAGTGGTCCTGGCCGCATGCAGCACCGTCCACTCCAGGTCAGCGGCGTTCGAGCGGCGCGGGCAGATGGTCGAACCCATGCGACGGACTCCCTCTCCACGTACGACGTTGATGTACCGATGACACCGACAACAGTGGCCCCCCGCGCAACATTCCCGGGGTGTACGTCACACGAGGGCGGCCAGCCAGCCGGTCACGGCGGAGGTCAGGATGGCCATCGCCTCGTCCTGGCCCGGACCGGCTTTCTTCGGCACGGCGAACCCGTGGTCGCCGTAGGGCACTTCGGCGATCTCGTACTCCCCCGGCGGGAATTCGGCGGGCCGCCCGAACGGGTCGTGGCCGCCCTGCACGACGAGCGTGGGCACGCCGGTGCCGAGCAGCTCGTCCTCGCGGGACTTCTCGGGCCTGCCCGGCGGGTGCAGCGGGAAGCCGAGCGCGAGGACGGCGTGGGCACCGAGCTCCGCGGCGGTCCGGCAGGCCACCCGGGCCCCGGCGCTCCGCCCGCCCGCGACGACGGGCGCCCCTGCGGCGGTGAGCGCGGGCCACAGCCCCCGCCATCCGGTGTCCAGGGTCTTCGGGGCGGGCGCGAGCCGCTTCCCGGCGACCCGCCACGGCTGCTCCACCAGGGCCACGGTGACCCCGTGGGCGGGCAGCGCGGCGGCCAGGGCCTGGAGGTCGCGGGCCTCGATGCCGCCGCCCGCGCCATGGCCGAGGGCCAGCACCAGCCGCGCGCTCCCGGTCTTCGCCGTGCCCGTCGCGGGGAACCAGCTGATCCTGGCCGGTCCGGCATCGGTGTCGACCGTTTCGACCGTTTCCGCCTCGGGCCGGCGGCCCGTCTCCGTAGTACTCACGTGCCCCATCCTCCCCGCCCGGGGCTCAGAAGAGTGTGCCCACCTCCGGCGCGGCCAGCTCTTCCAGCAGTTCGGGGCCGTTGTTGCGGACGTTGCTGACGGCCGTGGCCACCGGATAGGCCCGCATCAGCCCGCCCGGCGACGGTGCGAGCAGCCCCTTCAGCTCCTCGGCGTCGGTGCGCGAGGGGTCGAGCCAGGCGTCCCAGCGGTCCGGGGTCAGCATCAGCGGCATCCGCGGGTGGATGTCGGCGAGCGTGGCGGGGCCGTCGGCGGGGGCCACGGCGAGCGGGGTGGTCTCCGCCTCGGTCGTGATCACCGTGCAGGTCACCCACCAGGCCATCGGGTGGTCGTCCGGCAGCGTCCGGTCGCGCCAGAACTCGTACAGCCCGGCCATCGCGAAGACCGATCCGTCGGCGGGCGTCACGAAGTACGGCTGCTTGCGCGGGCGCTTCTTCTTCCCCTTCTCCTCCAGCTGCCGTTCGTCCGCGCCGGTGACCCACTCGTAGTAGCCGTCGGCGGGCAGGATGCAGCGCCGGGAGACGAAGGGGCGGCGGAAGGACGGCTTCTCGTGGACGGTCTCCGCACGGGCGTTGATCATCCGCGCGGCGCCCTCCGGGGACTTCGCCCAGGACGGTACGAGTCCCCACTTCAGTGCCCGCATCTGGCGAACCGGACGCGGGTCGTCTGCGTCTTTCACAGGACGCTCAAGTACGGCGTAGACCTCCTTGGTGGGCGCCACGTTCCAGTCGGGCGCCAGGGCCTCGGCCGGTTCCCACTTCTCGACCCGGAAGAGTCCGGTCAGGTCCTCGGGCCGCCGACTCGCTGCATACCGTCCGCACATAAGTGCCAGACTGCCACGACCGCCACGCCGGCCGGACCCGATACCGCAAGCCGAACCGCAAGGAGACGCCCACGTCATGAACAGCACCGATCTGGGCAATCTGTGGGACCGCGTGTTCGGTACCCAGCCCGCCCCCGAGCAGTGGCTCGTGGTGGTGACCGGCACACTCGCGCTGATCGCCGTCGTGCCGAACCCGATATGGCGGCTGTCCCGCAACGCGATCACCATCGCGCACGAGGGCGGGCACGGGCTGATCGCGCTGCTCACCGGACGCAAGCTGTCCGGCATCCGGCTGCACTCGGACACCAGCGGCCTGACCGTCAGCCGCGGCAAGCCGACCGGGATCGGCATGATCCTCACCGCGGCCGCCGGCTACACCGCGGCGCCGCTGCTGGGCCTGGGCGGCGCGTGGCTGCTGGTCGACGGCAGGATCACCCTGCTGCTGTGGGTGTCCACCGCGCTGCTCGCGGTGATGCTGGTGATGATCCGCAATGTGTACGGGGCGCTGACGGTGATCCTCACCGGCTCGGCCTTCCTGCTGGTGTCCTGGCTGGCCTCACCCGCCTGGCAGGCGCTGTTCGCGTACACCGTGGTCTGGTTCCTGCTGCTCGGCGGCGTGCGCCCGCCCTTCGAGCTCCAGTCCAAGCGGCGGTACGGCGGTGCGCCGGACTCGGACGCGGACCAGCTGTCGCGGCTGACGGACGTACCGGCCGCGCTCTGGCTCTTCCTCTTCCACGCGGTGTCCCTCTGTTCACTGATCGGGGGCGGGCGCTGGCTGCTCGGCATGTGAGGGCCGGTGGCGGCGGGGCCCCGCGAAAGCTGCCGTGCTCGCCGGACGCTCTAAAGTGAGGTCCATGACCGAAAGCTCCGTGCACCCCGCTCTCTGGCCCGCCCCGCATGCGACCGGGGCCGTCGACGCGACGGTCACCGTGCCCGGATCGAAGTCGGTCACCAACCGCGCGCTCGTCCTCGCCGCGCTGGCCGCCGAGCCCGGCTGGCTGCGCCGCCCGCTGCGTTCCCGAGACACCCTGCTGATGGCCGAGGCGCTGCGCGCGATGGGCGTCGGCATCGAGGAGGGCGTGGGCCCGGACGGCTCCGGCGAGGCCTGGCGGGTCATCCCGGCCGGTCTGCACGGCCCGACCACGGTCGACGTCGGCAACGCGGGCACGGTCATGCGCTTCCTGCCGCCGGTCGCGGCGCTCGCCGACGGCCCGATCCGCTTCGACGGCGACCCGCGTTCGTACGAGCGCCCGCTGACCGGTGTGATCGACGCGCTGCGGGTGCTCGGCGCCCGGATCGACGACGAGGGGCGCGGCTCGCTGCCGATGACGGTGCACGGCGGCGGTGCGCTGGACGGCGGCCCGGTGGCGATCGACGCCTCCTCGTCCTCCCAGTTCGTCTCGGCGCTGCTGCTGTCGGCGCCGCGCTTCAACCAGGGGGTGGAGGTGCGCCACACCGGCGCCAGGCTCCCCTCCATGCCGCACATCCGGATGACCGTCGACATGCTGCGGGCGGTCGGCGCACAGGTCGACGAGCCGGAGACGGGCGGCGAGCCGAACGTCTGGCGGGTCTCCCACTCCGCCCTGCTCGGCCGTGATCTGACCATCGAGCCCGATCTCTCCAACGCCCAGCCGTTCCTCGCGGCCGCGCTGGTCACCGGCGGCCGGGTCACGATCCCGGACTGGCCCGAGCGCACCACCCAGCCGGGCGACGCGCTGCGGGAGATCTTCACGGCGATGGGCGGCAGCTGCGAGCTGACCGAGCACGGCCTCACCTTCACCGGTTCGGGCCGTATCCACGGCATCGACGTCGACCTCGGCGAGGTCGGCGAGCTGACCCCGGGCATCGCGGCGGTCGCGGCGCTGGCCGACTCCCCGTCCACCCTGAGCGGTGTCGCCCATCTGCGGCTGCACGAGACGGACCGGCTGGCCGCGCTCACCAAGGAGATCAACGAGCTCGGCGGCGATGTCACCGAGACCGCCGACGGCCTCCACATCCGGCCCCGGCCGCTGCACGGCGGTACCTTCCATACGTACGACGACCACCGGATGGCCACCGCGGGGTCGATCATCGGCCTCGCCGTCCCCGGAGTGGAGATCGAGAACGTGGCGACCACCGCCAAGACCCTGCCGGACTTCCCGCAGATGTGGACCGGAATGCTCGGGGCCTGAGACATGCGCCGCTACGGCAAGAACCCCGACGAGGACGACATCCGGGTCCGCCCGAACCGCAAGGGAAACCGGCCCCGTACCAACATCCGGCCCAAGCACGAGGACGCCGAGGAGGGCATGGTCCTCACCGTCGACCGGGGCCGTCTCACCTGTCTTGTCGAGGGTCGTACGGTCATGGCGATGAAGGCCCGTGAGCTGGGCCGGAAGGCCGCCGTGGTGGGTGACACGGTCTCCCTCGTCGGGGATCTCTCCGGTGACAAGGACACCCTCGCCCGCATCGTCCGCATCGGTGAGCGCCGCTCGGTGCTGCGCCGGACGGCGGACGACGACGATCCGTACGAGCGGGTGGTCGTCGCCAACGCCGACCAGCTGGCGATCGTCACCGCACTGGCCGATCCGGAACCCCGGCCGCGGATGATCGACCGCTGTCTGGTCGCCGCGTACGACGGCGGGCTCTCCCCGCTCCTGGTCCTCACCAAGTCGGATCTGGCCTCCCCGGACAAGCTGCTGGAGGCATACACCCCGCTGGGCGTCCCGTTCATCGTGACCAGCCGCGAGGAGCTGGAGAACGGCGACGCGGCCGACCGGGTCCGCGAGCAGCTGAACGACCGGGTCACCGCCTTCGTCGGGCACTCCGGAGTGGGCAAGACCACGCTGGTCAACGCGCTGGTGCCGAAGGACCGGCGGCGTACGACGGGCGTGGTCAACGCGGTCACCGGCCGCGGCCGGCACACCACCACCTCGGCGCTGGCGCTGCCGCTGCCGGACTACCGCGGCTGGGTGATCGACACCCCCGGCGTCCGCTCCTTCGGGCTCAACCACATCGACCCGTCCCGGGTGATCCACGCCTTCCCCGACCTGGAGCCCGGCACCGAGGAGTGCCCGCGCGGCTGCACCCACGACAGCCATGAACCGGAATGCGCCCTGGTCGCCTGGGTGGCGGACGGCCATGCCGATCCGGCCCGGCTGGACTCGCTGCACCGGCTGCTGTCCACGCGGGAGCGGCGCGAAGGCGACTGACCGGGGCACGTTTGCGATCCGGCGCCGCAGGTAAATGCATAATCACACCCAGTGTGGCAAGGCGGTCACCGACGCGGGAGGGCACTGACGATGGCGTGGCTGCTGGTCGTGGTCGCAGGACTTCTGGAGACCGGCTTCGCCGTCTGTCTGAAGCTCTCGCACGGCTTCACCCGGCTCTGGCCGACCATCGCGTTCTGCGTCTTCGCGCTCGGCTCCTTCGGTCTGCTGACGATGTCGCTGAAGAAGCTCGACGTGGGTCCCGCCTACGCGGTGTGGACCGGCATCGGTGCGGCGGGCACCGCGATCTACGGCATGGTCTTCCTCGACGACGTGGTCTCCACCCTCAAGCTGATCTCGATCTCCCTGGTGATCATCGGGGTGATCGGGCTCCAGCTCTCGGGCTCGTCCCACTGACCGCTCCCCTCCCCGCCACGAGGCGGACCAGTGGTGCCGCCTCTCCCTGCGCCGCCTCCTCGGATGCGGGGACCAGCGCGTAGCTCAGGGCGAGCCGCAGCGCGATCTCGCAGGTCACGGCCAGGGTCTCCGGGTCGCACGGTCGGCCTTCCCCGTCGAGGGCGGCCATCGCCCGTTCACCGGCCCGATGGAGCAGCTCGGCGGGGGTCGGCGGCCCGGGTTCGGCGCGGCGCCGGCCGGGCGCCGAGGACGCGCCCCCGGCCGTGCGGTGTGCGGGGCGGGGTAACCGTTCGTGCCAGCATCCGGTGAGCAAGGCCCTGATCAGCGCGTTCGTGCGCACGATCCGGATGGTCCAGGCGGCGGTGGCGGCCAGCCTGTCCTCCGTGCCGTCGGCCGATCCCAGGGCCTGCTCGACACCGGTCAGATAGCGGTCGGCGGCGTCCCGGACCAGGGCACGGGCCAGGCCTTCCTTGCCGCCGAACTCGTTGTAGAGGGTCTGCCGGGAGACGCCCGCGGCGTGCGCCACGTCGACCATGCGCACCGAGGTCCAGGGCAGGGTCGCCAGCGCCGAGAGGGCGGCGTCCAGCAGTGCTTCCCGCGCTGTGGGCATCGTCGCCTCCCGCGCCGAGGGCTCCGCGTCCCAGCGTCGGCCCGCTGCCGGGGACTGTCAATGGTCCGCGCGGCTCCGGGACGTATGGCTCCGTTCACCTTCGGTCGATACTGTGACGGCATGCCCGATTACCACGATGATCTGCGCCTTGCCCATGTGCTGGCGGACGCCGCCGACGCGGCGACGATGGACCGGTTCAAGGCTCTCGACCTCAAGGTCGAGACCAAGCCGGACATGACGCCGGTGAGCGAGGCCGACAAGGCCGCCGAGGAGCTGATCCGCGGCCACCTCCATCGGGCCCGCCCGCGCGACGCGATTCTGGGCGAGGAATTCGGGATCGAGGGCACCGGCCCCCGGCGCTGGGTCGTCGACCCGATCGACGGCACCAAGAACTACGTACGCGGCGTCCCGGTCTGGGCGACGCTGATCTCGCTGATGGAGGCCGGCGAGGACGGCTTCCAGCCGGTGGTCGGCGTGGTCTCGGCCCCCGCGCTGAACCGGCGCTGGTGGGCGGCGAAGGGGGCGGGCGCGTTCTCCGGCCGCAGCCTGACCTCCGCGACCCGGATGCAGGTCTCGAAGGTGGAGCGGATCGCGGACTCCTCGTTCGCCTACGCGTCGCTGAGCGGCTGGGAGGAGCAGGGCCGGCTCGACGGCTTCCTGGATCTGACCAGGGCCTGCTGGCGCACGCGCGGGTACGGCGACTTCTGGCCGTACATGATGGTCGCCGAGGGTTCGGTGGACATCTGTGCGGAGCCGGAGCTCTCGCTCTGGGACATGGCCGCCAACGCGATCATCGTCCAGGAGGCGGGCGGGCAGTTCACCAGCCTGGACGGGGTCTCCGGTCCGGGCGGCGGCAACGCCGCGGCCTCGAACGGACTGCTCCACCACGAGCTGCTCGGTTATCTGAACCAGCGCTACTGAACCGGCACTGCTGAACGGCGTTGCTGAACGGCGCGACCGAACCGGCGTCGCCGAACCGGCCCGCCCGGCCGCACCCCGTCACCGAAAGGCGTCGCGCACCGGCGCACGCCTTTCGGGCGGTTCACCCCTCTTGTCCCGTCCGCGCATCGGTGCAACTCTGAGAGTCCCCCCGCTTGTGAATTTGTGAATCGGCTCACGCGCCCTTTCACCAAGGAGGTGGCTCCCTTCATGCTCGTCCGAGACGCCATGAGCACACTGGTCCTCACCATCGGGCCCGCCCATACGCTCCGCCAGGCCGCCCGGCTGATGTCGGTCCGCCACATCGGGGCCGCGGTCGTCCTCGACAAGGACAACAGCGGGCTCGGCATCCTCACCGAACGCGACATCCTCAACGCGGTCGGCTCCGGACAGGATCCGGACGTCGAGACCGCCGCCACCCACACCACCACCGACGTGGTCTTCGCCGCACCCACCTGGACCCTGGCCGAGGCCGCGGAGGCCATGACACACGGCGGGTTCCGCCACCTGATCGTGCTGGACGACCACGGGCCCGTGGGCATCGTCTCCGTCCGTGACATCCTGCGCTGCTGGGCGCCCGCCAGGCGCCGCCACCAGGCGGAACTCATCGTCTGAGCCCCCGGTGAACGACCGGTGGGCCGGTCTCCCCCGGAGAGGAGACCGGCCCACCGCCGACGACAGCCGTCCGGATCAGCCGCGAAGGGCCTGGACCGCGGCCTCCAGACGCTTGCCGAAGTCGCCGTCCGCCTGGCGGAAGTTGTTGATCGCGCGCTCGGCGATGTCGTCGCGCGAGACCTTGGCGATGAACCCGGCGAGGTTGTCGATCAGCCGGGCCTTCTCGTCGTCGGAGTAGAGCCGGTAGAGGTTTCCGGCCTGTACGAAGTCGTTGTCCTCGGCGTGGCTCGGGGCCACGTGCGTGGCGACCTCGCCGGAGACGGTGGTGGCCTCCCACAGCGGGCGGTCGGTCTGGGCCGGACCGCCGAAGCTGTTCGGCTCGTAGTTCTTCGCGCCCTTGTGACGGCCGTCGTACAGGTAGCCGTCCCGGCTGTTGGTGCGCGCCTCGGTGGCGTGCGGACGGTTCACCGGCAGGTGGTCGGCGTTGATGCCGACGCGGTAGCGGTGGGCGTCCCCGTAGGCGAAGAGGCGGCCCTGGAGCATCTTGTCGGGCGACGGGCCGATGCCCGGCACGAAGTGCGCGGGGCTGAAGATCGACTGCTCGACCTCGGCGAAGATGTTCTCCGGGTTGCGGTTGAGCTCCAGCTTCCCGATCTCGATCGGCGGGTAGTCCGCGTGCGGCCACACCTTGGTGAGGTCGAACGGGTTGAAGCGGTACGCGGCCGCCTCGGCCGCCGGCATGATCTGGACCTGCACCGTCCAGGACGGGAAGTCGCCGCGCTCGATCGCCTCGCGCAGATCGCGCTGGTGGCTGTCCGGGTCCTCACCGGCGAGCTTGTTGGCCTCGTCCTGGGTGAGGTTCTCGATGCCCTGGTCGGTCTTGAAGTGGTACTTGACCCAGAAGACCTCGCCGGCCTCGTTGCTCCACTGGTAGGTGTGCGAGCCGTAGCCGTTCATGTGGCGCAGCGTCGCCGGGATGCCGCGGTCACCGAAGAGCCAGGTCACCTGGTGGGTGGACTCGGGCGACAGACCCCAGAAGTCCCAGACGTTGTCCGCCTCCTGCGAGCCGGTGTACGGGTCGCGCTTCTGGGTGTGGATGAAGTCCGGGAACTTGATGGCGTCCTTGATGAAGAACACCGGGGTGTTGTTGCCGACGAGGTCGTAGTTGCCCTCCTCGGTGTAGAACTTCAGCGCGAAACCGCGGGGGTCGCGCACCGCGTCGGCCGAGCCGAGGTTGCCGGCCACGGTCGAGAAGCGCAGGAAGGTCTCGGTCTGCTTGCCGACCTCGGAGAGGAACTTCGCCCGGGTCCACTGCGAGACGTCGCGGGTCAGCGTGAACGTGCCGTACGCGCCGGCGCCGCGGGCGTGCACGATGCGCTCCGGGATGCGCTCACGGTTGAAGTGCGCGAGCTTCTCCAGCAGCGACTGGTCCTGCACCAGGACGGGACCGCCGACGCCCGCGGTCTGGCTGTTCTGGTTGTCGGCGACCGGCGCGCCGGCCTCCGTGGTGAGCGGTCCCTGCGTCACGTGCGCCTCCTGCGTCGTTCCTGCACATTCGTCTTGTCCTGCACAGCCTGTCCCTTGGCTTATGCCGATGTCGATCCTACAATGGACTTAGTCCAAGTCAAGTGAACATCCAAAGTCACACCCGTTCGGGACCTGGTCCCTTCACTGTTAGGCTTGTTTCTATGAGTGACCTGTTGGAACGACTTCGCGGACGCGGCTGGCGCATGACTGCGCAGCGACGCGTCGTGGCCGAGGTCCTCGACGGGGACCATGTGCACCTGACGGCCGACGAGGTCCACGCGCGGGCCGTGGCCAAGCTGCCCGAGATCTCCCGCGCCACCGTCTACAACACACTGGGCGAGATGGTGTCGCTCGGTGAGGTCATCGAGGTCTCCACGGACCGCCGCGCCAAGCGGTACGACCCGAACGCACACCGCCCCCACCACCACCTCGTCTGCGCGCTCTGCGGCACGATCCGCGACGTGCACCCGGCCGGCGACCCGATGGCGGACCTGCCGAGCGACGAACGCTTCGGCTTCACGGTGTCCGACGTCGAGGTCACCTACCGAGGTATCTGCCCCACCTGCGCGGCGACAAGCTGATCCGAGCGAGCAACAAAGGCCCCGGCGCGGACACCTTCCGCACCGGGGCCTTCCGCATGGATCCCCGCAGCGGACGACACCCCTCCCCGCCACCGGCACATGCGCACCCCCTTCCCGAATCTGACGGGTAGTCATATCGTCTGCGGCGATCACGTCCGCCCCGCGGCGGATCCGCACCTCGATACGCGCGAGGAGAGACCCGTGGGAGATCCGCACCCGACCCCGCCCGCCACCGCAGCCACCAGCCCCAAACTCCGCGCCGACGCACTCACCCGCTCGTTCGGGCGCGGCGCCAAGGCCCTGCCCGCCCTCGGCCCGCTCGATCTCCGCATCGCACCGGGCGAGTTCACCTGCGTCGTCGGCCCGTCGGGCTGCGGCAAGTCCACCCTGCTCAGGATCGCCGCCGGGCTGCTCCGTCCCAGCTCCGGCGAGCTGTCCATCCGTACGGGCGCGTCCCGCCCGGCGGCGATGATCTTCCAGGACTACGGCATCTACGACTGGAAGACCGTGCTCGCCAATGTCCGGTTCGGCCTCGACATCCAGCGCGTACCGCGCAAGGAGGCCGATGCCAGGGCGCACGACTGGCTGGCCCGGATGGGCCTCTCCGACTTCGCCGGGGCGTATCCGGCCGCCCTCTCCGGCGGGATGCGGCAACGGGTCGCGATCGCCCGCGCCCTCGCCGTCGAACCCGAGATACTGCTGATGGACGAGCCGTTCGCGGCGCTCGACGCCCAGCTGCGCACCATCCTCCAGGACGAGCTGCTCGACCTCACCCAGACCACCCGTACCACCACCCTCTTCATCACCCACAGCCTCGAAGAGGCGATCGTGCTCGGGGACAGGGTGCTGGTGATGTCCGCCAGACCGGGGCGGATCATCGCCGAGCGCCGCCCGCCGTTCGGCCGGCCGCGCACCGGCACGGTCCGGTCGGCACCCGAGTTCACCGCGCTGAAGAGCGAGTTGTGGGAGCTTCTGCGCGGCGAGGTGCACCGGGAGGCGGTCCCGGCATGACCGTCACCGCGAACGCCACGAAGCCCGACGAGGGCGTCCTGGTCCGCAGACCGGGCCCGCAGGAGCTGCATCCGGCACGCACCCACCGCAGGCGCCGCGCCCTGGAGATCGCGCTCGCCGTCGCCGTACCGCTGCTCCTCGTGCTGCTCTGGCAGCTGGCCGCCGCGCAGTCCTGGATCGACGCCCGGGTCTACCCCGCCCCCTCCACCATCCTGGCGGACGGCTGGGACCGGGCGGGCGCCGGTGAACTGTGGCCGGACGTATGGGCCACGCTCAAGCGGGTCCTCGGCGGCTATGCGATCGGCACCGTCGCGGGATACGCGCTCGGCCTGCTGATGGGCTCGCTCTCCCTCGTACGGGCGGCGCTGGAGCCGTTGCTCGACGCCCTGTACGTCGTGCCGAAGCTGGCCCTGCTGCCGGTCTTCCTCAATATGTTCGGCCTCGGCGAAGGCCCGCAGATCGCCCTGGTCGCCGCGACCGTCTTCTTCTTCGTCTGGATCTCCACCATGGCGGCCGTGCTCGCCGTGCCGGCCGGCCACCGTGATGCCGGTCAGGTCTTCGGCGCCTCGACCTGGCAGATGTTCCGCCATGTGCTGCTGCCCGCGTCGCTGCCGGCGGTCCTGGTCGGGGCACGGATCGCGGCGGGAGTGGCGGTGCTCGTCATCGTCGCCTCCGAGCAGATCGCCGCGGCCGACGGTCTCGGCCATCTGATCTTCGACTCCCGGGCGCTGTTCCGGAACGACGTGATGTTCGTCGGCATCGTGTGTGTGGCGGTCCTCGGTGTCGTCTTCTCCGAAGTGGTGCGGATCGCCGGGCGGCTGCTCACGCCATGGGCCCCGCGCGACCGCGGCCCCGGCCGCTCCTGAACGGCTCCCCACGCTCTTCGTACGGAGGCACTGTGCGTACACACACCCCCTTGACCCGCATCGTCGTGCTCGTCACGGCATCCCTGCTCGGCGCGGCGGGCTGCGCCGGGCCCGACTCCGGCGGCGACGGTGCCGCCGCCGCGCCGCGCGCCGTCACGCCCGTCGCGGGCTGTGGCGCCGGCAGCTGGACCGACCCGGCCGAACTCGCCCCCGACCGGAAGGCGGCCCGCTGCGACAAGGGCGCCCCGGCGGCCCGGCCCCTGGCGAAGCGACGGAAGATCACCGTGGCCACCGGCACCTTGAGCGCGGAGTACGTGGCTCCGCTCCAGGTCGCGGTGGCGAAGGGCGAGTTCGCGAAGGAGGGGCTGGACGTCGAACTGAAGGTGCTGCCCACCCCGGACGCCCTGCCGCTGCTGGCCAAGGGCGACGTGGACGCCCAGTGGGCGGCTCCCGAGGCAGCCGTGATGAACGGCATCAACGGCGGCTTCGACATCAAGTGGGTCGCGGGGAACTTCTCCCCCGACCCCACCTCGAAGAGCGGCCTGTGGGTGCGTCTCAAGGACGGTGAGAACGCCGATCACGTCGAGATGGCGGGCCGGAAGCTGGGCACCATGATCGGCAAGGGGTCGGTCATCGCGTACCCGATGGACACCTCCCTGAAGAAGCACGGCGGCGGCCTCGACAGGATCAGCTTCCAGCAGCTCGGTTCCGCGGACGTGCTGACCGCGCTGCAGAACGGCGGCGTGGACTCGGCCTGGCTGCTCGACCCGATCTGGCGCAAGGTGGACGGCGACAGGAGGTACGCGTTCCTGGGGGGCCAGCCCGTCGGTGAGCCGCTCGGCGGCCTGCTCTTCGGGCCGACACTGCTGAACAAGGACCCGGACGCGGGTGTCGCCTTCCTCCGCGCCTACATCCGGACCGTGAACACCTACTTCGCCGGCGACTACAAGTCCGATCCCGGCTTCGTCACCGAGCTGGCGAGGCTGATGAAGACCGACGAGACCACGCTGCGGTCGACCCCGTCGATGCGGATGGACTGGGAGATACGGAAGGGCACGACGGACCGGCTGCAGGAGGCGTACGCCGACTCCGGCGTCTCGAAGGGCGCCCCGGTGCCGGAGGCGAAGGCCGTCGACCGGGCGATGTACGCGGAGGCTGTGGGCCACAAGCTCTGACGCATACGACGTATACACAGAAGGCCGGATCCTCTGAAAGGATCCGGCCTTCTGTCTTCAGTAGCGGGGACAGGATTTGAACCTGCGACCTCTGGGTTATGAGCCCAGCGAGCTACCGAGCTGCTCCACCCCGCGTCGTTGTGTTTAGAACTGTACGTCACCGCTGCCGACCAGCGCAAATCGATTCCGGCGGCCCGCGGGGACGGCCGCCGGAGCACCGTTCGCACGATGCCCCGGCGGCCGTCCCGGCCGGTTTCTCCCCTACGCGGTCAGTTCCTGGTGCAGCGCTTCCCGCAGCCGGGCCGCCCGCTCCGCGACCTCCGCCGGGCCCAGCTCGACCGCCCGCGCACACCAGCGCTGCCCCTCGGTGAGTTCGCCGCGGCGGGCGGCCAGCAGAGCGAGGCGCAGGGCGGCCCGCCCATGCCCGTCGTTCGCGGCCCGGCTCCACCACAGCGCGGCCTCGCGCTCGCTGCCCTCGCGGGCGAGCAGCAGCCCGAGGTTGAAGGCGCCGTTGCGGCTGCCCGACTCGGCGGCCTCGCGGTACCAGCGGGCGGCGCTGTCCACGTCGCCCCGGGCGGCCGCGAGCATCCCGACCCGCACCTGGGCGCGGCGGTGCCCCTGCTCGGCGGCCCGCTCGTACCACTCCTCGCACTCGGTCTTCTCCGGCATCGGCTCACCGAGCGCGGGCGGGCCGGGCGGCGGCTGCCGCGAGTCCAGCACCCCGGCCAGCCGGAATGCGGCCTCCGCGCTGCCGCCGCCCGCCGCGCAGCGCAGATGGCGCTCCGCCTCCTGTTCCTCGCCCCGGTGCAGCAGGGCCATGCCGACCTGGAGGGCGGCCTCGGTGTGGCCGGCCGCCGCGGCCCGCTCGTACCAGATCAGGGCCGCACGGTCCTCGTCGCGCCCGGCGTACAGGATGCCGAGGTTGAAGGCCGCGTCGACGCTGCCCGCCTCGGCCGCCTTGGAGAACCAGGGCTCGGCGCCGGTCGCGTCGCCCGCCTGCAGCAGGAGCACGGCCAGCGCGTTGGCCGCCTCGCGGTGGCCCGCGTACGCGGCACGGCGGTACCACTGCTCGGCCTGCGGCGTACGGTCCTGGGCCGCGCACAGCAGGCCGAGGTTGTAGGCGCCGTTGACATCGCCCGCGTCCATGGCGGCGCGGTACCAGCGTTCGGCGGTCTGTTGCTCGCCCCTGGCCGCGTGCAGGGCGCCCAGGGCGTTGGCGGCGTTGCCGTCGCCGTCCTGGGCGGCGCGCAGCCACCACACGGCGGCGCTCTCCTCGTCACCCGCGTCACGCATCAGGAAGCCGAGCGCGCAGGCGGCGCGCGCCTCGCCCGCCTTCGCGGAGATGAGGTACCAGCGGCCGGCCTCCTTGGGCTCGCCGCGCTGTTCGAGGATGGCGCCGAGGTGCAGGGCGGCCCGCCGGTGGCCCCGCGCGGCGGCCTGCCGGTACCACTGCTCGGCCTCGCCCACGCGCCCGGTCGCCGGGCCCGCCACCGGGCCGTCGTCCCTGCGGACCGCGGAACGGCCGGACGCACCGGGCCGCTCGCCCGCGCCGGGGCCCAGTCCCGGGCGGCCGAAGGCGTCGTGCGGGTCGTCGCCGGCGTTGCGGTCCAGCATGCGCGCGAGGCGGTACGCGGCTTCCCGGTGCCCCTGCTCGGCTGCGGCCCGCAGCCAGCGCTCCGCACCGACGTCGCTGCGGTGTTCCAGCAGGTCGGCGAGGGCGTACGCACCCAGCGCATGACCCTGCTCGGCGGACTGCCGCAGCCAGTACTCGGCACCGGGCTCGTCGCCGCGCTCGCGGTAGTGACGGCCCAGGGCGTGCGCGGCGGCGGCGGAGCCCGCGACGGCGGCGATGCGCCACCAGCCGGCCGCGTCGTCGACGTATCCGCGCTGGTGGAGGAGGACGCCCAGGTTGTTGGCCGCGGCCCGGTCACCGTCCGCGGTGGCCCCGCGCAGGTAGGGTTCGGCGCCGTCCAGGTCGCCCCGGCGCAGCAGCAGAGCGCCGAGGACGCTCATCGATGCGGTGTCCCCGGCGTCGGCGGCGCGGCGGTGACGCGCCTCGCTCTCGGCGCTCTCCTCGCTCTCGGCGCTCTCCTCGCTCTCCTCGCTCTCGGCGCTCCCGGAAGTCGCCGTGGCCCCTGCGGCCCCGGTGTTCCCGTCGGCCCCAGCGCTTCCCGTGTTCTCTGTGAACTCCGTGCTCTCGACGGTCGCGGCACACCCCGCAGTCTCGGCAGTCTCGGTCGCCTTGATGATCTCAGGTGTATCGGGTGCCTCAGGTGTGTCAGTGGTCTCGTTGTTCCCCGCGGCAGCACCACCAAAAGCCGCATTCATCGCATTGAATGGTCGATCAACGCGATGTTGCACAAACCGCCCTGTCTCCAACAGAGTTGCCCTGTCCCCCATAAATACCATCGTCGCACCACCTGCAACCCGCGTACACCTGGTATATCGCGGCCAGTGAGGTCACTTCAGCGTTTTGTCGACATGCCCACAGAGAGATAAGTCAAACACGTTCGGAGCCAACTCGTGCCCCGCGAACCGCACTTCACGCACCTTGCACAAGAAAGTCACCACAGCACGACGAAGGCCCGGATCCTCGAAAGGATCCGGGCCTTCGTCTTTCAGTAGCGGGGACAGGATTTGAACCTGCGACCTCTGGGTTATGAGCCCAGCGAGCTACCGAGCTGCTCCACCCCGCGTCGTTGTGTGGAAACCGTACCACGACGCGGGGGTGAGCCTTTACCGGGTTACTCAGCCACTGGTGTCGGTGCCGGCCGGTTTGCCCTTCTCGTCCGAGCCGGTCGCACTGTCCGTGGCCTTCGCGCCGTCCTTCGCGCCGTCCTTCGCGCTGTCCTTCGCGCCGCCCGCGCCGTTCGCACTGCCCGACTTGGGCTGGGCGGCCGCCGCACGCTGCAAGGCGTCCTGCAGATCCGCCTGAGCCTTGCCGTAGGCGGACCAGTCCTGCTCCTTCAGGGCGGCTTCGCCCTCGGAGTAGGCCTTCTGCGCGTCCGCGATCGCCTTCTTCAGCGCCGCGTCACCGGTGGCCGGCGGCTCCGTGGTGCCCGGCGGTCTGGTGGTCTCCGGCGGGGTGGTGCCGGAGTCCGTCACCCCGAAGACCGCGTTGAGCGCCTCTCCGAGGCTGTTCTCGAAGACGGTCTTCGACCCGTACGAGGCGGCGACCTTGCGCAGCAGCGGATAGTTCTGCGTGCCACCGCGGGTGTACACCGGCTCGATGTAGAGGAAGCCCCCCTCCAGCGGCACGGTCAGCAGGTTGCCGTACTCGATGTCGGAGTCGGTTCCCTTCAGGTTTCTCACGAACTCGGCGACGTCGTCGTTGCCGTTGAGCTCGCTCTGTACCTGCCCGGGACCCTTCACCGTGGTGGTGACTCTCAGCAGCCTTATCGTCCCGTAGTCCTTGCTGGCCGCGTCCGCGTCCACCGCCATGAACGCCCCGAGGTCGGGCCGCCCCTTCGGGGTGAACGTCGTCGTCAGCGAGAACTTCTGGGCCGTCTGGTCCGGCATCTTTATGCTCAGGTAGTACGGCGGGACGGCACCCGACTCCTTGTTGGTCGGGTCGTCCGGGACCTGCCACGCGTCACTGCCGCTGTAGAACTGCGCGGGGTTGGTGACGTGGTAGCGGGTGAGCAGTTCGCGCTGCACCTTGAACAGGTCCTGCGGGTACCGCAGGTGGTCCATGAGCTCCTGCGGGATGTCCGCCCTGGGCTCCACGGTCCCCGGGAACGCCTTGCGCCAGGTCTTGAGGACCGGGTCCTTCGTGTCCCACTCGTAGAGCTTGACCTTGCCGTCGTACGCGTCGACGGTGGCCTTCACCGAGTTGCGGATGTAGTTGACCTGGTTCTGCTGGGCGACGACCGCGCGCTGGTTGGTGGTCAGCGAGTCGGCCGTGGTGTCACCGAGCGTCGTGCGCGAGGCGTACGGGTAGCCGTTGGTGGTGGTGTACGCGTCGACGACCCACTGGATACGGCCGTTCACCACGGCCGGGTAGGCGTCGCCGTCGATGGTCAGCCACGGGGCGACCGCCTCGACGCGCTCCTTGGGCGTGCGGTTGTAGAGGATCCGCGAACCGTCGCCGATGGCTCCCGAGTACAGGATCTGCGGCTCGCTGAACGCCACCGCGTACGCGGCACGGTTGAAGGCGTTGGAGAGACTGACCCCGCTGCCACCCTGGTAACTGGTGGTCTTCTCGCCGTCCTCCTCGTAGTCGAGCTCCTTCTGGGGCCCGCCGACGATGGAGTACTGCTCGGTCTTCTCGCCGTAGTAGATCCGCTGCTCGTACTTGGGGAACTCGCCGCTCGTCGGCAGACCGGACTCGGTGAAGTCCGGGGAACCCTTCGGGTTCTTGCCGGTCGTCGTGCCCTTGGCCGCGATGGCGCCGTAGCCGTGGGTGTAGGTGAAGTGGTCGTTGATCCAGTTGCGCTTGGGGATGCCGTCGAGGTTGAGCTCGCGCAGACCGATGACCGTGTCCTGGTCCTTGCCGGCGGCGTCCTTGTAGCGGTCGACGTCCAGCGTCTTGGGGAACTGGTAGTAGTTCCTCTTCTGCTGGAGCTGCTGGAAGGCCGGGGAGACGACGTTGGGGTCCATCACCCGGTAGCTGGCGGCGTCGTTCGCGCTGGCGCGCAGCTTGGCGTCGTCGTCCGTCGTGCTCTTGCCCGAGTAGTCGTCGACCTGCGCATTGTCGATGTCGTACGCGTCACGCGTCGCTTCGATGTTCTTCCGGATGAACGGAGCTTCCTTGGCCTGCTCGTTCGGCTGGACCTGGAACTTCTGCACGATCGCGGGGTACAGCCCGCCGATCAGGATCGCCGAGAGCACCATCAGGCCGAAGCCGATCACCGGGAGCTGCCAGGTGCGCCGCCAGAGCGTCGCGAAGAACAGCACGGCGCAGATAGCGGCGATGCAGAACAGGATGGTCTTCGCCGGCAGATAGGCGTTGGCGTCGACGTACCGCAGACCCGTCCAGTTGTCCGTGGCCTTGAAGTCGCTGGACTTCACGGCCAGGCCGTACCGGTCGAGCCAGTACGCCACGGCCTTCAGCGAGACGAAGACTCCGAGCAGCACCGACAGATGGCCGGTGGCCGCGCCGGTCGCCCGGGCGCCGGGGCTGGTGACGCGCAGTCCGCCGTACAGATAGTGGGTCATCGCGGCGGCGATCAGCGAGAGCACCGTGGCCGCGAAGCCGAAGCCCAGCAGGAAGCGGTACCAGGGCAGGTCGAAGGCGTAGAAGGACACGTCCAGATGGAACTGGGGGTCCTTCTGCCCGAACGCCACGCCGTTCACATACATCAGCCAGGTGCGCCACTGGCCGGAGGCGGATGCTCCGGCGATCAGCCCGACGAGCGCGGTGATCGCGAGCAGCACCCACTTCTTGTACGGGGCGAGACTCATCCGGTAGCGGTCCAGGCTCTGCTGTTCCAGAGACATCGCGCTCAGCGGCGGCCGGAGCCGGTGCGCGAGCCAGATGTTCAGTCCGACGGCGAATGCCATCAGCAGGCCGAAGACCAGGAACAGGCCGATCTTGGTCCACAGGGTGGTGGTGAAGACGGATGAATACGCGACCGACCGGTACCAGAGCCAGTCCGTCCAGAACCCGGCGAACATGACGAACGCCATGGCGAGAACCGCCAGGACGCCCAGTGTCATGAGCAGGGTACGGGCACGCCGGGACGGGCGGCCGACTCTGATCCGTGGCCCGGTCGGGCCTCCGCCGCGGTCCGGCATCTGGAAAGCCAACGTGCGCACCTCGAAGTTCGCGGGTCGTGTGAAGCGGGCCCAGCGATCGTAGAGCCCACCTATGCAACTTACTGAGGCTTTACCTAGTTCCCGTTCCCGGGGCGGAAGGAGGCAGGATATTGCCCATGCCCAACGTTTCCCCCTCAGGCCCTCCGATGGCCGCGAGCCCGCTCACCGTCGCCGTGCTCGAAATCGACGAGTACATCTCCGGCCTCGGCTGGGACCAGCCGGCCCGGCTCTTCGCCCTGGTCGACACCGCCAAGCTCCGGGTCCAGGAGCCCGGCCTCGCTGCCCAGCTCGGCCTGGACAGCGCCGATTCCCCGTCCGCCTCACTGACCCCCATCGAGCAGGACGAGCTGCCGCCGGGGACCGCCCTGGACGAGTTCCTCGCCACGATCGCCTGGCCCGACGCCGTGATCGGGTGCGCGCTGACGGTGGAGCGGCTGATGCTGCCGCCGTCCGCCGAGGCCTCGGTGCCCGAGGGGCTGGACGACGCGCAGCTGACCAAGTGGGTCGCCAAGCACCCGGAGCGCCAGGAGGTGCGGATGACCGTGGCGGTCCTGCGGGACGGTACGCGTGAGTCGGCCGTGCGGCTTCGCGCGAAGGACGCCCCGGGCGAGGTGCGGACCGGCGCCGGTCTGGTGCCCGGGCTGGCCGACGCGCTGGCCGCGACCTTCGAGGCCTGAGCCCGGCGCGTGCCCCCGCGGGGGCACGGTCAGCCTGCCGAGCAGCTCGGCAGCCCGGCCGTGTCCCCCACCCGGATCTTCTCCAGCGACTTCTTCGCGTCGTCGATCGTCTTCACCTTCACCAGCGTGAGTCCGCTCGGGGTGTCGGAGGCGGCGGCCTTGCAGTTCTCGTCCGGTGTCAGGAAGTACCTGGCGCCGGCGTTGCGCGCGCCGACCAGCTTCATGTTGATGCCGCCGATCGGACCGACCTTGCCCTTGTCGTCGATCGTGCCGGTGCCCGCGATGAACTTGCCGCCCGTGAGCTTGCCGGGCGTCAGCTTGTCGATGATGCCCAGCGAGAACATCAGACCGGCGCTCGGGCCGCCGACGTCGGCCAGCTTGATGTCGATCCGGAACGGGAACGTGTGGTCGGTCCCGGCCTGGATGCCGACGATCGCGCGGTTCTCCTTGGGTGCCTTCGCCGTGGTGATGACGATCTTCCGGCTGCCCTCGGGCTCCTTGCCGGCCTTCTCGGCGGCCTGGGCCGTGCGGGCCGGGATGACCGTGAACGTGACCTTCTCGCCGGGGTCGTGGCGGGTGACGAGCTTCGCGACGTCCTCGGGCTGCTTGACGGGGGTGCCGTCGACCTGCTTGATCACGTCGCCCGCGTGCAGCTTGCCCTGGGCGGGGCTGTCCTTGACGACCGTCGAGACCACGACGCGCGACGTCACCGGGATGCCCAGTTCGGTCAGCGCGGCGACCTTGGCGCTCTCCTGGGACTGGCTGAACTCCTCGGCGTTCTCCTGCGTCGACTGCTGCTCGGTCTTGCCGTCGGGGTAGAGCGTGTCGTGCGGCACCACCACGCTGTCGTGGGCCAGCCAGCCGTAGACGGACTCGACGAGATTCATGTGGTAGTCGGCGCCGGTGACCCTGACCGTCGTCATATTGAGGTTGCCGGACGTCGGGTACGTCTTGTGCCCGGAAATCTGCAGGACGGGTTCGCCGCCGACCTTGCCCAGGGTGTTCACGGTCGGACCGGGGGACATCTCCGAATACGGCACGGGGATCAGCACGCCTGCGCAGAGCAGCGCGATGAGGATCAGGGTGGAGGCGAGCATCGTCGCGGTGCGGCGTGGCATGGAACGACAGTACGGGAAGGGCCTGTCAGTGCACTGTCGGGGCCGGTCCGTACGAGGCGGGAATCCGGGCGCGGACCGCGCCGGAGCGCGCCGGCAGCCGGAGTCGCGATGCGGATTGGCGATTGCGCACGCGCGGTGAGGCGTCAGACGACATCGGAACCGGAGTCCGACTTCTCCATCGCCTCACGGAACCTGGCATAGCCGGCGAGTTCGGTGACATCGCCGGTCGTTCGATTACGGGTGGCCCAGCTTCCCCATATCGCAGCGCCGAGCGCAGCGAAAAGCGGAATCAGCAACCAGGCAAGCGCTGCCATCACGACCTCCCTACCCCATGAGCGACCGCAACTGACCGATCAGCAGATTAACCGTTTGGTGAATCAACGCTCACGGCAGGGGTGGGGTTACGCAAATCGGACCGAACGGCCTCCTGGCCGACTTGCGCTCAGCAGGCGCCGACCCATTCCTCGGCGCCGTCCGAAAAGCGCTGGTGCTTCCAGATCGGGACCTCGTGCTTCAGGTCGTCGATGAGCTTGCGGCAGGCCGCGAACGCCTCGGCGCGGTGCGGGCAGGAGACGGCGACGACCACGGCGATGTCGCCCACTTGGAGGTCACCCACCCGGTGGACCGCGGCCAGCGCCCGGACGGGGAAGTCGGCGACGACCTTTTCGGCCACTCGGCGCATCTCGTCCTGCGCCGAGGGGTGGCAGGAGTACCCGAGAGCCTCGACGTCCTGGCCGCCGTCGTGGTTGCGCACCGTGCCGACGAAGAACGCCGTGCCGCCCGCGGCGTCGTCCCCGACGGCCTGGAAGACCTCGTCGACCGACAGCGGGGTGTCGCGGATCTCCAGCAGCCGGACGGGGTCGCCCGCCGCCTGCTCGCCGGGGTGGTCGTTGCTGGGTGCCATGGGGCCCATGGTGCCGTACGGCACCGACAACGCGGAATAGCTCTTTCCACCGGCGGGCCGCCCCTGACCTTGGAGCCTTCTACAGAAGTCCGTGGGAGGAGGTCCGGGGCGGCTCTCAGATGCGGCGGCGGGCCTTGCGGGCACGGCGGACCAGGGCGGCGGTGCCGAGCAGTGCCACGGTCGCACCGGCGGCACCCGCAGCGGTGGCGTCCTTGCGGCCGAGGCGGCGTCCGGCGACGGTGTGCCGGCCCTCGACCTCTTCGAGGAGGGCGGCGAGCACTTCCTCGTTGGTCCACTTCGGGCGCCATCCCACGTCGTGCAGCCGGCTCACGCTGACCACCCAGGGGTGCATCGTGTACGCCAGATCGCCCGCCGGGGACGGGGTGAGGCCGATCCGGTGCAGCCGGGCGGCGGCGCCCAGGGCCACGGCGGAAGGCAGCTCCATCCGGCGGACACCGCTGAGCTCCTCGACCTCCTCCTGCTCCAGCCAGCCGTCGCAGCCGACCGCGAACTCGCCGTCGATCTTTTCGAGCGCGGCGTACTCCAGGGCCGTGACCAGGTCGTCGACATGGCAGAACTGCCAGGTCGGACGCGATCCGGCGACGACCAGGAGACGCGGCGACTCGAAGTAGCGGGTCAGCGCGGTGTCCGTACCGCCGACCAGGACGGTGGGCCGGACCACGGTCACATTGAGTCCGGGGTGGGCGCGGGGCGCCCGGCGGCCCAGCCGTTCGATCTCCAGGAGGTCGCCGACGCCGGTGGCCTCGGCCGTGGCGCGCAGCTCGGCGTCCTCGGCGAGCGGGATGTCGTTGTCCGGCTGCGCCCCGTAGACCATCGCCGACGTGCACAGCACGACCCGGTGGACACCGACGGCCGCGGCGGCCGTCAGCACGGTCTGGGTGCCGCGCACGTTGTACGCGGTGCGGGCGGCGGGGTCGGTCTCCAGGTCGAGATCGAGGGCGAGATGCACCACGACATCTGCGCCGCGCAGCTTCTCCGCGATGGCGGGGTCGCGGACGTCGAGGATGTGCCAGGTCGCCTCGGAGACCTCTCCGCGGCGTTCGTCGATGGCGATGACCTGCTTGATCTCCTGCGATGCCGCGAGGCGGGCGGTGAGCAGCTCGCCCACTCCGCCGGCGGCTCCGGTGACCGCGACGACGGGGCCACGGCTCCGGGAGCGGTTCTTTTCTGGTTTGTTCTCGGTCGAGGGGTCGGACAGGTTTCGCGCTGCGCGAACCTGAGGATCTGGGGAACTCACCGGGCGTCTCCAGCGGTTGTCTTCAGTACGTACCCGAATGACGCGTGCGTACCAGGTGGCGTCCATCCTGCCGCAGGCCGGGAGCCGACGGAGCACTGAGGCCCTGAGCGGGCTTTTGGTGTCTACGCTGGATGGTGATGTCGGGCAGTCGCCGTCGGTTCGAGCCGGCGGCCCTACGAGCCGAGGAAACCCCGTGAGTGACACCCCATTCGGATTCGGCCTTCCGCCGGAGGAGCCGGACAACGGCGACGAGGGCAAGAAGAAGGACCCCACCGGAGGTGGGCAGGGCTCGGGCGGGCCGGCGAACCCGTTCGGCTTCGGGCCCGGCGCGGGCGGGGACAACCCGTTCGCGGCGATGTTCGGCTCGATGAACCCCAATGACCTGGGCGCCGCCTTCCAGCAGCTCGGCCAGATGCTGAGCTACGAGGGCGGTCCCGTGAACTGGGACATGGCCAAGCAGATCGCCCGCCAGACGGTCTCGCAGGGCACGCCGGACGGCACGAAGGACGCCAGCGTGGGCCCGACCGAGCGTTCCGCGGTCGACGAGGCGCTGCGTCTGGCCGACCTCTGGCTGGACGGCGTGACGTCACTGCCCTCCGGTTCGGTCTCCACCGTCGCGTGGAGCCGTGCGGAGTGGGTCGAGGCCTCCCTGCCCGCGTGGCAGAAGCTGGTCGACCCGGTGGCGGAGCGCGTCGGCCTCGCCATGGGCGACGTGCTGCCCGAGGAGATGCAGGCGATGGCCGGGCCGCTGATCGGCATGATGCGGTCCATGGGCGGCGCGATGTTCGGCCAGCAGATCGGGCAGGCCGTCGGCGTGCTGGCGGGCGAGGTGGTCGGTTCGACCGACATCGGCCTGCCGCTGGGCCCCGCGGGCAAGGCCGCGCTGCTGCCGCTGAACGTGGAGCGGTTCGGCAAGGACCTCAGCGTGCCGCAGGACGAGGTGCGGCTGTATCTCGCGCTGCGCGAGGCCGCGCACCAGCGCCTCTTCGCCCATGTCCCCTGGCTGCGCTCGCACCTGTTCGGCGCCGTCGAGGGGTATGCGCGCGGCATCAAGGTCGACACCAGCAAGCTGGAGGACGTGGTCGGTCAGTTCGACCCGTCGCAGCCCGAGCAGCTCCAGGACGCCCTTCAGCAGGGCATGTTCCAGCCGGAGGACACTCCCGAGCAGAAGGCTGCCCTGGCCCGGCTGGAGACGGCGCTCGCGCTGGTCGAGGGCTGGGTGGACGCCGTGGTCCACGAGGCCGCGAAGTCCCGTCTGACCTCGGCGGACGCGCTGCGCGAGACGATGCGCAGGCGCCGCGCCTCCGGCGGTCCGGCCGAGCAGACCTTCGCCACGCTCATCGGCCTCCAGCTGCGCCCCCGGCGACTGCGTGACGCCTCGCGCCTGTGGGCGTCCCTCACCGACGCCCGCGGTCTCGACGGGCGCGACGCGCTGTGGGAGCACCCCGACATGCTGCCGACGGCCCACGACCTGGACGATCCGGACGGCTTCGTACACCACGAGCAGCTGGACTTCTCCGAGCTGGACAAGATGCTCGGCGAGGCCGCCAAGGGCCCGCAGAAGCCCGCCGCGGAGGCGGACGGCAAGGACTCGCCCAGCACCGGGGAAGCCGGTGGCCGCGAGGACGACGGCAAGGGCGACACCGACCGGTGAGCCTGTACGACGACGCCGTTCTCGTACTGAAGGGGTACGGAAACCCGGCGGACCCGGGCCAGGACGAGCTGCGCCAGGTCTATCTCGACCATCTGGCCCGGCACCCCGACGGCATGTGGAAGGCCTGCGAAGCGGGCCACCTGACGGCCAGCGCGCTGGTCGTCGACCCCGAGCGCGGCCGGGTCCTGCTCACCCTCCACCGCAAGCTGCGGATGTGGCTGCAGATGGGCGGGCACTGCGAGCCGGAGGACGCCTCGCTCGCCGCCGCGGCACTGCGGGAAGCGACCGAGGAGTCCGGCGTCGCCGGCCTGACCCTGCTCGCGGGCGGCCCGGTGACGCTGGACCGCCACGCGATCCCCGCGCCCTGCCACTGGCATCTGGACGTGCAGTACGTGGCGCTGGCGCCCTCGGGTGCGACGGAGCAGATCAGCGACGAGTCGCTGGACCTGCGCTGGTTCGCGTACGACGAGGTCGCCTCGGTGGCCGACACATCGGTCGTACGGCTGACGGAGCGCGCCCGCGCCGCGCTGGAGCAGCGCCGGTAGAAGAGCGCCACGGGTGAGGGGCGGTCTCCGCGGAGACCGCCCCTCACCCGTGTTCCGTGTGCCGGTGCGCCGTGGCTCAGTTCCAGGAGTTGTTCTGGTTCTGGCCGTGGGCGCCGTGCTGGCCCATTCCGTACTGGGCCCGGACGCCCTGGCCGATGTCGTGGTTCTGCGGGGGCAGCACCTCGCTCGGCTGGACCAGCGCGAAGCCCTGGCCGAGGAAGCTGAGCTCCCAGCCCTCGCCGGTGTTCCCGCGCCGCCGCCAGACCCCCGAGGAGTGCGTCTGGGCCTGCATCTGCACCCGCAGCGAGCTGGACCAGGCGACGATCGCGTCGGCGTCGGCGTTGACGTACTTGTCCGGCGTGACCTGCATCATCAGCGGCTGGCCCGAGGTCATCAGGGCGACCTTGCCGGTGCCGGAGATGTTGAGCTGGTACTTCCCGGTGCCCGAGATGCCGTACTGGCTGTCCACCGCGATGACCTCGGTGTGCAGCGAGGAGTCCAGCGCCAGGACGTAGGCGCTGTCCACGGTGATGCCGTCGTGGTCGACATCCACGACATGGATGTACTGCGCCAGATTGGCGAAGAAGACGGTGCCCTGCCCGGAGCAGCGCATCAGTTCGAGGCCCTCGCCGGTGTGCGCGCGGGCGCTGCGCTGCCCGTGCGACTGGTACTCGCCGTCGAACTCCATCAGGCCCTGGTACGCGACCATGGCGCCCTTGCGGGCGAGGACGTCGTCGTGGCCGGTCAGCGAGACCCGCAGGAGCTGCGGGTTCTGGACGGTGTACCGGTCCTGGGACTGCTGTTCCGTGTAGCTGAAAAGCGGACTCTGCATGGTGTGTCTCTCCTCCCCGTCAGTTCCGGACCCGCAGGCGGTCCGTACTGTCCTCGCTCGGCTGCACGACGACGATGCCCTGGCCGGAGAAAGCCATCTGGTACGCCTCGCCACTGCCCCGCCCGATGAGCGAGGACGCCTTGAAGCTGCGCTTGCCCTTCACCTTGAGGTTCGGGGACCAGGCCACGAGCGCGTCCGGGTCGACGTACGTCTCGTCCTCGCCGCGTCCGCAGTCGACGACGATCGGTGTGCCGCGCGAGGTGATGGCGACCCAGCCGGTGCCCGAGATGCAGACGTTCCACAGGCCCTGGCCCGCGAACTTGGCGAGGCCCTTGACCCGCTCCACGCCCCAGGTGAGATGGCCGTCGAAGGCGAGGACGTTGGTGCCGTTGACCGAGAGGGAGTCGTTGTTGAGGTTGATGACGACCACATCGGCGCCGTAGTCGGCGAGGTAGAGCAGTCCGTCGCCGGAGCACTTCATGATCGGTGTGCTCTCGCCGGTGATCCACTGGGAGGCGATCTGCCGGACTGCGGGCGGGTTGGGTTCGTACTGGATGAAGCCCTCGTACGCGACCATCGAGCCGGTACGTGCGTAGAGGTCCTGGCCGGTGGCCATGGCGACCTTGAGCATCGTACGGCCGTGGTTCTCCATACGGGCCGTGACGGGGGTCGGGGCGTAGCCCGCGAGCTGCTGGTTCATGACGGGCTCCCTCAGACCTCGTAGGGCTGGACGACGATGAAGTTGCCGGGGGCTCCCCGGAACTGGAGGTTCACGGTCTCCCCGCTGTGTCCCGGGTACGCGTTGCGGCGCAGTCGGACCTGGCTGGAGATGATCACCTGGGACGCGGCCGACCAGGCGACGACGGCGTTGCAGTCGGCGAAGGTGGTCGGCGTGACGGGCAGGACGACGGGGACGCCGTGAGTCTTGACGACGACCGTGCCGGTGCCCTGGAACTGCATGGTGAACAGGGCGCCGCCGGGGATGCCGTGGCCCTCGACCCTGCGGACCTCGTACTGCAAGGACTCGTCGAAGGCGAGGACGTTCTCCGCGGAGACGCAGATGCCGTCGCCCTGCAGCTCGATGGCGTGCAGATGCGAGCCGTCCTCGGCGAGGAAGACCTGTCCGCGGCCGGTGCAGCGCATCAGCTGCATTTCCTGGCCGGTGGCGTTGCCGACGATGCGGCCGGCGAAACCGGCGCCCTTGTAGCTGAAGTCGACCTTGCCCTGGTACATCACCATGCTGCCCTGGCGGGCGAGCACGGGCGTATCGCCGATGGTGAGATCGACCCGCATGAGCTGCTGGTTCTGCGGGGTCCAGCGCTGGCCGGTGGCCGTCTCCTTGTACGGCTGGAGCGCCGCCTGGAGACCGGCACCGGCCTGCGGCACACCCTGCGATACGCCCTGGGGCTGCATGCCGGGGGGCTGCTGGCCGAAGGGGGCCGGGGCCGGCTGGCCGAACGGGGCGGGCGGCTGCTGGCCGAACGGAGCGTGCGGGGGCGCCTGGCCGGGGACCTGGCCGAACTGCGGCTGAGGCGGCTGGCCCGGCTGACCGTACGGGGCCGGGGCGGGTGCGGGCGGCGGCACCATGCCACCGTGGGGCGCCAGCGGCGCAACCATCGTCGGCGCGGTGTGCAGTTGCTGCTGCGGCGTGGGAGCCGGGGCGGGGGCGGCCGGAGCGCCGAAGGCCGGGGCCGGCGGCGGGGCCTGGGGCGCCTGCGGAGCGGCCGGGGCACTGAAGGACGGGGCGGGCGCCGGTACGGCCGGGCCGGCGGGCGGGGCGAACGACGGGGCCGCCGCCTGCGGCTGGGGTGCGGCGGGCTCCTCCTCGGCGACCTCGCCGCCGAAGTTCTTCAGCAGCGCCTCGAGGCCGCCGTCGAAGCCCTGGCCGACCGCGGCGAACCGCCACACGTCCTTCAGATAGAAGTCGCCCAGCATCACCGCACGTTCGGTGGTGAACTCCGAACCGTTGAAGGCGTACCTGACGACTTCCTCGCCACCCGCGACGATCCTGATGTATCCGGGACCGATCTGGGACATCTGCCCGGCGCCGTCGACCGTCGCGGTGAACGACAGCTTGTGGATGTTCGCCGGAATGCGGTCCAGGGTGACACGGAACGACTCGGCGTCGCCGGCCTGGGCACCGAGAAGCTGAATGGACTCCTCGGGCGATTTAGGCTGATTGAAGAAGATGAAATACCGGTCGTCGGAGAGCTGCTCATTGGCGTCGAGGCCGAAGCAACTGATGTCGAAGGTCAGTCCCGGACCGGCGATCTGCACACCTACGTACAGATCCGTCCCCGCCGTGAGATCACTGATCTTGGCCTTGTGGCCGCGTTGGAATTCCCTGGCCATGCGTAACGACCGTCCCCCATCCCGAATGTGAATGCGTCGCGTCAGGCTAACCGCAAACGCCGACATCGAGCTAAGTCGGTACACACCCGGTACAGAATCTGCGGACGTCACTCACCGCGGGCGGCGGGCAGCTGGGGCAGCCGGTCGGCCGCCACCACGCCCTCCAGGTATCCGCGGGCCCGCTCCGTACGGGGATACGCCTCCAGCAGCCGCCAGAAGCGGGGGCCGTGACCGGGCACGAGCAGGTGCGCCAGCTCATGGACCAGTACGTAGTCGACGACGTACTCGGGCATGCCCTGCAGCCGGTGCGACAGACGGATGCTGCCCTCCGCCGGGGTACAGGACCCCCATCGGGTGTTCTGGTTGGTCACCCATCGCACCGACGTCGGCCGGGCCCGGCCCCCGAAGTACTGGGCGGACAACCGCTCGGCCCGCGCGGCGAGTTCGCCGTCGCCCAGGACACGTTTGCTCTCCTGTGCCGCGAGCTTGTCGAGCATCACTCCGACCCAGCGTCGCTCCTCGGCCTCCGACATCCGGGCCGGGATGAGCACGATGGTGCGATCGCCCTCCCGGTACGCGGAGACCGTTCTGTTGCGGCGGTTGCTCCGGCGGACCTCGACCGCGCTCGTCGCCGAGGCGCGGGGCGGACGGTCTGCCGCGCCGCGCCGGGTTCCGGCGCTGCGCACGGGGGTCTCCCCGGCGAATCCGGGTGACGGGTCGGCGGGCACGCCACGACGTTACCCGGTATCAGCGGGGGAAGTCCCGCCTCCGGAAGGGTTCACACCTGATCCACTCCACGGCATGCACCATTTGAACGACTAATACCCGCGCCTGTGGATAACTTTCTGCACGCTTCGGCGCCCGGCTGCATTCTGGCAACGGGTCGCGCGGAGATCAGTGCCGCGGCCCGCACGCAGTGATCAAGGAACACAGACCGGGGGTAGCCGTGCATCCGATGTTGAAGCCCGCACTGCGCCGCGCATGGCGCAGCGGAGGCACCGTGCAATTCGGGGCGACTCGCGCCCATGCGGTGAAGTTCGGCCCGCTGGATATCGCCACAGGCAGTTTTCTGGAACTGCTCGACGGAACGCGCGGCCTGCCACTGCTGCGCGAGGAGGCCCGCGCGCTGGACCTGTCGGACCATCAAGTGGACACCCTGGTGAGCCGATTGTCCGACGCGGGACTGATCGACGACATCAGGGCCGCCGGACCGGAGACCGAAGCGTTGCGGAACCGGCCCGGTGCCCTGGACCGGCACCGCCCCGACCTGGCGTCGCTCTCCGTCGTCCATCCCGAACCGGGCGGCGGGATGCGGCGGCTGGCGGCCCGTCGGGCGATGCGGGTCCAGGTGCGGGGCGCCGGCCGGGTCGGCGCGGCTGTCGCGGCGGTGCTGTCCGGGTCCGGGGTGGGCCGGGTGGAAGTTCTGGACGGCGGGCACACCGAGCCGTGGGACGTCTCGCCCGGCGGGCTTCCGCCGGCGGCCGTCGGTGAGCGCAGGGACACCGCCGCCCGGCAGTTGGTGCGCAGATCGGCCGCGGGCGCGGCTCCCCGGGCGGCGGGGACGGCGGGTTCCCCGGGCGGTGGCGAGCCGGGACTGTCGTTGATCGTGGTGGCCCCTCGCGACGGTCTGTCGGTCTACGCCCCCGACCCGCGGTCGGCCGAACCGTGGATCGCGTCGGGGACTCCCCACCTCTACGCCGGAGTGATGGAGGCGACAGGAATCGTCGGGCCGCTGGTCCTGCCCGGGGGTACGGCCTGCGCCGGGTGCCTGGCCCTGGAGCGCGCCGACCGGGACGAGGACTGGACAAGGATGCTGTCCCAGTGGCGGTCCGGGCGGCGAACTGCCGTGCAGGCCTGTGACCTGGGACTGGCGACGGCGGTGGCGGGGCTGGCGGCCGCCCACGCCCTGTCCTTCCTGGACGGCGAACTGCCCGCGAGCACCGGGACTCGTTGGGAGGCCGCGCTGCCGCTGTTGGACTGGCGGTCCGAGCGAATGGGGCCGCACCTCGAATGTTCCTGTGGAGCGGCTGGGCACACTGGGAGGGAGCGCTCCTCCGGGGCCGGCACGAGGCAGGACACAATGGCCGGGTAACCGCCGCACGCGGTACGGCAGTCTGGGATTTGGAGGGGCTCATGTCTGATCTACCCCGGAAAGCGGTCACCCGTACCGCCAAGCTGGCCGCCCTGCCTCTGGGCTTCGCCGGCCGGGCGACGTGGGGTCTGGGCAAGCGGATCGGCGGGAGATCTGCGGAGCTGGTCGCCCGGGAGGTGCAGCAGCGCACCGCGGACCAGTTGTTCAAGGTCCTGGGCGAGTTGAAGGGCGGGGCGATGAAGCTCGGCCAGGCCCTGTCCGTCTTCGAGTCCGCTCTGCCCGAGGAGGTCGCCGGACCGTACCGGGCAGCGCTCACCAAGCTCCAGGAAGCCGCGCCGCCCATGCCCAGCGACACCGTCCACGCTGTGCTGGAGGAGCGGCTCGGCGAGGACTGGCGGGAGTTGTTCCTCGAATTCGAGGACAGGCCGTCGGCCGCCGCCTCGATCGGTCAGGTGCACCGGGCGGTGTGGCACGACGGGCGGAACGTCGCGGTGAAGGTGCAGTATCCGGGTGCCGGTCAGGCGCTGCTCTCCGATCTGACCCAGCTCAGCAGATTCGCCCGCCTGCTCGGCCCGCTGGTCCCCGGTATAGACATCAAACCGCTCATCACGGAGCTGCGCGACCGGGTCTCGGAGGAGCTGGACTACGAGCAGGAGGCCTGGTCGCAGCGGGATCACGCCGAGGAGTTCGCGGGCGACCCGGATGTGGTGATCCCCGGCGTGGTGCACCAGTCCGACCAGGTGCTGGTGACGGAGTGGATGGACGGTCTTCCGCTGGCCGAGGTGATCGCGGAGGGCACGCCGGAGCAGCGGGACCGGGCCGGTCAGTTGCTGGCGCGGTTCCTCTTCTCGGGACCCGCGCGCACCGGTCTGCTGCACGCGGACCCGCATCCGGGCAACTTCCGGCTGCTGCCGCCCGTCGAGGAGACCGGCGACGCCGGGCAGTGGCGGCTCGGAGTGCTGGACTTCGGGACGGTGGACCGGCTGCCGGGCGGTCTGCCGCAGACCATCGGGGACTCCCTGCGGCTGACGCTGGCGGGCGAGGCGGAGGCGGTGTACGAACTGCTGCGCGAGGAGGGGTTCGTCAAGGACTCGATCGACCTCGACCCGGATGCGGTGCTCGACTATCTCCTGCCGATCATCGAACCGGCGCAGGTGGCGGAGTTCACCTTCACCCGGAGCTGGATGCGCAATCAGGCGGCGCGGATCGCGGATCCCCGCTCCCCCGCTCACCAGCTCGGCAAGCAGCTGAATCTGCCGCCCGCCTATCTGCTGATACACCGGGTGACGCTGAGCACGATCGGGGTGCTGTGCCAGCTGGGTGCGACGGTGCGGCTGCGCGACGAGCTCGAATCCTGGCTGCCGGGATTTCTGCCGGAGGACGAGCAGGGCCCGGTGGTGAAGGAGTTGGCGGGCGACGCGCCCGCCGGGGCGTAGGCCGGGGCGTCACGGCCGACTGCGTTCCCGCCCTGCCGGACGGTTCACCGCCGCGGTCACCACCAGGCGGAGTCGAGGCGGCTCTCGATCGCCCTGATGTGGGTGCGGGCGCACTCCTCGCAGAAGTACTGGCGTCTGCCGTTCTCCACGGAACAGATCCAGGTCGGCGGCGCGGCCTCACCGTCGGCGGAGGTACCGCACAGGGCGCAGGTGACGACCGCGGCGTCGCTCTGTGCGGGTTGCTGAATCCGGCGCTGTGTCTCCTCGTCCACCTCGTGACGATAACTCCGTCTCCGCCGGGCCGCGCGGCACCACACAATGCCGCCACGAAGCATCACCGCACAGCACGACCGCGGGGCCGGCCCGTTCGGACCGGCCCCGCGGAAGGGGTACTGACTATGGGTACTGATCGCTGCCGGGCAGAGCGGCTGCCCGGCAGCGGGTGCTGCAGGTGTCCGGCCTGACTAGTGCATGACGGCCATGGCCAGCGCTCGGCGGGCGCGCATCGAGGCGCGCTCGGCCCGGCGCTGCATCCGGCGTGCGTTGGCCAGGCGTACGGCCTGCCGTTGCCTGTCGGCCTCCCTCATGCGGTCGTGCATATGAGCACGAGCCAGGGCTTCTGGAATGAGTTGCATCTCGCGGGTCCTGTTCTGACGCGAGTCGTTCGCGCCGATGATCTTGACGTTCGGTGTTGCGGAGCCGACGGGCTCGTTGGTGGGGACGGACATTTCTGCCTGATTTCGGGGATCGTGGGTGTGGGGACGGTCGATGGTGCCGATGCGCTTCATGGGTTTGGGGGCCGTGGCCCCCAGTCCGGCGATCACGCCGCGACCGGGTTCTTGCGCGGACGGCCACGCGGCCGCTTGCGAGCGACGACGACGCCCTGGATGAAGAGCTCACCGCCCCAGACGCCCCACGGCTCGCGACGCTCCTTGGCGCCGGCGAGGCAGGCCTCGACGAGCGGGCAGGTGCGGCAGAGGGACTTGGCGTACTCGACGTCGGCGGGCGACTCCGCGAAGAAGACCTCCGGGTCGTAGGAGCGGCACGGGACGGGCACGCCGAGGTTCTCGATGGCGTCGTCGAGCGCGGTGAGCGCGGTGAGGGGGATCAAGGTGGAGTCCTCCGTGAGGCCGGGCGGGGGGATCGTGTCGGAAGGCGGTACGGACGGGGCGTGCGCTTCGAGTTGCACGGTGGGTGGTGTCCTCGTCTGGTCGTTCCGGCCTGTTGGCCGGGTGGCGGCTGGTACCGGGTGTTGCTTGTCCCGAGGCTCCTTCGTGCTGTCTCGTCCGTTCGGACAAAACAAAAGGGCCGCGGATCCCGAGTGGGGTTCCGCGGCCCTGAAGGCGCCGGCCTGATGGTGGATCAGGCTGGATCACTCCAGGGTTCAGGCCCACGGAAGGCCCACATCGTGTGGTGCTGCATCGTCTGCTTCTTGGCGCCGGATTCCGCTCCCGCACCGACGGCCGCAAAGGCATAGGCCTGGGCCTGTCCCTTCGCTACTGCTGCTGCCGGTGCCTGAGCCGGTCGCTCATTGCGCTCCCGCACGGGGAGGCTCGCCGAAGACAGCGGGCCGGCGACGGAAATGCCGGACAGACCGGTGCCACGGAGCGAGGACTCGGAAGAGCAGGAGAGGCCGAGCGAGCAGGCGGAGACGACCGAAAGATCGGTCACTTTGTTGGTCTCGATGATGCTGATCACTTCAATCGCCTCCTCTCGGCGTCTCGGGCGGACCGGCGGGGCGGTCCTACGTATTCGGATAAGTACAGCACAGGACCAGGGCTTCAGAGAAGTCGCTGTTCCCGTGGTTAAGAACCTATGGTGATGACTGGGGCAGGCGCAAACTATTTTTTCGACGAGTTTTTCTCACACTTCGTCAGCAGCCTCACCGAGTACCTCTTCCACCGTCTCACCTGCGCAAATGGCCAGAACCGCAGTCCCGAACCGGCCCAGCTTCCGCGCGCCGACCCCGGAGATCACCGCCAGTTCGCCCGCACTGCCCGGTGCGGCCTCGGCGATCGCCATCAGCGTCTTGTCCGTGAACACGCAGTAGGCGGGCTGACCGATCTCCTTCGCCCTGACCGCCCGCCAGTCGCGCAGCCGCTCGTACAGCGCCTCGTCCATGTCGGAGGGGCAGTCCTCGCAGCGCATCAGCTTCATCTCGCCGGCGTCGGTGAGGGTCTTGCCGCAGACCCGGCACCGGGCAGGGCCCCGGCGTCCGCGCTTGGCGACCGGCTCCGGGCCACGCTCGATCCCGCCGCCACCGCCCGTGCCGCGTGCGCCGACGGGCACCGAGCCCGGGCGCAGCCCGCTGAGGAAGCGGCTGGGGCGCCGGCCGGCGCGGCCGCCGGGCGAGCGGGAGAGCGACCACGACAGCGAGAGGTGGAGGCGGGCCCGGGTGACTCCGACGTACAGCAGGCGGCGCTCCTCCTCGATCTGCTCGTCGGTCTTGGCGTAGGTGATCGGCATCATGCCCTCGGTCAGGCCGACCAGGAACACGGCGTCCCACTCCAGGCCCTTCGCCGAGTGGAGCGAGGCGAGGGTGACGCCCTGGACCGTGGGGGCGTGCTGGGCGGCGGCCCGCTCGTCGAGCTCCGCCACCAGGTCGGAGAGTGTCGCACCCGGCCTGGCCCGTTCGAAGTCCTCGGCGAGCCGGACCAGGGCGGCCAGGGATTCCCAGCGGTCGCGCACCGCCCCCGATCCCGCGGGGGGCTCCGAGGCCCACCCCTTGGTGGAGAGCACCGCGCGCACCTCCGCGGGCAGCCCCTCCGCGTCGTCGAGCAGGGAGTCGTTGCCCCCGGCGCGGGCGGCGCCGCGCAGAGCGACTCCCGCCTCCCGCACCTCCGCCCGTTCGAAGAAGCGCTCCGCGCCACGCAGCTGGTACGGCACACCCGCGTCGGCCAGGGCCTGCTCGTAGACCTCGGACTGCGAGTTGATCCGGTAGAGCACGGCGATCTCTCCGGCCGGGACCCCGGTGGCGATCAGATCGCGGATCCGGCGGGCGGTGCCCTCGGCCTCCGAGGGCTCGTCGGCGTACTCGGTGTAGGCGGGCTCGGGGCCGGGCTCGCGTTGCGAGACCAGTTCGAGCCGGTGCTCGGCGGCGCGACCGCGGGCCTGGCCGAGCAGTCCGTTGGCCAGATGGACGACCTGGGGGGTGGAACGGTAGTCCCGGACCAGCTTGACCACCGTCGCGTCGGGGTGGCGGGTGCGGAAGTTCAGCAGGTGGTCGGGGGTGGCTCCGGTGAAGGAGTAGATCGTCTGGCTCGCGTCGCCGACGACGCACAGGGTGTCCCGGTCGCCGAGCCAGAGGTCGAGCAGCCGCTGCTGGAGCGGGCTGACGTCCTGGTACTCGTCGACGACGAAGTGCTGGTACTGGCGGCGGACGTGGTCGGCGATGTCGTGGCGGTCCTGGAGGATGGCGACGGTGAGCAGCAGCACGTCCTCGAAGTCGATCACCGAGCGGTCGCGCTTGAGCTCCTCGTACGTCGCGTAGATCTGGGAGATCTCGGCCGGGTCGCGCGGGGCGTCGCGCTGGGTCTTCGCGACCACGGCCGGGTAGTCGGCGGGCACGGTCTGGGTGACCTTGGACCACTCGATCTCGCTGGTGACGTCCCGCAGCTCGTTGCGGTCGAGCCGGATGCGGCAGCGGGCGGCGGCCTCGGCGACCAGCTGGACCTTGCGCTCCAGCAGCCGGGGCAGGTCACCGCCGACCGCTTTCGGCCAGAAGTACTGGAGCTGGCGCAGGGCGGCGGAGTGGAACGTCCGTGCCTGGACGCCTCCGGCGCCGAGCTGGCGCAGCCGTCCGCGCATCTCGCCGGCGGCCCGGTTGGTGAACGTGACGGCAAGCACACTCGTGGGCTGGAGTATCCCGGCGCGCACCCCGTACGCGATGCGATGGGTGATCGCACGCGTCTTGCCCGTACCGGCTCCGGCCAGCACACACACCGGGCCGTGCAGGGCCGTGGCGACCTCGCGCTGCTCGGGGTCCAGGCCGTCGAGCACGGCGTCGGCCGACTCGGGGACCTGCGGGAAAAGGGAGGAATGCGTTGCTGCTGTCACCCCGCCATGCTGCCAGGTCGGAAGAGACGGGCGCGGAAGTTGTCCACAGGCGAAGCGCATCCGTCGTACTAATACGGCCCGGCTGATCCCGGACCCCGTGCGCCCGGCCGGTCCCGGACCCGTGCGCCCGGCCGGTCCCGGACCCGTGCGCCCGGCCGGTCCCACCGTCGCCCCGGGCGCCCCGGCCCGGCTGCGGGAATGGTGGTTGCCTCGCGTACGTTCCCTTTCCGTGCGGTGACGCACAGTCCAGCTTCTCCGCGTGACGGATGAGACGGATGCGACAGACGAGTCTGAGAAGACCGACGAGACCAAGGAGCGCGAAGACATGTCGGGCACTGTGACGATGTACAGCACCACGTGGTGCGGCTACTGCCGTCGGCTCAAGAGCCAGATGGACCGCGAGGGCATCGCGTACAACGAGATCAACATCGAGCAGGACCCGCAGTCCGCGGCCTTCGTCGAGAAGGCCAACGGGGGCAACCAGACCGTTCCCACCGTCCTGGTGGTCGGCTCCACGGGCGCCGAGGCCGTCATGACGAACCCGTCCCTGGCGCAGGTGAAGCAGGCGCTCGCCGCCTGATCCCGGATCTCCAGCGGTACGTGTACGCCCCCTCCGGTCGAGTATCGGAGGGGGCGTACACGTACCGCTGGAGTCAGCCGACGGTGCCCGGCTTCGGGAGCGGCTTGCCGTACCAGAGCTCGATCAGGCGCGCCGCGATCGAGATGCCGTACGGGGGCAGGATCTCGCCGGATTCGAAGGCGGCCTTCAGGTCCTCGCGGGAGAACCAGCGGGCCTCCTCGATCTCCTCGCCGTCCACATTGATCTCGGACGAGGTGGCCCGGGCCATGAAACCGAGCATCAGGCTGGACGGGAACGGCCAGGGCTGGCTGGCGACGTACTCGACCTCGCCGACCGTGACCCCCGCCTCCTCGAACACCTCGCGCACCACGGACTGCTCGATCGACTCCCCCGGCTCGACGAAGCCCGCGAGCGTCGAGAAGCGGCCCTCGGGCCAGTGCACCTGGCGGCCCAGCAGGGCGCGGTCCTGGTCGTCGGTCACCAGCATGATCACCGCGGGGTCGGTGCGCGGGTAGTGCTCGGCACCGCAGGCCGGGCAGCGGCGGATGTGACCGGCCGCCGCGATGACCGTGCGCTCGCCGCAGCGGGAGCAGAAGCGGTGCAGGCGCTGCCAGTTCTCCAGGGCCACCGCGTGCACCATCAGGCCCGCGTCGCGCGGACCGAGCAGCAGACCGGCCTCGCGCAGGCCGGCCGGACGGGCCGGCTGGTCCATGCGGCCGGGCAGGGAGTCCTTCTGGAGCGCGAAGTAGCTGACGCCGTCCTCGCCGGTGCCGAGGAAGTAGCGGTGGGTCTCGGTGACCGGGGCCTCGAAGGCCGGGGTCATGACGATCTCCGTACCGCCGTCGGCGGTGTCGTCGATCAGCACCTGGCCGCCGGAGACGACGAACACGCGGGTGGTCGGGTGGCTCCACGCGGCGGACAGCCATGCCTCGTCGAGGCGGTGGTGCGCGGCGCGGTCGATGCCGCTGGGCGCGGTGAGACCGATGGGCCGGTCTGCGGTGGCGTTGTCGAAGGTGCTCACAGGTGCTTCCTACTCCCCCGGGATGGATCGGGTGTTCAGAGGATTCAGCGGAGTGCGGCGGCCAGCTCGCCCCAGAGGTGCGCGGTCGTCTCCACGCCCTTGAACAGAAGGTCCAGCTCGATCTTCTCGTTGGGGGCGTGCCAGCCGTCGGACGGTACGGAGATGCCCAGGAAGAGAACGGGAGCGCCCAGCACGTCCTGGAGGTCGGCGGCGGGTCCCGAACCCCCTTCGCGGGTGAAGAGGATCTTCTGGCCGAAGGCCCGTCCCATGGCGCGGGCGACGGCCTGCAGGGCGGGGTGGTCCAGCGGGGTCAGGCAGGGCCGGGTGGCCGGGGCGAAGGTGATGCGGTGCCCGACACCGGCCGGGACCTGTGCCTCGGCCCAGGCCCGGACCACCTGCTGGACGCGGTCGGGGTCCTGGCCGGCGACCAGCCGGAAGCTGATCTTCACCAGGGCGGAGGACGGGATGATCGTCTTGCTTCCGGCGCCCTGGTAGCCGCCGCCGATGCCGTTGACCTCGGCGGTGGGGCGGGCCCAGACGCGTTCCAGCGTGGAGTATCCGGCCTCGCCCGATGCCGCGCGGGACTTGGCGGTGCGCAGCCAGGTGGCCTCGTCGAAGGGCAGCTCGGCGAAGAGGGCGCGCTCGGTGTCGGTGAGTTCGGCGACACCGTCGTAGAAGCCGGGGATCGCGACCCTGCCGTCCACGTCGTGGAGCGCGGCGACGAGCCGGGCGACGGCGGTGGCCGGATTGGGGACCGCGCCGCCGAAGGAACCGGAGTGGATGTCCTGCTCGGGGCCGTACAGCTCGATCTCGCACTCGGCGAGGCCGCGCATGCCGGTGCAGACCGTGGGGGTCGACTCGTCCCACATGCCGGTGTCGGAGACGATCACGGCGTCGGCGGTGAGCCGGTCGGCCCGCTCCTCGGCCAGGGCGCGGAAGTTCGGCGAGCCGGACTCCTCCTCACCCTCGATCAGGAGCTTGAGGTTCACGGCGGGGGCGGTGCGGCCGGTGGCGGCGAGGTGGGCCCGGACGCCGAGTGTGTGGAAGAACACCTGCCCCTTGTCGTCGGCGGCGCCCCGCCCGTACATGCGGCCGTCGCGGATCACCGGCTCGAACGGGTCGGTGTCCCAGCCGTCCTCGCGGGCGGCGGGCTGCACGTCGTGGTGGCCGTAGACGAGGACGGTCGGGGCGTCCGGGTCGTCGGACGGCCAGTGGGCGAAGACCGCGGGGGCGCCGGGCGTCTCCCAGATCTCGGTGACCGGGAAGCCGGTCTCCCGGAGCTTGGCGGACAGCCACTCGGCACTGCGCCGTACGTCCCCGTCGTGGTCCGGCTGGGCGGATACGGACGGGATGCGCAGCCAGGCGGCGAGGTCGTCCAGGAAGGCTGTGCGGTGCTGCTCGGTGTACGTACGGACGGCGCTGTCCGGGGTGTCGCTCATGGCCTTGAGCCTAGTGCCTCGCCTGCCGGGGTCGTCCCGGCAGGCGGTGCGGGGCCTTCCCCGACGGCCGGCCGTGGCCGGATACCTGTCGATGTCGTTCCTTCTCCGGTCGAACGGCTCCGCGGGACAGTGCCCGGTGCCCTGCCGCGAGGGGGAGAGGGAGTCGAGCGCTCCGGGTGGAGGTACGCCGCCGGGCCGGCGGACCGGGGAAACAGCGGCGTGGGTCTCGGCGATCGCGGCTGTCGTCGGTCCGCTGCCGGCGGTGCCCGGGGGCCCGCTCGTCGGCGGCTCCTCGGTCGGCCGGACCGTCGCCGACCGTGCCGGCGCCCCTTCCTCGTCCGCACCGGGTGCGGAGAGGACGAACGCCCCCGGCTCCCCGGACGCAACCACCGGCCCCGGCACCGCGCCCTCGGGGTCGGCACGGCCCTCCCATCGGTCACAGCCCTCCTCGCCGGTCATGTCCAAGGGCCGGCAGCGGCTCGGCGAACCCGGCCGCACGGTCGTCCTCGCCCTGCCGGCCGGCCGGCCCCGGAAGCCGCGGAACGGCATCCGGAGCGACTGGACCTCCCCGGACGGCGCTCATGACATGCGCGTCAAGCGGGACACGTCGTGCGGGGCGACCGCCCGGGCGGCCTCCGCCGGGCAGCTCGCCCGGTACCGCGACACCGCCGAGTCGTCGATGGCCGATGTCGAGGCCGTCTCGCACACCACCCGGCAGAACGGCCGCGACGCCCTCCGGCTGGAGAGCGGCTGTCACTGGGCGGGCCGGAGCGAACCCCGAAAGCGTGTCGAGGCCTTCGTGGCGGGCGCGGAGGGCCGGGTCCACCGGCTGCTCCTCGACACCGTCGCCCGTCCCGGGAAACTCGCCGCGCGGCAGCGGCTGTTCACGACCGCGCGTGCCCGGCCGCTGATCGACAGGGATCAGTCCATGGGCGGCGGCTCGTCCAGCAGGATCCGCTCCAGTTCCGCCCGGCCGGGGAGGCGGGTGGGGTGGACGGTCTCGCCGGTGCGCACGTACAGGAACGTGGCGGTGACGTCGGTGAGCGGCAGGTCGTGCAGTTCCGCCCAGGCCAGTCGGTAGACCGCGAGCTGGAGGGGGTCGGCGGTGTTGGCGCGGGTGGTCTTCCAGTCGACGATCTCGTACGTGTCCCCGGTGCGGTACACCGCGTCGATGCGGCCCCTGATCACCCGGCCGGCCAGAGTGATCTGGAACGGCGTCTCGACGCGGTACGGGGTGCGGCGGGCGTACGGGGTGCGCTCGAAGGCCTCCTTGAGCGCGGCCAGGTCGCGCTCGTCGGCGATCTCGGCGTCGTTCTCGTCACCGCCGGGCAGCTCGTCGGGGCCGAGCATGGGCAGCGGCAGCTCCTCGAAGCGTGACTCCACCCAGGCGTGGAAGCGGGTGCCCCGGCGGGCCGCCGGCTGCGGGGGGCGCGGCATCGGGCGGGCCAGCTCCTGGGCGAAGCCGTCGGGGTCGTCGGCGAGGCGCAGCAGCTGGGTGGCGGAGAGCGTGGCGGGTACGAGGACGTCGCGCACGGTGGCGCGGGCGCGGCGCAGCTCGCCGGTGAGGGCGTCGAGGTCGCGGTCCCAGGAGGCGAGGGTGCGGGTCTCCTCGGGGGTGAGGCGGTGCGCCCCGGCGGGCTCGGGGGCGCGGGCCGCGGGGACATGTGGTGCGGGGGCGGGTGCCGCAGGGGGTTCCGTGGACAGCGCGTCCCAGTCGTCGGCGTCGTCGAAGAACGCCTCATCGGCATACGCCTCGTCGTCGGGAAACGGGGCGTCGTCGTACGTGCCGTCGTACGCGCCGGACGCATACGCGCCGTCGTCCGGCTCCGGGGCCCCGCCGGGCGGAGCCCCGTACGCGTCCGGCGCACCTCCCGCCATGGCCAGGGCCTCCAGGTGGGCCATGACCGTGTCCGCGGCGGCCCGGCGGCGGGCCAGCGCGGTGTCGTCCAGCGGGAGCGGCCACGCGTGGTCGGCGGTCTCCGTGTCGAGCGCCGGGTTCTCCTCGTCCTCGGCCGGTTCGTCGGCCCAGACCTCGATCTCGCCGTGCCCGGCCGCGCAGTGCTCGTACAGCGCGTGCAGGAAGCCGGAAGGGCCGCGCGGCTTCTTCTGGGACGGGCCCCACCAGTGGCCGGAGCCGAGCAGCAGGGTGCGGGGTCTGGTGAAGGTGACGTATCCCAGGCGGAGCTCCTCGGTGTGCTGGTGCTCCTTCATCTCCTCCTTGAACGCCTTGAGCCCCTTGGCGTCCCAGGAGTGCACGTCGGGAAGGGTCGCCCGGTCCCCGCGCAGGGCGTGCGGGAGGACCTTGGACTGGGCGGTCCAGGCGTCGCGGGACTGGCCGCTGGGGAACTGGCCGGTGACCAGGCCGGGCACGGCGACGACATCCCACTCCAGGCCCTTGGACTTGTGGGCGGTGAGGACCTTGACGGTGTTCTCGCCGCCGGGCAGGGCGTTGTCCAGGCCCTTCTCGTACTGGACGGCGGTGCGCAGGAAGCCGAGGAAGGCGAGGAGGGTGGCCTCGCCCTCGACGGCGGCGAAGCGGGCCGCGACGTCGAGGAAGTTGGCGAGGGTCTCGCGGCGGCGGGCGGCCAGGGCGTGTGGCGACGCGGAGAGCTCGACCTCCAGGCCGGTGGTGGCCAGGACCCGGTGCAGCACGTCCATCAGCGGGTCGGCCAGCGAGCGGCGCAGGTCGCGCAGCTCGGCGGCGAGGCGGGCGAAGCGGATGCGGGCCTCGGTGGAGAACGGCAGCCCGTCGTCCTGCTCGCCGCCCGATTCGAGGAAGGTGTCCAGCGCGTCGGCGAGCGAGATCACCTCGGCCGGGTCGATGCCCTCGACGGCCTCGGCGAGACGCCGGTCGGGGTCGTGGTCCTCGTCGGCGTGGGCCGCGCGGTGGACGAGGAGCCGGGCGCGGCGGCCGAGCAGGGCCAGGTCGCGGGGGCCGATCCGCCAGCGGGGGCCGGTGAGCAGCCGGACCAGCGAGGCGTTGGCGCCGGGGTCCTGGAGCACCTCGCAGACCGCGACGAGGTCGGCTACCTCGGGCAGATGCAGCAGGCCGGACAGGCCGACGACCTCGACCGGGATGTCGCGGGCCACCAGCGCGGCCTGGATCTCGGGGAAGTCGCCGGCGGTGCGGCAGAGGACCGCGATCTCGCCGGGTGCCTTGCCGGTCCGCACGAGATGGGCGATCGAGTCGGCGAGCCAGTCGATCTCCTCGGCGTGGGTGGGCAGCAGCGCGCAGCGGACGATGCCGTCGCGCTCGGCGCCGGGGGCGGGGCGCAGTGCCTCGACGCCTTCGTGCATGGCGCGCAGCGGTGCGGCGAGGCCGTTGGCGAGGTGCAGGAGCCGGCCGCCGCTGCGGCGGTTCTCGCTGAGGGAATGGCGGGTGGCGGGGGTGCCGTCGGCGTGCGGGAAGTGCAGCGGGAAGTCGTCGAGGTTGGCGACGGACGCGCCGCGCCAGCCGTAGATCGCCTGGCAGGGGTCGCCGACTGCGGTGACGGCGTGCCCGGTCACGCCCCCGGGGCCGCTGCCGAAGAGGGCGGAGAGCAGGAGGCGCTGGGCCACGGAGGTGTCCTGGTACTCGTCGAGCAGGACGACGCGGAACTCGTCGCGCAGGATCGTGCCGACCTCGGGGCGGGTGAGGGCCAGCTCGGCGGAGAGCGCGATCTGGTCGCCGAAGTCGAGGAGATCGCGGCTCTTCTTGGCCTCGCGGTAGCGCCGGGCCAACTGGAGCAGCTCGCGGCGGGCCTCGGCCGTCTCGGGGATCCTGCGCAGCTCGGCGTTGCTGAGCCGGGCCGATTCGAGGGTGCTCAGCAGGCCGGTGTCGTACTCGGCGAGCTGTTCGGGGCGTACGAGGTGTTCGGCGAGCTCGGCGTCGAGCGCCAGCAGGTCGCTGACGAGGGTGGGGAAGGACCTGGTCAGGGCCGGGTAGGGGCCGGGGGCCTCGCGCAGTACGCGGGCGGCGAGCTGGTAGCGGGTGGCGTCGGCGAGGAGGCGGGTGGTGGGTTCGAGTCCGATGCGCAGCCCGTGCTCGGTGAGGAGCCGGCCGGCGAACGCGTGGTACGTGGAGATGCTGGGCTCGCCCGGGGGGTTGTCCGGGTCGATGGCGTCCGGATCGGTGACCCCGGCCGCGATCAGCGCCTTGCGGACACGCTCGGCGAGCTCACCGGCCGCCTTGTTGGTGAAGGTGAGTCCGAGGACCTGCTCGGGGGCGACCTGGCCGGTGCCCACCAGCCACACCACGCGCGCCGCCATCACCGTGGTCTTCCCGGACCCGGCTCCGGCCACGATCACCTGCGGGGCGGGCGGCGCGGTGATGCAGGCCGTCTGCTCCGGGGTGAACGGGATCCCGAGGAGCTCCTTGAGCTGCTCGGGATCGGTGATACGTGAGGACACCCCAGAGAGGCTAACCGGACGCACCGACAACGTGCGGCCCACCGGATGCCCGCCGCCCTCACCGGACGCCCGGCCCCGCTCACTCCAGGACGTGGCGGCCCTCCGGCCGGGCGCTGCACGAGGCGCGGAAGGCGCAGTGCGTGCAGTGCTGGCCGGTCGTGGGGGTGAAGCGCTCGTCCAGGACCCGGCCCGCGGCGGTGGCCAGCAGTTCGGGGACCCATTCACCGGCGAGGGGTTCCTGCGCCTGCACCTTGGGATGGGCTTCGCCGCCCTCCTTCTTGGCGGCGGCCTGGCGCAGCTGTACGAGTTCGGCGCCGCCGGGCTCGGGGCGGCGGCCGTCGAAGACCTCGTCGACCGCGCCCTCCCGGACGGCCAGCTGGTACACGGCGAGCTGGGGGTGGCGGGCCACCTCGTCCTTGGTCGGGGACTGCTTGCCGGTCTTGAAGTCGACGACATAGGCGCGACCCTCGGCGTCCTGTTCGACGCGGTCCATGGAGCCCCGGATGCGTACTTCGTACTCCCCCGCCTCCAGCGTCACGTCGAAGTCGTGCTCGCTCGCGACGGGGGTACGGCCGGCCCGGTCCATGACGTGCCAGCGCAGGAAGCGTTCGAGGGCGGCCCGTGCCTGCTCCTTCTCCTGCCGGGACTTCCAGGGGGCGTCGAAGACGAGCCCGTCCCAGACCGAGTCCAGCCGCTCCATCAGGACGGCGAGATCGGCGGGGGTGCGTCCGGAGGCCACCTCGTCGGCGAGTACGTGGACGACGTTGCCGAAGCCCTGGGCCGCGGTCGCCGGGGCGTCCGCCTTCACCTCGCGGCCGAGGAACCACTGGAGCGCGCAGGTGTTGGCGAGCTGGTCGAGCGCGCTGCCGGAGAGGGTCACGGGCTGGTCCCGGTCGCGGAGCGGGACGGCGGAGCGGGTCGGTTCGTACAGGCCCCACCAGCGGTAGGGGTGGGCGGCGGGTACGAGCGGCTGGCCCTCGTCGTCGGTGAGCGCGGCGAGCCGGGCGAGGCGGCGTGCGGCCTCCTCCCGCAGGGCGTCGGAGGCCCCGGGGTCGACGGTGGTGGCGCGGAGTTCGGCGACCAGCGCGGCGACGGCGAGGGGGCGGCGCGGCCGGCCGGTGACGTCGCGCGGCTCGGCACCCAGCTCGGTGAGGAAGCGGGAGGGCTGGTCGCCGTCGTCGGCGGGCGCCTTCACCGCGGTGACGACGAGCCGTTCGCGGGCGCGGGTCGCCGCGACGTAGAAGAGCCGGCGCTCCTCGGCGAGGAGGGCGCCGGGGGTGAGCGGTTCGGCCAGGCCGTCGTGGCCGATCCGGTCCGCCTCCAGCAGCGAGCCGCGGCGGCGCAGGTCCGGCCAGAGCCCTTCCTGGACCCCCGCGACGACGACGAGGTGCCATTCCAGGCCCTTGGAGCGGTGCGCGGTCATCAGCCGTACGGCGTCGGGGCGCACCACGCGCCTGGAGAGGGTGTCGGCGGCGATGTCCTGGGCGTCGACCTCCTCCAGGAAGTTGAGTGCGCCGCGCCCGCCGGTGCGTTCCTCGGCGCGGGCCGCGGTGTCGAAGAGGGCGCAGACGGCGTCGAGGTCGCGGTCGGCGTTGCGGCCGCCCGCGCCGCCGCGCAGTGCGGCGCGCTCCAGCCGGCCCGGCCAGGGGGTGCCGGACCACAGGGCCCACAGGGCCTCTTCCGCGGTGCCGCCGCCTTCGAGGAGCTCGCGGGCCTTGCTCAGGAGTGCGCCGAGGCGCTGGGCACCGCGGGCGTACGCCGGATCGTGCGCCACGAGCCGCTCGGGCTCGGCGAGCGCTCGGGCCAGCAGCTGGCCGGAGGGCGCCGGTACGCGGTTCCCGGCGGCCCGCTCCTCGTCGCGCAGGGCCCGGCCGAGGCGGCGCAGGTCGGCCGCGTCCATGGAGCCGAGGGGGGAGGCGAGCAGGGTCAGGGCGGTCTCGGTGTCCAGCCAGGAGGGCGTCCCCGCGTCCTCGTCCCCCGCGGAAGCCCCCGCGCCCGTCCCCGCGCCCGCGCCCCCTGCCGAAGCCCCCGCGCCCGCGTCGGTGGCAGCTGCCACCGCCTCCGCCGCCCCCGCCGCCCCCGCTGTCCTCTCCGCGCCCGGCGCACTCCCGCGCAGGGCCGCCGTGGCGACCGTGCGCAGGGCCGTCAGGAGCGGGGCCACCGCCGGTTCGTGGCGCAGGGGGAGGTCGTCCCCGTCGACCTCCAGGGGGACGCCCGCCGACGTCAGGGCCCGGCGCAGGGAGGGGAGCGTGCGGCCCCCGGCCCGTACCAGCACCGCCATCTCGTGCCACGGGACGCCGTCCTCCAGATGCGCCCGGCGCAGCAGATCGGCGATGTTCTCCAGCTCGGTGGACGCGGTCGGGTAGGTGTACGCCTCCACGCTGCCGCCCTCGCGGACCGCGGTGAGCTCCCGGTGGGCGCGGACCTTCGCCGAGGGCAGCCGGGTCAGCGGCATCCGACGGGTGAGCAGCCGGGTAGCGGCCAGCAGCTGTCCGCCGGAGCGCCGCGAGGTGGTGAGCACACCGACCGGGGCCGGGGCGCCGTCCGCCCGCCGGAACGTCTCCGGGAAGTCGAGGATGCCGTTCACATCGGCGCCCCGGAACGCGTAGATCGACTGGTCGGGGTCACCGAAGGCGATCAGCTCCCGGCCGCCCCCGGCGCCCGGGGCGCTCCCCCGGTTGCCGGCCAGCGCGTGCAGCAGGCGTACCTGCGCCGGGTCCGTGTCCTGGTACTCGTCGACGAACACCGCGTCGTACTGCCCCGCCAGCAGCGCCGCCACCTCGGGGCGCTCCGCGAGCAGCACCGCCCGGTGCACCAGCTCCGCATAGTCCAGCACCCCCTGCGCGTCCAGCACGTCCAGGTACTCGGCGAGGAACTCGGCGGCGGCTCCCCAGTCCGGCCGGCCCGTGCGGCCCGCGAAGGCGGCCAGCGCGTCCGGCCCCAGGCCCAGCTCACGGCTGCGGGCCAGCACCGCGCGCACCTCGTCGGCGAAGCCACGCGTGGTCAGGCAGGCCCGCAGCTCGTCGGGCCACCGGATGTGCGCGAAGCCGTCCCGCTCCAGTTCGAGCTGGCCGGCGAGCAGCTCGCGGACGGTGACGTCCTGCTCCGGTCCGGAGAGCAGCCGCATCGGTTCGGCGAAGAGGTCTGCGTCCTGGTGGGCGCGGACCAGCGCGTAGCAGAAGGAGTGGAAGGTGGTGGCCTGCGGGCCGCGGGCGGCGCCGAGGCGGGCGGCCATCCGGTCGCGCAGCTCCACGGCGGCCTTGCGGCTGAAGGTGAGCACCAGGACGCGGGCCGGGTCGCCGCCCCGTGCGATGCGGGCGGCGACCGCCTCGACGAGCGTGGTCGTCTTGCCGGTGCCGGGTCCGGCGAGCACCAGGAGCGGGCCGCCCGGGTGATCAACCACCGCACGCTGCGCCGCGTCCAGGAGAGGAGGGTCCACGGAGCCCGGCGGGGTGCGCACCAGCCGGTACGCGCCCGCGGCCCGCTGCCGTGCCTGACGGTGCGGGCTGTGCCGGGTGAAGGAGGAGGAGCTCACGTGGATCGCCGGTCCTGGTGGGTGTACTGATGATGAGGATGCGGTGCGCGCCGCGAACTTACGAAGCTACGCCAGCGGGAGCGCGATGCGGGGTGGGAGTCCTGCGTGCCTCGTCACGTTCCGGGGCGCGGACGCCCTCGCGTGCCCGGTACCGCGCCCGGCCGTGGTTTCCGTCACTCCGCACGGCTCCGGTTCTGCCGCGTCACATGCCACGGACCTGTTCGTCAGTCACTTTCCGTGCACTCCCGATCACTTCTCGTGCGCCCTGGGTCACTTCCCGTAAGTCGGGTACGTCGTACGGCCCCGGCGCCGCCCGCTGTGCCGCCGGATGGCGGAAGCTGTCAGTTGTGAGCACCTGCGCCCTTGTCCCGGTCCGCGTCCCCGTCCGCGGTGACGCCGTCCCACCGTGCCCGCTTCATGTCGAGGCGCGGCAGGTGGCCCTCCGCGGCGCGCGACGCCCCGCGCAGCGGGGTGCCCTCCGCGCGGTAGTGGTCCAGCGCCCGCAGCTCGTGGCCCGGGAGCAGCGCCCCGTCGGCGCGCACCACGCGCCACCACGGCACCGCGGCCCCGTACAGCGACATGACCCGGCCGACCTGGCGCGGACCGCCCTCGCCCAGCCACTCGGCGACATCGCCGTACGTCATGACGCGGCCGGGCGGGATCAGCTCGGCGACGTCGAGCACGCGCTCCGCGTACTCCGGCAGTGCGTGGCTCGTGCGGTCGTCGCTCGTCCCGTCGCCGCTCGTGCGGTGTTGGCTCATCCGCCCCATCCTGCCGTACGCCACCGACATCCCGGCCCGGTCCGTGTGCGTCCGGTCACAGGGCCTGCGGGCGGAGGCGGAGGGGCGTATCTTGCGCTTCCCGTGTCCGTGCGGAGCACCCTGATGCCCCGCCGTGTCGCCGGGCCGTGCCACCATCGTGCGGGCGGTGACCGGTGATACGAGAACACGAAGACCAATCAGAGGCGACGAAGGAGCAGGGCGTGCAGCCACCGAAGGCGGCGGACGCCCCTGACGCCGAGCCTCAGCCGGACGCGTCCCGCGCACCCGCCGCGAAGCCCGGCGCGGAGCCCCCGGAACCCGGCTCCGGGGCCGGGAAGCCCGGTGCCGGGCAGGAGAAGCTCCCCGGACATCTGGCCGGCTCGACGCTCTCGACCACCGCGGAGGAGCAGGCCGAGCGCGTCTCGGGGGACGAGCCGCTGCTCCCCGCCCGGGTGCACCGCCCCTCCGACCTCATGCGGCTCCTCATCGGGGTCCTGGCGATCGTCATCCTGTTCTCGATCGCCGCGTTCGCCCACGGCACGACCACCGGACTCGAACAGGACATCAACAAGGGCACCGGGCAGGCCCCCGACATCCTGATCAAGATGGCGGGCCTGGTCTCCAGCATCGCCGTGCTGCTCGTCCCGGTCGCCTTCGCGATCGAGCGGCTGATCAAACGCGACGGTCTGCGGATCGCCGACGGGGTGCTCGCCGCCGTACTGGCCCACGGCGTCACGCTCGCCGCCGACCTGTGGGTGGCCAAGTCCGCGCCCGGCACCATCCAGGACGCCCTGACCCAGCCGCAGCCCGGTGACGCGCTCACCGATCCCGTGCACGGCTATCTCGCGCCGGTGATCGCCTATATGACGGCGGTCGGCATGGCGAGACGGCCGCGCTGGCGGGTCGTGCTGTGGGTGGTACTGCTGCTCGACGCGTTCGCCATGCTGGTCGGCGGCTACACGACCCCGTTCTCGATCGTCCTCACCGTGCTGATCGGCTGGACCGTCGCGTACGGCACGCTGTACGCGGTCGGCTCGCCGAACGTGCGGCCGACCGGTCAGCACCTGATGGCCGGTCTGCGCCATGTCGGCTTCCACCCGGTCAGCGCGATGCGCGCCGACGACGCCCCGGACTCGGGCGACCAGAGCGACCGGGGGCGCCGCTATCTGGTCTCCCTGGAGGACGGGCCGCCGCTCGACGTCACGGTCGTCGACCGCGAGCAGCAGGCCCAGGGCTTCTTCTACCGGGTGTGGCGCAGGCTCACCCTGCGCGGCATCACCCAGCGCCGCTCCATCCAGTCGCTGCGCCAGGCCCTGGAGCAGGAGGCGCTGCTCGCCTACGCGGCGATCGCCGCCGGGGCCAACGCGCCCAAGCTGATCGCCACGTCCGAGCTCGGTCCCGACGCCGTGATGCTGGTGTACGAGCACATCGGCGGCCGTTCGCTGGACGCTCTGGAGGACTCGGAGATCACCGACGAGCTGCTGCGCGGTTCGTGGCGTCAGGTGAAGGCGCTCCAGTCCCGGCGGATCGCGCACCGCAGGCTCACCGGGGACGCCATCCTGGTGGATCGTTCCGGCAAGGTGTTCGTCACCGATCTGCGCGGCGGCGAGATCGCGGCCGGTGATCTGGTCCTGCGGATGGATGTCGCCCAGCTGCTGACCACGACGGGGCTGCGGGTGGGCGCCGAGCGGGCCGTCGCCGGTGCGCTGGAGGTGCTCGGCCCCGACGCGGTCGCGGACTGTCTGCCGCTGCTCCAGCCGATCGCGCTGAGCCGCTCCACCCGGGCGGCGCTGCGCCGGCTGGCCCGGGAGCGCTCGCAGCGGGAGCGCGAGGCGGTGCTGGAGGCGTCGGACGCGGCCAAGCGGGCCAGGGCTCACGAGCACGGGGCGGCCGCCGACGACCGCAAGGCCGACCGCAAGGCGCTGCGCAACCAGAAGCAGGCCGAGAAGCGCGCTCTGGACGACGCCCTGGACGGGGCGCGTGAGGAGGACCTGCTCTCCCAGATGCGGCAGCAGGTGCTGCTGATCCGGCCGCAGGCACCGGTCGAACCGGTGCGTCTGGAACGCATCAAGGCCCGTACCCTGCTCAGCTGCATCGCCGGTGCGATCGCCGCGTACTTCCTCATCTCGCAGGTGACCCAGGCCGATTTCGGCGCGGTCGTCGAACAGGCGGAGTGGGGCTGGGTGGCGGCCGCGGTCGCCTTCTCCGCGCTCAGCTATGTGGCGGCGGCGATGAGCCTGCTGGGCTTCGTGCCGGAGCGGGTGCCGTTCGGCAAGACGGTACTGGCGCAGGTCGCCGGGTCCTTCGTGAAGATCGTCGCCCCGGCCGCGGTCGGCGGTGTGGCGCTGAACACCCGCTTCCTGCAACGGGCCGGGGTCCGTCCGGGGCTCGCCGTGGCGAGCGTCGGCGCCTCGCAGCTGTTCGGTCTCGGCTGCCACATCCTGCTGCTGGCGGCCTTCGGCTATCTGACCGGCACCGAGAAGACACCGTCCTCGCTCACCCCGTCCAGGACGGTGATCGCCGGACTGCTGACGGTCGCCGTGCTGGTGCTGGTGGTGACGGCGGTCCCGTTCCTGCGGAAGTTCGTGGTGACGCGGGTGCGCTCGCTGTTCGCCGGAGTCGTGCCGCGCATGCTAGACGTGGTGCAGCGGCCGCAGAAGCTGCTGACCGGCATCGGCGGGATGCTGCTGCTGACCGGCATGTTCGTGATGTGCCTGGACGCCTCGGTCCGCGCGTTCAGCGGTCCGGACGTGCCGCATCTCAGCTACGCCAGCATCGCGGTGGTCTTCCTGGCGGGCAACGCGCTGGGGTCGGCGGCACCCACACCGGGCGGAATGGGCGCGGTCGAGGGCGCGCTGACACTCGGCCTGATCGCGGTCGGTCTGCCGAAGGAGGTCGCCGCACCCGCCGTACTGCTGTTCCGGCTGCTGACGCTGTGGCTACCGGTGCTTCCCGGCTGGCTCTGCTTCAACCACCTGACCCGCAAGGGCGAGCTCTGACGCCCTCTCAGTCACCGTGCGGGGCCGCTCGCGAGTCCAGTCGGGCGACGGCGCGGCGGCCCGCCACCCGCTTGGACCGGTGTCCCGTGCAGCGACCGGTTTCCCGCCGCACCATGGGCCCATGAGGACCTCCCCTGCCCTGCGTGCCGCCGCCCTGGCCGCCGCCGTCACCTTGCTCCTGCCCATCACCGCCTGCTCGGAGAGCGGCAACGAGGAAGACCCGGACGGGCCGCAGAGCTCGCCTCTCACGGCGAACGTCGCCGAGGGCGGCACCTCCGGCGACCTCACCTCCCAGGAGCTGACGTGGAAGCCCTGCCCCGCCCCGGCCCCGGCGCAGGGCAGCGGAAAGGCGCCGTCCCCGCTGCCCGGCGGCACCCCCTGGGAGTGTTCGTTCATGCGGGTGCCGCTCGACTACGCCAAGCCCGGCGGAGAGACGATCCGGCTCGCACTGATCCGGGCCAGGGCCAAGAACCCGGACAAGCGGATCGGCTCCCTCATCTTCAACTTCGGCGGTCCCGGCGCCTCCGGCGTCGCGACCCTGCCCGCCTTCGGCACCGACTACGACAAACTCCGCGCCGGCTACGACCTGGTCAGCTTCGACCCGCGCGGCGTGGGCCTCAGCGACGGTGTGAAGTGCGAGACCGACAAGCAGCTCGACGCCCGTGGCGAGATCGACGGCACCCCGAGCACTCCCGCGGAGGTGAACACCTTCGTCAAGAGCACCAAGACCTTCGCGGCGGCCTGCGAGAAGAACTCCGGCAGGCAGCTCCCCCATGTCGGCACCACCGACGCCGCCCGTGACATGGATCTGATGCGCCAGGTGCTCGGCGACAAGAAGCTGTACTACTTCGGCATCTCGTACGGCACCGAACTGGGCGGCGTCTACGCCCATCTGTTCCCGAAGAACGTCGGCAGGTCGGTGCTGGACGCGGTGGTCGACCCGACGCAGGACTCCGTACAGTCCTCGCTCGGCCAGACCAAGGGCTTCCAGCTCGCGCTGGACAACTTCACCAAGGACTGCGCCGAACGGGGCGGCGCCTGCAAGCTTCCCGGTACCAACTCCAAGGAGGTCGAGCAGGGGATCTCCGGTCTGCTCGACAGGCTGGAGAAGCAGCCGATCGAGGGAATCGGCCCGCGCCGGCTGACGGAGACCCTGGCGATCACCGGTATCGCGGCCGCCCTCTACTCCCAGCAGACCTGGCCGCTGCTGGAGGCGGGCGTCGACGAGGCCGACGGCGGCAACGGCGCGCTGCTCCTCGCCCTCGCCGACTCGCTGAACGGCCGTTCCGAGAACGGCCAGTACGACAACTCGATGGCCGCCAATGCCGCCATCAACTGCGCCGACTCCAAGCAGCGGTTCACCGCGGACCAGACCGAGGCCAAACTCCCCGAGTTCCGGGCCGCCTCGAAGATCTTCGGTGACTATCTGGGCTGGTCGCTGATGGGCTGCACCGGCTGGCCGGTGCCGGGTGCCTGGAAGAACCCGGACGTGAGCGCCCCGGGCGCGGCCCCCATCCTCGTCGTCGGCAACACCGGCGACCCGGCGACGCCGTACGAGGGCGCCAGGGCGATGGCCGACGCGCTGGGCCAGGGGGTCGGCATGGTGATGACGTACGAGGGCCAGGGGCACGGCGCGTACAACAGCGGCAACGCCTGCGTGCAGAAGGTCGTGGGCGGCTATCTGCTGGACGGCAAGGTCCCGGCGGCCGGAACCGTCTGCAAGTAGCGGCGCGTCCTGCGTGGGCACCCCCTAGCATGGGCGGACTCTCTGTACATCGTTGAGTACAGGACATCGTTGAGTACAGGCACATCGGGGAGGACGCACAGGTGGTCGCACACGCACGCGCCGGGGCTCTGGCCGGCGCCGCACTTCTGCTGACGGGGCTGCTCGCGGGCTGCGGCGGAGGTACGGACGACAAGCCGGACGACCGGGCGGACCGCGACACCGCGTCCCCGGCCGGCGGGCCGTCCACCACGCCGGGCGGGCAGCCGGGCACACCCCGGCTGCCCGCGGCCCTCACCTCCCAGCGGCCGGACTGGAAGGGCTGCGAGGCCCGCGCGGGCGAGAGCGCGCCCGGCTCCGAGTGGCGCTGCGCGACGGTCCGGGTGCCACTGGACTACACGAAGCCGGACGGCGAGACGATCGAGATCGCGCTGATCCGCAAGAAGGCCCGGAACACCGGCCGGCGCCTCGGCTCGATGCTGTTCAACTTCGGCGGCCCCGGCGGTTCGGGGGTCTCGATACTGCCCCGTGCCGCCGGCTCGTACGGCAACCTCAACTCCCGCTACGACCTGGTGGGCTTCGACCCGCGCGGGGTCGCGGGCAGCGAAGGGGTGAGCTGCCGCACCGACAAGGAGCAGGAGACCGCCTACCGGAAGGTCGACATGACCCCGGACACGGCGGCCGAGGAGGCGGCGTTCCTGAAGGACGGCGCGGACTTCGGCGCCGGCTGCGAGCGCCGCTCCGGCAAGGTCCTGCCCTACGTCGGTACGACCAACGCCGCCCGGGACATGGACCTGATCCGCGAGGTGCTCGGCGACAGGAAGCTCACCTACTTCGGCATCTCGTACGGCACCGAGCTCGGCGGCACCTACGCGCATCTCTTCCCCGCGAACGTGGGAAGGACCGTGCTGGACGCCGTCGTCGACCCGACCGCGGACACCATCGGGCACGCCCGCAACCAGGCGACCGGCTTCCAGCGGGCGCTGGAGAACTACCTCAAGGACCGCGGCCAGGACCCGAAGGCGGGCACGCAGCGGATCGCGAAGCTGCTGGAACAGATCGACAGGAAGCCGCTGCCGACCCGTTCGGGCCGCGAGCTCAACGAGTCGCTGGCCATCACCGGCATCGTCACGCCGCTCTACTCCAAGAGCAACTGGCCGTTCCTGACGCAGGCGCTGGACGAGGCCGAGAAGAGCGGCACCGGCACCATGCTGCTCCAGCTGGCCGACTCGTACAACGGCCGTGACGAGAAGGGCCACTACGACACCCAGAACCACTCGCAGCGCGCCATCTCCTGCGCGGACAGCAAGCTCCGGCCGACGGCGGACGAGGCCAGGGAGCTGCTGCCGGAGTTCCGGAAGCTGTCCCCGGTGTTCGGCCCGTTCCTGGCGTGGGACACGGCGGGCTGGTGCTCGCAGTGGCCGGTGCAGGGTGAGCACGACCACCCGGAGGCAAGCGCTCCGGGTGCCGGTCCGGTGCTGGTCGTGGGCACGACCGGCGACCCGGCGACGCCGTACGAGGGTGCCCGGAAGATGGCGGACGAGCTGGGCAAGGGCGTGGGCATCCTGCTCACCAACAAGGGCGAGGGGCACGGCGCGTACGGCGGGAGCACCTGCGTGACGTCGACCGTGGACGCGTACTTCCTCGACGGGATGGTCCCCGACGACGGCAAGACCTGCTCGTAGCGCGGCCCGGAGACACAAGGAAGGGGCCGGTCCGTGCGGACCGGCCCCTTCCCCGTGCCGAAGGGTGTCTCAGTACACCGGCTTCTCGGGCTCGATCTGGTTGACCCAGCCGATCACGCCGCCGCCCACGTGGACCGCGTCGGCGAAGCCCGCGGACTTGAGGACCGCGAGGACCTCGGCGCTGCGGACGCCCGTCTTGCAGTGCAGGACGATGCGCTTGTCCTGCGGGAGGTCCTGGAGGGCGTTGCCCATCAGGAACTCGTTCTTCGGGATCAGCTTCGCGCCCGGGATCGAGACGATCTCGAACTCGTTCGGCTCACGGACGTCGATGATCTCGATCTTCTCGTCCGCGTCGATCCACTCCTTGAGCTGCTTGGGAGTGATCGTGGAGCCGAGCGCCGCCTCCTGGGCCTCCTCGGACACGACGCCGCAGAAGGCCTCGTAGTCGATGAGCTCGGTGACGGTGGGGTTCTCGCCGCAGACCGCGCAGTCGGGGTCCTTGCGGATCTTGACCTGGCGGTACTGCATCTCCAGGGCGTCGTAGATCATCAGCCGGCCGACCAGCGGGTCACCGATGCCGGCGAGCAGCTTGATGGCCTCGTTGACCTGGATGGAACCGATCGACGCGCAGAGCACCCCGAGCACGCCGCCCTCGGCGCAGGAGGGGACCATGCCCGGCGGGGGCGGCTCCGGGTAGAGGCAGCGGTAGCAGGGGCCGTGCTCGGACCAGAAGACGGACGCCTGACCGTCGAACCGGTAGATGGAGCCCCAGATGTACGGCTTGTTCAGCAGTACGGCAGCATCGTTGACCAGATAGCGGGTGGCGAAGTTGTCCGTGCCGTCCACGATCAGGTCGTACTGGGCGAAGATGTCCATCACGTTGTCGGCTTCGAGCCGCTCCTCGTGAAGGACCACGTTCACGTACGGGTTGATGCCCAGCACCGAGTCCTTGGCGGACTCGGCCTTGGAGCGCCCGATGTCGGCCTGGCTGTGGATGATCTGGCGTTGCAGGTTCGACTCGTCGACCTCGTCGAACTCCACGATGCCGAGCGTGCCGACACCGGCCGCGGCCAGGTACATCAGGGCCGGCGAGCCGAGGCCGCCGGCACCGACACAGAGCACCTTCGCGTTCTTCAGCCGCTTCTGTCCGTCCATCCCGACATCCGGGATGATCAGGTGGCGGGAGTACCTGCGGACCTCGTCGACGGTGAGCTCAGCAGCTGGCTCGACCAGGGGTGGCAGCGACACAGGAACCTCAACAATGCAGGTGGTCGGTTTCTACGTACTTCATCTACGTACGGTTGTTCTTCCGGTAACACTGCCACGCCCCCTCTCATTCCGAGATACCAGGTCCGATCCGCGAGACAATTTCGTCCCAGTAACTGGGCAGCGCCGCGAATGGGTCCGTTTGTCCGTGCTGGCCGTCTCGATCCGTGAAGAAGATCGTGCCCGCGCCCTGCCAGCGGGCGATGCGCATGGCCTCGTCGAGATGGGTGCGCGGAACGCCGTGGACGAAGTGCGCGAACCGCTCCGGCGGGTAGGAGGCGGTCCACTCCGCCACCTGCGACCAGCGGTAGTCGGTCCATGGCCCGTCGAAGGTGACCAACTGGTCGGCGGCCTCGGCGTAGCCGGGGTACGGGTGGGTGCCCAGGCCCAGCACCAGCGGCCCGCTCCCCTCCCCGTACGGGCGGTCGCCGTGGTCGAGGAGCGTCGCGAGGGTGCTGGTGAGCCGGCGCACCGCCGGGAGGTGGACGCGCTCGGCCGGGCAGCGGCCGAGATAGAAGCCGTCGACGCGGTACCAGCCGAGGAACGCCTGCGCGTCGGCGATCAGTTCTCCGAAGGAGCGGCTGCCGAAGGCCAGGTCGAGATGGCCGAGCAGCCGCCCGCCCGCCGCCCGTACCGAGTCCTGCGGATCGTCGCCGTGCAGGGCCCGGTCGCGCGCGTTGCGGAGCCGGCCCGCGGCTTCCAGGCAGTGCGGATCGGGGCGGGCGCCGGGGCCGTTGTCGATGTTGAGGACGGCCCAGTGCAGCGGGGTGCCGGGGCGGGCCAGCTCGGCCCATTCGGACGGCGCGAGCAGCGGGTGCGCGCAGCCGGGCACGCCGAAGCCGAACTGCTCGGCGCCGCTGGTCCGGCGGGCCGTGCCGGTGCTGGTCAGATACGGCATGCCGCCTCCATCCAGATGTCGGCGAGGGACTCCTCCAGATTGATCCGGGGGCGCCAGCCGAGCCGGTCCCGGGCGGTGCGGACGTCGGCCTGCTGCCAGGCGCCGCAGCCGTCCGGGTAGGGGGACGGGGTCGCCGAGAGGTGCTCGATGACCGACTCGGTCGAGGTGCGCGGGGCACCGATGGGCAGCCGGGGCGGGGGCGCGTCGAGCTCGTGGAGTGCGCCCGCGTATCCGGCGACCCTGGCGAGGACGGCGGCCGCGTCCCGGAGCCGCACGGCGCGCCCGGTGCCGATGTTGACGACGCCCTGGGCGGCGGAGAGCGAGGCGGCGTGCACGGCGCGCGCGACATCGCGTACGTCCACGAAGTCGCGCTGCACGCCCAGGCCGCTGAGCTTCAGTTCGCCGTCGCCGGACTGCATGGCCCGGCGCATCGCCTCGGCGAGCCTGCCGAGCGGGGAACCGGCCGGGGTACCCGGGCCGACCGGGGAGAAGACCCGCAGCACGACCGCGTCGAGGCCGGAGCCGAGGACGAGTTCGGTGGCGGCGAGCTTGCTGACGCCGTACGGGCCGCCGGGGCGCGGGATCGCGTCCTCGGCGGTGGAGGAGCCGGGCTGCGAGGGCCCGTACTCCGAGGAGCAGCCGACCTGGACGAGCCGGGACGTGCAGCCGCTGCGCCGCATCGCCTCGCAGACCGTGGCCACGGCGACGGTGTTGTGTCGGGTGAGATCGCGGGCCCCGCCGCGGGTGGCGCCCGCGCAGTTGACGACGACTCCGGGGTGGACGGCGTCCAGGAAGCGGGTCAGCGCGCCGGGGCTGCCGCTGGCGAGGTCGAACCGTACGTCGGCGTCGTCGCCGCGGCCGAGCGCCGTGAGGTGCACGGCGGGGTCGGCGAGCAGGCGGTCGGCCACGAACCGGCCGAGGAATCCGTTGGCTCCGAGCAGCAGCACCCTCATCGCGCGCCCCCTCGGCGCCGACGGCGAGCTGCCGGTGAAGGGGATTGGGGGGTCATGTCCGGTGTCTCCTTGAGGAAGTGAGATGCGATTGCGGGCAATGACCCGCGGCGTCGGCTCCGCGGGGCGTGCGATGGCAGTGGTACGGCTGTGGTGGTTACGCGACGGCCGGGCCTTCATCGCCCGGCCGGGCGGTGGTGTGGGCGGATGCCCGGGAGAGCAGGACGGTGGTGGCTACCAGCAGTCCCAGGGCGGAGGCACCGCAGGCGAGGGCGGGTACGGATCCGGTGCCGGACGCCATGACGAGGACGTCCACGGGGCGGGCGAGGAAGTGCAGACCGGGCAGCCGCCCGGCCAGGACCAGCGCGGGTGCCAGGGCCTCGACCGCGCAGGCGACGGCCAGCCCTCCGGCGGCGAGTCCCGGGAACCCGTGCACGGCCAGCAGCCGGGCGAGCAGGAGCAGCACCCCGAGCGCGGCCGCCCCGACGAACGCCCCGCGGCCCCCGTACCCCAGATGCGCGAGGTACAGCAGTCCGGCGAGGGCGCACGCGTAGAGCGCCACGGCCCCGAACAGCAGGGGGCGCACCCCCGCGGCGAACTCCTCCAGTGCGCGGCTGCCGTTGAGTCTGCGGTGGGCGTGCACGGAGAAGAGGTGGGCGCACCAGGTGGCCGGGGCGAGCGAGAGGGCCAGGCCCAGCAGCGGTGCGGGGGTGATCGCCCAGGGGCCTTCGGGGCCTCCGCTGAGCACCTGGTCGAGCAGCGGTTCGCCGTACAGGACGTAGCCGAGGAGCCAGCAGCCGTACACCTTGGCCGCGCCCGATGAGCGGCCTTCGGCGCGCAGCGGGCCGCTGCGCAGGCCGGCCACGAGCCCGCCGAGCGCGAGAAGCCCTCCGGCGAGGGCGATCGCGATCCGTGCCCGGGCGTCGAGCGCTCCCTCGGTGAGCCCGAGTGCGCCGACGGTCGCGATGCAGGCGGCGCCCGGCAGCAGCGCACGGAGCGACCAGGCGGCGCGGGTCGCGATGTCACGCTCCGGCGCGTCGGGCCCTGCCGTGGAGTCCGCCGCCGCACCGGGCACCCGGGCGAAGAGCTCCTCGGCGAGCGAGAAGACGTCACGGTGCCGATAACGGGCGGCGGTGCGGTCGGTGACGCCATGGGCTTCGAGCCCGGCGGCGACCTCCAGCGGATCGACGGCCCGCTCGCACAGCTCGCGGTGCCGGTGCATCAGCGATTTCACGGGGTCGGCGGGGCCCCGGCGCGCGGCACTGGGCCGGCGCGCCGCGGCGGGGCGCGCGATCTCGGGGGCCCGGGAGGGCTCGGTGGCCGCGGCGGCCGGAGCGGACTCGGCCGGCACATGCCTCCCGGGCTTTCCGTCTGTCCCGGAGGGCTCGTGTGTCCCGGAGGGCTCGTGTGTCCCGGAGGGCTCGTGTGCCCCGGGGATCTCATGCGTCTCGGAGGGCTCGTGTGTCCCGGAGGGCTCACGCGTCCCATAAGGCTCGTATGTCCCGGAGGACTCACCCGTCCCAGAAGGCTGATGCGTCCCGGCGGACTCACCCGTCCCAGAAGGCTCGTGTGCTCCCGAGGACTCACCCGTCCCAGAAGGCTCGTGCGTCCCGGAGGACTCACCCGTCCCAGAAGGCTCGTGCGTCCCGGAGGACTCACCCGTCCCAGAAGGCTGATGCGTCCCGGCGGACTCACCCGTCCCAGAAGGCTCGTGTGCTCCCGAGGACTCACACGTCCCGGAGGGCTCGTGTGTCCCGGAGGTCTCGGAGACCAGGACCCGGGAGCGGAGGTCCCAGCTTCCGCCGGTGGTCGGTGTGGCGGGCGCGTCGGACACCTCGGTCGGGCCACCCATGGTGATTCCTCCGTGATCGTCGCCGGCCGTCCCGGACCGCCGCGGTCCGCCCCGGCCCGGCCCGGCCGTCTCGTGCCCCTGTTCACGCATCGCCGCCACCCGCTCCCCGCACTCCCGCGCAGACGGCCCGGGGCCCGGCGGCCCAGCTGGGTCTGCGGTCGGCCGGGGCCGCCGGGGCGGGGCCCGAGGCCGTCCACGGGCCCAGGACGTGTGCCTCCGGCGGGGTGGCGAACGGGCGCGGTCCGCCGTCGGCGTCCACCGTTTCGGCCTCCCTGCGCACCGGGGCGTGCGAGATCAGCTCCAGGTAGATGCCGCGGAATGCCGCGAGGTTCTGTTCGACGGTGAAGAGTTCGAGTGCGCGGGCGCGCGCCGCCGCTCCGAGCCGTGCGCGGCGCTCGGGATCCCGCAGCAGCGCGAGACAGGCATCGGCCAGCGCCCTGGGGTTGCGCGGGGGCACCACGAGCCCGGTGCCGCCGATGACCTCGACGACCGCGCCGACGTCCGTCGACACCGTGGCCCGGCCGCAGAACATCGCCTCGACGAGCCCGGCCGGAAAGCCCTCGACCACGCTGGACAGGACGACGACCCCGCCCGCCGCGTAGGCGTCCGGGAGATCGGCCACCTCGGCCCCGCCGATCTCCTCGAAGGAGACCGGGTTGTCGCCGACGGCATGGGCGTCCGTGGCCTCGTCCGGGAAGAGCTGGGCGGCGAGGGCCCGGCAGTGCGCGAGATACGGGGCACCTTCGGGGCCCGGGGCCGGGGCTCCGATGATCCTCAGCCGGGTGTCCGGTTCGGCCTTCCGTACCTCCGCGAAGGCGTGCAGCAGTGCGATCAGGTCCTTGTCCGGCTCGATCCGGCCGACCCAGACCAGGGTGTCGTCGGGGCCGCTGTCGCCGCCCTCCCCCAGCGCCGTGAAGCGGCCGGACTCCATGCCGGGGTGGACGGTGCGCAGCTTGCCGCGTTCGGCGCCGCACCTTTCCTGCCAGCGGCGGGCATGGGCGTTGCCGGAGGTGACGATCTCGGCCTGCCGGTACACCTCGGTGGCGAGCCGCCCGTGGAAGTGGGCGAGCAGGGCGCGCACCGGCGCGTTCAGCAGGGCGCCGGTCGCGGCGAGGTAGTGCGCCCGCAGCTGCGCGCCGTGCTCGGTGACCAGCAGCGGCACCCCGAAGAAGCGTTTGGCCAGCAGCCCCGGCAGAGCGACGGCTCCGCCGGACGTCGCATGACAGAGATCGACCGCGCCGAGGCCCTCCTCGTCGTACCAGTCGAGCGAGAGCGGGCGGAGCACCCGGTCGAGCTCCCGGGCGAAGGCGAGGAGGTCGGGGACCGTGGCGGTCCGGACGGTGCGCCCGGCGCCCGGGGCGCGGCAGGCCGATTCGAGCAGCCGCACGGCGGTCTCGGAACGGAGGGCCGCGGTGAGTCCGCCGTGCTCGCGGGCCAGATCGGCGAGTCCGTACAGCCCGTCCGTGAACTGCGCGTCCGCGACCGACGTACGCCCTTCGCCGCCCGGTCCGCCGGCGCCCGCGCCCTCGCCGCTCCCCGCGCGGACCGAGGCCGCGAGAGCCGAGAAGTGCGCCGCGAAGCGCCGCCGTTCGCGCCGCCCGTACGAACGGGTGCCCCCGCCCGTCACCATCCGGGCCAGCAGCCCCTTGGCGGGCCGGGTGCCCGGGACGTCCTCGTCGGCCGTCCACAGCGGCGCCGTCCGCACCCGGCCGGCCCGCACCGGGAGCTGGGTCCGGTCCCGCGCCTCCTGTTCGGCGGAGGGGCTGAGCGCGAAGAGATCGAACTCGTGCTGCGCGAGCCCGCGCACCAGACGGTCGCACCAGAGTCTGGACTCACCGGTCGCATACGGGTGACCACCGTCGGTGAGGAGTCCGATCCGCACGAGCACACCCCCGATCTCCCTTGTGGGCGGCCGCCGTTGAAATGGCGGCTCACAGCGGGACGACCGTAAGCGGATACGCCGGTGGTGCGACGGACGGTTGTCCGTCGCACCACCGAAAGGGGTGAACCGTCGTAACTTTCCCGCTCCGACAGCGTTCTGTCGCGCTATGGGAACGATCGGTCACGCAGGGTCAGGCAGCGGCCAGCTCCTTGCGGGCCGCGCGGCGCACCGTCGCCAGCGCCGGGTCGAGTGCGGGGACGGCCGCCAGGAGCTGCTTGGTGTACGGGTCCCGGGGGTTCCCGTACACCTCGTCCACCGCGCCCTCCTCGACGATCCGGCCCTGCCGCATGACGGCGACCCGGTCGCTGACCTGCCGTACGACGGCGAGGTCGTGCGCGATGAAGACCAGGGCGAGCCCCAGTTCCCGCTGGAGCTCCGCGAGCAGGGCGGTCACCTGGGCCTGGGTCGTCACATCGAGCGCGGAGACGGCCTCGTCGCAGACGATCAGCTCCGGCTCGGCGGCCAGCGCGCGGGCGATCCCGACGCGCTGGCGCTGTCCGCCGCTGAACTCGTGCGGGTAGCGGTCGTAGCTCTCCGGGGCGAGCCCGACCCGGGTCAGCAGATCCCGCACCCGTGCCCTGATCACCGTCTCGTCGCGCTGCCCGGAGGCCCGCAGCGGGTCGGCGACCGACTCGCCGATCGAGCGGCGCGGGTTGAGCGAGGAGACGGGGTCCTGGAAGACCATCTGGACCCGGGCGTCGCGGGTGAGCCGCCCCGAGGTGGGTTCCAGCAGTCCGACGAGCATCCGCCCGAGGGTGGTCTTGCCGCTGCCGCTCTCCCCGACGATGCCGAGGGTCTCGCCGCGTCGCACGGTGAGGGAGACCCCGTCGACGGCGGCCGACGCGCTCCTCCCCCGGCCGAACACCTGCCGGAGGTCGACGGCTTCGACGAGCGGGGCGCCCGTGTCGTCCGCCGGCTTCGTGCCCGAGGGCGTCCGCGACCGCGTCACCCGGGGCACCGCTGCCAGCAACGCCTTCGTGTACGGCTCGCGCGGGGCCACGAGCACCTCGCCCACCGGCCCCCGTTCCACCGCCCGTCCCGACTGCATCACCAGCACCTCGGACACCGACTCCGCCGCCACGCCCACGTCGTGCGTGACCAGCAGCAGCCCCATGCCCGTCTCGTGGCGCAGATCGTGCAGCAGGTCCAGGATCTGGGCCTGGACGGTGACGTCCAGGGCGGTCGTCGGCTCGTCGGCGATGAGCAGCTGGGGCTCGCAGGCCAGGGCCATCGCGATCAGCGCCCGCTGCCGCATCCCGCCGGAGAACTCGTGCGGCCTGGACCGGGAGCGCCGTACCGCGTCGGGGATCCCGACCCGGTCCAGCACCTCCACCGCCCGCGCCCGCGCCGCCCGTCGGGAGGCCCGGTTATGGACCCGGTACACCTCGGCGATCTGGTCGCCCACCGCGTAGTACGGGTCCAGCGAGGACAGTGGGTCCTGGAACACCATCGCGGCCTTCGCACCGCGCAGGGCCCGGAGTTCCGCGTCGTCCGCGGCCGTCACGTCCACCCCGGCGACCCGGATCGAGCCGCCGACCTTCGCACCGGTCCCCCGGTGCAGTCCGAGCAGGGCGTACGCCGAGGCGCTCTTGCCGGAGCCGGACTCGCCGACCACCCCGAGCGCGCCGCCGGCCTCCAGCGAGAACGACAGCCCGTCCACCGCCTGTACCCCGCCGAACGAGACCGAGAGATCCGAGACTTCGACCAGGCTCATGCCAGCACCACCCGTCGGTCGGCCATCGCCTGGAGGATGTCGGCGACGGCATTGGCGAGGACGACGAAGAATCCGGTGACGAGCACCAGACCGACGACCACCGGAAGGTCCACGTGCTTCACGGCGTCGACGAGTTCACGGCCGACCCCCGGAATCCCGAAGAGCGATTCGGTGAGGACGGCGCCGCCGAACATCGAGCCGATGTCCAGTGCGCCGAGCGCGATCACCGGCGCCAGCGCACCGCGCAGCGCGTGCCGTCCCACGAGCGCCCGTTCGCCGACCCCGTACGCCCTGAAGGTGCGCACATGGTCCTCGGCCAGGGTCTCCAGCATCGAGGCCCGGGTCATCCGGGCGTACGGCGCCGCCGACACCAGCGCCAGTGAGATCCAGGGCAGCAGCAGGTTCCAGGCCCACTGCTCCGGATCCTCGGTGAGTGGTACGTAGTCCGGGAACGGCAGGATCTGGAGCGCCGTGACCAGGACGATGATCAGCAGCAGACCGATGACGAAGACCGGTGTCGCCATGCCCGCCAGGGTGATCCAGGTGAGGACGCGCTCGGTGAGCCGGCCGCGCCGCCACACCGAGAGCAGCCCGGTGCCGACCCCGAGCAGCATCCACAGCACGAAGGCGCCCAGCGCGAGCGAGGCGGTGGCCGGGAGCTTGGCCAGGATCAGCTCGGTGACCTGCTGGTCGCTCTGGTACGAGAGCCCCAGGCAGGGCGCCTGGCAGTGCAGCACCCCGGTCCCGGTCGAGTAGTCGCGGCCGGAGAAGAGTCCCTGGAGGAAGTGCGCGTACTGCATGTACAGCGGGTCGCCCAGGTGCAGTTGTTCGCTGACCTGTGCCACCTGTGCCGGCGAGCAGCGCGGACCGCAGGCGATCTGCGCGACGTTGCCGGGGGCGACGTAGAAGGCCGCGTAGACGACGACACTGAGGGCGAGCAGCACGAAGACCGCCCCGCCGAGGCGTCTGAGCAGGAACCACTTCACGCGTCGGCCTCCTTCTTCCGGCCGGTGCCGATCCGCAGCCGGGACTCGGCGCGCGGGTCGAGCGCGGTGCGTACGCCCTCGCCGAGGACGGTCAGCGCCAGCACGGTGACGAAGAGCAGCACCGCGGGGATCAGCAGATAGGTGGGCGCCGCCTGGTACCAGGTGTCGGCGTCGCTGAGCATCTGTCCCCAGGACGGCGTGGGCGGCTTGATGCCCACGCCGAGGAAGGACAGGGCCGCCTCGACGACGATGTTCGACGGGAAGAGCAGCACCGCGTAGGTGATGACGGGCGCGGCCAGCGCGGGCAGCAGTTCGCGCCTGGCGATCTGCCAGGAGCTCCAGCCGCTGAGCCGGGCGGCGGCGACGTGGTCGCGCGATTTCAGCGAGAGCGTCTGGGCGCGCACGATCTTCGAGGTCCCTGACCAGCCGACCAGGCCGATGATCACGGCGATCAGGACCGGGCGGGGGAAGCTCGTGGGTACGACGGCGAGCGCGCCGAGCGCGATCACCATGACGGGCAGCGCGACCACGACGTCGGTGACCCGGCTGAGCGCCTGGTCGACGAAGCGGTTGCCGAGCCCGGCCGCGAGCCCGATGCCGACTCCGATCAGCACCTGGAGCAGGGTGGCCGCGAGCGCGACGCCGAGCGAGACCCGGGCCCCGTACACGACGCGGGCGAACAGGTCGCGTCCGGTGAGCGGTTCGACGCCGAGCCAGTGCTCGGCGCTGATCCCGCCGAAGGAGCCGATCGGCACCCCGCCGGTGGCGGAGTCGACGAGATCGGGGTGGTAGGTGGTGGGGTCCTGGCCCTCGATGCCCGCGAGCAGCGGGGCGGCGAGCGCGGCCAGGACCAGCAGGGCGACGACCGCCGCCGCCACGAGGGCCGCGCGCCGGGCACGCAGCCGCCGCCAGAACGGACTGGCCCCGGAGGCGGGGACCGGAACGGCCCCCGCCTCCTCGGCCGGAAGTGCTTCTGCCATGGCTACTTGACCGCGACCTGCGAGATGTCGAGCACGCCGGTCCAGTCGCTGATCACGACGTTCTTGACGGCCTCGCCGTACAGGCGCTTGTAGACCGGGTGGAACAGCGGCACGGTCAGCGCCTGCTCACCGACCTTCTTGTCGAGCGCGCCCCAGCGCTTCGCGGCGGCGTCCAGGTCGGTCAGCTTGTTGATCTCGTCGATCTCCTTGTTGACCGCGGGGTCGTTCAGCTGGCCGGAGTTGAAGTTGTATCCGGACCTGACGATCTGGCGCCCGTCGAAGATCGGCGCGAAGAACGGGCCGCCGGACGGCCAGTCCGCGCCCCAGCCGCCGAGGAAGAAGCCGGGCTCGCTCTTCACGTTGTAGACCGTGTCGGAGTAGTCGTTGGACTCCAGACCCCGGAGCTCGACGGTGATTCCGGCCTTCTTCAGCGCTTCCTGGAGCGCGGTGGCGATCTCCGGGCTGGTGGCGAAGTCCTTGTCGTTGGAGTGCGTGAGGGTGACGGTCAGCCCCTTGGGGTAGCCGGCCTCCTTGAGCAGCTCCTTGGCCTTGGCCGGGTCGCCGTTCTTCCCGGCCGGGAAGTGGTCGTACGGCGTGTGGCCGAAGGCCGCCTGGTCGGGCAGGAAGGTGGTGGCGGGCTCGGCGAGCGAGGAGCCGCCGGCCGCGTTGACCACGGAGGAGCGGTCGACGGCGTACGAGATCGCCTGGCGCACCTTCGGGTTGTCGAACGGCTTCACCTTCGGGTTGAAGGCGATGTAGTTGGTGTAACCGAAGTGTCCGGTGCCGACGCGGGCGGCGAGCTTCTTGTCGCCGGTGACCTTGGCGAGCTCGGCCGGACCCAGGTTGGTGTCGGTGGTGACGGCGGCGGCGTCGGCGCCCTGCGACGCGGACAGCCGCTGGTTGATGACGGCGGAGTCGAGCCCGGAGCGCACATCGATCCGGTCGGGGTAGGCCTTGCGCTCCTCGTCGGTCGCCGCCGACCAGTGCGGGTTGCGCTCCAGGATCAGGCGCTCGCCGTCGCCCTCGTTCTTGACGACCTTGTACGGGCCCGAGGAGACCGGGTGCTCCTCGTACTTGGTGCCGGTGTCCTTGGCCTTGGGCACCGGGGTGGTCTGGGTCTGCGTGGCCAGGAAGGGGAACTCGCCCTCCGGCTTGTCGAGGTGGAAGACGATGGTCTTCGCATCGGGCGTCTCGATCGAGTCGAGGCCCTTCTTGTCCTTGTACGGGCCCTGGTAGTCCGCGCCGCCGATCAGCCAGTCGCGCAGGTAGGGCGCGCCGCCGGAGAGTTCGGCGGCGAAGGAGCGCTCGATGCCGTACTTGATGTCGGCACTGGTGATCGCGGTGCCGTCCTCGTACTTCAGGCCGTCCTTGAGGGTGTACGTCCACACGGTGGCGTTCTTGCTGGGCGTGCCCAGGTCGGTCGCGAGGTCGGGGACGACCTTCGCGCCGGCGGCGCCGTCCTCCCGGTTGCGGGTGGTGAGCGTGCGGAAGACCAGGGACGGGACGTTGCCGCCGCCGGAGGTGTAGAGCCGCGCGGGGTCGAAGTCCTCCTGCGGCTTGCTGTTGAGGACGGTGAGCGTGCCGCCCTTCTCCGGCTTGCCCGCCGCGCCGGAGCCGCTGTCGCCGCCCTTGTTGTCCTTGGGCCCGCAGGCCGCGGCACCCGCCGCCACGACGAGTACTGCGGTGGCCGCTGCCACGCGGCGCGATATGACGGACGGTTGACGCATCGGAAGATGACCTCTCGGGTGTACTGCCTGGGGAAAGGGAAGGAAGGATTTCCGCGCGGGCAGCGACGAGAGCGGGTGCACACAGCCGGTCGACGGTGGGAGAGGTCGACCGGAGACACCGGACTGCCGCGCCTGCGGACGGAAGACGCCCGGGCGCGGCGGTCATGCGTGACGGACCCGGCCCCTCAGGGACCGGACCGCGGACGGACGCGCGCTCGGGCAGGCGTCAGCAACAGTCGATGTCGGCGACACTGTGCCCGGTCACACCGATGAGCGCCAGCTCTATGACTGCGCGATCGGGGAGGACGGGGCCGTGTGACATGCCGAGAAATATGGATCACCGCCCAGGGGATGTCAACGCGAATTGAGACAGTCATCTCACCATGCGGACGCGACAGAGGCATGCATACGCCGGTTCCGCATACGACGGCGGGGCCCGGCATGAGGAAGGGGCGGACCCGTCACACCCGTGGGCCCGCCCCGTTCCGACTCAACTGGTCGGATACACCCAGGCGTTGGGCCGGCATTTGATTCCGTCGATGTTCAGGGACTTGGTCTGCTGCTGCATCACCGGAGCGAGGGCCCCGCGCGTGCCGCAGCTCACATGGTTGTGCCCCAGCCGGTGGCCGACCTCATGGTTGATCAGCATCTGGCGGTAGGCGAAGAGTTTGTCCGGTCCGAAGGTCGACGAGCCCTGGGCCCAGCGGTAGGCGTTGATCATCACGCGCTCGGTCGCCGCGGAGTCGCAGCTGACGTTGTCCACCGTCGTGTCCAGACCCGACTTCGCGCACCAGTCGCCGGTGGTCCCGGGGCTGGCCAGGGTGATCACGAAATCGGGGTCGTCGGCGGAGACCCGCTCGAACGTCATCGCCCCGTCGTGCGCCCAGCTGCGGTCGTCGTTGAGCGTCTCCTGGACGGCCCTGGCGAAGAGCGCGGTGTCGAGACCGAGCCCCTTCTCGACATCGATCCGGTAGCGGTACTTGTGCCCGCGGCCCGGGGCCTTCGCCGTGCCCGGAATCGTCTCGAACTTTCCGGACGCCTTCAGTTCGGGGGCGAGCGGATAGGCCTTGGCCATCTTCTGGGCGTAGGAGAGCGGCTTGACCCGGACCGGCTCGGGGGTCGGGCGGTCGTCCGAACGGGAGGCGCCGTCGGGGCCCCGGTGGTCGACGCCCGAGGGCTGGGCGGCGGTGGTCCCGCCGCCGCCGTCCTGGGCGACCTGCCCGGCCACCACCACCGCGAGGACCGTGGTCACCGCGGCGGCCGCGATCCCGGTGAAGGTGCGGCCCCTGGCGCCCTTGCCGTCCTTGCCCGGCGCCGTGCCGTCGTCGCTGCCGCCGGGCGGCTGCTCGTCCTGCTCGCCGACCGGTTCGGCGGGGCGGGCCGGCGGGACGGAAGGCCCGCGCGGCGCGGACGGCGCGTCGAAGGCCTCGACGAACTCTCGCCGCGGTCCCGGTATCAGCGGCCGGGTGCCGGGCCGCTGCTGACGGGGCGCCGTCTGCGACGGGGCCGTCCGGTGGCCCGGCTGCGGGACGGTTCCCCAGCCGCCACCGGGTTCGTGCTGTTCGGGGTGGCCGCCGCGGACGTGCCCGGCCTGCTGGAAGGGGGCGTGCCCGTCGGATCCGGCCGGTTCGTCTCCCTGCCTGCGGCGGCGCCCGGTGCCGGGGCCCGGCCGGGCGCCCGCGCGCTCACCGGCCGTGTCCGCGGTGGCGGTCTCGATCTCGGGCCCCGAGGGTTTGGGGCCCTTTCGGCTATGTCGTCCCACGCCCCGGATCAGCTCCCGCCGCGTTCGTCGAGCAGTTCCCGGAAGGCCTGGGCGACCGCCTCCGGGTACTCCATCATCGCCACGTGCCCCGCGTCGGGCAGGGTCAGCAGCCGTGAATCACGGAAGGCCGCGGACGCCTTGCTCGCCATCCGGTACGAGACGAGCTGGTCCCGTCCGCCGTACACGAGCTGGGTAGGTGCGAGCACCCGCTCGGCCTGGCGCCACAGTCCGTGCTGCCCGCCGAGCGTGTACGCGTCGACAATGCCACGTGCCGAGCGTGTCATCGCGTCCCAGAAGTACGGCAGCCCCATCCGGCGCTCGGTTTCGGCCACCGCTTCACGGAAGCCCGCCTCGGAGACGCGCCCCGGATCGCCGTAACAGAGCGCCATCACACCGCGGGTGCGGTCCTCCGCGGACCAGTCCCTGGTCATCCGGGCGAACAGGCCCGCGACTCCGGGCACGGCGAGCAGCCCCGTCGGCAGGGCCGAGCGCTGCACCCGGATCTCGGGGAGCGCGGGCGAGACGAGGGTGAGGGTGCGCACCAGGTCGGGGCGGACCGCGGCGACCCGGGTGGCCACCGCCCCGCCGAGCGAATTGCCGAACAGGTGCACCGGACCGCGCTCCTCGGCGTCGAGGAAGCGGATCACGGCGCGGGCGTGCCCGGTGACCGAGTAGTTCCCGTCGTCCGGCGGCGGGGAGTCACCGAATCCGGGCAGGTCGACCGCCTCGCCGTCCACCACGTCCTGGAGCAGCGGCATCAGCGCCGACCAGTTCTGCGAGGAGCCGCCGAGCCCGTGCACATAGAGCGCGGGCGGCAGCCCGGTCCGCTCCGGCGGCCGGGAGCGGACGTTCAACGTCAGCCCGGGCAGCGCGACGGAGCGGAGCTCCTCCCCCTCCGCGACCCGGACGGCGCTGACCGCCGGGGACACCGCGGCGGCGACGGCACGGACTCCCGGCAGCTCGGTCGAAGACATGCGGCAATGTTACGAGACGATCACACCTCGATTCGTGTGTTCGCCGTCACAGACCGCGTAGCGGCCCGGGGGCGCAGCTCCTACGCTCGAAGCAAGGAAGGGAGTCACCATGACGGTCGACCCCAGTGACCCGGAGACCTTCGAGGACGTCCAGCCGGACGAGCCGGACGAGGAGACACCCCGGGCGGACGCCGCCGAGCAGCGGGCCGATCTCCAGCAGGAGCACGACGAACCGCTCACGGACATCGACCGGGACAGTGCCAACGAGGCCGATGCGGCGGAACAGGCCCGCGTCGTGACACAGGATGAGGACGATTACCGCTGATACAAACTGCTTTGTCCTGGCGGCCGGGCAACCTGTGGCTACCGCAGCCGTCCGGTCCATGAAATTCTGCGTCCGCGCCGCGCACACCCGGGTTACCCAAAAGTACGATGGCTGTACGGCGCAGCGTGCACGGAAATGCTGTGTCCGATCACAAATTTGGGAGGCGGCGTGACAGCCATCGAGCAGACCGAGGCGGCGCGCCCGCGGGGCACTCGCCTGCCTCGCCGCGCCCGACGCAATCAGTTGCTGGGCGCCGCGCAGGAAGTCTTCGTGGCGCAGGGCTACCACTCCGCCGCGATGGACGACATCGCCGAGCGGGCCGGGGTCAGCAAGCCGGTGCTCTACCAGCACTTCCCGGGGAAGCTGGAGCTCTACCTGGCCCTTCTCGACCAGCACTGCGAGTCGCTTCTCCAGGCGGTCCGTACGGCTCTGGCCTCGACCACCGACAACAAGCTCCGGGTCGCCGCGACGATGGACGCGTACTTCGCGTACGTCGAGGACGAGGGCGGCGCCTTCCGGCTGGTCTTCGAGTCCGACCTGACCAACGAGCCCGCGGTGCGCGAGCGCGTCGACCGGGTGTCGCTGCAGTGCGCGGAGGCGATCTCCGACGTCATCGCCGGTGACACGGGACTGTCCAAGGACGAGTCCATGCTGCTCGCGGTCGGCCTGGGCGGCGTCTCCCAGGTGGTCGCCCGCTACTGGCTCTCCAGCCGGTCCGCCATTCCGCGGGACACGGCGGTCCAGCTGCTCACCTCGCTGGCCTGGCGGGGCATCGCGGGCTTCCCGCTGCACGGCATCGATCAGCACTGACCGGTTCGCCCGGCGCGGCCGCCGTCCGTGTTCGCTGCGGGCGTTGCCCGCCGACCACTGGCGGCTCCCCTCAGCGGGCTAATGTGTGCTGCGTACGGCGCGGCTCACCGCGCAGGGACTGACCGTCGGAGGGACATAGCCGTGGAGGTCAAGATCGGGGTGCAGCACACGCCCCGGGAGATCGTTCTGGAGAGCGGGCTTTCCGCCGAAGAGGTCGAGAGCACCGTCGCGGCGGCTCTCACCGGTAAGGCGCAGCTGCTCAGCCTCACGGACGACAAGGGCCGCAAGGTCCTGGTGCCGGCCGACCGGATCGCTTACGTGGAGATCGGCGAGCCCAGCACGCGTCGTGTGGGGTTCGGCGCGCTGTAGGCAGCACGCTCCGAGCAGTGACCGTGGCAGCGGCCCGGCGGGACTTCCCGCCGGGCCGCTGCCCGTTGCCGTTCCTGGCGATCGCTGTGCGAACCCTGTGCCGAGGAGGGTTGCATTCCGCGACCGGCGGGTAGTACCGCTGATGACCGATTCAGGTCAGGCCCTACCCGCCCCGCAACTCGCGAGGTGATCTTCTGTGATCCTGGAACCACTCGGCTCCGTCGTGCTCGGGCTCGTCCTCGCCTGGGCGGCGCTCCGCTCCCTGCCGCACCGGCTCCCGTCCCGCCGTGCCGTCTTCACCACCGGCGCCCTGGGAGCCCTGTTCGGCTCGTTCCTCATGCACTCGGTGCTGGGCCCGGGCCATGTCGTGGCCACGCTGGTCGGCGCGGCACTGATCGGGTCCGTGACGCTCTCGCTGCTGGTACGCCCCCGGAGCCGCCCGCTGAGCCGATCAGCGGCGGCCTGAGGCCGGCCCGGCGGACCGGCCCCCGGTGAGCCCGCTACGCGGCCAGGCCCAGCGCGGCCATGCGCTTGGTGTGCGCCTCGGTGATCCGCGAGAACATCCGCCCGACCTCCGCCAGGTCGAAGCCGTCCGCCACACCGCCGACGAGCATCGTCGACAGCGCGTCGCGGTCGGCCACCACGCGCTGCGCCTGGGAGAGCGCCTCGCCCATCAGCCGGCGGGCCCACAGCGCGAGTCGGCCGCCGACGCGCGGGTCGGCCTCGATCGCGGCGCGCACCTTCTCGACGGCGAAGTTCCCGTGCCCGGTGTCGTCGAGCACGGCGAGGACCAGCGAGCGGGTGTCCGAGTCGAGGCGGACCGCGACCTCGCGGTAGAAGTCACTGGCGATCGAGTCACCGACGTACGCCTTGACCAGGCCCTCCAGCCAGTCCGACGGTGCGGTCTGGCGGTGGAAGTCGTCGAGCGCCCTGGCGAAAGGCTCCATCGCGCCGGTCGGCTCCACCTCGATCGCGGTCAGCCGGTCGGTGAGCCGCTCGAAGTGATGGAATTCGGCGGAGGCCATCTTTGCCAGCTCCGCCTTGTCCGCCAGCGTCGGCGCGAGTTTGGCGTCCTCGGCGAGCCGCTCGAAGGCCGCCAGCTCCCCGTACGCGAGTGCTCCCAGCAGGTCCACGACCGCTGCCCGGTACTGCGGCTCCACCGACGCGGTGGCCCAGTCCTGGGCGGCGATTCCGGTGGGTTCAGGGGTTTCAGTGGCGTTGTCAGGCGTCTCCATGGAGCGCAGAATAGCCCGCCCGGCGGGGGACGGAAGGGCCTGGCCGGTCAGTGACATCACACCGTTCCGATGAATTCGCCCAACACACATGCGCGAATCCGGGGTACAGTGGTATTGCGCCTACTGAGTATTTTGGATGTACCGGTGGCGTGAAAATGGTGAAAACGAATGAGGATGCCCGGTCGGTGGCCCGATCGGCTCCGACCCGACAGCCCTCCACGCGGGTCGTACGACACGTACGACCGCAGATGAGGGGCCCCCTCAGCGGCACGAGCGCTCGAGCGACGGCAGTGGTCCCGCGCCACCCGGCCCATCCACGGCCGGATGACCAACCCCGGCACGGTACGACCCCCAGCGTTCGCCTCGGACCGCGTCTCACAGAAGAGGCAGCACCCTGACTACGTTTCGTGAACTCGGGATTCTTCCCGAGACGGCCGAGGCCCTTGAAGCCGTCGGCATTGTGTCCCCGTTCCCCATCCAGGAGATGACGCTCCCCGTCGCGCTCTCCGGCTCCGATGTCATCGGTCAGGCCAAGACCGGCACCGGCAAGACCCTCGGTTTCGGTCTGCCGCTGCTGGAGCGCGTCACCGTCCCCGCGGACGTCGAGGCGGGCCGGGCCCGGCCCGAGGAGCTGACCGAGGCGCCGCAGGCGCTCGTCGTCGTCCCCACCCGTGAGCTGTGCCAGCAGGTCACCAATGACCTGCTCACCGCCGGCAAGGTGCGCAACGTCCGGGTTCTCGCGATCTACGGCGGCCGGGCGTACGAGCCGCAGGTCGAGGCCCTGAAGAAGGGCGTCGACGTGATCGTCGGCACCCCGGGCCGGCTGCTCGACCTGGCCGGACAGCGCAAGCTCGACCTCTCGCACGTCCGTGCGCTGGTGCTCGACGAGGCCGACGAGATGCTCGACCTGGGCTTCCTGCCCGATGTCGAGCGGATCATCACGATGCTTCCGGCGAAGCGGCAGACGATGCTGTTCTCGGCGACCATGCCGGGCGCCGTCATCGGACTCGCGCGCCGCTACATGTCGCAGCCGACGCACATCCGCGCCACCTCGCCCGACGACGAGGGCGCGACCGTCGCGAACATCTCGCAGCACGTCTACCGGGCCCACTCGATGGACAAGCCGGAGATGGTCTCCCGCATCCTGCAGGCCAACGGCCGCGGACTTGCGATGATCTTCTGCCGCACCAAGCGCACCGCGGCCGACATCGCCGAGCAGCTGGAGAAGCGTGGCTTCGCTTCCGGCGCGGTCCACGGCGACCTCGGCCAGGGCGCCCGCGAGCAGGCGCTGCGCGCCTTCCGCAACGGCAAGGTGGACGTGCTCGTCTGCACCGACGTCGCGGCGCGCGGTATCGATGTCGAGGGTGTCACCCACGTCATCAACTACCAGTCGCCGGAGGACGAGAAGACCTACCTCCACCGCGTCGGCCGGACCGGTCGCGCGGGTGCCAAGGGCATCGCGGTCACGCTGGTCGACTGGGACGACATCCCGCGCTGGCAGCTGATCAACAAGGCGCTCGACCTGAAGTTCAACGACCCGGTCGAGACGTACTCCACCTCGCCGCACCTCTTCGAGGAGCTCGACATCCCGGCCGGCACCAAGGGTGTCCTGCCGCGCGCCGAGCGGACCCGGGCGGGTCTGCGGGCCGAGGAGATCGAGGACCTCGGCGAGACGGGCGGCCGCGGCCGCAAGTCCGCCCCGGCGCCCGCCGTCCGCGAGGAGCGCGCGCCGCGTACGCCGCGTCAGCGTCGCCGCACCCGGGGCGGCTCCGCCGTCGAGGAGGCGCCCGCCACCGCCACCGCCGCCGCGCCGGCCCCGGCGGCCGAGGCCGCCGACGCCCCGTCGGAGCCGCGTACGCCGCGTCGCCGTCGCCGCACCCGGGTCACAGCCGCGGACGCCGCGGCCGAGGCCGTGATGAACGCGGTGGAGGCCGTGGTCGAGGTCGAGGTGGCGCCGAAGGCCGCCAGGACCGCGGTCGAGGACGCGCCCGTCACCGAGACCAAGCCGCGCCGCCGCCGCGCCCGCGTGGTCAAGCCGGCCGAGGACGAGGTCGACTTCCAGATCGCGCCGATCTCCGAGCCGGTGGCCGAGACGAGGACGGTGACCAAGCCGCGCCGCCGCCCCCGCGTCGTCAAGCCGGCCGAGGACGAGGTCGACTTCCAGATCGCGCCGATCTCCGAGCCCGTCCCGGAGACCAAGCCGCGACGCCGCACCCGTGCGGCCGCCAAGCCGAAGACGGAGGCCGTGGCCGAGGCCCCGGTCGCCGAGGGCGAGGCGAAGCCGCGCAGGCGCCGGGCGCCGCGCGCCGCCGCCGCGAAGACCGAGGGCTGAGCGGCCACCGATCGAAGAGCCTGATCCGCCGGACGGGCCCGAGGACATCCTCGGGCCCGTCCGGCGTTCGTGCACCTCGCTTCTGCCCGTCCGGCCCGTCACGGCATAACCTCGTCCCATGAGCCGGCCGCACACCTTCACCCCGCCCCCCTGCGCCCATGCCCGTCAGCTGCGCACGCCGCGCGGCGACTTCGCCGTGCTGGACGCCTCGCCGTCCGGCGCCGTGCGCGGCACCGCCCTCCTGCTGCCCGGGTACATGGGCAGCAAGGAGGACTTCATCGCGCTCCTCGAACCGCTCTCGGCCGCCGGGTACCGGATCGTCGCCGTGGACGGCCGCGGACAGTACGAGACCGACGGGACGGACCGTCAGGAGAGCTACACACAGGGCGAGTTGGCCCTCGATGTGCTCGCCCAGGCGGCCGCCCTCGACGCGGGCGGCGAAGGCACCGTGCATCTTCTGGGGCACTCGCTCGGCGGGCAGATCGCCCGTGCCGCCGTGCTGCTCGACGCCTCGCCGTTCCGTTCGCTGACGCTGATGTCCTCCGGTCCCGCCGAGGTCGTCGAGGCCCAGCAGCTCAAGGTGAAGGTGCTCAGCGACGCGCTCGCGACGCTGAGCATGGCCGAGGTGTGGGAGGCGATGCGCGCCCTCGACCCGCCGGAGGAGGCGGCGACGGACGGCGAGGGCCTGCGCCGCCGCTGGCTGCGCCACCGGCCCGCCCAGCTGATCGCCACCGGCCGCCAGCTGGTGACCGAGCCGGACCGGGTGGCCGAACTCGCCGCCGTACGGCTGCCGGTCCATGTGCTCTCCGGCGAGCGCGACGACACCTGGCCGGTGCCGCTGCTCGACGGGATGGCGCGGCGGCTCGGCGCGCACCGCACCCGGATCGCGGGCGCCGAGCACTCCCCGAACACGGATCGCCCGGAGCAGACCGCGGCGGCGATCGCCGCGTTCTGGGACAGCCTGTAGCCGACGCCGCGAGGGCTCAGTACTGCGACTGGAGGTGCTGCCAGAAGCCGTCGCGCAGCGCCCGCCGCAGATGCGCGTGGCCGCGCAGCGAGTGCTGGAGCAGCCGTTCGGCCTCGACCAGCAGGTCCTGGTCGACCGAGCCCGGCAGGTAGGGGTGTCCGGGCAGCAGATCGGCGAGGGACTCGCGGCCCCGTGCGGCCAGCCAGGCGGCGGCGATCTGCGCGCCGACGAAGCGGACGTCCTCGCGCGCGGGGGCGGGGGTGTCGTCCTCGTAGGTGGTGACGGGGCGTCTGGTGACGTAGGGACGGCAGAAGTCCAGGTCGAAGGTGCGCTGGCTGTCGACCTCCCAGAGCAGCGGTTCGGCCTGGTTGCGCCCCTCCCCCGCCTCGATGCCCCACAGGTGCACCCGGGCCCCGTACCCCTGCGCCGCCTCCACCGCGGAGACCAGGTCCTCGTCGCCGCCGACCAGTGCGGCGTCGCTGATGGCGCGGTGCCGGGCGAGCGATTCCAGGTCGGTGCGGATGAGTGAGTCGACGCCCTTCTGCTGGTTGTTGGCGTTGAGGTTGCCGAGCCTGACCTTGACGTCGGGGAGTTCGGCGATGGACTGCTGTTCGGCGGTGTGGATGCGCCGCCTGGCTCCGTCGTACCAGTACACACGCAGCAGCCTGCTGTCCGCGAAGATCGTCCGGGCCTTGTCGATGAAGGCCTCGATCAGTCCTTCCGCGTCGAGGTCGAAGGAGCGGCGGTCCTCGGTGCCGGTGACGAGCAGTCCGGCCGCGGCGTACACATAGCCCGCGTCCACGAAGATCGCGTGGGTCGAGGGGGTCTTCGACACCTCGGCGAGCATGCGCTGGAGCAGCTCGTTGGTGCGGTCCAGGCGCTCGCGGATCTCTGCCTCGTTCATTCGGGCCTCGTCGTGGACCTCGTCGACCGGTCGTGCTCGGTGACCTGCTGATACTTAGACATCCAAAAAATTTCCTTAGCGTAGGGAATGTTTGCCCGAGGCAAGCCGTTGTACCCCTTGTGGAGCACGGGACGGTGTCCGGTGCTCTCATCCTTGCGGACGGATCATCCGTCCTCCCAGTAGTTCTCCAGCAGGAGGATCAGACGAAGGGAAGCCTTATGCGCTTCGAGATCATGCGACTCGACGACGTCGACGGTACCGCCGTGGACAGCACCGTCGTGGACGCCGCCTCCGTCAACCGGATCGTGCAGCAGGCCGCAGCCATAGGCCAGCGCATCTATATCCGCCCGGCCGACACCTCGGCTTCGTAACGCACGACGACGCACAAAGACGAAGCGCCCCCGTACGGAAGGTCCGTACGGGGGCGCTGTGGTGCCGGGGCGCCGTCAGGGGTTCTGGATGACCTGGGTGACGCCGTTGATGATCTGCTGCACGGCGATGGCGGACAGCATCATTCCGGCGAGCCTGGTCACCAGTACGACACCGCCGTCCTTGATGACCCGGATGATCAGCAACGAGTAACGCATGGTCAGCCAGAGCACGATGTGCATGGCGAGGATCGCCGACCAGACCGAGATCTGGCTGGCCACGGTGTCGGCGTGCTGAACCGCCAGGATCACGGAGACGATCGCACCGGGTCCGGCGAGCAGGGGCATGCCCAGCGGCACGAGCGCCACATTGACGTCCTTGGTCTGCGTCGGCTCGTCGGTCTTGCCGGTCAGCAGGTCGAGCGCGATGAGCAGCAGGAGCAGTCCGCCCGCGATCATCAGGGCGGGTACGGAGACATGCAGGTAGTCGAGGATCTGCTGGCCGAGCAGACCGAAGACGGCGATCACGCCGAAGGCGACGGCGACCGCCTGGAGAGCCATCCTGCGCTGCATCCTGGCGGGTCGGCCCGCGGTGAGCGCGAGGAAGATCGGGGTGATCCCAGGGGGATCCATAATCACAAAAAGGGTGAGAAAGAGGGATCCGAAGACAGCGACGTCGAACACAGTGAGCCTTGCGAGAAGAGAGGAACGGCCTGAAGGAGCGCACCCCGGAGCCATGACGGCGGCCCGACGGCCGGGTGCGCGGAAGTGGAACGTGAAGGTGGAAGGGGCGGTACGTGTACGGGGTCCGCGGTCCGGCCCCTTCGCGTGCGTCGTTACGCGGGGCGGGGTCCGCCGGCTCCCGGCACCGGGAAGGCTCCCGTGGCGCGCCGGGTGATCTCGCCGTAGATCTCCGGGTCGGTGGTGTACTCGCCGAGGCCGACGGTCTTGCGGCTGCCGTGGTAGTCGCTGGACCCGGTGGTCAGCAGCCCCAGGTCGTGGGCGAGCCCGCGCAGCCTGGTCCTGGCCGGCTCGTCGTGGTCCATGTGGTCGACCTCGATACCGTCGAGGCCGGCGGCGGCGAGCCGCGCGATCGAGGACTCGGGCACCACCTCGCCGCGCTTGACGGCGGCCGGGTGGGCGAAGACCGTGACGCCGCCGGCGGCCTTGACCAGCCGGATCGCGTCGAAGGGGTCGAGTTCGTGCTTCTCGGCGTAGGCGCGTCCGCCGTCCGCGAGCCATTCGGGCGTGAAGGCGTCGGAGACGGTCTCGACGACGCCGAGCTCGACGAGTGCGGTGGCGACGTGCGGCCTGCCGACCGATCCGTCCCCGGCGATCCTCGCGACCCGCTCCCACTCGACGGGCACCCCGAGGTCCTGGAGCTTGCGCACCATGGTCCGGGCGCGCGGCACCCGGTCGTCGCGCACGAGTTCGCGCTCGCGGGCCAGCTCGGGCTCGTCGGGATCGAAGAGATACGCCAGCAGGTGCAGTCCCACGCCGTCGATCCGGCAGGAGAGCTCGGCGCCGGTGACGAGGGTGAGCCCCTCGGGAAGGGCGGCGACCGCCTCGGCGTGACCGCGCACGGTGTCGTGGTCGGTGAGTGCGACGACGTCCAGGCCCGCGGCGGCGGCGTTGCGCACCAGCTCGGCGGGGGTGTCCGTGCCGTCCGAAGCGGTGGAGTGGGTGTGCAGGTCGATGCGCACGACGCGTACTCCAGTGCTCGGGGCCGGAAAAGGGGACGTCTCAGGATAACCGGCATTCGAACGGCGCCCGGCCGGGCGCCGCCGGCTCCGGGCTCAGCCGAGCAGGCGCGGGGTGAGCGCCCCGCACGGCACGAGGTCCATCTCGCCCCCGGCCTCGCGCAGATCGGCGAGCACCAGCTCGTCGTACATCAGCAGCCCGGACTGCTCGGGCCAGACGATCGCCCAGAGCCAGAGTCCGCGCGCCTCGCCCGCGAAGACCGCCCGGTCCTCGGGGACCCCCTTGACGTTCCACAGCGGGGTGGGGCGGCCGGCGGCGAGCATCTTGACGTCCGGCGGGCCGTCGACGTCCAGGTAGGGACCGGGGTCGGGGCCGTCGACCCCGGCGTAGCGCGCGCCGAGCCCGACACCGAGTTCCTCGGTGACGAGCAGCAGCTCACCCATGCCGCCGACGGGACCGGGGCCGGAACAGGCCACTGCGGTGGCCCGGCCGCCGCTGCGGTCGTCGCCGGCGATCGCCACTCCGGTGAACAGCCAGCCGACCGGCAACGGCCAGGGCATCCAGACCGGGACCTCGGCCCGGCGCACCACCACCCCCAGCGCTTCGACGCTGGGCGGAATCACCGGCTGCAGCGGCTGCACGCTGCCGTGCACCTCGCACTGCCAGGTGTCGGCGAACAGACCGGGCGCTCTGACCCGGCCTCCGCACTTCGGGCAACTGGGTTCGCCCCTCATAGCGACCAACGGTCCTCCAGGACCGTCGCCGCGTCAAGGAAGATCACCCGTCCGCAGCGAGGCCCCCACCTGCGAAAATAGATGTAACTTGCACTCATTAGCTTCCCTAACTTATTCTGTGCGTATCGCAACGACCTAGTGGAGAGCGAGAAGACCCATGCAGGGAGAGGATCCGTTCGATCAGGGCGCGGGCAGCATCCTGCGCCAGCCGAAGGCCGTCTGGGCCACGGCGGGCGCCTCTGTTGTCGCGTTCATGGGAATCGGCCTGGTGGACCCGATTCTGCCGTCCATCGCCAAGGGCCTGGAGGCGACGCCGAGCCAGGTGTCCCTGCTCTTCACCTCGTACTTCCTGATCACCGCCGTGGCGATGCTCGTCACCGGCTTCGTGTCCAGCCGGATCGGCGGCCGCAAGACGCTCCTGGCCGGTCTCGCGCTCGTCGTCGTCTTCGCCGCGCTCTCCGGCACCTCGTCGTCCGTCGGCGAACTCGTCGGGTTCCGGGCCGGCTGGGGACTCGGCAACGCGCTCTTCGTGTCGACCGCGCTGGCCGTGATCGTCGGCGCCGCGGCCGGCGGCAGCTCCGCGGCGATCCTGCTCTACGAGTCGGCGCTCGGCCTCGGCATGGCCTGCGGGCCCCTGGTCGGCGCCCTGCTCGGTGACGCCAGCTGGCGCTACCCCTTCTTCGGCACGGCCGCACTGATGGCGATCGGCTTCATCTGCATCACGGCGTTCCTGAAGGAACAGCCCAGGCCCGCCCGGAAGACCTCGCTGCTCGACCCGGTCAAGGCACTCGGCCACGGCGGTCTGGCGTCGGTCGCCACCTCGGCGTTCTTCTACAACTACGCGTTCTTCACGATCCTGGCGTTCACCCCGTTCGTGCTGAACATGACGCCGTACAAGTCGGGCGCGGTGTTCTTCGCCTGGGGTCTGCTGCTCGCGGTCTTCTCGGTGCTCGTCGCCCCGCGGCTCCAGGAGCGCTTCGGCTCGCTGAAGGTGCTCGGCGCCTCACTGCTGCTGCTCGCCGTCGACCTGCTGGTCCTGGGATACGGCAACCACACCGCCGCCATCGTCTGCACGATCGTCTCCGGCGCCTTCATCGGCATGAACAACACCGTCTACACGGAGCTGGCGCTCGGGGTGTCGGACGCTCCGCGCCCGGTGGCGAGCGCGGGCTACAACTTCGTCCGCTGGTTCGCCGCGGCCGCCGCCCCGTACCTCGCCCCGAAGATCGAGGAGTGGAGCAACATCCACATCCCGTTCGTGGTCGCGGCCGCCACGGCCGTGGCCGGTGCGGTCGTCGTCTGGATCCGGCGGGCGGCGCTGACCCACGAGGCGGTGGAGCTGGAGCCGAAGCACGCCACCGAGGACGGCGTCACGGTCTTCGCCGACTGACCCCTGCGCCCGCCCCCGCACCGCCCCGCCCGCGGCTCCCCCTCCTGGCCGCGCGGCGGGGCTCTCGCGCGCCCGGCCGGATCGCTGCGCCGTACGGCTCAGTCCAGGGGTACGGAGCCGCGCAGCGGATCACGCAGGTCCGTACCGCGCGAGAGCCAGCGCTCCTGGAGCTCCTGCGCGCCCCTGACCCGCTTCCACGCGGCCTCGTTGTGCGTCATCGGCAGCAGCGGCAGGAACCGCACCGGTTCCATGGGCGCGTCCAGTTCCAGGTCCTCCACCAGGCCCCCGGGCTCGGCGACCAGCACGGAGCTGAACGGAGCCCCGGGCCACAGCGGTTCGCCGACGTCCAGCGAGGCACCCGGCGCCACGATCACCCCCTCGACCTGCGGGGAGGCGGCGAGCACGGCGAGCGGGCGCAGCACCTTGTCGGTGTCGGCGAGCCCGGCGCGCACGGAGAGGACCAGTTCGGCGCGCGGGCCCTTCACCGGGTCCACCAGGGCCGCGGTCGGGTCGGCCATCGGCTGGGCCGACATACCGAGTGTGGCGTAGCGCACCACATCGCCGTCGGCGAAGCGCAGCACCTCGATCCGGTCCGTACCGAGAAACGTCACTGCCGCGCGCGCGTCCGGTTCACCGAGGGCCGTCAGCAGCCGGGCCTCGACCAGAGCAAGAATTTCTCCCATCCAGCGAGCATAGGTCGCGTATGGAACGGGCAAAGTAAGGGATTGGCCGTCAGTCGGCTGATAGTCTTGGCCGCTGGTCGGGGCAGCACGCAGAAGCGTCGCTCTCAGCCCCGACGACACGTCATCCCTCAAGGGGGACCGGCTGGAGGAGGTGGGGCTGCAATGGATCGAAGTCGATCGTGCAGTACCAACCGCTCTTCCGCACTCCGCCTTTCCAGGTGATCTGAAGCCTCCCGGTCGAGGCCCACGGCTTTGCGCACGACGGAAGAGCACTCCTTTTTTGCCTGTCTGTAGCGAACGCCGTCATCGCGCCGCCGCGGTGCCGCCCGCTTTGCGGACGTGAGCACACGTCCTCATTCCGGGCTGTTCCACGTGCCCGACGACGGCCCTCCGTGAAGGAGCCAGCCATGTCGATGATCCGTGACCTGCGCGCCGCCGTGCGCCCGTCCCTGCGCAAGAGCAACGCCCTGCACAACAGTTACGACACCACCCGTGACCCCTCCGCCTCCAGCGCGGTCGTCGACTGCGCGGTCTACCGCGACGGACGGCGCCTGGAGAGCGGCACCTGCCGCACGCCGCACGAGGCGATGCTCCAGGTGCGCGAGGAGGGCGGCTTCGCCTGGATCGGCCTGCACGAGCCGACCGAGGAGGAATTCGCCGGTATCGCCCGGGAGTTCGGGCTGCACCCGCTCGCCGTCGAGGACGCCGTCCACGCCCATCAGCGGCCGAAGCTGGAGCGGTACGACGACACGCTGTTCACCGTCTTCAAGACCATCCACTACGTCGAGCACACCGAGCTCACCGCCACCAGCGAGGTGGTCGAGACCGGCGAGGTGATGTGCTTCACCGGCCGGGACTTCGTCATCACCGTGCGGCACGGCGGCCACGGCTCGCTGCGCGCGCTGCGGCACCGGCTGCAGGACGACCCGGAGCTGCTCGCCAAGGGGCCCTCAGCGGTCCTGCACTCCATCGCCGACCATGTCGTCGACGGCTACATCGCGGTCGCCGGCGCCGTCCAGGACGACATCGACGAGGTGGAGATCGAGGTCTTCTCCGCCCCGGCGAAGGGCAGCTCGCGCGGCTCGGAAGCGGGCCGGATCTACCAACTGAAGCGCGAGGTGCTGGAGTTCAAGCGGGCGGTGGCTCCGCTGCTGCGGCCGATGCAGCTGCTGAGCGAGCGGCCCATGCGGCTGATCGACCCCGACATCCAGAAGTACTTCCGGGACGTCGCCGACCACCTGGCACGGGTGCACGAGGAGGTCGTCGGCTTCGACGAACTGCTGAACTCGATCCTCCAGGCCAACCTGGCCCAGGCGACCGTCGCGCAGAACGAGGACATGCGCAAGATCACGTCCTGGGCGGCCATCGTCGCCGTACCGACGATGATCTGCGGCGTCTACGGCATGAACTTCGACCACATGCCGGAGCTGCGCTGGCGGTACGGCTATCCGATGGTGCTGGGCGTCATCGGGGTGGTCTGCTTCTCCATCCACCGCACCCTCAAGCGCAACGGCTGGCTCTGAGGCACCGTCCCCGGCCGGTCCCATAGAGTTCGGGGCATGACTGCTGCTGCCGCTGACGTGCCGCTGGGCCGGGCCCTCGTCGAGGAGGCCACCAAGAAGTCGGGCCTCATCTGGGTGCGGGGCACCGGACCCGCGCGGGCGCTGTGGCACGTATGGCACGAGGGTGCGGCGCATCTCGTCGGGGACGGCCCCGGCGAGCAGCCGCTCCCGGCCGGGCTCACCGACGGGGCCACCGCCGAGGTGACCGTGCGCAGCAAGGACAAGGGCGGCCGGCTGATCGCCTGGACGGCCGCCGTGACGGAGCTCGCCCCGCACTCCGAGCAGTGGGAGGCCGCGGTCGCCGAGCTCAAGGGCAAGCGGCTGAACGCACCGGACGCCGAGCGGATGACAGAGCGCTGGGCGCGCGAGTGCCGGGTGCTGCGGCTGACGCCCGGCGAGTTCCGTACCCGGCTGCCGGACGGCTCCCAGGCCGCGGCGCCGCTGCCGACGCCCGCGACCACGCGCCGGCCGGTGCCCGCGGGGCTGCCGCGACTGCTCAGGGCGTCCCGCGGCAGGCAGCGCGGGTGAAGGAGCCGCGGGACGCCGCGAGGCCTGCTGCCGGACCCTCAGGGCAGGGACGCAAGGGCTGACCGGAGGACGCGGCCCGCGGTCAGGACGACGTCTTGGGCAGCTGCTTCCCGTAGTCGACCGTGTCCCCCCGCGTCGGGGCCTCCAGGGCGAAGTCCTTGCCCCAGTCCGACAGGGTGACGGTCCCCCCGCCGCCGCCGCGCGCGAACCGCAGCGGGTACGCCGTGCCCTCCAGCGAGACGTCGAGCGTGCCGCCCTCGCCCTTGCCGCCCGTGATCTGGACGGTCCGGGTCTCGCCGACCGTCTGCCGGTCCCCCTTGTTGAGGGTGCCGTGCAGCGTGAGCATCCCGTCGAGCAGGGTCTTCTTGTCCGTGAAGCCGCGCAGCTGCTTGTACGTGGGGTCGTCCTGGGGCACCTTCACGTACTTGTTCTGGAGTTTGTCCGCGGCCGCGCCGCCCGCCCCGCCGTCGGCGCCGGGCTCCTCCTCGTGGCTCCAGAACCCGGAGTCCGCCTTCAGATAGAGCTCGTCGCCGATCCGCAGCAGCTCGAAGGTGCTGTCCTTCGAGACGACGGAGCCGGTGCCGCCCTTCTCGTTGAGCCGCATGTTGAGCTTGTACGTGCCGCCCTTGCCGACCAGCGTCCCGGCCAGGCGCACCGTGTCGGCGGTGTCCGCCGCGCGCTGGGCCTTCTTCTCGATCTCCAGGGCGCTCAGCTTGCCGACGCCGTTGGTCCCCTGGTCCGGGTCCTCGCCGCACGCCGTGAGGGCTGTGGCCAGGCCCGCACAGAGCAGGGCGGCGAGGGCGGTCCGGCGTCGGGCCCGGACGGGCGGAACGGAAGAGGTCACGGGCGCACTGCCTCTCATCTGCATCGCGGGGGTGGCAGACGGCAGCGTACCTGTGCCGTTCACACCTTCCGGCAGGGAGCCGTACGGACGGCTCCACCGGGGCAACCCGGAGCGGTACGGGCTAGCCTGATCCCGTCATAACGGTTGATTGACTGCCAAACGGACCAGTCGGAGAAGTCGTACACGGAAGAAGGAGGCGCAGGATGGTGGCAGGCGCCCCCCGGGTGTTCGTCTCCCATCTCGCCGGTGTACCGGTGTTCGACCCCAACGGCGACCAGGTGGGCCGTGTCCGCGATCTGGTCGCGATGCTCCGGGTCGGCGGCCGGCCGCCCCGGCTGCTCGGGCTCGTCGTCGAGGTGCTCAGCCGCCGCCGGATCTTCCTCCCCATGACCCGGGTCACCGGGATCGAGTCCGGCCAGGTCGTCACCACCGGCGTGGTCAACATGCGGCGCTTCGAACAGCGCCCCACCGAACGCCTGGTGCTCGGCGAATTCCTCGACCGCCGGGTCCGCCTCGTGGAGACCGGCGAGGAGGTCACCGTCCTCGACGTCTCCGTCCAGCAGCTCCCGGCCCGCCGCGACTGGGAGATCGACAAGTACTTCGTGCGCAAGGGCAAGGGCGGGGCGCTGCGCCGCAAGGGCGAGACGCTGACGGTCGAGTGGTCGGCGGTCAGCGGGTTCTCGCTGGAGGAGGTCGGGCAGGGCGCCGAGACCCTGGTCGCCACGTTCGAGCGGCTGCGCCCGACCGATGTGGCCAACGCGCTGCACCACCTCTCGCCGAAGCGGCGGGCCGAGGTCGCCGCGGCGCTCGACGACGACCGGCTCGCCGATGTCCTGGAGGAGCTGCCCGAGGACGACCAGGTGGAGATCATCGGCAAGCTCCAGGAGGAGCGCGCCGCCGACGTCCTGGAGGCGATGGACCCGGACGACGCGGCCGACCTGCTGTCCGAGCTGCCCGAGGAGGACAAGGAACGGCTGCTGACTCTGATGCGGCCGGACGACGCGGCCGATGTGCGGCGCCTCATGTCGTACGAGGAGCGGACCGCGGGCGGGCTGATGACCACCGAGCCGATCATCCTGCGGCCGGACGCGACGGTCGCCGACGCGCTCGCCCGGGTCCGGCAGGCGGACCTCTCCCCGGCGCTGGCCGCACAGGTGTACGTGTGCCGGTCGCCCGACGAGACACCGACCGGCAAGTACCTGGGCACCGTGCACTTCCAGCGGCTGCTGCGGGATCCGCCGTACGCGCTGGTCAGCTCGATCGTCGACAGCGATCTCGTCCCGCTCACCCCGGACACCCCGCTGCCGGCCGTGACCAGCTATCTGGCCGCGTACAACCTGGTCTCGGCGCCCGTGGTGGACGAGGGCGGCTCGCTGCTCGGCGCGGTGACGGTCGACGACGTCCTCGACCACCTGCTGCCCGAGGACTGGCGGGAGACGGACTTCCACGGCGAGGAGGGGGTCGCCAGTGGCCGCTGAGGAACGCTCGAAGACGGCGCCGTCGGGGGCCTCGGGCATCGCGCGTCCGCCCCGTTCCCGGCTGGACCAGCCGAAGGACCCGCGGCGGCGGATGCTGCCCGACTACGACCCCGAGGCGTTCGGCCGGCTCTCCGAGCGGATCGCCCGCTTCCTGGGCACCGGACGGTTCATCGTCTGGATGACGCTGGTCATCATCGTCTGGCTGGTGTGGAACGTCTTCGCGCCCGCGGACCTGCGGTTCGACCCGTACCCGTTCATCTTCCTGACGCTGATGCTGTCGCTCCAGGCCTCGTACGCGGCCCCGCTGATCCTGCTCGCGCAGAACCGGCAGGACGACCGCGACCGGGTCACCCACGAGCAGGACCGCAAGCAGAACGAGCGCTCCATCGCGGACACCGAGTACCTCACACGGGAGATCGCCTCGCTGCGGATGGGGCTCGGCGAGGTCGCCACCCGCGACTGGATCCGCTCCGAGCTGGAGGACCTCGCGAAGGACCTCGACGACCGGCTCCCCCTGCTCCCGGCCGAGAGCGACGAAGACCGCTGACGGGTGCTACTCGCCGGTACGACGGACGCCGCAATGCCCTCCCGCCGCCCACCACCACCCTCAAGGAGCGCCGCGCGCACCCGTACTATCGAGGTATGGCTACGGAAGACGCGGTGCTTGAGGCACTGGCGACAGTGAACGACCCGGAGATCCACCGTCCGATCACCGAACTCGGCATGGTGAAATCGGTCGAGATCGATGCTGACGGTGCGGTCGCTGTCACGGTCTATCTCACGGTCTCAGGCTGCCCGATGCGCGAGACGATCACCAAGAACGTCACGGACGCGGTCGCCCGCGTCGAGGGCGTCTCGCGGGTCGACGTCACGCTCGACGTGATGAGCGACGAGCAGCGCAAGGAGCTCGCCACCTCGCTGCGCGGCGGCACGGCGGAGCGCGAGGTGCCGTTCGCCAAGCCCGGCTCGCTGACCCGGGTCTACGCGGTCGCGTCCGGCAAGGGCGGCGTCGGCAAGTCGTCGGTGACGGTGAACCTCGCGGCCGCGATGGCCGCCGACGGCCTCAAGGTCGGTGTCGTGGACGCGGACATCTACGGGCACAGCGTGCCGCGGATGCTCGGCGCGGACGGCAAACCGACCCAGGTCGAGAACATGATCATGCCGCCGTCCTCGCACGGTGTGAAGGTCATCTCCATCGGCATGTTCACCCCGGGCAACGCCCCGGTGGTGTGGCGCGGACCGATGCTCCACCGCGCGCTCCAGCAGTTCCTCGCCGATGTGTACTGGGGCGACCTCGACGTCCTCCTGCTCGACCTGCCGCCGGGCACCGGCGACATCGCGATCTCGGTGGCGCAGCTCGTGCCGAACGCCGAGATCCTGGTCGTCACCACCCCGCAGCAGGCGGCGGCCGAGGTCGCGGAGCGGGCCGGTTCGATCGCCGTGCAGACCCACCAGAAGATCGTCGGCGTCGTCGAGAACATGTCGGGCATGCCGTGCCCGCACTGCGACGAGATGGTCGATGTGTTCGGCACCGGCGGTGGCCGGAAGGTCGCCGAGGGCCTGACGAGGACGACCGGCGCGGAGGTGCCGGTGCTCGGCTCCATCCCGATCGACGTACGGCTGCGCGAGGGCGGCGACGAGGGCAAGCCGGTCGTCCTGTCGGACCCGGACTCCCCGGCCGGCAAGGCGCTTCGCACCATCGCGGACAAGCTGGGCGGCCGTCAGCGTGGCCTGTCCGGCATGTCGCTGGGCATCACCCCGCGCAACAAGTTCTGAGACGACCGGGCGGTGACCGGCCCGGGGCCGGTCACCGCCCGGTGTCCGGCGCACGCCCGTGCGTACGCCCGCGTCCGCGTGCTACGCGTACGTCGTGATGTCGTCGATCACCGAGAACCCCAGCCCGTACGCGCTCATCCCCCGCCCGTACGCCCCGATGTGCACCCCGCCGCGCGCCGATCCCGCCAGTACCCAGCCGAATTCGGACTCCCGGTAGTGGAACGGCACCGGGACACCGTCCACCGGCAGCGACAGCACCGACCACGCGGGACCTTCCAGGTCGTCGGCCAGCTCGAACGCCGTCTCCGTCTGCTGGTCCAGCCAGTCGTCGCGCAGCGCGTGGTCCATCTGCGGGGGCCACGTGCAGGCGAGCAGGCCCGACCCGGCCAGCCAGGCCGCGGAGGACACCGTGGTCGCGTCCAGCACCCCCGTGCCGTCACCGCTGCGCCGGACCGGGCTGCTGGCCATCGACACGACGACGGCGAACCGTTGCTTCTCGGCGCCCGCTTCGGCCCGGACCGACGGTTCGTCACCGTGCCCGATGGAACCGTGCTGCACCGTGCCGTCCGCCGCGGTGCCCACCTGCATCAGCCGACGCGGCCCGGTGAAGGCCTCGTCCAGTGCGTACCAGGGAAACGTGGCTGCCAGATAGCCGTCGACAATGCGCCGGGCCGCCGGCACCCCCTCTGCGGTGACTGTGCCCGGCGCATCTTCCGCGCCCACCCGACTTGTCGTCTCCATCTGCCCGGCCGCCTCCTCGATCCGTTGGGTCCGGAGCGGCCCGCCCCCCAGCGGGCGTACTCACAACCGGACAGATGGAGAATAGCCATACCGTCCGGACGAGCCGGGATTGGCGGGGGGTCAGGTGGCGTCGGCGTCGAACGGCGGCCGGTCGTCCTTGCCGGGCTGGTCACGCTTCTTCAGCAGATCCGGAGCACCGGCGGAGCCATTGGCGGCGGTGATCGCCGAGGCGCCCGACACGCCGCTCCTGGAGTCCGCGGACTCCAGGTCCTTGCTCTCCCGGCCGTTGACCGCGTCGGTGACCTCGGACAGATCCTTGCGGAGGTCGAAGCTCTCGCGGATCTCCTTCAGCCCCAGATCGTCGCTGCCGTCCATGAGCTGCTTGCGGACGAACGTCTTGGGGTTGAGGTCCTCGAACTCGAAGTCCTTGAACTCCGGGCCGAGCTCCGTACGGATGTCCTCCTTGGCGCTCTCGGAGAACTCACGGATCTTGCGGATGAAGCGCGAGGCGTCCTGGATAACCTTCGGCAGCTTGTCCGGGCCGAAGATCAGCACGCCCAGAACCGCGAGCGTCACCAGCTCGAGTGCGCCTATGTCATTGAACACCCTGTTGCTCCTCGTGTTCTCCGAGACCATGTCGGTCGAGGTCCGGACCCGCCCACGGTACCCGTCGAAACTGTCCGCGCGGTAGCGTCACGTGGCTGTCACGTGCCGCTCGCCGAGCCGAGCGTCAAAGAGATGGACAGGTCTTTACCACCGCGCGTCAATGTGAGGTCCAGACGGTCTCCCGGACGGTGCGCGCGGATCTTCACGATCAGCTCCTCGCCGCTGTGCACCCGTCGGCCGTCGACCTCGGTGATGACGTCACCGGGCCTGATCCCGGCCTTGGCCCCGGGCCCGCCCGGCGTCACCGCGGACTTGCCCGCCGCGCCCTTCGCGCCGACCCTGGCCCCGTCCCCCGCGTACTTCATGTCCAGTGTGACGCCGATCACCGGGTGGGTGGCCTTCCCGGTGTTGATCAGCTCCTCGGCGACCCGCTTGCCCTGGTTGATCGGGATGGCGAAGCCGAGGCCGATGGAACCCGCCTGGCCGCCCTCCTCGGCCGAGCCGCTGTCGGCGGCGCGGATGGCGCTGTTGATGCCTATGACATGGGCGTCGGTGTCGACGAGCGGACCGCCGGAGTTGCCCGGGTTGATCGGCGCGTCGGTCTGCAGCGCGTCGACGTAGCTGATGTCGCTGCCGTCGCCCTTCTCGCCGCCCGCGGTGATCGGCCGGTCCTTGGCGCTGATGATGCCGGAAGTCACGGTGTTGGAGAGGTCGAAGGGGGCGCCGATGGCCACCACGGGGTCGCCGACCTGCACGTTGTCGGAGTTGCCCAGCGGCAGCGGCTTGAGGCCGGAGACACCGGTGACCTTGACCACGGCCAGGTCGTAGCCGCTGTCCTTGCCGACGACCTTGCCGCGCGCGGTCTCCCCGCCGCTGAACGTCACGGTGATCTCGCCGCCCTGGCCTGCCGGGGCGACGACGTGGTTGTTGGTGAGGATGTGGCCGGAGCCGTCGAGGACGAAGCCGGTGCCGGTGCCGGACTCGGTGGCGCCGCTGACGTGGAGGGTGACCACGCTGGGCAGGGCACTGGCGGCGATGCCGGCGACGCTGTCGGGGGCCCGGCCGCCGCTGCTGCGGCCGGCCTGCGGGAGCTCGACCTGGGTGAGGCCGCCGTTGCGCTCGATGTAGGCGCCGATGCCGCCGCCGATCCCGCCCGCAACCAGCGCGAGCAGCACGGCGCCGACGAGGAGGGAGCCGCGCCGGCTCTTCTTGCGGCCGGTGTCGGCCCCGAGCGGCGGGCCCGGGTTGGTGAGCGGCTGCCTGGGCGCGCCCCAGGGGTCGTACTGGAGCCACTGCGCCGACGCCGCCTGCGGCTGGGGCTGGGGCTGGGGCTGGGGCTGCTGGAGTTGGGGCTGTTGCCGGGGCACGTGGGGCGGCGGGGTGGGGGTGGGCGATGTGGGGATGCCCGCGCCGTTCGTCCCCGCGTACTGCGGGGGTACGGGGGTGCCGTGCGCCGGGGTCGGGACCGGCCGCTGGACGGGCGGTGCGGGTGCCCAGGGGCCGGGTCCGCCGTAGGGCGGGGTGCTGTACTGGTCGGGCTCGTGCAGCGGCGTCACCGGCGGCACGGCCGGTGCCGCGGGCGGCGCCTCGGCGGGCACGGCGGGCGGCGGTACGGGGGCCGGGGACCGGGGCGGCACGTCGGCCCGGGGTGTCCCTGACTCCGTCGGGTCGGCCACCGGTGCCGCGTCCTCGGCGGGGGACGGCTCGTCCGGCGCTGTGCGGGTGGCACTGCCCGCCGTGGGCCGGCTCCACCACTTCGCCTTCGGCCCGGTGGACTTCCCGTCTTCCATGCTCTCCCCGCAACTGCCGCAACTGGCCTCTGCACGCCCCGGCCGGGGCGTCCCTCCCGGAACTGCTCCCGGAATTCAACCAGGTTTGCGCATGCTTGCGCAGGCCCCGGTTCAGCCCCGGGACGAAAGCGGCAGACCGCGATCGGTGGGGGTGGGAACGGCCGAGGCCGAGGACTGTGCCCAGGGCGGAGGCGAGGGCTGCGTCCCGGCCGGTGGCACGGAGGGCGTGGGCGACTGCGCGGCGAGCCGCCCGAACACCTCGGCGAAGAGCGGGGTGGTGCCGGTCGGGCGTATCAGAGGTGGCGCGGACACATTGGTCAGGAGGTGAGCGGCGAAGGGGTTTCCCGCGAGGCTCGCGGTGGCGACCACCGCGGGAGTGGCGGAGGGCACCGCCGGTGCGACGCTCGGCACGGCCGAGGGGGCCGTGGCGGTCGAGCGGTCGCCCGCCCCTCTGGCGGCGAGCGTGCCGTGGCTGCCGCCGCCGCGACGGCTGACCGAGCCGCCGCTCTCCCCGCGCGAGGGCGCGTCGAGCGGGGTCACCGCGTTTCCTGCACCCGAGGCCCGGGCCGCGGAGCCGGTGCCCGCGCCCGTCGGCAGGGCACCGCCGAGGGCGATGGCCGCCAGCGAGACGGCACTCGCCGCCGCGAAGGCGAATCTCCGGCCGCGCCAGGGCGAACGCTCTCCCTCGCGGCCCACCTCGTGGATCCGGAAGGCGGAACGGGAGGAACCCCCCGGCAGCACGGCCGTCGAGCCGTGCGGGGTCGGGAGGAAGCCGAAGCCGCCGAGCGACCGGTCCCCGGGCGATTCCGGGCGGCTGCCGGACGGCTGGATCACGGGGAAGAGCCCGTCGCCGAGGCGCCCGGAGCCGCCGAACGGTCTGTCCTGCCGGTCGTCGTCACCTCCCGGACCCCCGGGAAGGCCCTGCAGCCGGGCGAGGAACCCCTCGGAGGGTGACGGCGGGGCGGACTGGGCGAAGACACTCTTCAGGCGCCGCTGCGCCGCGGCCTCGGCCTTGCACTTGGCGCAGGTCGCGAGGTGGGCGAGCACCCGCTCGCGGGCGTCATGTTTCAGCTCGCCGTCGACAAGCGCGGCGAGGCGGTCCCCCAGGTGTTGTTCCGCGGGGGTCGGACCTGTGCCGCTCACGCCGTTCCGCCCTCCCCTGCCAGGACCGCGCCCGCCAGCGAGCGCTGCTCGGCACGGGCCTCGGGCGAACGGTGCCGCAGCGCCTTGCGCAGATGCGAGCGACCGCGGTGGATACGGCTGCGCACGGTGCCGAGCTTCACGCCGAGCGTCGCGGCGATCTCCTCGTACGAGAGGCCCTCGATGTCGCAGAGCACGACGGCGGCACGGAACTCGGGCGCGAGGGTGTCGAGCGCCTGCTGCACGTCCGCGTCGAAGTGGGTGTCGTTGAAGACCTGCTGAGGGGACGGCTCGCGGCTCGGCAGCCGCTCGGCGGCGTCGTCGCCGAGCGAGTCGAAGCGGATGCGCTGCTTACGGCGGACCATGTCCAGGAACAGGTTGGTCGTGATGCGGTGCAGCCAGCCCTCGAAAGTGCCCGGCGTGTAGGTCGACAGCGACCGGAAGACCCGGACGAAGACCTCCTGTGTGAGGTCCTCGGCGTCGTGCTGGTTGCCCGTCAGCCGGTAGGCGAGGCGGTAGACCCGGCCGCTGTGCGTGCTGACGATCTCTTCCCATGAAGGTGGCGTCCACGCCTGGGATTCCGTGTCCGAGGCGAAAGTCGCGGTCGGTGCGGAGTGGTTGGAAGAACGGTCAGCAATGTTGGTCACGGATTTCGGCTCACCCGCCGACCTGAGAAAGCGCCGCAGCACTCCTCCCCGATCCACAGGCGCAGCCGCACCTCCCCTATCGGCTCTGGTGGTGTCCAGTGGAGCCCCTACCATAGCCACCTCGCCCGTTAGCTCCGGATAAGCCTTTTTTCCTGCTGGGGCCGGGGATCGCCCCGGGAACCGCCGGCCCGTGGCTCCCGGACCCGATCCGCGGGCCGATTCCACAGGCTCTCCCCTGCCCCTTCATAACGCCCGGTCCCATCTGCGGGTTCCCGGGCGCAGCGGATACAGTCACCGTTGCGCCAACTACGGGGACAGGAGAGGGTCATTACCGCCAACCGGCAGACGAGCTGGGCGTTCGCCGACGCCTTTGTCGCCGAGGACGAAGCACTGCACTGGGCCCGTGACCGGGCCCGGGAGACGGGGCTCCGCTCGGTGTCGCCAGGTACCGGCGCCGCGCTGCGCCTGCTCGCTGCCACGACGGACGCCAAAGCGGTGGCCGAGATCGGCACCGGGACGGGCGTGTCCGGGCTCTATCTGCTGCACGGCATGCGGCCCGACGGCGTTCTGACCACCGTCGACCCGGAGCCCGAGCGCCAGCAGTTCGCCCGCGAGGCCTTCCGGGCCGCGGGGTACGCCGCCAACCGGGCCCGCTTCATTCCCGGCCGCGCCCTGGACGTACTGCCCCGGCTCGCGGACGGCGGATACGACCTGGTGTTCTGCGACGGCGACCGGCTGGAGAGCCTGGACTGCCTCGCTGAATCGTTGCGCCTGCTGCGCCCCGGCGGGCTGGTCTGCTTCGAGGGCGTCTTCGCGGACGGCCGTACCGTCGATTCCGCGGCGCAGCCCGCGGAGGTGCTGCGGCTGCGGGAGCTGCTGCGCGCGGTGCGCGAGAGCCAGGAGCTGATGTCGACGCTGCTGCCGGTGGGCGACGGGCTGCTCTGCGCGGTGCGCAGGGGCTGAGGCCCGCCGTCGCGGGGCCGGGAAGCCGTCCGGGCCCCGGGCGGACACTCCGGGCGCACCTGGCCGTGAACGCATCACTGCCCCGGCACGGACACCGTGCCGGGGCAGTGATGAAGTGTGGGCGCCTCTGCTCAGCCGACGACCTTCTTGAGGGCATCGCCGAGTGCATCGGCCTCGTCCGGCGTCAGCTCCACGACAAGCCGACCGCCGCCTTCGAGCGGAACGCGCATGACGATGCCCCGCCCCTCCTTTGTCACCTCGAGCGGGCCGTCGCCCGTCCGCGGCTTCATGGCCGCCATGCTCGTTCCCCTTCCTGAAACCAGCTCATCGCAACCGGCGGCCCCATGACAGGCGCTGCCTCACCGGCATCGAACACATTGCTTCCAGGCCATTATCCCGCATCACAGACCCCGATGACCAACATCGGTCGGCATCGCTTGCGCAACGCGCTCTCTCAAAACCACCCATTTAGGCAATCGGCCTGCGATACTCCGCCGCCCGTACCCCCGCTTCGGGGCCCAATTGTTAGACGCAGGTCACATGTCGGCTCCCGCCCGGGTCGGCCATGCTTGCCTGGACAGGCATTGCCCGAGGTGCGAAGGGGACAACGAAATGGCCGACCACATGGCGGACAGCGTGCTCACCGAAGTGAGCGACGGACTCGCGACGATCACGATCAACCGTCCCGACGCGATGAACGCCATGAACACCGCGACCAAGGTGGCGCTACGTGACGCACTGGAGTCCGTGGCGGCCGACCCCGCCGTACGTGCCGTTCTGCTCACCGCGACCGGGCGGGCGTTCTGCGTCGGCCAGGACCTGAAGGAGCACGTGGCCACGCTCGAAAGCACCCGCGAGTCGGGCAGCGGCAATGCGCTGAGCACGGTGCGGGAGCACTACAACCCGATCGTGCGGGCCATCGCCGGGATGCCCAAGCCGGTCGTCGCCGGGGTCAATGGGGTCGCCGCCGGTGCCGGTTTCGGCTTCGCGCTCGCCTGCGACTACCGGGTGGTCGCGGACACGGCCTCGTTCAACACCTCCTTCGCCGGTGTGGCCCTCACCGCCGACTCGGGCGTCTCCTGGACGCTGTCGCGCCTGATCGGGCAGAGCCGCGCCGCCGACCTGCTGCTCTTCCCGCGCTCGATCTCCGCGCAGGACGCCCATGAGCTGGGCATCGTGAACAAACTGGTGCCCGCCGCCGACCTGGCCGCCGAGGCCGCCGCCGTGGCCCGCACCCTGGCGTCCGGCCCCACGGTGGCGTACGCCGCGCTCAAGGAGTCGCTGGCGTACGGCGCCGGTCACACGCTGAGCGAGGCGCTGGAGAAGGAGGACGAGCTCCAGACCCGGGCGGGCGCGTCCGAGGACCACACGATCGCCGTGCAGGCGTTCCTGAACAAGGAGAAGCCGAAGTACCTCGGCCGGTAGCCGCCCGGACTCCTTCCCGCGGTACGGCCCCAGGGGCTTTCGTCCGGATCGGGCCGCGGGGGCACGCGCGCCCGGCCGATCCGGACGAGAGGCCTTATGCCCCGCCGCCGCGCGCGACGCAGTCGGCCAGGTGGTCGTCGACCAGGCCGCACGCCTGCATCAGGGCGTAGGCCGTCGTGGGTCCGACGAAACGCACCCCGCGCTTCTTGAGGTCCTTGGCCAGCGCCGTGGACTCCGGGGTGACCGCCGGGACGTCGCCGAGGGTGCGCGGGGCGGGGCGGCCGGCCGGGTCGGGGGCGTAGGACCAGATCAGGTCGTCCAGCTCGCCGGCGTCCCAGCCGGCCAGCACCTTGGCGTTGGCGAGGGTCGCCTCGATCTTCGCGCGGTTGCGGATGATGCCGGCGTCGGCGAGGAGGCGCTCCTTGTCGGCGTCGGTGAACTCGGCCACGGCGGGGATCTTGAACCCGGCGAAGGCGGAGCGGAAGCCCTCCCGCCGGCGCAGGATCGTCAGCCAGGACAGGCCCGACTGGAAGGCCTCCAGGCAGAGCCGTTCGAACAGGGCGTCGTCGCCGTGGACGGCCCGGCCCCATTCGGTGTCGTGGTACGTGAGGTAGTCCTCGGTGGACAGCCCCCAGGGGCAGCGCAGTCCGCCGTCCGGGGCCGCTTCCGCGCCGCCGCTCATCGCCGGGGCTCCTCTCCGGGGTGCTCCGCGGGCCGCGGGTCTTGCTCCGGTGGCTCCCACGGCGCCTTCGGGCGGTCCTCGGGCTGCTCCCGCCCCTGCTCCGGCCGTTCGGCCGGTCCCTCGATGAGGCCGGGGCCGCCGACCGCGGTCGCCTGCGCGCCGGCCAGTGCCGATTCCAGCTCCGCGATCCGCGCGTCCCGCTCGGCGAGCTCGGCGCCGAGCCGGTCGAGCGCCTCGTCGACATCCATCATCCGGTAGCCGCGCGCGGCCACCGGGAGCCGCAGCGCGTCGATGTCCGCGCGGCCGACCGGTCGCGTCGCGGGCAGCGGGTCGACCGGCTGCTCGGGCGCCACGTCCTGCAGGACGGCGCTCTTCCCCCCGCCGACCACCGCGAGGGTGACCGCGGCCACCACCACGACCATCGTCACCAGCAAGAACCAGAACACGCGCATCTCCCCGGGAGCGGAAACCTGTCCGGGTCCGATCGTGCCATGCAACACCGACAGCCGGTGCCCACCGGGCTAGGGTCGCAGGCGACCCACGGGCGATCTACCAGAGGAGAAACGCGGGATGCGAAGCGGTGTGCTCAGGCTGGGGCGGCGCGAGTTCGGTGCGCACGAGCCGGTGATCATGGCGATCGTGAACCGTACCCCGGACTCCTTCTACGACCAGGGGGCGACCTTCCGGGACGAGCCGGCGCTCGCCCGGGTCGAGCAGGCGATCGCGGACGGTGCGGCGATCGTCGACATCGGCGGCGTGAAGGCGGGCCCCGGCGAGGAGGTGACCGCCGAGGAGGAGGCGCGTCGCACGGTCGGCTTCGTCGCGGAGGTGCGCCGCCGCCATCCGGACGTGGTGATCAGCGTGGACACCTGGCGTCACGACGTCGGCGAGGCGGTCTGCGAGGCCGGCGCGGATGTGCTGAACGACGCGTGGGGCGGTGTCGACCCGAAGCTCGCGGAGGTCGCCGCACGGTACGGCGCCGGTCTGGTGTGCACGCACGCGGGCGGCGCCGAGCCGCGGACCCGGCCGCACCGGATCGCGTACGACGACGTGATGGCGGACATCCTGCGGGTGACGGTGGGGCTGGCCGAGCGGGCGGTCGCGCTCGGGGTGCGGCCCGACGGCGTCATGATCGACCCCGGTCATGACTTCGGGAAGAACACCCGGCACTCCCTGGAGGCGACGCGCCGGCTCGGCGAGATGACGGAGACCGGCTGGCCGGTGCTCGTATCGCTGTCCAACAAGGACTTCGTCGGCGAGACGCTCGACCGGCCGGTGAAGGAGCGGGTGATCGGGACGCTGGCGACCACGGCGGTCTCCGCGTGGCTCGGGGCGCAGGTGTACCGGGTGCACGAGGTGGCGGAGACCCGGCAGGTGCTCGACATGGTGGCGTCCATCGCGGGGCACCGCGAGCCGGCCGTGGCGCGGCGCGGACTGGCGTGACCGGGCCGGGTGCGGGTCCCGCGGCGGGCCCCGCACCCCGGACGGTCGCTACCGGCCGACCTCCTTCGTCACGAGGTCGACCGCCTCTTCCACGTCGTCCGTGACGTGGAACAGCAGCAGGTCGTGCTCGGACGCCTTGCCCTGCGCCACCACCGTGTCCCGCAGCCAGTCCACGAGACCGCTCCAGTACGCGGTGCCGAACAGCACGATCGGGAAGCGGGTGACCTTGCCCGTCTGGACGAGGGTGAGCGCCTCGAAGAGCTCGTCCAGGGTGCCGAGCCCGCCGGGCAGGACGACGAAGCCCTGCGCGTACTTCACGAACATCGTCTTGCGGACGAAGAAGTAGCGGAAGTTGACGCCGATGTCGACGTGCGGGTTGAGGCCGGACTCGAAGGGCAGCTCGATGCCGAGTCCGACCGAGACGCCCTTCGCCTCCCGCGCCCCCTTGTTCGCCGCCTCCATCGCCCCCGGCCCGCCTCCGGTGATCACCGCGAAGCCGGCCTCGACCAGGGCCTTGCCGATCCGTACGCCTGCCTCGTAGTCGGGTCCGCCGGCCGGGGTGCGGGCCGAACCGAAGACGCTGATCGCGCTCGGCAGCTCGGCCAGCGCGCCGAATCCCTCGACGAACTCCGACTGGATGCGCATCACCCGCCAGGGGTCTGTGTGCACCCACTCGGAGTCGCCCTCGGTGTCCAGCAACCGCTGATCGGTGGTGCCGGGCTGTACCTGTTCCCTGCGGCGCAGTACCGGTCCGAGCCGCTGCTCCTCCGGGACGCGTGCCCCCTCGGGGTTGCCCATGACCTGCTCCCTCCGACGACGATCGACGACCGGTGGATCCCGGGGGACCCGTGGTCGTCCGTGTCAGGTCAGGGTAGATCCATGGAGGTTACGGACAGGGGAATGCCGTGGGTCAGCCGGTGAGCCAGGAGCGGAGCCGTTCCTCGCAGTGGGTGATCCGCTCGACCACCACGTGCTCGTCGCGCTTGTGGGCGAACAGCGGGTCGCCCGGTCCGTAGTTCACCGCGGGCACGCCGAGGGAGCCGAAGCGGGAGACGTCCGTCCAGCCGAACTTGGGCCGGGCGGTGCCGCCCACCGCCGCCATGAACGCCTTGGCGGCCGGGTGGGAGAGGCCGGGCATGGCCGCGCCCGAGTGGTCGTCGACGACGAATTCGGCGACGCCGCAGTCCGCGAAGACCTCGTGGACGTGGGCCAGCGCCTCCTCGGCGGTCCGATCGGGCGCGTACCGGAAATTGACCACGACGGTGCAGGCGTCCGGGATGACGTTGTTGGCGACGCCGCCCTCGATCCGTACCGCGTTCAGGCCCTCGCGGTATTCGAGGCCGTCGATGACCGGGCGGCGCGGTTCGTACGCGGCGAGGCGGGCCAGGATCGGGGCGGCGGCGTGGATCGCGTTGGACCCCATCCAGCCGCGCGCGGAGTGGGACCGCTCCCCCTCGGTACGGAGGAAGACCCGCAGGGTGCCCTGGCAGCCGCCCTCGACCTCGGCGTCGGAGCCCTCCAGCAGGACCGCGAAGTCACCCGTCAGCCAGTCGGGGTGGGCGTCGGCGATGTGGCCGAGCCCGTTGAGGTGCGCGGCGACCTCTTCGTTGTCGTAGAAGACGAAGGTCAGGTCGCGGTTGGGCTCGGGCACGGTCGCGGCGATCCTCAGCTGGACGGCGACGCCCGACTTCATGTCGGAGCTGCCGCAGCCCCACAGCACCCCGTTCCCGTCGAGCCGGGACGGCACGTTGTCGGCGATCGGGACGGTGTCGATGTGCCCGGCGAGCACCACCCGCTCGGCGCGGCCCAGGTTCGTCCGGGCCACGACATTGTTGCCGTGCCGGTCGACGGTCAGGTGCGGGAGGGGCCGCAGGGCCGCCTCGATCGCGTCCGCGAGGTCCTTCTCCTGACCGCTGACCGACGGGAAGTCGACGAGCCATGCGGTGAGCGCCGGACCGTCCAGAGTGAGGTCAAGTGTGGTTTCGGGCATGGCACCGACCCTAATTGACAGGGCCCTCGGCCCCGGACGGGTACTCCAGTACGGTGGGCGCGTGCCCCGGACCGCCTCCCCCGCCCGCCGACACACCGTCCGCAGCCGCCTCCTGCGAATCGCTGTCGCCCTTGTCGTGCTCGCCGTACTCGGCGGTTATCTGACCGTTCAGTACATAACCGGCAGCAAAATCATCGACGGATGCGTCGTCGAGTCGGCCGACGGTTCGGACGGCGAGAGCCGTACGTACCGGATGAGCCCGGAGCAGGCCGTCAACGCCGCGACGATCTCCGCGGTCGGCACCTCGCGCGGGATGCCGGAGCGGGCTGTGACGATCGCGCTGGCGACCGCGCTGCAGGAGTCCGGGCTGCGCAACATCGAGCACGGCGACCGCGATTCGCTGGGGCTGTTCCAGCAGCGTCCCTCGCAGGGCTGGGGCACCGAGAAGCAGATCCTGGACCCGGTCTACTCCGCCGGGGAGTTCTACCGGCATCTGGCCGAGGTCCCCGGCTACTCGCGGCTGCCGCTGACGGTCGCCGCGCAGCGGGTCCAGCGCAGCGGTTTCCCGCAGGCCTACGCGAAGCACGAGCCGGACGCGGCCCTGCTGGCGGCGGCGCTGACCGGTCGTACGCCCGCCTCGCTGAACTGCGCGCCGCCGCGGGCGACCGCGGCGGGCCCCGACCCGGCGAAGGTGCGGGCGGAGCTGGTGCGCGCCTTCGGCAAGGGCGTGCTGCCCGCGGCGAAGACCGCGCCGGGGGACGGCGGGCCGGCGGCCGGTCCGGCGTCGACGGGCACCGTCTCGGTGCCGGTGCCCGCGGCCCGGGCGGCCGGGGACGACGGCGCGGCCCGGCGCGGCTGGGAGCTCGCGCACTGGGCGGTCGCGCAGTCCGAGGCGCTCCGGCTGGCGGAGGTCTCGTACGCGGGCCGGGTCTGGGAGGCCGGGTCGGGCTGGCGGACGGAGCGCAAGGATTCGGGCACCACCGACGTCCGGATCCGGCTCGCGCACTAGTTCACCCGATCGCCCGCAGGTGTCGTCCGGCCCGTTTCGAGCGCCCCCTCGCGCGCCCCCTTCCCGTGGCCGCCTCCAGGTACCCCAATTCCCTTATATGTAAAGGGAAGTGACGGTTCATCAACCGTTGCTGGAATGCTGCGTTTGCCCGGGTTCCTCCATTGCAGATCATGTGACGCATTACCGACTCTTTACCTCGGCCCACCGCAACCTCCCCTGCCCTTTCGACGGTTGTCATTGCGTCCGATCAACGGACAGACCTATTCCTCGTCCCGTCGAAGGAGCATCATGTCCCTCCCCCTGACCCGCCGGATCGCCCGTGCCGCGCTGCTGATCGCCGCGGGTGCGGCCCCCGTGGTCGGTGCGGCCGGAGCCGCGGGTGCCGCCGAGCTCCCGCAGGCCCCGGAGCTCGGCGGTCTGACCCACGTCGACGGTGCCGGTCTCGGCAAGACGGTCGACAGCGCGTCCCAGCAGGGCACCAAGGCGGCGGGCGAGACCGGCGGCAAGATCGTCGGCACGACCCTCCCGGCCGCGGGCAGGACCGTCGGCAAGGCCGGCGCCGAGACCGCCCCCACCGTGCAGAAGGCCGCGGGCGGCGCCGCCGGCAGCGCGGGCGAGGTCCTCGGCGACACCGCCGGCGCCGCGACCCGGGGCGGCCTGCCGACCCAGGGCCTGCCCACCAAGGGCCTGCCGCTCGGCTGACCCGGCCCCTCCGGCCGGCACCACCACATACGCGCGGGGCCCAGGGAGTGCGCACTCCCTGGGCCCCGCGCGTATGCCGTCGTTCTCAGGACAGCCGCTTGACCGCCGCCGCCACCCGCTCGTCCGTCGCCGTGAACGCCACCCGTACGAAGCGGTCCCCGGCCGGTCCGTAGAAGTCGCCCGGCGCCACCAGGATGCCCAGCTCCGCCAGGTGCGCCACGGTCTCCCAGCACGGCTCGTCGCGCGTGGCCCACAGGTAGAGGCTCGCCTCGCTGTGCTCGATGCGGAAGCCGTGCGCCTCCAGCGCGGTGCGCAGGGCCGCGCGCCGCTCCGCGTACCGGGCCCGCTGCTCGGCGACGTGCTCGTCGTCGCCGAGCGCCGCGACCGTCGCCGCCTGGACCGGGGCGGGCGTCATCATGCCGCCGTGCTTGCGGATCAGCAGCAGCTCGCTCAGCACCGCCGGGTCGCCCGCGATGAACGCCGCGCGGTATCCGGCCAGGTTGGAGCGCTTGGAGAGCGAGTGGACGGCGACGATGCCCTCGTACGTACCGCCGCAGACGTCCGGGTGCAGCACGGAGACCGGTTCGGCCTCCCAGCCCAGCTCCAGGTAGCACTCGTCGCTGAAGACCAGCACGCCGTGCTCGCGGGCCCAGGCCACGATCCGGGTCAGCTCGTCCTTGGCCAGGACGCGGCCGGTCGGGTTGGACGGCGAGTTGAGCCAGAGCAGCTTCAGTCCGGCCGGGTCCAGCTCGGTCGGGTCGTCGTAGACGACGGGCTCGGCGCCGCAGAGCCGGGCACCCACCTCGTAGGTCGGGTAGGCGAGCCGCGGGTACGCCACCTTGTCGCCCGCGCCGAGTCCCAGCTGGGTCGGCAGCCAGGCCACCAGCTCCTTGGAGCCGACGACCGGCAGTACGTGTCCGTGCGTCACCCCGACCGCGCCGAGCCGCCGCTCCACCCACCCGGCGATCGCGTCACGCAGTTCGGTGGTCCCCCACACCGTCGGATAGCCGGGGCTGTCCGACGCGGCGACGAGCGCCCGCCGGATCAGCTCGGGCACCGGGTCGACGGGGGTACCGACGGACAGGTCCACGATGCCGTCCGGGTGGGCCTCGGCCGTCGACTTGTAGGGCGCGAGCTTGTCCCAGGGGAAGACCGGGAGACGGGAGGAGACTGCGGACACGGATCTCTGCTTTCTCGTACGGGGGTCACGCGGGACACGCACGGGGTCGTGAGGGGTCTCGGACCGCTCGTCACCCGGGTGCGAAAACGCCTCGGCCCCGCACGGTGACGAGCCGTACGGGACCGGGGCTGCGCACGTGCTGGCCGCGGACTACTGGTTCTGCGGCGGCAGCGCGGCGATGAAGGCGTGGTCGCGCTCGATCAGGCCCAGCTTGGAGGCACCACCGGGCGACCCGAGGTCGTCGAAGAACTCGACGTTCGCCTTGTAGTAGTCCTTCCACTCCTCCGGGGTGTCGTCCTCGTAGAAGATGGCCTCGACCGGGCACACCGGCTCACAGGCTCCGCAGTCGACGCATTCGTCCGGGTGGATGTACAAGGACCGCTGGCCCTCGTAGATGCAGTCGACGGGGCACTCTTCGATGCAGGCCTTGTCCTTTACGTCGACACAAGGCTGCGCGATGACGTAGGTCACGCTGTCGTTCCTCCTCGGTAGGGCGTTGGCTCTCGCGCGGGAGCGCGGCGTCGTCGATGCCCGCCCCTAGTATCTCCGTTCCGGGGCACGAACCGAACAGGAGGGGCGTACAGAGCTGTGGAATTCACCATCGGCGGACAGCTCAGGGTCCGAATCACACCGGCTGACGTGGGCAAACGGGTATCAGTCCGGCGTGTGTGCGAGACGGCCCCACAAGGAGCGACGTTTGCCGACACGGTCGGGGTTCTCACATCGTGGGACGACGGTGTGCTCTCGATCACACCGAAGAGCGGGGAATCCGTCCGTATCCCGGAATCGGTTCTCGTGGCGGGCAAGGTGGTGCCCGCGGCTCCGGCCCGGCGGCGCGGTCCGGCGGCCTCCTTCGAAGAGCTCGCGCCCGTCTGTGCCCGCGCCTGGCAGCCGGTGGAGAGCGAACCGCTGGGCGACTGGCGGCTGCGCGCGGCGCGGGGGTTCACCCGGCGCGCCAACTCCGTGCTGCCGCTCGGCGATCCGGGTGTCCCGCTCGACGAGGCGCTCGGGCACGTCCGGCGGTGGTACGGGGAGCGGGACCTGCCCGCGTACATCCAGACCGCGACCGGCGCCGAGGGCACCCAGGAGCTGCTCTGCGCGGAGCTGGAGGAACGCGGCTGGCACCGCGAGGTGACGGCTCAGGTGCGCACCGCCCGGCTCGCCCCGATCGGCGATCTGGACGCGGACGTGTCCCGGGTGCGGCTGGGCCGGGACCTCGACGAGAAGTGGCTCTCCCGCTACCAGCGCTTCGAGACCCCCGGCCCGCATGTCCTGGCGGTGCTGCGCGGCGGCCCCTCGGTGTGGTTCGCCTCGGTGGCCGGCGACAGCGAGGACGCGGCGCCCGCCGCGATCGGGCGGTGCGTGGTGGACGGGCGGTGGGCCGGCTTCATGGCCGTCGAGGTCGACCCCGCGCACCGGCGCCGGGGGCTCGCCTCCGCCGTGATGGCCGCGCTCGCCCGCAAGGCCCTGGAGGAGGGTGCGTCGGCCGCGTGGCTCCAGGTGGAGACGGACAACGAGGGGGCGCGGGCGCTGTACGAGGGCATGGGGTTCGCGGTCCATCACCTGTACCACCACTTCCGGTCGGCGTGACGGGACGGACGGCCCGATGAACCCTGACTCCGCCGAGCACCCGGACCGGGACGAGCTGTACCGGCGGTTCGCCGAGGAGGCGCGCGCCGAGCGGCCGGACCTCGCGCTGCTCTGTCTGCTGGTGGGCGCGGTGGCCGATCCGGCGCTGGACGCGCACGGGATCGACGCGGCGCAGATCGGGCTGGACGAGCTGGCGGGCCGGCTTCCGTACGGGATCCGGGGCGGCCGGGCCTGGGCCTCGGCGCTGGCCGAACTGCTGGGTGAGCGGTGCGGCTTCGCGGGCTCGTCGGCGGACTACCAGCGGCTGGAGTCCTCGCTGCTGCACGAGGTGCTGCGCAGGCGGCGCGGGCTGCCGATCCTGCTGTCCGTGGTGTGGATCGAGGTCGCGCGGCGGGCTGGCGCCCCGGTGTACGGGGTGGCGCTGCCCGGCCATTTCGTCGTCGGCTTCGGCGATCCGGCCGAGCGCGTGCTGGCCGACCCCTTCGACGGGGGCCGGCCGATGACCGGGCAGGACGCCGAGCTGCTGGTGGCCGGGGCCACCGGGGAGCCGCTGGAGGAATCGATGCTGGCTCCCGCGCGGCCGCTGGAGACCGTGCTGCGGATCCTGAACAACATCAGGGCGTGGGCGGCGACCCGCCCCGAGCACACCGATGTGGCGCTGTGGGCGGTGGACCTGTCGCTGCTGCTCCCCTCGCACCCCGCCAGGCTCCGTTACGAGCGCGCGCAGCTGCTCGTCCAGAGCGGGCAGTTCCTGCGTGGGGCGGCGGAGATGGAGGAGTACGCGGACGTGGTCGACCGGGTCGAGCCCGCGGCGGCGGAGGCGATCCGGCACCGGGCCCGGGCGGCCCGGTCGCTGCTGAACTGAGCACCGCGCCCGGGGTCACCGCCCGTCCCCGCCCGAGGCGATCCTGCGCACCGTACGCAGCAGGTACTCCTTGCGGTTGAGCGGATCGCGGTCGGTGCGCGGCCGGTCCGGGGGCGTACCGACGACCGCGCGGTAGCTGTCGAAGTCGGACTCCAGGACCCCCTCGCCGCGCGTCAGGGCCGGCAGCTGCTGCTGGAGCTCGTGGACGCGGGCCGCCGGGATCCCGCCCTCCAGCACACAGGCGGAACCTTGCACGGCCGGAGTACCCGGCACGGCACCCAGGCGGGCGAGTACGGGCAGGAGCGGGCCGAGCAGGTCCGCGGGGAATTCCAGGCGGAAGCGGTGGATCGGCTCGTGCACCGTGGTGCCGGCCCTCTTGAGCGCGCTCATCAGGACCAGCGGGGTCAGATTGCGGAAGTCGCCCGCGGTGCTCGACATGCTCTTGTCGAAAACGGCGTGGGAATGGCTCTGACGGGGCCAGTAGCCGGAATGCGTCATGGTGACCACGCAGTCGGTGACCTGCCAGCCGTGAATTCCCTGCCGCAGGGTTTCCGGCACGGTCTCCTCCACCGCCCGCATCAGGGAGAAGGGCATCGATCCGAGCTCCACCTCCAGGCGGTAGGTGATGCCGCTGCCGACCGGGGCGGGGTCGACCCTGAGGCCGATGGTCGCCAGAAAGGGATTCCCGTTCTGGTCGATGATCTCGTACGCCGCTCCGCTGCCGTTCGGCCGTTCCAGGCAAATGGTCGTGGTCTCGCGGAAGGAGACACCGATTCCGAATTCATCGGCCAGCGTCGCCTGGATGACCTCCTTCTGCACTTCGCCGTAGAGCGAGACGGAGACCTCCTTGCGGACGTCGTCCTGACGCAGGTTGATCAGTGGGTCCTGCTCCGCGAGTTGCGCGAGCGCGAAGTGCAGCTCGCCCCGGCTCGCCGGAGCGCGGGGCACCACGACCGATTCCAGCGTCGGCGGAGCGAACGACCGGTCCGGTGCGGCCCGGTCCGGTTCGCCGACCGGATCACCGACCCGGATGCCGTCGAGCCCCCGGAGCTTCGCGATCCGGCCCGCGCGGACCTCCGCCCCGCGCACGGCCGAGCCTTGGTCGAAGACGCTGATCCCGGTCACCTTGCCCTCGGCACGCCCGTCGCCCCGGCCGAACGGCAGCCGGTCGCGGACGCGCAGCGTGCCCGAGAACATCCGGACGTACGCCGTCTTCTCGCCGCCCGGTCCGCGCTCCACCTTGAAGACCGTGCCCGAGACCGGCCCGCCGGGATCGCCCCCGCTCGCGGGCAGCAGCTCCCGGACCCCGCCGATCAGGGCGTCCACCCCGGCCCCGGTGATCGCCGAACCGAAGTACACCGGATGCACCAGCGCCCGACCGGTCTGCGCCGCCAGCTCCTCACGCAGCCTGCCGTACGGGAGCGGCGCGGCGTTCTCGACGTAAGCGTCCAGAAGGGCGTCGTCGTGATCGGCGAGCAGTTCGGTCAGCCGGTCCGTGAAGCCGGCGTCGGCGCCGGTGTACGCCGTGCAGCGGGCGTCCCGGCCGCCCGGCCGGTGGACCCGGCCCATGGCGACCACGGCCGGGGTCAGCTTCTCGGCGATGCTCCGCAGCACGGCCTCGCCCCCCGCGCCGCCGCGGTCGACCTTGTTCACGAAGATGACCGTCGGAATGCGCAGGCGCCGCAGTGTCCGCATCAGGACGCGGGTCTGCGCCTGTACGCCCTCCACCGCGGAAACGACCAGCACCGCGCCGTCGAGCACACTCAGCACCCGCTCCACCTCGGCGATGAAATCCGGGTGACCGGGGGTGTCGATCAGATTGACGGTGGTGTCGTCGACGGCGAACGAGACGACGGCGGACTTGATCGTGATACCGCGCTGCCGTTCGAGCGCCAGGGAATCGGTCTGGGTGCTGCCGTCGTCGACGCTGCCGATCTCGTCGATGACACCGGCGGTGTGGAGCAGCCGCTCGGTCAGGCTCGTCTTACCGGCGTCGACATGCGCCAGGATTCCCAGATTCAGCGTGTGCACGAAACTCCATGTCCTCAAGATCGGTGGCAATTCCCGCCTGAATGAACATGAGAGTTCCTCGCATGACCCGCTCCTTTGTCGGTCGACTTCAGCGGGGATTACAGCAGAGCGGCACACCCCCCGACAACCGATTTAGCGGCGCCGGATCACACACACCGCCGGCCCTGGTCCCGGGGCATCCGCGCGCGGAATCCGGCAGGCCGCCGGGATCGCCCCACTCGACCGGCGCACTGCGCGACCCTCGCCAACTCACCTTGCCGTAGCGTCAGTTCGGCGGAACCGAGAAACCGTCACCAAGTGCATGAGGACCACCCGGCTGCGCGAAGGAGGGCGGCAAACGGGTGGGGTCGCACCGCCCAAACCTCACACGTCGCCGCGTGCAGTCCAACGGGTGATTATCGGCCCCACTCCACCCGAAGAGCCCACGGCGTAGCTCCAATGCTGCACTCCCCGATGGCGCGGATCCGTATTCCGGCTGACGGTGGATCACGTCGCCACTGCGCCACATTGAGTCGACACCCAGTCACTCTTCGCAGTTGCGGCGGAAGGAATGTGTTCAGATGCGCTCTGCCCGCACACTGTTCGCTTCGGCCGCTGTCACAGCGGTCCTCGCCATCACCGGCCCGTCCGCCTACGCCATGGTCACGTCGGGCGACTCGGGCCACGACAACGGTTACTCGTCCTCGCACGGCGACGACAACGGAAGGTCCGACCGCGGTGGAGACCGCGGCGGAGACGAAGGCGGTCGTGGCGGCGACCGCGGCGGCGACGAAGGCGGCCGCGGCGGAGACCGTGGCGGAGACCGCGGTGGCCGCGGCGACCACGGCCGCCCGTACGGCGGCGTCCACGCCGGCGGCGGATTCATGGCGGCTGTGATCGCCGGCGACGAAGGCGGCCGCGGTGGGGACCGTGGCGGCGACGAGGGCGGCCGTGGCGGCGACCGTGGCGGCCGTGGCGGCGACGAGGGCGGCCGCGGCGGAGACCGCGGTGGCGACGAAGGCGGCCGCGGTGGCTACGGCGACCGTGGCGACGACCGCGGCGGCGACCGGCCCCGTGGCGGTGTCCACACCGGCGGCGGATTCATGGCGGCCGTGATCACCAGCGACGAGGGCGGCCGCGGTGGAGACCGTGGTGGCGACGAAGGCGGCCGTGGCGGCGACGAAGGCGGCCGCGGTGGTGACCGTGGCGGCAACGAAGGCGGCCGCGGCGGCGACCGTGGTGGCGACGAAGGCGGCCGTGGCGGCGACCGTGGCGGCCGCGGCGGCGACGAAGGCGGCCGTGGTGGAGACTGCGGCGGCCGCGGCGGAGACTGCGGCCGCCCGAACGGCGGCGTCCACGCCGGCGGCGGGTTCATGGCCTCCGTGGTCACCAGCGACGAGGGCGGCCGAGGCGGCGACGAAGGCGGCCGTGGCGGAGACGAAGGCGGCCGTGGCGGAGACGAGGGCGGCCGCGGCGGAGACCGTGGCGGCGACGAGGGCGGCCGTGGCGGCGACCGCGGTGGCGACGAGGGCGGCCGAGGCGGCTACGGCGACCGTGGCGGCGACCGGCCCCGTGGTGGCGTGCACGCCGGCGGTGGCGGCATGGCGATGACCGGTGGCGGTCTGGCCGCCGGCTCGGCCCTGCTGCTGGGCGGCGTCGGCGTCGGCGCGTACAAGCTGCGCCGCCGCCAGTCGTCGGGTGACGCGATGGCCTGACCGGGCCAGATCCAGCCGGTCGTCACGTTGTCGCGGCCGCTGCCCCTCGGGGCGGCGGCCGCGGCGACTGCTTTTCTCCCCTGGTAAACCCCGGATAAGCCCCGGACCGGCTCCCTCTGCTCCTCCTCTCAACACCGCACGACCGAAAGGCACGTTCCCATGGCCGCCCCGCAGTCGACCGGCTCCACCCCCACCCGGACTGCCCCCCGAACCACACTGGGCCGCGCCCTGATGTGGCCCGCCGTGACAGCCGGGCTCGGCATGGTTCTCATCTACAACTCCTTCGGCACCGCGGTCGACGACAAAGCGCCGCCCGCGCCCGCCGCCGTCTCGTCCGCCGCCCCCGAGGTCCTCGGCTCCCATGCCGCCCCCGCCCCCGTCACCTCGTCGAAGGCCACCGTCGGCCCGTCGATGGCCCGTTCCGTCCCGCAGCGGCTGCGGATCCCGGCCATCGGCGTCAACGCGCCGTTCACCGATCTGTCCCTCGGCCCCACCGGCCAGTTGAACCCGCCGCCGCCCAACGACACCAACCTGGTCGGCTGGTACAAGGACGGCGTGACCCCCGGCGAACGCGGCGCCGCGATCGTGGCCGGCCACGTCGACACGAGGACCGGTCCGGCCGTCTTCCTCCAGCTCCAGTACCTCAAGCCCGGCGCCGAGGTCGACATCACCCGTGCGGACGGCTCGGTCGCCACGTTCAAGGTCGACTCCGTCGAGCAGTTCAGCAAGGCGAGGTTCCCGGACGACCGGGTCTACGCCGAGACCAACTCCGCCCAGTTGCGCCTGATCACCTGCGGAGGCCCGTACAACAAGACCGCGAAGGACTACGAGGACAACGTGGTGGCCTTCGCGCATCTCGACTCCTTCAAGAACGGCTGAGCACCGGCACTCGTCGACGGTGCGGCACAACCATCCGCCGGGTCGCGAGGTCGTACGGGGCAGTACGGAAGCTGATTCCGTACTGCCCCGACCGACATCCCGAGCACCGGAGTTGATCGACGTGCCCGTCCTCTCCCAACGCCGCCGGCTGGCGATCGCGACCGGAATCGCCCTGGTCGCCGGAGCCGTGGCCGCCCCGGCCGGCCACGCCGCCGCGCCGTCGTCCGCCCCGGCGGCGCAGCCGTCCGCGGCGGCGAACGCGCCGAGCGGCAAGCGGCTGCACGACGACTTCAACGGCGACGGCTACCCGGATGTGGCCGTGGGCGCACCCATGGCCGCCCTCGGCGACCCGGAAGGCGGCGCGGGTGCCGTGAGCGTCCTCTTCGGCGGCCCCGGCGGCCTGTCCTCCGCCCACAAGCAGGTGCTGACCTGGCCGGACCGCCCGGGCATCAACAACCCGAACGACGCCCGTTACGGCACGGGCCTGCGCAGCGCCGACCTGGACCGTGACGGTTACGCGGATCTCGTCAGCCGCCTCTGGGCGTACAGAAGCGACGGCGACAAGGGCACGGTGCTGGCCGTCAACTGGGGCGGCCCGTCCGGCCTTTCGAAGAACGCCACGCTCCTGCGGCCCGTCCCCGGCGACCAGGTCGACGGCACCGGCGACCTGGACGTGGGCGACGTGGACGGTGACGGCATCGCCGACATCGCGGTGGGCGACGTACGGCGCGGCGGCCACGTCCTGCACGGCCCGGTCGACCGCACCGGCAAATGGAGCAGGGTCAGCTCCTTCACGGTCGACGGCACGGCGGTCCTCGACACCTCGGAGATGGCCGTGGGTGATGTGACCGGCGACGGGGTGGGCGATCTGGTGATCCTCGGCTTCGGCCCGGACGACCCGTGGCAGCAGCACACGTATCTGCTGAAGGGCAGCCGTACCGGTTTCGCCGCCCCCGTCGAGATCAAGGACGCGGACGGCGCCGGCGTCGGCGGCACCGCCGTGGGCATCGCCGACCTGGACAAGGACGGCCACGGGGACATCGTGATCGGTCGCGGCGACGAGTGGTCGGGGCAGGACACCCCCGTGAAGAAGGGCGGCGCGCTCTTCATCTCGTACGGCGGCCCCGGGGGGCAGAGCACCACCCGCAAGCCCGTCTGGATCAACCAGGACACCGAGGGTGTCTCGGGCACGGCCGAGTTCCACGACCGGATGGGCTACAGCCTGGCGCTGGGCGACACGGACGGCGACGGCTACCCCGACATCGCCACGGGCCTGCCGAACGAGAAGATCAAGGGCATCGCCGACGCGGGCCGGGTCCTGGTGTTCAAGGGCGGCCCGAAGGGCGTGAGCGGTGCGGGCTCCAAGGAGTTCGGGCAGTACACGGCCGGGGTTCCGGGGGTCGCCGAGGCGGGCGACCAGTTCGGCCAGGCCCTCGCGCTGGGCGACTACGACGGCAAGGGCCGTACGGAGATGGTGGTCGGCGCCCCGTCGGAGAACAACAGCAGGGGCGCCCTGTGGATCTTCGGTACGGACGCCACGGGCGTCATCGCCAAGGGTTCCGTCTCGTTCGGCGCGGCCACGATCGGCGCCCCGACCGGCCCGTCCCGCTTCAGCGAGACACTGACCGGCTGACGGACCGACGGGCTGACCGGCTGACGTCCCGGCGGACCGACGACGGCACGGAAGGGGGGAAGCCGGCCGGATCTACGGGTCCAGCCGGCTTCCCCCACCCCGCTCGGGGGCGGCAGGTACGAAGCCGGCCGCTCCTCGTCGGTGACCGGCCCGGCATCACCCTCCGAATCGAGAACTCCACCGAACTGACCACAGAACGGGTCAATTGCCTTTCCACTGACGTCGATTGTTGCGCCCAGGCCGATCCGGCGCGACCGTCCGTGCACACCTCTTGACGCTCCCCGCGCGACGGCGGAACCATCGGAGCCTGTCGGGAGAGCGCTCTCAGAGCGCTCTCGGAGCACTCTCCCGGCAGTTCGTCGTGCACTCGGACCACGACCCAGGAGAAGTGTTCTCATGCATGCTCCCCCCACAACACCCCCACGCCGCCGGAGCCGGATTCCCGGATTCGCCGCGCTCGCCGCCGCGTTGCTCGCTTCCGTGCTCATCGCCCCGACCGCGTCCGGACAGGACGCGCGGGAGATCGCCGGCGGTGGCGACCTCGGCCCCCAGGTCATGGTCTTCGACCCCTCGACACCCGACATCCAGGGCAAGGTCGACGCGGTCTTCGCGCAGCAGGAGTCGGCACAGTTCGGTGACGGCCGCTATGCGCTGTTCTTCAAGCCGGGCACCTACGACAACATCAATGCGCAGATCGGTTTCTACACCTCGATCGCCGGGCTGGGCCTGAACCCGGACGACACCACGTTCAACGGCGACGTGACGGTCGACGCCGGGTGGTTCAACGGGAACGCCACCCAGAACTTCTGGCGGTCGGCGGAGAACCTGGCGCTCAACCCGGTGAACGGCACGGACCGCTGGGCGGTCTCGCAGGCCGCGCCGTTCCGCCGGATGCACGTCCGGGGCGGGCTGAACCTCGCGCCCGACGGCTACGGCTGGGCCAGTGGCGGGTACATCGCCGACAGCAGGATCGACGGCCAGGTCGGACCGTACTCGCAGCAGCAGTGGTACACCCGGGACAGTTCGGTCGGCGGCTGGAACAACGGCGTCTGGAACATGACGTTCTCCGGCGTCGAGGGCGCACCCGCGCAGAGCTTCCCGGAGCCTCCGTACACCACGCTCGAAACCACTCCCGTCTCGCGCGAGAAGCCGTTCCTCTACCTAGACGGGGACGCGTACAAGGTGTTCGTGCCCGCCAAGCGCACCCAGGCGCGCGGCACTTCATGGGGCAACGGCACACCGCAGGGCGATTCGATACCACTGGACCGGTTCTACGTGGTGAAGCCGGGCGCGACCGCGGAGACGATCAACGCGGCGGTGGAGCAGGGTCTGCACCTGCTGTTCACGCCCGGCATCTACCACGTGGACCGGACGATCGACATCGACCGCGCCGACACCGTGGTACTCGGTCTGGGTCTCGCGACGATCGTCCCGGACAACGGGGTCACGGCCATCCGGGTCGGTGACGTGGACGGCGTGAAGCTCGCCGGGCTGCTCGTCGACGCCGGACCCGTCAACTCGGACACACTGATCGAGGTCGGCCCGAAGGACGCGTCCACCAGCCACGCGGACAACCCGACATCGCTCCAGGACGTGTTCGTGCGGGTCGGGGGCGCGGGAGCCGGCAAGGCCACCACCGGCATGGTGATCAACAGCAACGACACGATCATCGACCACACCTGGCTCTGGCGCGCCGACCACGGCGAGGGCGTCGGCTGGGAGACCAACCGGTCCGACCACGGCCTCCAGGTCAACGGTGACAACGTCCTGGCGACCGGCCTGTTCGTCGAGCACTTCAACAAGTACGACGTGCGGTGGTCCGGCGAGAACGGCCGGACGATCTTCTTCCAGAACGAGAAGGCGTACGACGCCCCCGACCAGGCAGCCGTCCAGAACGGTGACATCAAGGGATTCGCGGCCTACCGGGTCGACGACTCGGTGAACCGTCACGAGGGCTGGGGTCTGGGCAGCTACTGCTACTTCAACGTGGACCCGACGATCCGTCAGGACCACGGATTCCAGGCACCGGTGAAGCCCGGCGTGAAGTTCCACGACCTGCTCGTGGTCTCGCTCGGCGGCAAGGGGCAGTACGAGCACGTCATCAACGACACGGGTTCACCCACGTCGGGGACGGACACCGTTCCCTCGAAGGTGGTGTCGTTCCCGTAGCACCGGGATGCGGGCCGTCCCGCCGCGACGCGTGCCCGGGGCTCCGTGGGGCACGGACGGCGGGCGGCTCCTCCTCGGCCCATGGGTGTCGGCACCAGGTTTTCCCGTCGGCGCCGCGTCCGACCACCGCCCGGTCATCTGCTCCAGTACACCCGGCCCGGCGAATTCCCCGCCCGGGCCCGGCCCGATCCCGGCGGAGTGCGCTACAGCCAGCCCTTCTCGCGGGCGATGCGGACCGCCTCCGCGCGATTGCGGGCGGCCAGTTTCTGGATGGCCATGGAGAGATAGTTGCGGACCGTTCCCTGGGAGAGGTGGAGGGCCGTCGCGATCTCCGCGTTGGTGGAGCCGTCCGCCGCCGTACGCAGTACGTCGCGTTCGCGCTCGGTCAGGGGGCTGGCACCGTCGGCCAGGGCCGCTGCCGCAAGGGTGGGGTCGATGACGCGTTCGCCGGCGAGCACCTTCCGGACCGCCTCCGCGAGTTGGGCGGCCGGGGCGTCCTTCACCAGGAAGGCGGCGGCGCCCGATTCCATGGCCCGGCGCAGGTAGCCGGGGCGGCCGAAGGTGGTGACGACGACGACCTTCACGGCCGGGAGCTCGCGCTGCAGGACCGCCGCCGCCTCGATGCCCGTCATGCCCGGCATCTCGATGTCCAGGAGCGCCACGTCGATGTCGTGCTCGCGGGCTGCGGCCAGCACCTCGTCGCCGCGGGCGACCTGGGCCACCACCTCGATGTCGGGCTCCAGGCCGAGAAGTGCCGCGAGGGCCTCGCGCACCATGGACTGGTCCTCGGCGAGGAGGAGTCTGATCATGCTCATTCCGTGGATCCTAGGCCGGAATCGAGCGGAACGGTCAGGGCCAGGGTGAAGCCTTTGCCGGAGCCGGAGCCGGGGCTGCCCGTCGAGGTGATCAGCGTGCCGCCGACGGTGGCGAGGCGTTCACCCATGCCGGTGAGGCCGTTGCCCGGCTTCGTGCCCGAGGGGCCGACGCCGTCGTCGGAGACGGTGAGTTCGAGGACCCTGCCGTCCAGGGTCTGGCGCGGGGCGAGGGTGACCGTGCAGTGGCGGGCCCCGCTGTGGCGTACGACGTTGGTGACGGCCTCCCGCAGCGCCCAGGCGAGCACCTCCTCCGGCTTTCCGGGGAGGTCGTCGGGGGACTCGGCAGGGACGTCGGCGGTGATGCCCGCGGCGGCGAGTGCGGTGCGGGCCCCCGCGAGTTCGCCGGGGAGGGTCGGGCGGCGGTAGCCGGTGACCGCTCCGCGTACGTCGATCAGCGCCTGGCGGCTGACCTGCTCGATGTCCGCGACCTGGGCGGCGGCCTGTTCCGGGTGGTCGGGGAGCATCCGGCCGGCCAGCTCGCTCTTGAGCGTGATCAGGGAGAGCGAGTGGCCGAGCAGATCGTGCAGATCGCGGGCGAGCCTGAGCCGTTCCTCGTTGGCGGCGAGCTGGGCGACGGTGGCGCGGGCCTCGCGCAGCTCGATCGTCGTACGGATCAGCTGCCTCACCCCCGTCATCGAGAACCCGCCCAGCAGTGCGGGAAAGGCCAGGGCGGTGATGACCTCGCGGGGGTGGCCGCCGGCCAGGCCCATGAGGACCATGCCCCCTGTGACGGCGGGGATCAGCCAACGGGCCGTCCGCAGCGGCAGGGTGGCGCCGACGGAGACCGCGACGTACACGAAGAGGACCAGCCACGGGGTGCCGAGCGTCAGGGTGAGGACGACGGACAGGGCGCCGAGGAAGGCGATCGCGGAGTGCACGAGAGGGCTGTCCAGCGGCTTGGACGTGTGGCGGACGACCAGGACCAGATAGGCCCCGACGAAGGTCACCAGGCCGAGCGCGCCGAGCGCCGTCGCCCACGGGGTGTGGTTGCCCCCGGTCAGATCCGTGACCGGGGCGCCCATGAACGCGAGCCAGATACCGATCCAGAGCAGCTTGATCCAGACCTGCTTGCGGTTCGTGGGCGGGCGCCCGACGCCCACGGACGTCTCGTCGTCGTTCACGCCTTCAGGGTGTCCTTCCGGTAGAGCCAGGCCGCGCCGCCCGCGAAGACCAGGAAGTACGCGCAGAGGATGGCGACGTCCTTGGCGTGCGGCGAACCGCCCATCTCGATCGCCTGGCCGAGAGAAGCGTACGCGTGCGTGGGAAGCCACTCGGAAATGTTCTGGAGCCACTGCGGGAAGGTCGCGCTGGGCATCCACAGGCCGCCGAGAATGGAGAGCCCGAAGTAGATGATCATGGTGAGCGGGCGGACCGCGTCGCCGCTGGCCAGGTAGCCGATGGCGACCCCGAGCGCGGCGAAGACCAGCGAACCGGCCCAGATGACCCCGGCCAGCGCGAACCACTGCCAGGTCTCCACCCGTACGTGCTTGACGGCGGCGGCGACCAGGAAGACCACCACGATGCAGGGCAGGGTGACCATCGCCGCGCTGGCGATCTTCGCCAGGACGTAGCCGCGGCCGGGGAGCGCGGTGAGCCGCAGCTGGCGGACCCAGCCCTTCTCGCGCTCCTTGGCGATGCGTTCGCTGTTGCCCATGAGGACGGCGGTCAGCGCGCCGAAGGAAGCCATCGAGACCATGAAGAAGGCCTGGAAGGTCAGATCGGTGTGCGGGATCCGGTCGGAGGTGTTCTGGGTGTTGGAGATCAGCAGGTAGATCACCGACGGATAGATGATCGAGAAGAACATGAACTTCTTGTTCCGCAGGGTGCGGGTCACTTCGAGCCTGATGAGAGTCTTCATGCGGTCCTGGCCTCCTCGGCCTTGGTGATGGCGACGAAGGCCTGTTCCAGGCCGAGTCCCGCGACTTCGAGTTCACGCGGGAAGAGGCCGAGTCCGTAGACGGCGTGGACCGTCGCATCGGCGTCGTGCGACTGGATCCGGACCCGGTTGCCGGCGATGTCGAGCGTGGCGAGGAACGGCAGGCCGCGCAGGGCCGCCTCGTCGACCGGGCCCTCCAGCCGGAAGGAGATCCGGCGGGCTCCCGCCTTCGCCTTGATCTCGGCGGCGGTGCCGTCGGCGAGCAGCCGGCCCTTGTGGAGGACGAGGACGCGGTCGGCGATGGCGTCGGCCTCTTCGAGGTAGTGGGTGGCGAACAGGACGGTACGGCCCCGCTCGGCCTGCTCGCGCATGGTGGCCCAGAAGGCCTGGCGGGCGGTGACGTCCATGCCGGTGGTCGGTTCGTCGAGGACGATCAGGTCGTTGGCGCCCGCGGTGGCCAGCGCGAAGCGGACGCGCTGCTCCTGGCCGCCGGAGAGCTTGTTGACCATCCGGTCGGCGATCTGCGCGACACCGGCGCGGGAGAGCACCTCCGTCACCGGGTAGGGCCTGGGGTGCAGATCGCAGGCGAGGCCGACCAGTTCCTTGACCGTGACGTCCTCCATCAGGCCGCCGGTCTGGAGCATCGCGCCGACGCGGCCCGCGGCGATGGCGTCCTGCGGGGTGGTGCCGAAGACCTGGACCGTGCCGGAGTCGGCGGTGCGCAGGCCCAGCAGCAGATCCAGGGTGGAGGACTTCCCGGCACCGTTGGGGCCGAGGAGCGCCACCGTCTCGCCGGGGTGCAGGTCGAGGGTGAGCCCGTCGACGGCGCGTACCGCTCCGTATGCCTTGCTGACCTGTTCGAAGCGGACCGCGGCGGTCTTCGCCCCGGTGGCCTCGGCGGCTGTCGTTGTCATGCGTCAAGCGTGACGGAGGGCGGGGTGCTCGCGGCAGGGCCGGGAATCGTGGAAACGGGATGACAGATGTCATGCCCGGCCTATGACTCCGCTGCGGGGCGGTGTCCGGAAACGGCGCCGCTCCCGGCCGGGATGCGGCCGGGAGCGGTGCTGTGCTGTGCTGTGCTGTGCGGCTGTGGTCAGCCGTTGCCGTCGAGGCCGATGGTGGCGGTCCGCTGGGCCGGGGTCTTCCCGAGCAGTGCGCTCTGCATGGCCTGCGCCACGTCGTCCGCGCTGAGCTGGTGCTTCTTTCCGTCGCCCTTGGTGATCATGATGCCGTCGAAGACTCCGTCGCAGAGGGTCTCGATGGCCTTCTTGTCGTAGTGCTCGACCAGCCGGCCGTTGACCGGCACCATCGAGAGGATCTGCGGCAGCGACCTGGCGGGGCCGAACTGGATCTGCTTGGTGCCCGCCTTGATGGTGACCAGACCGGACATCGCGGGCTTCGCGAACTCCTTCATCGCCCGGTCCAGTTCGGCCTGGCCGATGGTGGGTTCGCGGGTGGTGACGGGCAGCTCGACGACCTTCGTCCGGCCGGTCTGCACCTGGGCGCGGTACGCGTCGCGCACCGAGGACATCGACTGGTCGACGTCCAGCGCCTTGCCCGACTTCCCGGGTACGGCGACGGCCTTGCCCGGCTCGAACTTGATCGTGCCGTCGTTGGCCGAGCCGGAGACACCGGCCAGGTCCGTCAGCGCGACGCCGAGCTTCTCCTTGTCGACCGGGATCACCGGGTCGACCGCGCGCTTGCCGCCGAACAGGGAGCCGATGACGGAGACCGGGTTGTAGTCGCTGCCCGCCGCCGAGCGGACGGTCTCCTGGCTGTCCAGGACGAGCCCTGCCTTGTCCGGCGCGAGCTCGGTCTTCTTGCCGTCCACGGACAGCTGGAGCGGGGTCACGGCGCGCTTGCCGAGGGCGGCGTCCAGCTTGGTGACGCCCTCCTCCTTCGTGCCGCCGCCGATGTCGACGCCGAGGACGGTGGTGCCCTTGGGGACGTCGGAGTGGTTCATCAGCAGCCCGGCGCCGTAGGCGACACCGAGCAGCCCGACGACACCGACGCCGAGCAGGACCAGCTTGGAGCGGCCCTGCTTCTTCGCGGGGGCGGGAGCGGACGCGGAGGCCGGTTCGGGGCGCGGGGCCGACGCGGCGGCGGGGCCGCCGGGTCCCGCCGGTCCGGTGCCCATCGGGTCGCCCGGGACACGGGAGGCCTGATCGGGTCGCCCGCCCGGGGGCGTGCCCGGGAACAGGGACGGCGGCCGGTTGTCCGACGGGACGACGGGGATGCCGCTGGTGAGCGTGTCACCGGAGACGTTGCCGCCGGGCGCCGGGCCCGCGAACTGCGGTGTCAGCACCGCCGTGTCGTCGGACATCCGCGGCGGGCCACCAGGGGCACCGGAACCCTGCGGGCCCGCGGGACCGCCCGGGCCGGAACCCAGCGGGCCGGAACCCGTCCCGCCCGGTCCGCCGAGGTTCGGCGTCAGGGACGAGGTGCCGGTGGCCGGGCCCGTGGTGGGTCCGGAGGGGCCGGGCGTACGCACTCCGAGGTTCGGCGTGGGACGCGAGCCACCGGCGGCCGGGCCGCCGAAGTCGTCGGGGCGGGGTGCGTCCTGGTCGCCCGTGCGCTGCGGACCGTCCGAGAAGTACGGCAGATCGGGGCGGGGCGCGGCGGGCGCGGCACCCCTGATGCCCTCGGCTCCGCCGGCCGTGCCGCCACCGGCGACCGAGGTGCTCGTGGGGGCCTTGCGCGGGGCGAACCAGTCGCCGCCGCTCCTCTCCCTGGCCGGCTTCTCGGCGGCCGGGTCCGCGGACTCGGTCCGGGCCTCGGCGGACGGTGCGCCGTCCGGGCCGGACGGCGCACCGTCCGTCGCGGGCGAACCGGGGCGCGGGATGCTGCCCGTGCGCTCGGCATCCGCGTTGTCAGTGTCGCCCACGGGCGTACGCATGACGACGGGCGGGATGGGGCGCGAGCCCGGAATGTTGATCCGGATGCGCGTGGTCAGCGTCGTCTCGGTCCTCGGCTCCTCGGGCCGGGACGGATCCGCAGGCTCCGGGGCCCCCTCCGGGGCATCGTGCGAAGGGTGCAGCGACGGATACTGGCGGGATCCGTACGGCGGCGTCCCCGAGGGGTACGCGGCTCCTCCGCGCCCCTGGGGCCCGGAGGACGAACTGTCAGTTTCACGACTCAAAGCAGGTTCTCCCGATTGGCTCCGCCGCCCGTACTTCCCCCACGCCACAGGCCTGGGGGCGGCTAGGAAGGTGCTGGAGATCTTGGCCGGATCAGGGAGCGGCGTCTGGCGCGTGCCGCTGCGAGGCGCCGGAGCGTCCTCATAGCGGAGCTATCAGGGCGTTCTGGAAACGCCGCAGATGTGCGTGCCAGGCATCCCGAGCCCGGCCAAGATCTTCAGCACCCGACTAGGCGCGCGAACCACCATACTGGCCGCCGCCGACGGACACCCCGCGACCGGGGGAAACGGCTGTGCGACCACCGAACGGACAAGGGGCATTACAGGCGTGGACGTGGCACATTACTTGCCAGGTCGCCCGCTGTCGGCACCCTGTCGAGGCGCCCGCGACACGGTGGCACAGATCACAGCGACGGCCATCCCGCCCAGCATGAAAAGAGTGAGACCCAGTTCGTCGCCGAAGACATAGTCGCCTTCCGGCCGTCCACCGAGCAGCACGACAACCGAAATCAGCCATCCCGCAGCGGGTGCCAGGGCGCCGAGCTGGGTGCCGAAGACCAGGCGTCCGCCGTAGAAGAGCCCGGCGGCGGCCGCCAGCGCGAGCAGCAACCCGGCGGGGAACCAGGCGGCTTGGACGAGCGTCCCGGCGATCCCGACGAGCGCGCCCAGCACGGCCAGACCCGCATAGGCGGCGATCCGCCCGGGGTTGAGGGGCGCGGCGAGGCCGGTGGCCGCGACGTCCCTGGAGGGGCGCGGTGCGCCCTGCTTGCCGCCGCTCATCGCTCCGCCCCCGAGACACCCGCGAACAGGTCGTCCTCCCGGACGCCTTGAGGGGCTCCGGAGTCACCGCGTACCAACTCGTAGTACTCGGTGGTGAAGACGGGCTGGCCCAGGTCGTTGGAGAGGGCGAAGAAGGGGCCGTCCACGGCGATCTGGGTGACGTGGGCCCGCATCGCCGCACTCTTGGCGGCGGCATGGGCGGCGCCGTCGATCTGCGCGGTGATCCTGGAGTCGTCGACCACACCCGGTACGTCGTCGATGGCGGCGATGCCCGGGAAGGCGTCCGGCGCGGTGGCCCGGAGGCGGGCGAAGCCCTCCTCGGCGACCGTGCGGGGCACCCGGTTCCAGTAGATCTTGGCGATGCGGTGCGGGTCGCCGGACCCGGCGCGGTACGCGGGGTCGGCGGCGAGGTCCGCGGCACGCATCGCGACGCGGTGCGCCTGGATGTGGTCGGGGTGTCCGTAACCGCCGTCGGGGTCGTAGGTGACCAGGACCTGCGGACGCACCGAACGGATGACCTCCACCAGGTGCCCGGCGGCGTCGTCCACGTCCGCGGCCCAGAAGGCGCCGGGGCGGTGGTTCTGCTCGGCGCCCATCATCCCGGAGTCGCGGAAGCGGCCGGGGCCGCCCAGGAGCCGGTGGTCGGTGACCCCCAGTTCCTTCATCGCCGCGTCGAGTTCGCCCCGGCGGTACGGGCCCAGGGTGTCGTCCCGGTCGGCCGCGAGACGGGCGAGGGAGGGCGGGATGACCTCGCCCTCCTCACCGAGTGTGCAGGTCACCAGGGTGACCTGAGCACCCTCGGCCGCGTACTTGGCCATGGTGGCGCCGTTATTGATCGACTCGTCGTCGGGGTGCGCGTGCACCAGGAGGAGGCGCCGGGCGGGATGGTCCGTCATGGGGACCACCCTACGAGCCGGGCGCACCGAACACCGCCCGCGCTCCCTTCGCCGACGAGCCGGGCCTCAGAACTTGAGGCTTCCGATCATGCCCGCCACATTCGTGGTCAGGTTCGAGATGCTCGGCGCGATCGACGAGTCGGCAAGATAGAAACCCAGCAGTGCGCAGACCACCGCATGTCCGCCCTTCAGTCCGGATTTCCGGATCAGCAGGAAGACGACGATCGCCAGCAGCACCACCGCCGAAATCTTGAGTGCCACGGCGGTTCACCTCCATCGGTACGGTCGGGACGGGCAGCACACATGGAGCCAGCAGGTTTCATACCCACCGAGCGCTACGGATCATAACTATCCGTCGTAACGCATTGATCGGGGCACAGCAGCACGAGGGGCGCACGACCGGGCGGTCGGGGACTAGGTTCGGCACATGACTTCGCAGCAGATCTCGTTTCCCCGTCAGCACGCCAGGACCATGCGATTCACTCTCGGTGCGCCTCGGTCGTTCACCGTCTCCCCCGACGGGGAGCGGGTGATCTTCCTGCGGTCGGGCTCCGGCACGGACCGGTCGGGCCGCCTGTGGGTGCTCGACCTGCCGAAGGACGGATCGCCGCAGGAGCGGGTGGTGGCTGATCCCGGGGCCCTGCTGGGGGGTTCGGCGGAGCGGCTGTCGGCGCAGGAGCGGGCCCGCCGGGAGCGCAGCCGCGAGGGCTCCTCGGGGATCGTCGACTACGCGGTCGACGCGGCGGCCGAGTTGGCCGCCTTCGCGCTCTCCGGGAAGGTGTACGTCGCCGAGCTGCGGGCGGGTACGGCACGTGCGCTGCCGGTTCCGGGCCCGGTGATCGACCCGCGGCCTTCACCGGACGGACGACACATCGCATATGTGTCCAAGGGTGCGTTGCGCGTCGTGGGCGCGGAGGGCGACGGGGACCGGGCGCTCGCCGAGCCGGAGGCCGAGGACGTCGGTTACGGTCTCGCGGAGTTCATCGCGGCCGAGGAGATGCAGCGTTCGCGGGGCTTCTGGTGGTCGCCGGATTCGGACCGGCTACTGGTCGCCCGGGTCGACAACAGCCCGGTGCGGCGCTGGTGGATCGCGGATCCCGCGCATCCGGACCGCCGGCCCGCCGAGGTCGCGTACCCGGCGGCGGGGACGCCCAACGCCGAGGTGCGGCTCTTCGCGCTCGGCCTGGACGGCACCCGTGCCGAAGTGGTCTGGGACCGGGCGCGCCACCCGTATCTGGCGCAGGTGCACTGGTCGTCGGACGGGGCGCCGCTGCTGCTGGTGCAGTCCCGCGACCAGCGGAGCCACCTCTTTCTCGCGGTGGACACGGAGACCGGTTCGACGCGGACGGTGCACGTCGACGAGGACCCGGTCTGGCTGGAAATCTTCCCCGGGGTGCCCGCCTGGACCCCGGACGGGCGGCTGGTGCGGATCGCGGACGAGGGCGGGGCGCGGGTGCTCGCGGTCGGCGACCGGCTGCTGACCGGGGCGCAGTTGCAGCTCCGGGCGGTGCTCGACATCGGTGAGTCGGACATCCTGGTGGCGGCCACGGCCGGCGAGGAGGCGGCGGAACCGGAGATCGGCGAGACCCATGTCTACCGCGTCAACGAACTGGGCGTGGAGCGGGTGTCCGAAGGGGCCGGGGTGCACTCGGCGGTCCGCGCGGGCGCGGTGACGGTGCTGGTCAGCCACTCGCTGGAGCGGCCGGGGGCCCGTGCCGAGGTGTTCCGGGACGGCAAGCCGGTCGCCACCGTGGCGAGCCACGCCGAGGAGCCGGTGCTCTCCGCGCGGGTGCACTTCGCCGAGGGGGGCGCACGGCGAATTCCGTGCGCCGTGCTGCTCCCCGAGGGGTACGAGGAGTCGGACGGCCCGCTTCCGGTGCTGATGGATCCGTACGGCGGACCGCACGGCCGCCGGGTGGTCGCCGCGCACAATCCGCATCTGACGTCGCAGTGGTTCGCGAACCAGGGCTTCGCGGTCGTGGTCGCGGACGGCCGGGGCACGCCGGGCCGTTCACCGGGCTGGGAGAAGGAGGTCAAGAACAACATCGCGCTCACCGTGGACGACCAGGTCGACGCGCTGCACGCGCTCGCGGAGCGGTTCCCGCTGGACCTCGGCAAGGTCGCGATCCGCGGCTGGTCGTTCGGCGGATTCCTGGCGGCCCTGGCCGTACTGCGGCGGCCCGATGTCTTCCACGCGGGAGTGGTCGGCGCCCCGGTGACCGACCAGCGGCTCTATGACACCCATTACACCGAGCGTTACCTCGGCGACCCGGCGGAGCAGCCCGAGGTGTACGCGCACAACTCGGTGATCACGGACGAGGGTCTCTCGGAGGCCGCCGAACAGGTGCGGCCGATGATGATCGTCCACGGTCTCGCGGACGACAACGTGGTGGTCGCGCACTCGCTCCGGCTGTCGTCGGCGCTGCTCTCGGCCGGGCGCCCGCACGAGGTGCTGCCGCTCAGCGGGGTGACGCACATGACGCCGCAGGAGCAGGTGGCGGAGAACCTGCTGCTGCTCCAGGTCGACTTCCTGAAGCGGTCGTTGGGGCTCGACGGCTGATCGGAGCGGCCTCCCCGTCACCAGCCGGGCGGCGGCTGGGACGGGGGTGGCGGCGGCCCGAAGGCGCCGGGCTGCGGATGACCGTAGCCCTGGCCGTACCCCTGTCCGTACCCCGGCCCGTAGCCCTGCCCGTACCCCTGGTCGGGCGGGGCCGGGGGCTCCTGGGGGCCGGGCCGGGCCAGCACCAGCAGCACCACGGCTCCGGCGATCACCTCGAAGAACCCGGTCAGCACGATGAGTTGGTCCTCGACGTGCAGATCGCCGAAGCGGTCCAGCAGCTCGTAGTGCACCGCGCGGACCACCCCCAGCACTCCGCCGAACAGCAGCAGAGCGGCGGCGACCAGGCCGAACGGCCGCGCGTGCACGGCGCGCGGGAGCCCGCTCACGCCCGCGAACAGGCACAGCAGCATCAGAACCGCCGAGAACCAGCCGGGCGGCGGGTCGATCAGCCCCTGCATGACCCGGTCCCCGCCCACGAACCAGTCGGGGTAGATCTCGGGGATCCGCACCGCCTGGCGGATCTCCCAGGCGATCACGACCACTCCCGCCGCACCGAGGAGGAGGAAGGCGACCACGCCCGCGCCCTGCCCCGGCCGGGCCGGGAGGCACTCGGAGAAGTCACGTGCCCGCCTGCGGCCGGCCCCCGCGGTGATGATCAGCGCGATGCCTGCCGCGAGCGCCACGAAGGCGCAGAGCAGGGCGCGGGTGCGCAGGTCGTCGGTGAACCGGGTGTCCATCCGGGACTCGCCGATGTTCCAGAGCCCGGGCAGTCGCAGGACGATCGTGACCACTCCGGTCGCGACCAGCACCGCGGCGGCCGCCGACGAGCGCAGGGCCGCGACGAAGGCGAGGAGATACACCACGAGCAGCACCAGGTCGTATGCCGAGGTGGCGGGCAGCATCGGGAGCCGCGCGTCGTAGTAGCCGGCCCAGTAGCGCCACAGCGCCCCGATGTCGTCGGCCGCCCTGATGTCCCGTACGAGCCAGCCCGCGACGATCAGCGCGAGCACGGCGCAGAGAACGGCACCGGTGACCCTTGCCCCCCGAGTGAGTATCACCCGAGCGATACTCCACCGTGCCTGTCCGCCGGACAAGGGGTTCACCGGCGTGGTGCTCGAACGGGCAACCGGCCGGGAGGACTTGGCGGCCTCCCGGCCGGTACACGGCACCCGCACGGCCGTACCCGGACATGGTGGCCGGTCCGTGTATCGGACGTGGGGCGGCCGGATTGCCCACGCGTTAACGTGCCCGGGGTCAGTCGGCCCGGGTGCTCCCGGACGGGGCCGGCCCGTTCTCCCCGTCCACGTCCTGCGCCGGACCGTCCTCCTCCGCCGCCGTCTCCCCCGGGACCTCCAGCAGCCCCTCCGGCGGCACCACCTGCTTCTCCTCCGCGAAGTGGCAGGCCGAGTCGTGCCCGGCCGGTGTGTCCGCCAGGCGGAAGACGGCCGGCACCGCCAGCAGCGGCACCTCCAGCTCGCACCGCTCCTGCGCCTTCCAGCACCGGGTGCGGAAGCGGCAGCCGGAGGGCGGGTTGGCGGGCGAGGGGACGTCGCCGTGCAGGATGATCCGTTCCCGGTGCTCGCGGGCGGCCGGGTCCGGCACCGGGACGGCGGAGAGGAGCGCCTGGGTGTACGGATGCGTGGGGTGGTCGTAGATCTGCTCGTCGGAGCCGATCTCGACGATCCGGCCCAGATACATCACCCCGACCCGGTCGGAGATGTGCCGGACGATCGAGAGGTCGTGCGCGATGAAGACGTAGGCGAGCCCGAACTCCGCCTGGAGCCGGTCCAGCAGGTTGACGACCTGTGCCTGTACGGAGACGTCGAGGGCGGAGACGGGTTCGTCGGCGACGATGATCTCGGGGTTCAGGGCCAGCCCGCGGGCGATGCCGATGCGCTGGCGCTGACCGCCGGAGAACTGGTGCGGATAGCGGTTGATGTACTCCGGGTTGAGGCCGACCACGTCCAGCAGGTCCTGGACCTTGCGGCGCCGCTCCCCCTTCGGGGCCACCTCGGGGTGGATCTCGTACGGCTCCCCGATGATGTCGCCGACGGTCATGCGCGGGTTGAGCGAGGTGTACGGGTCCTGGAAGACCATCTGGATGTTGCGGCGCACGGCCCTCAGGGCGCGCCCCGACAGCTTGGTGATGTCCTCGCCCTTGTACTTGATCGCGCCGGCCGTCGGCTGTTCCAGGTGCACCAGCATCTTCGCCACGGTCGACTTGCCGCAGCCGGACTCCCCCACGATGCCGAGCGTCTCGCCCGCCGCCAGGTCGAAGGAGACCCCGTCGACCGCCTTGACCGCGCCGATCTGCTTCTTGATCAGGATGCCCTGGGTCAGCGGGTAGTGCTTGACCAGGTCGCGGACCTCCAGGATCGGCTCGCCGCCCGCCGCGGCGGACCCGGCCCGTGACTTGGCGAGCAGCGCGCGGGCCTTCTCGCCCTCTTCGCGCGCTTCCCTGCGCCCCGAGTGGTCAGCGTGCATCGAGCGTCTCCTTCCAGAAGTAGCAGGCGCTCTCGCGGTGCTCGGCCACCTCGAACAGCGGCGGTACCTCGCCCCGGCAGATCTCCTGGGCCATCGGGCAGCGCGGGTTGAAGGCACAGCCGGGCGGGATGTGCAGCAGGTTGGGCGGCAGGCCCTTGATCGCGTACAGCTCCCGGCCCTTCTGGTCCAGGCGCGGGATCGACTGGAGCAGACCCCTGGTGTACGGGTGGGCGGGCGCCCGGTAGATCTCGTGCACCGGGGCGGACTCGACGATCCGGCCCGCGTACATCACGGCGATCTTGTCGGCGACGTCCGCGACCACGCCCAGGTCGTGGGTGATCAGGATCAGGCCCATGTTCAGCTCGCGCTGGAGCTCGGCGAGCAGATCCATCACCTGGGCCTGGACGGTCACGTCGAGGGCGGTGGTGGGTTCGTCCGCGATGATCAGCGAGGGCTCCAGCGCCATCGCCATGGCGATCATGATGCGCTGGCGCATACCGCCGGAGAACTGGTGCGGGTAGTTCCCGACGCGTTCCTTCGCCGCCGGGATGCGGACCCGGTCCATCAGCTCGACGGCCTTCGCCTTCGCGTCCTTGTGGGACATCCCGCGGTGCACGACGAACATCTCGCCGAGCTGCTCCCCCACGCTGAGCACGGGGTTGAGGGAGGAGAGCGCGTCCTGGAAGATCATGGCCATCTCCTGGCCGCGGATTTTCCGGCGTTCGTCCTTCTTCATCTTCAGCAGGTCGCGGTCCTTGAAGAGGATCTCGCCGCCGCTGATCTTCCCCGGGGGCATGTCGAGGATGCCCATGACGGCCTGGGCGGTGACGGACTTGCCGGAGCCGGACTCGCCGAGGACGGCCAGCGTCTCGCCCTCGGCCACCGAGTAGTCGACCCCGTTGACGGCCTTGGCGACGCCGTCGCGGGTGTGGAACTCCACGTGCAGATCGCGCACTTCGAGCAACATGGCAGCGGGCTCCTCAGCGCAGCTTGGGGTCGAGGGCGTCGCGCACCGCGTCGCCGAGCATGATGAAGGCGAGCACGGTGACCGCCAGGGCTCCGGCGGGCCAGAGCAGCATGTGCGGGGCGTTGCGGATGTACTGGGACGCTGCGGAGATGTCGATGCCCCAGGAGACGGCCGGCGGTTTCAGGCCGACGCCGAGGAACGAGAGCGTCGCCTCCAGCGAGATGTACGTACCGAGCGCGATGGTCGCGACGACGATCACCGGCGCGATGGCGTTCGGGGTGATGTGGCGCAGCATCATCCGCGTGTTGGAGGCGCCGAGTGCCCGTGCCGCCTGTACGTAGTCGTTCTGTTTGGCGGTGATCACGGAGCCGCGGGCGATACGGGCGATCTGCGGCCAGCCCAGCAGCACGATGAAGCCGATCACCGGCCAGACGGTGGAGCTGGTGACCACGGAGAGGAAGACCAGCCCGCCGAGGACCACCGGGATGCCGAAGAAGACGTCGGTGAGGCGGGAGAGGATCGAGTCCCACCAGCCGCCGAAGAACCCGGCGAGGCCGCCGAGGACACCGCCGAGCAGAGTGACGCCGAGGGTGGAACAGACGCCGACGGTCACCGAGTTCCGTGCTCCGTAGACGGTACGGGTGTAGACGTCGCAGCCCTGTCCGTCGAAGCCGAAGGGGTGTCCGGGCTGGGAGCCCTCCTGCGCCTTGCCCAGGTTGCAGTCGAGGGGGTCCTGGTCGGCGATCAGCGACGGCCAGATCGAGATGATCACCAGGAAGAGGATGATCAGGGCGGAGATGATGAAGACCGGGTTGCGGCGCAGGTCCCGCCAGGCGTCGGACCACAGACTGCGCGGCTTCTCGGCGGGGCCCGTGCCCCGGGGGCCGCTCGGTGTCGTTTCGAGGGTCGTGCCCTCCTCCAGGGCGAGATCCATCACACCTCCCGCTCCGGCCGACGAGATCGCCTCGTCCGGTGTCTGCTCAGGCATAGCGGATCCTCGGGTCGAGAACGGCGTACAGCAGGTCGACGATCAGGTTCGCCGCCAGGAAGACGAGGACGAGGATGGTGACGAAGCCGACGACGGTCTGGGAGTTCTGGCGCAGGATGCCCTGGTAGAGCTGGTAGCCGACGCCGTGGATGTTGAAGATCCGCTCCGTGACGATCGCCCCGCCCATCAGGGCGCCCACGTCCGTACCGATGAAGGTGACGACCGGGATCAGCGAGTTGCGCAGCAGGTGCCGGATGACGACACGGCGCCCGGGCAGCCCCTTGGCGACGGCGGTGCGTACGTAGTCGGCGCGGGCGTTCTCGGCGATCGAGGTCCGGGTGAGCCGGGTGACGTACGCCAGGGAGACCGAGGCGAGGACGAGCCCGGGTACCAGCAGTTCGTTGAAGGGGGCCTCCGGTGAGACGGAGGGCTTGATGACGCCCCATTCGACTCCGAGGAGGAGCTGGAGCAGCAGGCCGGTGACGAAGGTCGGGATGGAGATGACGACCAGGGTCAGGATGAGCACGGTGGTGTCGACGGGGCGGCCGCGGCGCAGGCCGGTGACGACACCGAGGCTGATGCCGATGACGATCTCGAAGACGATCGCGACGACGGTGAGCCGGATCGTGATGGGGAAGGCGGTGGCCATCAGCTCGGTGACCTTCTGCCCGTTGAACGCGGTGCCGAAGTCGCCGGTGAAGACATTGCCCATGTAGGTGAGGTATTGCTGCCAGACGGGCTTGTCGAGGCCGAATTCCGCACGGAGTTGGGCCGCGGTCGACGGGTCGCACTGGCGTTCGCCACAGAGACCCGCGATGGGGTCGCCCATCACGTTCACCATGAGGAAGATCAGCAGCGTGGTGCCGAAGAAGACCGGGATCATCTGCAGCAGCCGCCGGATCACATAACGTCCCATGCAGGGCTCCGGGGGTCGCGGGTGTCAGTGGCTCGGGGCTGGGGAGTGACGCGTCGGGGGACGGGGAGGCCGGGTGGCCGGTGCGCTCCTGGCACCGGCCACCCGGCCTCGACGGGTCACTTGACCTTGATCTGCTCGTACACCGGAACGCTGAACTGGTTCAGCGACACATTGGTGATCCGGTCCGAGTAGCCGGCACTGCCGTTCTGGTACCAGAGCGGGATGACGGGCATCTGCGCGACCAGGACCTTCTCCGCGTCCTGGAAGGTCGTCACGGCCTTGGCCTTGTCGGACTCGGCGTTGGCCTTGTCGACGAGCCCGTCGAACTGCTTGTTGCTCCACTTGCCGTCGTTGGACGAGGCGTCGGTGTAGTACACGGGCTGGAGGAAGTTCTGGATGAGCGGGTAGTCCATCTGCCAGCCGGCCCGCCAGGCGCCGTTCAGCTTCTGCTGCGAGACCTGGCTGCGGAAGTCGGCGAAGGTGCCGACCGGGGCGCCGACGCACGCCTTGTTGTTGCCCATCACCTTGTTGATGCTGTTGCAGACGGCGTCGACCCACTCCTTGTGGGAGCCGGTGTCGGCGTTGTACGAGATCTTGAGCTGGCCGCCGGGGATGCCGCCGCCCTCCTGGATCAGCTTCTTGGCGTTCGCCGCGTTGTACTCGCAGGGCGCGCCGCACAGCCCCTCCTTGAAGCCGCCCTTCTCACCGAGGACCGGGGAGGTCCAGTCGGAGGCGGGGGTGCGGGTCTTCTGGAAGATCTGGTCGGTGATCTGCTGACGGTTGATCGCCATCGACAGGCCCTGGCGGACCTTGACGCCGCCGGGGGTGTCCCACTTCTTGTCGTAGAAGGGGAAGGCGAGGGTCTGGATGATGCCGGCCGGGGTGTTGATGTACCGGTCGCCGAGGTCCGACTTGACGTTCTTCAGCTGCGAGGCGGGCACGTCGTCGACGAGGTCGAGGTTGCCGGCCGTCAGGTCGGTGTAGGCGGTGTTGTTGTCGGTGTAGACCTTGAGGTCGATGCCGCCGTTCTGCGCCTTGTCAGTCCCGGGGTACTTGTCCCACTTGCGCAGGTTCATCGACGAGCCCTTGGTGTACTTGTCGATGGTGTACGGGCCGTTGCCGATCGGCTTGGACACCCAGCCGGCGTGGTCGGTGAAGAAGGCCTGGGGCAGCGGGGCGAAGGCCGGGTAGCCGAGGGTGTCGGGCCACAGGGAGAACTTCTGCGACAGCTTGACGGTGAACGTCCTGGCGTCGACGACCTTGAGACCGGAGAGCTTGTCGGCCGTGGCGCTGCCGGTGTCGGGGTGGACCTTGTTGTAGCCGTCGATGTAACCGAAGAAGTAGGCGTTCTTCTGATTGTTCTTCAGCAGGGCGCCGTAGTTCCACGCGTCCACGAACGACTTGGCGGTGATCTTCTCGCCGTTGCTGAAGGTCCAGCCGTCCTTCACGGTGACGGTGAAGTTCTGGTTGTCCTTGGTCTCGATCTTCTCGGCGAGCATGTCGGTGGCCGCGCCGGTCTTCGGGTCGTACCTCTTGAGCCCCCGGAAGATCATGTCGAGGACCTTGCCGCCCTGCACCTCGTTGGTGTTCGCGGGTTCGAGCGGGTTCTGCGGGTCACCCCAGGACGAGCTCACGATTCCGTTCGCCCCACCGCCACCACTGCTGCCGCCCCCGCCTCCGCATGCCGTCGCCGCCAGGGCGACGACCACCGCACATGCGGCCCACCTGGCCTGTGTGGCTCCGCGCATGGAGTGCCTCCTCGTAGTGCTCCGTCTCACTTACGGTCAAATATCACCGCACAAGAGATATGCCGCACATTTACTCCACCCATTCGGGCGTGCGGGAGCGGATTCGAGTGGCACTTCGCGGGCAGGGAAGATCCGGACGTGAACCTGACAGACACCGGAGCGATAACGGCCGCGTATCGAATACGCATCGACCGCGAGCCGGTCTGATCGGATGTACGAATTCCGAGACAACCACGCCCGCATATCGGACTCATTGCCGGACTTCACCCGTTAAGTCGCGAACACGCCTTCGAAAAAGCCAAACGGAAGCAAAGCCACACCCTTGAAAAGGTCATGCATTGGTCAAATTTCCAAAGAGCGCACCAAGGGCGTCGGACATTCATTGACCCTGCATGAATTGCGTTGAAAAAGTCCGGGTAGCCCGTAGGTGTTGCCCTGCGGAGTCCTTCGACCCTCCGGGCCAGGAGCACCATGACGATTCCAACGCCGCAAGCCGCCACCCCCGTTGAGGTGGAGGACGCGAAGCCGCCGTCCACATCCGGCCCGTCCGCGTCCAAGGGTGGTACCGGCCGCTCACCGGGCAAGATGGCCTGGCTGCGTTTCAAGCGCGACCGTACGGGCGTGATTTCGGCCTATGTGGTCATTTTCTTCTTCGTGATCGCCGTCTGCGCGCCGCTGATCGCGAAGCTGTACGGCAAGGACCCGTACACGACGTACGGGCAGAACGAACCCGGTCTGCTGGACGACTTCGGTTCCCCCATGCTGCCCAACGGCGGTATCAGCGGCGACTTCTGGTTCGGCATCGAGCCCGGACTCGGCCGGGACGTCTTCACCTTCCTGCTCTACGGCATCCGCAACTCCCTGCTCATCGCCGCGGCAACCACCCTGCTGGTGACGGTGATCGGCATCGCCATCGGTATCACCGCGGGCTATCTGGGCGGCAAGACCGACTACCTCGTGGGCCGGGTCATCGACATCCTGCTGGCCTTCCCCTCCACGCTCTTCTTCATCGCCTTCTGGCCGGTGATGCTCTCGATCCTGGTCGCTCCGGACGAGAACACCCCGGTCTGGCTGACCGTCGTCAGCCTCATCTCGGTCATGACGGCCTTCGGCTGGGCGTCCATCGCACGACTGCTGCGCGGCGAGGTACTCGCCCTGCGCGAGCGCGAGTTCGTCGAGGCGGCGAAGGTGACGGGGGCCTCGCCGGCACGGATCATCTTCAAGGAACTGCTGCCCAACCTCTGGACGCCGATCCTCATCCAGGCCACGCTCGCGCTGCCCGCCTACGTCACGGCGGAAGCGGGCCTCGCCTTCCTCGGCGTCGGTCTCTCCGACCCGACACCCGACTGGGGCGTGATGATCCAGCGCGGATCGGACGTCTACCAGAGCGACATCACGTTCATGCTCTTCCCCGGCGTCGCGATGGTGGTCTTCGTCATCGCCTTCAACCTGCTGGGTGACTCGGTGCGTGACGCACTGGACCCGAAGACCAAGCGCTGAACCGCACTTCCTCCGGCCGGGCGACGGGGCCCACCGGATCGATCGTTACTCTCCCTCGACCAGAGCAGGAAGCCATGTCCCTTTCCCGCAGAAACTTCGTCATCGCCACGTCGGTCGCGGCCGGCGGTTCGATGGTCCTCTCCGCGTGCAGCAGCGGCAGCACGACCAAGAAGGGCGGCGGCGCCGGACACGGCGGTGCCGACAAGTACACCGGCGCGGTCGTGGTCGGCACGAAGGCCGACTCCACGGGTCCGGCCGCCGAGATACCGGGGGCGAAGAAGGGCGGCACGATCCGCGGCATCGCCCCGGACGACTTCTCGCACCTGGACCCGCAGCGCATCTACTTCTCGTGGAACTCCGCGGTCGGTGACCTCTTCATCCGCTGCCTCACCGGTTACAAGATCGCGGCGGACGGCTCGATGAAGCTGGTCGGCGACCTCGCCACCGACGCGGGCACCATGTCCGACGGCGGCAAGACCTGGACCTTCACCCTGAAGGACGGTCTGAAGTGGGAGGACGGCAAGGAACTCACCATCGAGGACGTGCGCCACGGGATCGAGCGCGGCTTCGCCAGCTTCACCACCGAGGGCGCCGGCTACGCCCAGACCGCGCTGACCGGCACGGCCGACTTCCGCTCGAAGTACAAGGGCCCGTTCGGGGGCAAGCACCTCGACTCGGTCGTGACCGATGACAAGGCCAAGACGATCACCTTCAAGCTGGCCGAGGCCCGCCCGGACCTCAACTTCACCCTGGCGATGACCTCCTACGGTGCCGTCCCGGTCAAGGGCGACACCAAGGAGAAGTACGACAAGGACCCGATGAGCTGCGGTCCGTACCGGATCAAGGCGCACTCCATCGACAAGTCGATGACGCTGGTCCGCAACCCGCACTGGGACCCCAACCTGGACTCGATCCGCAACGCCTACCCGGACAGCTTCGTCTACGAGTTCGGCCCCGAGTCCCTTCAGGCCGCCGACCGTCTGATCGCCGACGACGGCGACGACAAGTACGCGGTCATGGCGTACAGCGGTGTCCCGGCCGAGCGCATCCAGAAGGTCCTCACCGACCCCGAGCTGAAGAAGCGCACCTTCAACGGCCTGCTGACCGGCATCTACTACTACGCGATCAACACCAAGCGGATCACCGACCTGAAGGTCCGTCAGGCACTGATCCACGCCTGGCCGCTGGAGCAGATCCGCAAGATCTACGGTGGCCCCTCGGCCGGTGACTACGCGACGTCCATCCTGAGCCCCGACATCCTCGGCTACGCCAAGGACGACGTCTACGGCAAGCTGAAGAAGCCGCAGGGCGACCCGGAGGCGGCGAAGAAGCTGCTGAAGGAGGCCGGCAAGGAGGGCCAGAAGGTCGTCTACGCCTTCCCCACGAGCAACACCTACAACAAGACCAAGGTCGTCATCGAGAACGCCCTCAAGGCGGCCGGCTTCACCCCGGTCATGAAGCCGCTGGACTCCACCAGCTACTACGACCAGATCCAGCAGATCGACAACCAGTTCGACGTGATGTGGTTCGGCTGGTCCCCGGACTGGCCCACCGGTTACACGCTGATGCAGCCGCTGTTCGACGGCGGCACCATCGCCAACGGCGCCAACAACATCTCGCAGCTGAACGTCGACTGGGTCAACGAGGCGATCAAGAAGAACGTCGTCATCGCCGACCCGAAGGAGGCCGGCAAGGCCTGGGCCGCGCTGGACAAGCGGATCATGACGGAGGAGGCGCCGATCATCCCCGAGACGTTCCAGCGCCGTTTCTACCTCTACGGCGAGAAGGTCGGCGGCGCGATGTTCCACCCGCAGTACTCCTCGGCCATCTTCTACAAGCTGTTCGTGAAGGCCTGACGCCGACACTCCTGAGGCGGGGCGCCCCTGCGGCGCCCCGCCCGCTCCACTCCCCCTCGTCGGCGTCTGCCAGGGAAATCCATCGCCATGTTCCGCTTCCTCATCCGCCGGGCAATCGGCGCACTGGTCATCCTGCTGATCATCAGTGCCATCACTTTCGTCCTCTTCTACGTCGCGCCCCGCGACCCAGCTCGTGTGGCCTGCGGCAAGGTGTGCACGCCCGAGACGCTGGCACTGGTCAAGCGCAACCTCGGCATCGACGACCCGCTGCCGGTGCAGTACTGGCACTGGCTGCAGGCGGTGTTCGTCGGGAGGGACTACTCGTCGTTCGGGCACTGCCCCGCGCCGTGCCTCGGCTACTCCTTCCACAACCGCGAGCCGGTCCTCGGCACCATCCTGGACCGCTTCCCGACGACGCTCTCCCTCTCCCTCGGCAGCGCGTTCGTCTTCGTGATCTTCGGTGTGGGCACCGGCATGCTCGCCGCGGTCAAGCAGGGCAAGACGCTGGACAAGGTGGCGTCCTCGGCGTCGCTGATCGGCTCCTCGATGCAGATCTACATCGTCGGCGTCGTCGCCATGTACTACCTCGCGGACCAGTGGCACATCCTGAGCCGGCCCAAGGAAGTCCCCTTCACCGAGAACCCGGCCGGTTGGGCCTCCGGGCTGCTGCTGCCCTGGCTGGTGCTGGCGCTGATCTTCACCGCCAACTACACCCGTATGGCACGCTCCCAGCTCGTCGAGACGCTGAGCGAGGACTACGTACGCACCGCACGCGCCAAGGGCCTCTCCCGGCGGACGGTGTTCTTCAGATTCGCCTGGCGTGGGGCCATGGGCCCGATCGTCACCATCTTCGGCCTCGACATCGGTGTGCTGTTCGGCGGCGCGATCATCACCGAGAAGACCTTCGGCCTGCACGGCATCGGCGCGCTCTCCGTCAAGGCGGTGAACGACAACGACCTGCCCCTGCTGCTCGGAGTCGTCCTGGTCGCGGCAGGAGCGATCGTCGTCTTCAACATCATCGTCGACGCGTTCTACGCCCTCATCGACCCGCGCGTCCGCCTCGCCTAGGGAGAGATCCAGTGAGCACCCCCTTCCTCTCCGTACGCGATCTGCGCGTGCACTTCTCCACCGAAGACGGCATGGTCAAGGCCGTCGACGGGCTGTCCTTCGACATCGAGAAGGGCAAGACGCTCGGCATCGTCGGCGAGTCCGGTTCCGGCAAGTCCGTCACCAACCTGACCATCCTCGGCCTGCACCACCCCGACCACACCGAGATCGAGGGCGAGATCCTGCTCGACGGGCAGGATCTGCTGAACGCCTCGGAGCGGGAGCTGGAGCGGCTGCGCGGCAACAAGATGGCCATGATCTTCCAGGACTCGCTGGCCTCGCTCTCGCCGTACCACACCATCGGCCGGCAGATCGGCGAGACGTACCGCAAGCACACCGGCGCCTCCAAGCGGGAGGCCCGGTCGCGGGCGGTCGAGATGCTCACCAGGGTGGGCATCCCGCAGCCCGATCTGCGGGTGGACGACTATCCGCACCAGTTCTCCGGCGGTATGCGCCAGCGCGCGATGATCGCCATGGCACTGGTCTGCGACCCGGAACTGCTGATCGCGGACGAGCCGACCACCGCGCTGGACGTCACCGTGCAGGCCCAGATCATGGATCTGCTCAAGGACCTCCAGCAGGAGACCGGCACCTCGATCATCTTCATCACCCACGACCTCGGCGTCATCGCCGACATCGCGGACGACGTGCTGGTGATGTACGGCGGGCGCTGTGTGGAGCGCGGCACGAAGAAGGAGGTGCTGCGGACCCCCCAGCACCCGTACACCTGGGGCCTGCTGGGTTCCATGCCGACCCTCGAAGGGCCGGTCGACGTACCGCTGTCGCCGATCCCCGGCTCGCCGCCGAGCCTCCTCAACCCGCCGACCGGCTGCCGCTTCCACCCCCGGTGCACGTTCACCGAGCAGGTCGGCGGCGAGCGCTGCGCGAGCGAGCAGCCGCCGCTGGAGCTCACCGCCGGACGCGGCGCCGCCTGCCACCTCACCGCCGGGCAGCGCGCCGAGTTCTTCGCGGACTTCGCCGGTATCCGGCCCAACTGACGTACAAGAGACGGGACTTCCCCACCATGAGCAGCAAAGACCCCCTCCTGGACGTCTCCGGACTCACCAAGCACTTCCCGATCAAGGGCGGCTTCCCGATCCGGCGGACGGTCGGCGCGGTCCAGGCCGTCGACGGGCTGGACTTCGGCGTCGCCGAGGGCGAGAGCCTGGGCCTGGTCGGCGAGTCCGGCTGCGGCAAGTCGACCACCGGCCGGCTGATCACCCGGCTCCTGGAGCCGACGGCCGGCACGATCTCCTACCGCGGGCAGGACATCACCCACGCCACCCGCAAGCAGCTGGCGCCGGTCCGCTCCGAGATCCAGATGATCTTCCAGGACCCGTACGCCTCACTGAACCCGCGGCAGACCGTCGGCAAGATCATCACCGCCCCGATGGAGATCAACGGCATCGACCCCGCCGGCGGCCGTGAGGCGCGGGTGCGGGAGCTGCTGGAGACCGTCGGGCTCAACCCGGAGCACTACAACCGCTTCCCGCACGAGTTCTCCGGCGGTCAGCGCCAGCGCATCGGGGTGGCCCGCGCGCTCGCCCTGGAGCCGAAGCTGATCGTGGCCGACGAGCCGGTCTCGGCGCTGGACGTGTCGATCCAGGCGCAGGTGGTGAACCTGCTGCAGAAGCTGCAGAAGGAACTCGGCATCGCGTTCCTGTTCATCGCCCACGACCTGGCGATCGTGCGCCACTTCTCGCAGCGCGTCGCGGTCATGTACCTCGGCAAGATCGTGGAGATCGCCGACCGCGAGGACCTGTACGGCAACCCGCGTCACCCGTACACCCGGGCACTGCTCTCGGCCGTGCCCGAGGCGACCGCCGACGACACGCCGGCCCGGGAGCGCATCCGCCTCGTCGGCGACGTGCCCTCCCCGGTCAACCCGCCCTCGGGCTGCCGCTTCCGCACCCGCTGCTGGAAGGCGACGGACAAGTGCGCGAGCGAGGCCCCGCCGCTGGTACGGGTGGAGGGCAGCCGGGAAGGCCATCTGACGGCCTGCCACCACCCCGAGGACGCACAGACCGTCCCGGCCCTCCCGAAGCCCCGTGACGCCTCGTCCCGGCCGAAGACCGACAAGACCACCGAGGACCCCGAGGCCGGGGCCTGACACCCCCACCCCGGCCCCCCGGGGCGCCTCGCGGACAGGGACCCGACCGGTCCCCGGACGCGGGGCTCCCCGGTCCCGCGGAGCCGAGCACGTGAGCCCACTGACCCGAGCCACCTGCGCGCCCGGCTCCGGGAAAAGGAAGAAGCGCCCGGAACCGATCGGTTCCGGGCGCTTCCGCGTCGTTCGGGCCGTGCTACGAGGCAGCGCCGACGACGTCCTTCTCCTCGGCGAAGTGGCAGGCCGACTCGTGCGCCGCGGGGGTGTCCGAGCCCTTGAAGCGCTCGGGGATCGCCAGCAGCGGCAGCTCCGTGGAGCACTTGTCCTGGGCCTTCCAGCACCGCGTACGGAAGCGGCAGCCCGACGGCGGGTTCGCCGGCGACGGGACGTCACCGGTCAGGATGATCCGCTCGCCGCGCTCACGGGCCTCGGGGTCCGGGACCGGGACCGCCGACAGCAGCGCCTGGGTGTAGGGGTGCGTCGGGTGGTCGTAGATCTCCGCGTCCGTACCGATCTCGGCCATCTTGCCGAGGTACATCACGCCGACCCGGTCGGAGATGTGCCGGACGATCGACAGGTCGTGCGCGATGAAGACATAGGAGAGGTTGAACTCGTCCTGGAGCTTCTCCATCAGGTTGATGACCTGCGCCTGCACCGACACGTCGAGCGCGGAGACCGGCTCGTCGCAGATGATGATCTCCGGGTTGAGCGCGAGGCCGCGGGCGATGCCGATGCGCTGGCGCTGGCCGCCGGAGAACTGGTGCGGGTAGCGGTTGATGTACTCCGGGTTGAGGCCGACGACGTCCAGCAGTTCCTGGACCCTGGCCCGCCGGTCGCCCTTCGGGGCCACCTCGGGGTGGATGTCGAAGGGCTCGCCGATGATGTCGCCGACCGTCATGCGCGGGTTCAGCGAGGTGTACGGGTCCTGGAACACCATCTGGATGTTCCGGCGGACCGCCTTCAGCGCGCGGCCGGACAGCCGGGTGATGTCCTGGCCCTTGTAGAAGACCTCGCCGGACGTGGCCGTCTCCAGCGCCATCAGCAGCCGCGCGACCGTGGACTTGCCACAGCCGGACTCGCCGACGATGCCGAGCGTCTCGCCCTGGTAGAGGTCGAAGGAGACCCCGTCCACGGCCTTGACCGCGCCGACCTGGCGCTTGAAGAGGATGCCCTGGCTCAGCGGGAAGTGCTTGACCAGATTGCGCACCTGGAGGATCGGCTCACCGCGCTCCACCGGGGCCTCTATGGCCGCGACCGCCGCCGACTCGTCGACGGCGTCGACCGTCACGACCTCGGTGACGTTCGGGGTGGCGTCCATGGAACCGTCCGTCTTGTCGAGCTCAGCCATGGATCGTCTCCTTCCAGAAGTGGCAGGCGCTGCCGCGTCCGGGCAGCTCGCTGCCGTCCTGCTCGGAGACCGGCACCAGGGCCGGGATCTCCGTGCGGCAGATGTCCTCCGCCTTGGGGCAGCGGGGGTTGAAGGCGCAGCCGGACGGAATCTTGAGCAGGTTGGGCGGCAGGCCCTTGATCGCGTAGAGCTCCTGGCCCTTCTGGTCGAGGCGCGGGATCGAGTCGAGCAGACCGCGGGTGTACGGGTGCGCGGGCCGCTTGTACAGCTCGTGCACCGGTGCGGTCTCGACGATCCGGCCCGCGTACATGACCGCGATCTTGTCCGCGACGTCGGCGACGACGCCGAGGTCGTGGGTGATCAGGATCAGCCCCATGTTGAACTCGGTCTGGAGCTCCTTGAGCAGGTCCATGACCTGCGCCTGGACCGTCACGTCGAGCGCGGTGGTCGGCTCGTCCGCGATGATCAGGTCCGGCTCCAGCGCCAGCGCCATGGCGATCATGATGCGCTGGCGCATACCGCCGGAGAACTGGTGCGGATAGTCGCCGACCCGCTGCTTGGCGGCGGGGATCTTGACCCGCTCCATCAGCTCGATGGCCTTGAGCTTGGCCTGCTTCTTGGAGAGTCCCTGGTGGACACGGAACATCTCGCCGAGCTGGTAGCCGACCGAGAGCACGGGGTTGAGCGAGGAGAGCGCGTCCTGGAAGATCATCGCGATCTTCTGGCCACGGATCTTCCGCCGCTCCTCGTAGCTCATGGTGAGCATGTCCTGGCCGCGGTACAGGATCTGGCCCTGCGGGATCTTGCCGGGCGGCATGTCGAGAATGCCCATGATCGCCTGAGCGGTCACGGACTTGCCGGAACCGGACTCACCGAGCACGGCCAGGGTCTCGCCCGAGTCGACGCTGTAGTTCACACCGTTGACGGCCTTGGCGACACCGTCACGCGTGTGGAACTCCACGTGCAGGTCGCGCACATCGAGGAGCGGTGCGTCGTCGGACCCCCCGGCGCGGGGCGCCGGGATGTCTGCTGTCTTGTCCATGATGGTCACGTCGTACGCCCTCCTCAGCGCAGCTTCGGGTCGAGGGCGTCGCGTACCGCGTCGCCCAGCATGATGAACGCGAAGACCGTGAGGCTGAGCATTCCTGCCGGGAACAGCAGCGCGTGCGGGTTGTCCCGGATGGCCTGGCTGCCCTCGGCGATGTCGATGCCCCACGAGATCGTCGGGTCCGCGAGCCCGAGTCCGAGGAACGAGAGCGTCGCCTCGGCCGAGATGTACCCGCCGAGCGCGATGGTGGCCACGACGATCGTCGGGGCGAGCGCGTTCGGCAGGACGTGCCGGAAGAGGATCCGCGGGGTGCCGGCGCCGAGCGCGCGCGCCGCCGTCACGTAGTCCGCCTGCTTGGCGGTGATCACGGAGGCCCGCATCACACGGCAGATCGAGGTCCAGCCCAGGAAGGCCAGGGCCAGGATCACCACGTACACCTTGCGGTCGGTGAAGGCGTTCAGGACGACCATCGCGCCGAGCAGGAAGGGGATGCCGAAGAAGATGTCGGTGACCCGGGAGATGATCGAGTCGAGCCAGCCGCCGAAGTATCCGGCCAGCATGCCCAGCAGCCCGCCGACCAGGGTGACCGCGGCGGTGACGCCGACGCCGACCAGGATCGAGGCGCGGGTGCCGTAGATGACACGCGCGTAGATCGAGCGCCCCTGGCCGTCGTAGCCGAACCAGTCGGCCTGGAAGAAGTGCCCCAGTTCCGGCTTGGTCAGGAAGTGGTTGGTCAGGTCGCCGTCGCGCGGGTCGGCACCGGTGAAGAGTCCCGGGAAGGCCGCGATGATCAGCAGGAGGAGCAGCAGGATCGAGGAGATCCAGAACATCGGGCGGTGGCGCAGGTCGAACCAGGCGTCACCCCAGAGGCTGCGCGGCTTGCCCTGCTCCTTGTGGCCGTCGGCGGCCGAAGGCGCGGCGGTGGCGTCCACCACCGCTTCGGTCTTGGTCTCGGTGACGTCAGGCATACCGGATCCTCGGGTCCAGGACCGCGTACAGCAGGTCGACGAGCAGGTTGATCACAAGGATGACGAGGACGAAGACCGTGACGACGCCGACGATCGTCGAACCCTCGCGCTGCTGCAGCGCCTTGAAGAGCAGGTTTCCGACACCCTGGACATTGAAGATGCCCTCGGTGACGACCGCGCCGCCGATGAAACCGCCGACGTCCGTACCGAGGAACGTGACGACCGGGATCAGCGAGTTGCGCAGCAGGTGGACACCGATGATGCGGCGCCGCGGCAGGCCCTTGGCCATCGCGGTACGCATGTAGTCGGCGCGCAGGTTCTCCGCGAAGGTGGTGCGGGTCAGCCGTGCCACGTACGCCATGGAGAGCATGGCCAGCACGAAGCCCGGCAGGAACAACTGCGCGTAGTCCGTGGAGTCCTGGACGTTCGGTGCCACCCAGCCGAGCTGGTCCGCGAGGACGAAGCGGGCGAGGAAGCCGAGCACGAACACCGGGATCGAGATGACGATCAGGGTGAAGATCAGTACGCCGGTGTCGGCGGCCTTGCCGGCCCGCAGACCTGCCCAGGCACCGAGCCCGATACCGACGATGATCTCGATGAGCATCGCCACGGCGGTCAGCCGCAGGGTCACCGGGAAGGACTCGGACATCTCGTCGATGACTTCGCGACCACCGAAGGTCTTGCCGAAGTCGCCCTGGAAGAGATTGCCCATGTAGTCGATGTACTGCTTCCACAGGGGCTGGTCGAGCCCGAACTCATGGCGCAGCGACGCGACCTGTGCGGGGTCTGCCGCCTTGTCTCCCCACATCGCCCGGATTGGGTCGCCGGGAAGGATGTGGACCATGAGGAAAATAATCAGAGTGGTCCCGATGAATACCGGGATCATCTGGAGCAGTCGCCTTGCGACGTAACGCCCCATCATGCCTCCATGCCGTGAGGGGTCGGCGATGGCCTTGTCAGAGTGGTCTCCGCCGCGGGGTGTGGGGGGAGAGCCCCGGGGCCGACGCCTACGGGCCGGTTCCGCCGCCCCCGGAGAGGAGCGGCGGAACCGGCCGTCGGATCCCGAAAGTTACTTCTTGGCCTTGACCTGGACGTCGGTGAAGATCGGGTCGCCGTCCTGGCCGTAGACGATCTTGCCGAACACGTTCGTCGACTGGCCGGAGTTGACCTTGTAGAACCACAGCGGGATGGCCGGCATGTCGTTCTTCAGGAGCTGCTCGGCGTCCTGGTACATCTTGACGGTCTCGTCGAGCGTCTTCGCCTTGTCGGCCTTCGCCGCGAGGGCGTCGAACTCCTTGTTGGAGTAGCCCGAGGTGTTGCCCGCGGCGGTGGAGCCGTACAGGTCGCGCATGAAGTTCGAGTTGACCGGGTAGTCGAGCACCCAGCCACCGCGGTACATGGACTTGACCTGGTGGTTGTCACGGGCGTTCAGGTCGGCCTGGAAGTCGGGCTTGGAGTCGCCCACGCACTCGACGCCGGTCGCCTTGCGGATGCTGTTGCAGACCGCGTCGACCCACGGCTTGTGGGACTGGTCGGCGTTGAACTGGATCGAGATCTTGTTGCCCGGGACGCCGCCGCCGTCCTTGATGAGCTTCTTCGCCTCGGCCGGGTTGTACTTCACGATGTCGCCGAGCGCGCCGGGCTTGTAGCCGAGCACACCGCGGGCGACGAACGAGTCGGCCGGGGTACGGGTGCCGTGCAGCACGGTCTTGGTGATCGTGTCACGGTCGATCGCCATCGACAGACCCTGGATGACCTTGGGGTCGATGTTCTTGAACTGCTTGGTGTAGAACGCCGGGACGATCGACTGCACCGCGGAGTACTCGGCGTCGATGGCACGGTCGCCGAGGTCCTGCTTGTAGCTGGTGAGCGACGTCGTCGGGATCTGCTCGATCCAGTCGAGGTTGTTCGACCGCAGGTCCGAGTAGGCGGCGTCGGCGGTGGTGTAGTTCTTGAAGTCGATGCCACCGTTCTTGGCCTTGTTCGGGCCCTGGTAACCGTCGAACTTCCGGACCTTGATCAGCTTCTTGTGGTCCCACGAGACGAACTTGTAGGGACCGTTGCCGATCGGCTTCTGGCCGGCGGCGGCCGGGTCCTTGAAGAAGGACTCGGGCAGCGGCGCCCAGACGTCGTAACCCAGCTTGTACGCGAAGTACGAGACCGGACCGTTCAGGGTGATCGTGAAGGTGTTGTCGTCGACGATCTTCAGGCCGGACATCTTGTCGGACTTCGGCGCACCCTTCTCCGGGTGGACGTCCTCGTAGCCCTTGATGTCCTGGAACCAGCTGGAGTTGGTCTGGTTGTTCTTGACGTTGGCCGACCAGTTCCAGGAGTCCACGAAGGACTTGGAGGTGACCGTGGTGCCGTCGTGGAACTTCCAGCCCGGCTTGAGCTTGACGGTCCACACGGACGAGTCCGCGTTGGGCGTCACGGACTCGGCGTTCACGTAGACGAGCTTGCCGGTGCCGGGCTCGTAGTCGACCAGGCCGGAGAAGATGGTGCGCAGGACACGGCTGCCCTGGCTCTCCTTGGCGTTCGCCGGCTGGAGCGGGTTCTGCGGCTCGCCGAGCTGGGCGGTCAGGATCCCGTTCGGGTCCGCCTTGCCGGACTTCATGCCACTGTCACTGCCCTTGTCGTTACCACCACAGGCGGTCGCGGCCAGGGCGATGATGGCCGCTCCCGCGACCCACTTGGCGCTCTTGGCACCACGCATGGGTTTCCTCCTCATGAGTCCACTTTTGACTACAAGAAGGGCACTGGAGTGATACACCGACACCCCTGACGGTGATCGTTCAGTGCCCCTAGTGTGCTCGTGAGTCGGCACTCCCCACAGTGCGTGACCCATTGACCCGAGCTCAATGGAGCCAACTATTAAGTACGACCGGGCTGTAAACCACACTTAAAGGGTCTCGTTTTAACAACATCGAGGAAGCTCGATTGCCCGAAATCCGGACAAAGCGATCCCAGACAGACACCCTCGAAACGGACCGTTAACGCAGCTTTCGGAGAGCGACGATCGATATGCGGACGGATCGCCGGGGAAAACCACTGGACAGAGGCCTGATCGGCCTGCTTGACAATGCGCCATCGGCTCCGTGTGGTTGCTGAAGCAACACCGAATGCAACACCGGGTGCACCATCGTGCTCCCGGACGCCCCCCGGACGTCTCCCGCGCCATCGCACGACAAGGCCCGGCCTCCCGTCAACTGACGGAAGGCCGGGCCCCGTTGTTCATACGGGCGCACCCGGCGCCCGGTACTGGATCAGCGCTTGGCGCGCGACGCGGCGCGGCCGCGCTCCTTCTGGTCGAGGACGACCTTGCGGATACGGACCGTCTCCGGGGTCACCTCGATGCACTCGTCCTCGCGGCAGAACTCCAGGGACTGCTCCAGGGAGAGCTTGCGGGCCGGCACCACGTTCTCCGTGGTGTCGGCGGAAGCCGCACGCATGTTGGTGAGCTTCTTCTCCTTGGTGATGTTCACGTCCATGTCGTCGGCGCGGGAGTTCTCGCCGATGATCATGCCTTCGTAGACCTCGGTGCCGGCCTCGGTGAAGATGACACCGCGCTCCTGGAGGTTGACCATGGCGAACGGCGTCACGGAACCCGAACGGTCAGCGACCAGCGAGCCGTTGTGACGGGTGCGCAGCTCGCCGAACCACGGCTCGTGGCCCTCGAAGATGGAGTGCGCGATGCCCGTGCCGCGGGTCTGCGTCAGGAACTCGGTACGGAAGCCGATGAGACCGCGGGACGGAACGATCCACTCCATGCGGACCCAGCCCGAACCGTGGTTCGTCATGGTCTCCATACGGCCCTTGCGGGTCGCCATCAGCTGGGTGATCGCGCCGAGGTGCTCCTCGGGGGAGTCGATCGTCATGCGCTCGATCGGCTCGTGCGTCTTGCCGTCGATCTGCTTGGTGACGACCTCCGGCTTGCCGACCGTGAGCTCGAAGCCCTCACGGCGCATCTGCTCGACGAGGATGGCCAGCGCGAGCTCACCGCGGCCCTGGACCTCCCAGGCGTCGGGGCGCTCGGTGTCCAGGACGCGGAGCGAGACGTTACCGATCAGCTCGCGGTCCAGGCGGTCCTTCACCTGGCGGGCGGTGACCTTGTGGCCCTTGCCGCCCTTGCCGACCAGCGGCGAGGTGTTCGTACCGATGGTCATCGAGATGGCCGGCTCGTCGACCGTGATCAGCGGCAGCGCGATCGGGTTCTCGGGGTCGGCCAGGGTCTCGCCGATCATGATGTCCGGGATACCGGCGATGGCGCAGATGTCGCCCGGGCCCGCCACCTCGGCCGGCTTGCGGGTGAGCGCCTCGGTCATCAGGAGCTCGGTGATGCGGACGTTGGACATCGTGCCGTCGCGCTTGATCCAGGTGACGGTCTGGCCCTTGCGCAGCTCGCCCTGCTCGACGCGGCAGAGCGCGATACGGCCGAGGAAGTTGTCGGCGTCCAGGTTGGTGACGTGGGCCTGGAGCGGGGCGTCCTCGTCGTACTCCGGGGCCGGGACGTGCGCCAGGATCGTGGAGAAGAACGGCTCCAGGTTGTCGCTGTCGGCCGGGACGGTGCCGTCCTGCGGCTTGGTCAGCGAGGCGACGCCGTCACGGGCGCAGGCGTAGACGATCGGGAACTCGATCTGGTCCTCGTCCGCGTCGAGGTCCAGGAAGAGGTCGTAGGTCTCGTCGACGACCTCGGCGATCCGGGAGTCGGGGCGGTCGGTCTTGTTGATGCAGAGGATGACCGGCATCTTCGCGGAGAGCGCCTTGCGCAGCACGAAGCGGGTCTGCGGGAGCGGGCCCTCGGAGGCGTCGACCAGGAGCACCACCGCGTCCACCATCGACAGACCTCGCTCGACCTCACCACCGAAGTCGGCGTGGCCGGGGGTGTCGATGATGTTGATCGTGATCGGGTCCCCGCCGTCCTTGGGGTGATACTTCACCGCCGTGTTCTTGGCGAGGATCGTGATGCCCTTCTCACGCTCCAGGTCGTTCGAGTCCATCATGCGTTCGTCGAGGTTCTCGGCGGCGTGCGCGGCGAAGGCGCCGGCCTGCCTGAGCATGGCGTCGACCAGCGTGGTCTTGCCGTGGTCGACGTGGGCGACGATGGCTACGTTACGGATGTCGTGGCGCGTGGGCATGGGTGGCTTGCGCTTCTCTCGGATCGTGGGATCAGGCGTCTAAGTCGGTCTCAAGTCCTCGTACGCCCGCCGGGCGGACGCGCCACGGCTAGTCCAATGGTACGGGGCTGGCGCCGCCGCGGCTTCCCGGGCGAGATTTCCCGCCCCCGGGACCGGCCTCCGCCGGGTCCGCCGGGCCCGTGCCGACGGTGGTCGCACCCGTGCCGACGAGCACGGCCGCAACGGTGAAAGCCCGCGTCCGCCTCGCGTTCCTGCCCCGGTGGCCGGTTCTTCCGGTGGATTTCACCGGTGGCACGGCCGCGGCACGGCAGGCGGCGGAGGCGGACACGGGATCGCACGGCTTCGGAGGTGGGGCTCCGAAGCGGAATCTCCGGGAGAACCGGAGCAGGGCCTGTCGGTCGGATCAGGGGAGGACAGGCCCCGGGGGCTCCGGGGTGGGGGTCTCGGAGGTGGGGGGATTGAGCGGCCACCCGGGTCGACGGGCAGAAGCGACCTTGCCCGCCGGACAATCCGGCGGGCAAGGGATTTGAGCCAGTTCTGAGCTTCCGGCGCTGTTCTGACCTGCTGGTTCTTCCTCGCTACCGCAGCTTCTCGTATGTGTGCTTCTTCTGGTTCGCCGGGGCTCCGGCCGCCTGCGGGGCCTTGAAACCGATGTCCTGGTAGCGGGGTGCCCCGAGACCGAAGGCGCCGACGTTCACCAGCTTCCGGTTCGCCGCCACGAGCTGCGGGCGCTGATAGAGCGGAATCGATCCTGCGGCGGCCCAGATCCGGGCGTCGGCCTGCTTCATCAGATCCCGGGCGTTGCCCTCGTCCAGCTCCGAGACCGCTTGGTCGAAGAGCTGGTCGATGTGGTCCGTACCGACGCGGGTGTAGTTCTGCTCGACGAGCAGCGAGCCGTCGGTGGCGGGCACCGGCTTGGCGAAGATCGGACGGTCGTCGGTCGCCGGGTAGGCGGTCGCGGGCCAGGAGTACAGGGCCAGGTCGTAGTCGCCGGAGGCGATGTGGTCCTGGAAGTAGCTCTCGTCGGACACCTTGGTGATCTCCGTACGGATGCCGACCGAATCGAGCATCGCCGAGATCTTGTCCCCGACGCTGCGCAGCGGCTCCGCCCCGGGGCCGGACGGCAGGACGAAGCGCAGGGTCAGCGGCTTGCCGTCCTTGCCGAGCGGACCGCGGCGCCCGTCGGCCCCCTGCGCGGGGGCCGCGGTGCCCGCCGGCGCGTAGGCGCCGGCGGCGCCGCCCGGCCGCCTGTCCTGGGCGGAGACCCGGGCGGGCACGTCCTGCGACGTACCGGACTCGGAGAGGTATCCGGCCTGGCTCAGCAGGACGGAACGGTGGAACCCGGCCGCGGGGGCGGGGGCGAGTACGTGGGTGGCGGCGCCGCCCACCGGGTCGCCGTCGCCGCGGTGGTCGCCGTCGCCGGACCTGTCGCCGCCGGGCTTGTCGCCGTCGCCGGACTTGTCGTCGTCGCCGACGATGTACAGGCCGTCGTCGGGGGCGGACCCGTGCCGGTCCGCGGTGTCGCCGGCCTTGTCGTCCGTGCTGCCCGCCTTCCCGGCCGCCGGGCCCGCGCTCTTCTTCTCCGCGTCCTTCCCGCTCTTCTTCCCGGCCTCGCTGCCCGCCTTGGTGCCGTCCGTCTTGCTGACCGCGCCCTCCGGCGTCCAGCCCGCGTCGGCCAGCAGCGCCTGCGCCTCCTCGGTGTCCTGGCCGCCGAGCGCGTCGCTGCTGTCCTCGTACGCCGGCTGTCCGGCGAGGGCCAGGTGGCTGCCGAGCGGCCGGGCGGGCAGACCGAGCGGCCCCAGCACGGTGTCGACGAGCTCCTGGCGGTTCAGTGCACGGGCGACCGCCCGGCGCACACGGTCGTCGGCGAGCGGCCCGGACTCGCCGTTCAGCGCGAGCTGGGTGTAGGCGGGCTCCAGCGACTTGCGCACCACGTAGGCGCTCAGCCGGCCCTGCTCGGCGGCGTGCGCCTCGGCGGCGGCCCGGCTCTTCTCCCTGGCCGCCTGCGCGGCTGCGGCCTGCTCGGCGTCCGAGCCGTGTGCCTCGGCCCAGGAGCGCAGGGCGGCGGCCGGATCGGGCGCGGCGCCGGGGCCCTGGGCGAGCGGCTGCCCGTTCGCGGCCTTGCCGCCGGCCGCCTGCGTGATCCGGTGCGCGGCCGCGGCGTCGACATCGGCCACATCGACCTTGCCCGCGGCCAGCGCCGCGGCGCGGTCCTGCGGTGCCACGGCCCGGAAGACCAGTGAGTCGAGCTTGGCCGGACTGCCCCACCAGCGCGGGTTGCGGACCAGCGTGACCTCGCCCTTCTTCTTGTCCACCCCGCTCAGCCGGAAGGGGCCGGAGGTGGCCTTGAGGGTGGTCCGCGCCCCGTCGTTGAAAGCCTTCGGGGAGCCGGTCACCTCCTTCGGGTACAGCGGGGAGAACAGCGAGCGCCAGTCCCCGTACGGCTTGGCGAAGGTGACCCGTACCTCCAGGTCGTCGGCGCCGCGCTCGATCTTCTCGATGCGGTCGTAGCCGGCGTTGCGGGCGGTCCAGAACGCCGAGTCCCGGCCGCTCAGCGCCCGCCACTGGGCGACGAAGTCGGGCGCCCCGATCTCCCGGCCGTCGCTCCACACCGCCTGCTGGTTGAGCCGGTAGAGCACCACCTGCCTGGGCTCGGTCTCGACCACCTTCGCGGACTCCAGATAGTCCGGGTTCAGCTGCGGCCTGCCCTTGGCGTCCAGCGGGAAGAGCGTCGGCAGCAGGGCGCCGGTGATCCGGGTGGTGGAGCTGTCGGCGTCCGCCTGGAAGGTGTTGAGGGTGGCGGGCACGGAGTCGATCGCCCAGTCGACCGTGCCGCCCTCGGCGACCAGGTCACGGCCGGTGACCGCGATGTCCTGGGGTGCGAACCCGGCGGCGGAGCCGTCGTCGCCGGAGCTGCAGCCCGCCAGCACGGGGAGTGTCAGCACACCCGTCGCGAGGAGCGCGAGAGAGCGGCGCTTTCGGGCCGTCCCCCGCGGGACGCCGACGTGGGACATGGCTGATACCTCCGGGGCCGGCCCGGCCCACCCGTCAGCGGGTGTGCCGGATTGAGCGTTTTTGGTGGCATTTGCAGTTGATCACACTGGTTCCGTCCCTCCACTGAAAGCGCCCCCGCGCGAGAGGAGGCGCAGACACGGCGCGACGGCCCGAAACCTCACCCGTGCGGCGCAGCGGCCCCGGCTGCAGCGCCGCACGGGTGAGGAGGGCCGGCCCACGGGGACCGGCCCGGCCAGGAGGATCGGAGGCCACCTGGCGGGCTACCGGCCGAGCAGCGCCACGATCGCCTCCGTCGTGTCCGTCTCGGCCAGGCGCGGGAAGATCCTCTCGACGCTGTTGCGGTGGGCGTCGGCGTCCCTGTCGGTGACCGCGTCCGTGGCGATCGTGACGTGGTAGCCGTGCTCGTGCGCCGAGCGGGCGGTGGACTCGACGCCGACGCTGGTCGCGATGCCGGTGAGGACGATCTGGGTGACGCCCGCGCGGCGCAGCCGCAGGTCCAGGTCGGTGCCGTGGAAGGCGCCCCAGGTGCGCTTGGTGACCACGATGTCGCCCTCGCGCGGGCCGAGCTCGGGCACGATGTCGGCCCAGTCGGCGGGCAGCGCGCCGCCCGCTCCCGTCGACGTCTCGTTGCGTCCGGGCGCGCCGTCGACGACATGGACCAGGACGACCGGGAGGTCCTTGGCGCGGAAGGCGTCGGCGAGGGCGGCGGACTTTGCGACGACGTCGGCGGCGGGGTGGACGGCGTCCAGGCCGACGATGCCCTTCTGGAGATCGACGACGACCAGGGCGGTCTTCGGGTCGAGGGTGGTGGCGGTCACAGTGGTGCTCCTGGGTGGCGTGGGTGAACGGTTCGGTTCCGACGGGTGCGGGTCGGGGTGCGAGAGATACGGGAGTCGTGCCGGTCGTCAGTGCCCGGTCAGCCGGTCCAGCAGCTCGACGGCCTCGGCCACGGTGCGGCGCTCGGCGCCGTCGAGCTCGGCCGCCACGGCCCGGGCGAGCCAGTCGCGCTTGGCGGCCCGGACCTCGGCGAGTGCCGCGGCCCCGGACTCCGTGAGCGACATCACCGACTTGCGGCCGTCCGCCGGATCGGGTGCCCGCTCGACGAGCCCCTGACTCTCCAGCGCGCCGAGGGTCAGCCGCATGGACTGCGGACGCACGTACTCCGCACGGGCCAGCGCGGCCGTGGTGGCCGGCCCCTCCAGGTCGAGCCTGGCGAGCACCGAGCGCTGCGTCGGCGTGAGCAGACCCCCCGAGGACGTACTGCGCAGCCGCCGCAGCAACCGGCCGACCACGGCGGTGAGCCGGATCGCCAGCTGCTCGGCGTCCGGCTCGGCGGACGGGGCGGCGCGACGCCCGGCGGGGGTGGCTCCAGTCGGTTCCGGCATGCCCTCAACGTAAAAGATGCACAGGTCACCTTGCAAGGTTGCCTGTCATTCCATGGGACGGTCTTGCCCGTCACGCGGCGTGCGATCTAGGGTGAATGCGCTTTCAGAAGAGGGTCGGTACATGCAACAGCAGGTGCTTCGGTACAGAAGAAGAAGCGGACGGTCGGTCGAGTGAGCGCGCCAACGGTGTACGACGTCGCCGAGCGGTCGGGCGTCTCCATTGCCACGGTCTCGCGGGTCTACCGCACCCCCGATTCGGTACGCGCCCAGACCCGTGAGCGGGTCCTCGAAGCCGCCCGCCAGCTCGGTTACGTACCCAGCGGGAACGCCCGGGGCCTGGCCAGCCGGACCACCGGCGTGCTCGGGCTCTGCTTCCCCGACATGGCCGACCCCGACGCCGAGGCCGATGCGGAGGCCGACGCCGAGGCGGACAGCGACACCGACGACGCGGTGATGCTCTACTCCGACCAGATCATCCGCGGCATGGAGCGGGCGGCGCGGCGGCACGGCTACGCGCTGCTGATCGCCGCCTCGCTGGAGGGCGGTCCCGAGAGCCTCGTCGCGAAGGTCGCGGGGCGGGTCGACGGTTTCGCCGTGCTGGCGCAGACCGTGCCGACCGAGGACCTCGAAGTGATATCGCGCCGGCTTCCGGTGGTGATGATCGCCGGCCCCCGCGAGATCGACCATCTCGACCACATCGTCGTCGCCAACGCCGACGGCGAGCGCGAACTGGCCCGCCACCTGATCGAGGACCACGGGCTGCGCAGGCTCGCCTTCGTCGGCGGCGAGGCCGAGTCGCCGGACGCCGAGGCGCGGTTCCACGGCTTCCGCCAGGCGTGCCGCGAGGCCGGGCTCCCGGTGCCGGACGAGCCCGATCTGCGGGCCGAGATGATGACGCAGGCCGAGGGCGCGCGGGCCGCGGAGGCGCTGCTCGACCGGCCCGGCGAACGGCCTCAGGGGGTGCTCTTCGCCAACGACCAGATGGCGGTGGGCGCGCTGCGCGCACTGGAGCGGCGCGGGGTGCGGGTGCCCGAGGACATCGCGGTGACCGGCTTCGACGGGATTCCGCTGAGCCGGATCGTCCGGCCGCCGCTGACGACCGTGCGCCAGCCGATCCGCCGACTCGGCGAGCAGGCGGTGGAGCTGCTGGTGCAGCGGCTGGGCAACAGCGGCGCCGAGCCGGTCTCGCTCACGCTTCCCGTGTCCCTGATCCGCCGCGCCAGCTGCGGCTGCGGCTGACGGGAACCGGCCCGGGCGGGCCGGCCCCGTACCGCTCCTCAGGCCCGGCGGCCCAGCCGCTCACCGAAGAACCGCTGCCGGGCCGCCCGGAGCTCCGCCGCCTCCGCCGCAGTGCCCTCGTACTCGAAGTGCCCCGCGTCCAGCACCAGCAGCTCGTGCTCACCGGCCAGCGCGTTGTGCACGGCGAACTGCCCCGGCGGCGGCACCGAGGGGTCGAAGAGCGCCGCGGCCACCAGCGTGGGCGTCTCCAGCCGCGTCGCGGCCGTGGCGGCGTCGAAGTACGGCAGCACCTCGGTGACCCCGGGGTGGCCGACGCGGTACTCCCGCACCGCTTCCCCGCTGCCGATGCACGGCAGGGTGAGCCGGAGCGGGTGGTTGCCGAAGGTGGGCACCGTCAGCTGCCCGGCGCCGAAGCGGTCGTCCCAGGGCAGCGCCAGTGCGCCCAGCCCGCCGCCGAAGCTCTCCCCGAGGTACCCGAGCCCGGGGCCGCCCTCCCCCGGTGCCAGTTCCGGCACCAGTTCGCCCAGCGCCGAGGCCGCGCACCACAGGTCCGCCACGCAGTCGCCGATGACATACGTGTCGCGCGACTCGATGCCGTGCAGCACGTGCGCGGCGGACACGTCCGGGATGCCCGGGTGCAGTCCGCGTGACTTCATGCCCCGTACGCACGGCAGGATCGCCGCGGCCCGGGGCAGCGGCAGCGGCACGTCGGGGCCCGGCTCCTCCCGGCCGCCGTAGCCGTGTCCGATGACGAATCCGTACTCCGCCGGCCCCTCGACGGGCAGCGCCAGCCAGCCGCCGAGCCGCACCCCGCCCACCGAGGTGAAGGTCACGCCGTGGATCCGAACCCCGTCGCGCTCCTCCTCCGGCGGCCCGAGCTCCGGCTCCGTGGCGACCTTGCGGGCCTCCGCGTAGCGGGCCTGCCAGAAGGCGTCGAAGTCGTCCGGAGCGGCGGGAGCGGGGACGTCCAGCAGGTCTTTGAGCGTGTGCCCGTACGTCGGGTCGAAGGGGAAATCGTGTTCGAACGAAGCCATGACCCCGACCGTATCGGCCGCGTCCGCGGCGGTACAGGCCGTTGATCATGGAGCCCGCAGCGAAATCGGTCACATCATCCCCAATTTCGCAAACAACGCACTTACCGTGCCAAGTTGAACATTCAGATGTCCAGCACGTTGCACGAGTGTGACCTAGCACCCTCTTGCGGATTCCTGAATCTCTGCCGCAGAGTGATGTATGCGCTTACAGGCAGCGCATACATCCGGATTGCTCGAGGAGGAGCCCTCCATGTCCCGCACCGCCAGAAACGCCTCGATCGGTATCGCAGTCACGGCTGCGCTCACTCTCGGTCTCACCGCGTGCGGCAGCTCCGGTGGCGACGACGTCGCCGCGGACAAGAAGCAGACGCTCACTGTCTGGGCCATGGGGGCCGAGGGCGAGAAGCTCGCGGATGTGGCCAAGGTGTACGAGAAGGCCAACCCGAACATCACCGTCAAGGTGACTCCGGTCGGCTGGGACGTCGCCCACCAGAAGCTGGTCTCCGCGGCCGCCGCCGGCACGCTGCCGGACGTGGCGCAGATGGGCGGCAGCTACATGGGCGAGTTCGCCGAGCTCGGTGTGCTGGAGCCGGTCGACACCAAGACCTTCAACGAGAAGGACTACTTCCAGTCCGGCTGGAAGCAGGGCGAGGTCGACGGCCAGGCGTACGGCGTGCCGTGGTACGTCGACACCCGCGTCCTCTACTACCGCACCGACCTGGCCGAGAAGGCCGGCATCACCAAGGCTCCGACCAACTGGAAGGAGATGCAGGACCTCGCCACGGCCTACCAGAAGAAGGCCGGGACCAAGTGGGGCCTGTCCATCCAGCCCAGCGGCCTGGACACGGTGCAGAACTTCTACTCGTTCCTGTACTCGGCCGGCGGCGAGATCGTCAACGACAAGGGCGAGGCCGTCATCGACAGCCCCGAGGCCGTCAAGGCGCTCAAGGAGTACGGCTCGTACTTCGACAAGGGGCTCTCCAACAAGTCCGTGCAGCCCGGTTACGACGTGGTGAAGGACTTCGGCAACGGCCGCGTCCCGATGTTCTTCGGCGGCCCCTGGCACGTCACCCTGCTGAACGAGGGCCAGCCGCAGCTCAAGGGCAAGTGGGCGGTGGCCAACGTGCCCGCCGACAAGTCCTCCGTCTCCATGGCCGGCGGCTCCTCCCTGGTGATCTCCAAGGACAGTGGGCACAAGGCCGCCGCCACCGAGTTCATCAAGTACCTGACGGACACCAAGGGCCAGGCCGACTGGTACAAGCGCACCAAGGACCTGCCGGCCAACACCTCCGCGTGGACCTCCGGCGACCTCGCCGACGACACCAACCTCCAGGTGTTCAAGAAGCAGATGGACAGCGCCAAGGCGTCGCCGTCGCTGTCCAACTGGACCGAGATCACGGACAAGGTCGACCAGGCCATCGCCAAGGTCACCCAGGGCAAGGCGTCCGCCGAGGACGCGCTCAAGACGGCCCAGTCCCAAATCGAAGGCCTCGTGAAGTAGGAGTCATGCGCACCATGACCTCAAAGGCCGCGCAGACGGCCAAGGTGCAGGCCGGGCCGGGGACCTCCGGGTCCCCGGCCGCCGGGCCCGCGGGTCGGCGGGGCCGGCGCAAGTCGATGGGCGTGCAGAACGTGGCCGGCTGGCTGTTCTCCACTCCCTTCCTCGTCCTGTTCCTCGTCTTCATGGCGTTCCCGATCGTCGCCACCCTGGTGATGAGCTTCACCGACTTCGGGCTGCGCAATGTCACGCACCCGATGGACGCGAACTTCATCGGCTTCGAGAACTACGTCAAGCTGTTCAGCGACGACAAGTTCCTCAAGTCGCTGTTCAACACGGCGTACTTCGTGGTGATCGGCGTACCGCTGACGATCTTCCTCGGGCTGGTCGTCGCCGTACTGCTGAACAACGGCATCGACCGGGCGCGGACCTTCTTCCGCGTCGGCTTCTACGCCCCGGTGGTCACGACCATCGTCGCGGTCGCCGTGGTCTGGCGGTTCGTGCTCGACCCGAGCGACGGGCTCATCGCGGGGCTCTTCTCCGAAGTGGGCCTCACCTCGCCCGACTTCCTGGGCTCCGAGACGCTCGCCATGCCGTCGATGATCGCGATGGCGGTCTGGCGCAACCTCGGCACGGTCATGGTGCTCTTCATCGCGGGTCTGCAGGCCATCCCCACCGAGGTGCGGGAGGCCGCGCGGCTGGACGGTGCCGGTGTCTGGCAGGAGTTCAAGGGCATCACCGTGCCCCTGCTGCGGCCCACGCTGCTCTACGCCACGGTGATCACGACCATCGGTTACCTCAATGTCTTCGAGGAGCCGTTCGTGATGACCCAGGGCGGTCCCTCGGACTCCACGCTCACCGTCTCGCTGAACATGTACCGCGAGGGCTTCAACTTCTTCCACATGGGCTATGCGAGTGCCATGGCGTATGTCCTCTTCGTAGTGATCATGGGCATCACGGTGCTGCAGCTCCGACTGCTGAAGGACAACACGAAATGAGCGCCACCAGTGCACCGGGCGCCGTCTCGACGGCGCCGTCGAAGAAGCCCGGGGACACGCGGCCGTCCGTACCGAAGAAGGCCCGCAACCCGAAGCGCGTCCTGGTCTACGTCCTGCTGTCGGCCGGCCTGCTGATCATGTCGGCGCCGTTCCTGTGGATGGCGGTCTCGGCCTTCAAGACGCAAGCGGACCTGACGGCCAGCCCGCCCGTGTGGCTGCCGACCGAGTGGACCCTGGAGAACTTCCGGGAGCTGCTCGACAAGCTCGATCTGCCGCTGTACTTCATGAACTCGGTGATCGTGGCGGTGCTGGTCACCGTCTCGAACCTGGTGTTCTGCTCGATGCTCGGGTACGCCCTGGCCAAGCTGAACTTCGCCGGCCGCAACAAGATCTTCGGCCTGGTGCTCGGCGCCCTGATGGTGCCCGGCAACCTGATGCTGCTGCCGCTGTTCGTGCTGATGAGCAAGTTGCAGCTGATCGACTCGTACGCCGGTCTGGTGCTGCCGTTCGCCGCCGGAGCCTTCGGGGTCTTCCTGATGCGGCAGTTCATGCAGTCGATCCCGGACGAGCTGCTGGAGGCGGCCCGGATGGACGGCGCCGGTGAGTGGTACATCTTCTGGCGCATCGTGATGCCGCTGGTGAAGCCCGCTCTGGCGACGCTGTCGATCTTCACCTTCCTGGGTTCCTGGAACAACTTCGTCTGGCCGCTCATCGCGACCAACGACCCCGACAAGTACACCCTGCCGGTCGCGCTGGCCACCTTCGCCACCGACCCCAACAAGGCGGGCGGCTCCAACGGCATGCTGATGGCGGGCTCCCTGCTGGTCGTCCTGCCCGTCGTGGTCCTGTTCATCGCGCTCCAGCGGCACTTCACCCAGGGCATCGCCACGGCCGGCATGAAGTAGGCCGGCCGGGCCCCGGCCCGCCGCCGCGGGCCACCGAAACGTACGAGGCCACGGCCCCACACTCCGTCGGCCACACCCCTTCATCACCAGAGAGACAGTTTGCGATGACGCACACCCAGGTCCCGTTCCCCGAAGACTTCCTGTGGGGCGCCTCCACGGCCGCCCACCAGATCGAGGGCAACAACATCAACAGCGACTGGTGGGTCAAGGAGCACGCCGCGGGCACCCACATCCAGGAGCCCAGCCTGGACGCCTGCGACAGTTACCACCGCTGGCACGAGGACATGGACGTGCTGGCCGGTCTGGGCTTCACCGACTACCGGTTCTCCATCGAGTGGGCGCGCATCGAGCCGGTCGAGGGCACGTTCTCCCGGGCCGAGATCGCCCACTACCGCCGCATGGTCGAGGGCGCCATCGAGCGCGGCCTGCGCCCCATGATCACCCTGCACCACTTCACCGTGCCGCAGTGGTTCGAGGCGCGCGGCGGCTGGACGGCCGAGGGCGCGACCGAGCTCTTCGCCCGCTACGTCGCGGCCTGCGCGCCGGTGATCGCCGAGGGCGTCAGCCACGTCTGCACCATCAACGAGCCGAACATGATCGCCGTGATGGCCGGCCAGGCCAAGCGGGGCGACAACAGCTTCCCGCCCGCCGGGCTGCCGACCCCCGACGACGAGACCACCGAGGCCGTCATCGCCGCCCACCACGCGGCCGTCGAGCAGGTCCGCGCGATCGACCCGGACATCAAGGTCGGCTGGACCATCGCCAACCAGGTCTACCAGGCCCTGCCCGGCGCCGAGGAGGTCACCGCCGCCTACCGTCACCCCCGCGAGGACGTCTTCATCGAGGCCGCCCGCGGCGACGACTGGATCGGTGTGCAGTCCTACACCCGGACCAGGATCGGCACGGACGGCCCGATACCCACCGCCGAGGGCGTCGAGCGCACCCTCACGCAGTGGGAGTACTACCCCTCCGCGGTCGGCTACGCACTGCGTCACACCGCCGAGGTGCTGGGCAACGGCATCCCGCTGATCGTGACCGAGAACGGCATCGCGACCGACGAGGACAGCCGCCGCGTCGACTACTACACCGGCGCCCTGAACGAGGTCGCCTCCGCGATCCAGGACGGCCTGAACGTCCAGGGCTACCTGGCCTGGAGCGCGCTCGACAACTACGAGTGGGGCTCCTACAAGCCCACCTTCGGCCTGATCGGCTGGGACCCGGAGACCTTCGAGCGCCTGCCCAAGCCGTCCGCCGTCTGGCTGGGCGAGATGGGCCGCACGCGCGCGCTGCCGCGCATCGCCGGCTGACCCCGGCACCCCGGGCCGAACGACTTCGGCTCCCCCGACCGGGAGCGACCTGACAGCTCCCGCCCGTACGGGAACCGGCGACACCTGACGGACGCCGGTTCCCGTACAGCAGGGTCCTTCGACCCTGTGCCCGCGTACGGCGCCGCTCGTGTCCTGCCCTGCTCACGAGCGGCGGCGCACGCGGGTGCCGTACACGGCACGGCGCCCCGCGCCCGCAATCACGACCGACGAACGAAATCCGCCCACCGCCCACAGCCGGTGGCTCTTCTTCGAGGGGTTCTGATGGACCGTCGTACGTTTCTCACCGCAGCGGGGACAGGGGCCGCCGCCCTGTCGCTCGGAGCCGTGGCCGCGCCCCCGGCGGGTGCCGCCGCCCGGCCCGCGCGCGGCGCGCACACCCCGCTGCTCCTGCGCTGGTTCCGCGACACGTATCGCTCGATCGAGGCCATGACGACCGACTTCGGTCTCGCCGTCGACAAGATCGACGTCAGCGGGCCCGGCACCCCCGTGCAGTCGCGTCAGACCTCCCCCACCAACATCGGCTGCGGTCTCTGGTCGACCGTGGCCGCCGCCGGGCTCGGCGTGATCGGCGACGACACGATGCGCCGACGGCTGGAACACACCGTGCGGGCCGTCGAGAAGCTGGAGCGCCACCACGGCTTCTGGCTCAACTGGTACGACGCGCACGACGGTTCGGTCCTCACCCGGTGGCCCGGCACGGGCGACCCGGTCCGCCCGTTCCTCTCCTCCGTCGACAACGCCTGGCTGATCACCGGTCTGCGCATCGCAGCCGACGCCGCGCCCTCGCTGCGCCCCCGCGTCGACCGCATCCTGGCCACCGCCGACTGGTCGTACTACTACACGCCGTACGACCCGGCCGACCCGGTCGCCGGCCCCGGACAGCTGCGCGGCGGGTTCTGGCCCGACACCGAGGAGCCCACCGGCCACCACTACGGCGCGCTCAACACGGAGCCCCGCATGGCCAGTTACCTGGGCATCGCGGACGGCTCACTGCCCGCCGACCACTACTGGCACCTGCTGCGCACGATGCTCCCGGAGCACGAGCAGGAGCAGCACCCGCAGGGCAGCTACGTCGCCATGGACGGCGTACGGGTCTGGCAGGGGCACTACACCCACCGCGGCCGGAAGATCGTGCCCAGCTGGGGCGGGTCGATGTTCGAGGCCCTGATGGTGCCGCTGTTCGTGCCGGAGGCGGAGTGGTCGCCGGGGTCCTGGGGCCTCACGCACCACCGGTACGTCCGCAGCCAGATCGAGCACGGCATGACGGAGGCGGGGTACGGGTACTGGGGCTTCTCCCCCGCCAACATCCCCGAGGGCGGCTACCAGGAGTACGGCGTCGACGCGATCGGCATGCAGGTCGACGGCTACGCCTCCAACACCGACCGCACGTACACGAAGGACGGCGAACCGCTGCCGCCCGCCTCGGCGTTCACCAACGGCGTGGTCACCCCGCACGCCTCCTTCCTCGCCCTGCCCCACGCCCCGGACGAGGCGATCGCCAACCTGCGCGCGCTCGACCGCGACTTCGGCGCCTACCACACGGGGTACGGCTTCCGGGACTCCGTCAATGTCGGCACCGGGCGGGTCAGCGACTATCTGCTCGCGCTCGACCAGGGCATGATCGCCGCGGCGCTGGCCCAGGCGATCCGCCCCGGCCTGCTCCAGCGACCGTTCCGGACCGGCGGATTCCGGTCGAAGGTGCGACCGCTGCTGGCCAAGGAGCGGTTCTCCATCTGAACCGCCTCGAAACGTGGCGGCGTACCGGTCCGGGGCGGAGTGCTCGGGGCCCGGCCCCGGCCCGGTACGCCACCGCCCGGTACGCCACCGCACGGTTCCGGTCCGTCCGGTTCCGGTCCGTCCGGTTCCGGTCCGTTCAGTTCCGGTCTCTTCAGTTCCAGCCCGCGCGGTACGCGGCCCAGTCGCCGTCCCGCGCGGCGAAGTCGACGTAGAGCGCGACCCCGAACCGTTCGCGGCCGCGGTCCGTGCGCCCCAGTCCCAGCCGGGTGCCGCGGACCGCGGCCGCGACCGTCTCGGCCGACTCGTGGTGTCCGAGGTCGTTCTCGTGGAAGAACGGCAGCCCCATCAGCAGATCGGTGTCCTTCGGCGTCACTTCGAGGGCGAGCGCCGTCTGGTGGGCAACATAGCCGCCGAACATCCCCTCCAGGGGCATCCAGGTGTCGTACGACATGACGGCGATCTGGTCGACCCGGCGCGCGACCTGGCCGAAGAACTTCTGCGACCACCACTTCTCGCTGCCGCCGCTGACCACGCCGAGCACCCGGTGCGCCGCGGGCAGCGGGTCGATCTGGTGGGCGGCCACCGACAGCCGCGCCCCGCGCGCCCCGGTGAGCGCGCCGAGGTCGTCGAGGAGCGAGAGGTAGTGGCGGTCGCCGGAGTGCAGCGGCTCCAGGTCGAAATGGACGCCGTCGAACCCGGCGTCCAGGATCTGCCGGGCCGAGGCGACCACGGCGGTGCGGGACGCGGCCCGCTCCAGGCGCAGCCCGTCGGGCCCCTCGGTGGCGAGTACGTCGCCGAGCCAGGCCTGGACCCGGATGCCGGGCAGGGTGCGGTGGACGGCGTCGATCAGCCACCGGGCCCTCGGGTAGGCCGTGGCGGGCAGGGTGCCGTCGTGCTCCAGCGGACCGGCGTGGACGTACAGGTCCTTGATCCCGGTCCCCTCGATCCGGGCGGCGAAGGCGGCGAGGTCGGCGTCGTCCTTGCGTCCGTCGACCCAGGCGTGGCCGAGCCAGATGGCGTCGCGGCCCCGGGTGCGGGTGCCGTCGCCGGGGTCGCCGGTGTAGGTGAGCCGCAGGGCGATGCCCGCGGTGAGGACCGGCACCACGATCACCAGGACGGCTCCCAGCGCGATCCGTCTCGGCCAGGTCCACCGGAACCGGGCCACCCGTCCCCGTATCGCCCCGGCCATGCGCCCGATCCCTGTGAACACGTCGTCTCCCCCTGTGTGCCGGTGTGTCGCAGGGCATCATGACGCACCGTCCGGGCACCGGTGGCGGGCCGGGCCGCCGGGTCGCGGGTCACGGAGGGTGGACATAGCCTCACAAAGGTGATGCCGCTCGTGAGCCGTACCCGGATATCCGTACCGGGCCGGGCCCTGCTCGCCGCGCTGCTGGCGGTGTGCTGGCTGGCCCTTCCCGCGGCGCGGGCCGCTCGCGCCGACGATCCCGTCACGCTGTCCCGGGACGGGCAGATCACCGACAAGGTGGGGGCGCTCGGCGACCGCAGGGACCAGGTGCGCGCCGCACTCGACCGGCTGTACGGGCAGCGCCGCGTCCAGCTCTTCGTCGTGTACGTGCGGGACTTCTCCGGGCGGTCCGCGCAGAGCTGGGCCGATGCGACGGCCGACCGCAACGGCCTCGGCCGCGACGACGTCCTGCTCGCCGTCGCCACCCACGACCGGCAGTACGCGTACACGGTCGAGCAGGGCTCCCGGCTCACCGACGCGCAGCTGGCCGACGTGGCGCGCACGGCGATCGAGCCCGCGCTCCGGGAGAACGACTGGGCCGGTGCGGCGATCGGCGCGGCGGAGGGCTACTCCGCCGTGCTGGCCGGCAGGGCCGTGCCCACCCCGGCCGTCACCCCCGGTGCGGCCGATCCCGGAACCGGCGGCTCCGGCGGGACCAGCGCCACGGACCTGATCCTTCCGGTGGTCGTCGTGGGCGGGGCGGCAGCGGCGGCCGGCTACGCGTACACCCGGCGCAGGCGTCGCGCCACGACCCGTACCACACCCGGCGCGACGGGCTGGGGCCCCGCTTTTGCCGGGCCGGGCGGCTCGCCCGCGGTGACTCCGCTGCCCGAGCTGGACGCCCGCGCGAAGGAGGCGCTGGTGGAGACGGACGACGCGGTCCGCACCAGCGAGGAGGAACTGGGTTTCGCCACCGCCCAGTTCGGCGAGGAGGCGGCGGTCCCGTTCACGGAGGCCGTCGGGTACGCGAAGGGCGAGCTGACGGCCGCGTTCCGGCTGCGCCAGAAGCTGGACGACGCCTTTCCCGAGGACGACGCGACCAGACGCCGGATGCTGGACGAGATCATCGGCCGCTGCACGGACGCGGGTTCCCGCCTGGACGCCGTGTCCGGGGACTTCGACCGGCTGCGCGCCCTGGAGCGCGACGCCCCGCAGGCCCTGGCCACCGCCGAGGCGGCGTTCCGGGCACTCGCCGGGCGGGTCCCGGCGGCCGAGGCGGCCCTGTCCACGATGCGCGAGCAATACGCGGAGTCGGCCTTCGCCGCCCTCGCCGACGACATCGAGCAGGCGAAGGACCGGCTCGTCTTCGCCACGTCGAGCCTCAACCGGGGCCGGCAGTCGGTGGACAGCGACAGCAATTCCGCGGCGGCGGTGTACATCCGGGCCGCCGAGAGCGCCGTCGACCAGGCGACCACGCTCGTCGACGCGGTGGAGCGGCGGAGCCGGGAACTCGCGGAGGCGGCGGGGCGGCTGCCCGCCGCCCTCACCGGGACGGAGACCGATCTGGCCGACGCGGGCGGGCTGCTCGAAGGCACCGGGGAGGGTGCGCCGACCGCGGACCTGCGGGGCCGGATCGCCCGCGCGCGGTCGGTGCTCGGCGATGTGCGGGCGCAGATGCGGGCCGGTCCGTACGACCCGATCGACGCGCTGCGCCGGGTGGAGGAGGCGGACGCGGCGCTCGACGCGGCGCTGGCCGCCGTCCGTGAGCGGGAGGCCGGCGACCGGCGGGCGCTCTCCCTCCTGGACGGGGCGGTGCTCACCGCGCGTTCGGCGATCGCCGCCGCGGCCGACTACATCACCACGCACCGGGGAGCGGTGGGCAGCCAGGCCCGGACCCGTCTGGCGGAGGCCCAGCGGCGGCTGGAGCGGTCCCGCGAGCTGGCCGGGTCGAAGGATCCGCAGGGCGCGCTGGCCGAGGCGCGGCAGGCGGACTCGCTGGCCGGCCAGGCCAGGAGCCTGGCCGAACAGGATGTGCGCGCGTACGGGGACCGGAACGGTCCGGGCGGCGCACGGGGTACGGGCGGCGGGGTGGGCGGCGCGGTGCTCGGCGGCATCATCCTCGGCGGCCTCCTGGGCGGCGGGGGCGGCCGCGGCGGCGGCGTTCACGGCGGAGGCTACGGCGGCGGGGGGCACGGAGGGGCTGCCGGGCCCGGCAGCTTCGGCGGCGGGGGCACACGCGGCCGGCGCGGTGGCGGCGGCCGCTTCTGAACCGCCGGCACGGGCACCGGCCCGAGGCTTCGTCCACAGGCAACGCATCCGGAGATCCACCCGGAGAACCGCACTCGTACAAGGAGAGGTCCATGACCAAGCAGACCATTCTCGGCCGTGTCACCCAGCTGGCGAAGGCCAATGTCAACGCGCTGCTCGATCAGGCCGAGGATCCGCAGAAGATGCTGGACCAGCTGATCCGCGACTACACGGCCAACATCTCGGAGGCCGAGCAGGCGATCGCCGCGACCATCGGCAATCTGCGGCTGATGGAGCAGGACCACCGGGAGGACGTGGAGGCGGCCGCGGAGTGGGGCGGCAAGGCGCTCGCCGCGAGCCGCAAGGCCGACGAGCTGCGGGCGGCCGGGTCGGGTGCGGAGGCGGACAGGTTCGACAGCCTGGCCAAGGTCGCGCTCGGCCGTCAGCTCCGGTCGGAGAAGGAGGCGGGTACGGCGGAGCCGGTCATCGCCGCGCAGACCGAGGTGGTGGACCGGCTGAAGTCCGGCCTGGACCAGATGAAGGCCAAGCTGTCGGAGCTGAAGTCCAAGCGCGACGAGCTGGTGGCGCGCGCCAGGTCCGCCGAGGCCCAGAACCGGATGATGGACTCCGTCAAGAGCATCGACGTGCTCGACCCGACCAGTGAGCTCAGCCGGTTCGAGGACAAGGTGCGGCGCGAGGAGGCGAGGGCGCTGGGCAAGCAGGAGCTGGCCGCGTCGTCCCTGGACGCCCAGTTCGAGCAGCTGGACAGCCTGGGCGACAGCGCCGAGGTCGATGCCCGGCTGGCGGCGCTGAAGTCGGCTTCGTGACCGCTGCCGGATGGGCCCCGGCGGCCCGCTCAGTACATGCTCAGCAGCTGCTCGACGGTGAGTTCCGCGGCGGGCTCCCCGTCGGGGAGGGCCAGTTCGAACCAGACGGTCTTGCCGCGCGGCGTGCGCCGCGACCCCCAGGCCACGCTCAGCAGCCCGACCAGCTGGAGTCCGCGCCCGCCCTCGTCGGTGTCGCGGGCCCGCCGCCGCCGGGGCTGGACGAGTCCGGAGTCCCACACCTCGCACACCAGGGTGCGGTCGCGCAGCAGCCTGAGCCGGATCTCGCCCTCCCCGTACCGCAGGGCGTTGGTGACCAGCTCGCTGACCAGTAGTTCGGTGGTGTCCACCAGGTCGTCCAGGCCCCAGGCGAGCAGCCGGCCGCGGGCCAGTTCGCGGGCGCGGCCGACGGAGCGGGGTTCGCGGGGCAGCCGCCAGTCGCCGACCGCGTCCGCCGGCAGTCCCTGGACGCGGGCCACCAGCAGGGCGATGTCGTCCTCTCCGTGCCGGGTGTCGAGGGTGGTCAGCACGTGGTCGCAGAGGTCCTCGACCGGCCGGTGCGGATCGGCGAGCGCTCCGCGCAGGGCGCCGAGCCCCTCGTCGAGCGGATGGTCGCGGGACTCGACGAGCCCGTCCGTGTAGAGGGCGAGCACGGAGCCCTCCTTCAGCTCGACCTCGACCTCCTCGAAGGGTTCGCCGCCGACGCCGAGCGGCATCCCGGGCGGGACGTCGAGCAGCAGGGCGGCCTCGCCGGGTTCGGCCACGGCGGGCGGCAGGTGGCCCGCGTTGGCGAAGGTGCACCGCCGGGTGACCGGGTCGTAGACCGCGTACACGCAGGTCGCCAGGTAGACCTCGGAGAGGTCCGCCTCGCGGGACTTGTGGGCGGCCCGCGAGGGCCACTGGGCGCCGCCGCCGGAGGCGTTGCCCCCGCCGGGGGTACCGAGTCCGCGGGCGACCTCGTCGAGCGCGGAGAGCACCTCGGCGGGTTCCAGGTCCAGGAGTGCCAGGGTCCGTACGGCGGTGCGGAGTTCTCCCATGGCGACAGCGGCCCGCAGTCCGCGGCCCATCACGTCGCCGACGACGAGGGCGGTGCGGTGGCCGGGGAGTTCGATCACGTCGAACCAGTCGCCGCCCACTTCGGTGGCCGTGTTGCCGGGGAGGTAGCGGCAGGCGATGTCGAGGCCCGCGGCGACGGGGTCGCCGGGCGGCAGGAGGCTGCGCTGGAGGATCAGCGCGCGCTCGTGCTCGCGCCGGTAGAGGCGGGCGTTGTCGATGCAGACCGCGGCGCGGGCGGCGAGCTCGGTGGCCAGGGCCCGGTCCCGCTCGCCGAAGGGCTCGCTGCCCTTCGTACGGGAGAACTGCACGAGGCCGACCACCGTGTCGTGGGCGACCATCGGCACGGCGAGCGTGGACTGGACGAATCCCCGGTCGTCGCCGGGCACGTCCTCGACGTGGCCGGTGCGCAGGGCGATGGCGCACGGCGAGTTGAACGGGAAGCGGTGTACGGAGCCGAGCTCGGGCGAGCCGGTGTCCACGGCGATGCCGGGCAGGGCGTCCGAGACCGCGCTGGCCAGGGCGACGCGGCGCAGTTCGGCGGAGGTGCCGACGGATTCCTGACGGAGTGAATCCCAGCTTCCGGGCGGTGCGTCGTCCCCGGTGAGCAGCCCCTGGTAGAGGTCGACGGAGGCGAGGTCGCAGAAGCCCGGCACGGCGACGTCGAGGAGTTCGCGGGCGGTGGTCTCCAGGTCGAGGGAGTTGCCGATGCGGGCGCTGGCCTCGTTGAGCAGGGCGAGGTTGCGGCGGGCGCTGGCGGCCTCGCGGGCGGCGATGTGCCTCCGGGTGACATCGGTGGCCAGTCCGGCGACGCCGATGGGGCGGCCGGAGCCGCTGTGCACGCGGTAGAGGTTCATGGACCAGTGGCGGCTGCCGGGTTCGCCGGGTGCGGTGCCGATGATCTGGAGGTCGGTGACGGAGGTCCCGGTCTCCAGGACGCGTTCGATGGTGACGGTGAGCCGGTCGGCCTCGGGTCCGGAGAGGTAGTCCTCGACCGTGCGGCCGCGGTGGTCCTCGGCCCGGCCGCCGAAGACGGAGGCGAAGCGCTGGTTGGCGCGGATCACCGAGAGGTCCGTACCGAACAGCACGAAGCCGAAGGGAGATTGGCCGAATATGGCCTGTGAGGCGGCGAGGTCCGTCTCGATGTGGCGCAGGGCCCGGACGTCCACGACGATGCAGACCGCGGCCCGTTCGCCGCTCGCCGTCCCGCTCGGCATCACATAGATCTCGGCGAGCCCGCGCATGCCGCCCTCGCCGGGTATCCGGAAGGGGACGAGGCCCGTCCACTCCTTGCCGTCGAGGATCTCGCCGACCCTGCGGCGGCCGTCGGTGCGCAGTTCGGCGGGCATGAACGCCTCGACCGGATCCATGCCCACCGCTCTGTCCGCGGCAATGCCGAAGAGACCGGCGGCCCGGCGGCTCCACTGCTCGATCAGGCCATCGGGGCCGATCGAGAAGGAGGCGACCCTGATGTAGTCATAGATCGAGCCAGGCGGGCTGCTCTGCCACACGATCTCGCCCGCTGTCCCAGGTATTTCGCTCACGCGACCGTCCCCTCCAGCTCACACACCGGACCGGTCCTGCCCGCAGTATTCAGCACTCCGGCCCCAACCGACACGGCGTTCACGATCACAGCACGGTCTCAGTCCCTTTCAGCCAGCTTCTGGCCGACCCCTGGTGATCGCTGTCCGTCCCACCCCACTCCTAACCAGGCAGGGCCAGCTCGAACCACACGGTCTTGCCGGTCTTTCCCCGCCTGGTCCCCCAGCGGCGGGCGGAACACGCCACCAGCTGCAGCCCCCTGCCGCCCTCGTCCTCGGGGCCGGCCATGCGTTCGGTGGGCGGATCCGGAAGCGGATCGGAGACTTCCACGAGCAGTCCGGAGCGCGCCGCCGGCCCGTCGCCGTTGGGATGAGGGCGCACCAGACGTACACCGATGGGACCCGATGTATACCGCATCGAGTTGGTCACCAACTCACTGACCAGCAGAACTGTCACATCCCCGACGACCGCGTCGAGCCCCCAGGCGCTCAGCGCCCCATGGACCGCGTGCCGCGCGGATCGCACGGCGCCCGGCACAGCCGGAAAGGTCCACTCGGCACAGTCGCCTTCACTGTCGATCACGCCGATCACTTCCCAGGGCCGGCAGCGGGGAACACTCGTTCACAACGGTTATTCAGCACATACCCGATATACCGGGTGAACTACCGCCAGGATCGACACGTGGGGCGTACGGGTGTACGGCCGCGCACGCGAACGGACGCGCATCGGGAGAAGGGGCGCACGAGCCGACCGGCGCGCGCCGCCACCACGGTGTTTGCTCCGCTCAACCACCTCCCCGGCACCCCGCCGCGCGCCGGTGCTCCGACAGCGCCGCACGGGCGGCCGCACCCGGCTCCGAAGTCGCTTCGGGCCGTACGCAGTTGACGTACGCACACCGGCCACGGGGCGGGGCCGGCGCCCGGGCGGATCGCCGGTGCAGGCGACGGTCACCGGTGAAGTGGCCCGGGCCCCGGGCCACTTGGCTGCGGAAGACGCGGCCGGAACCGGCTCAGGTCAGCGCGCCCGCGGCCTTGAGGTCGTCGAAGAGCAGCTGGTCGACCGGCGGGACGAGCGGTCGGTCGGCGTAGGAGAACCACGCCATCTCCTCGATCTCGCTGCTGACGGCCAGCGTCCCGCGGTACTCACCGGCGTAGCAGCTCATGCGCACGACCACGCCGTCCGGATGGCCGTGCGCCTGCGCCTCGTACGTGCCCATGTGGGAGACGGTCGCCGGGAGGATGGCCACGGCGAGCTCCTCCTCGACCTCGCGCAGCAGGGTCTGCAGGTCCGTCTCCGCACCCTCCCGCTTGCCGCCGGGGATGTAGAAGACGTCCTTGCCCCGTGGCCGCGCGCAGAGGATCCTGCCGTTCTCCACCCGCACCCATGCCACCGTGTCGATCAGGACCGACATCATTCCGCCTTCGTTCATGTGCAACCCGGACGGACAGGACCTTAGCGGGGCGGGGCGACCGGCCCGGTGGACGCACCCCCGGTCACGCGCCGGAGCGCGACCGCCGCCCCCGCCGCACTCCACGCCGTCGCGCTACGGCCGGGTGCTCTGCCCGACCTGCTCCACCCAGTAGAGCTGCTTGTGTCCGTGCTCATCGAGCTTGTCGGCGATCTTCTGGGCCTCGCCCTGCGTGGCGTACCTGCCGACGCGGTAGCGATTGCCGTTGTCGTCCTGCCTTATCACCAGCCACGGAAGAGCGGCCGTGCTGTCGCTCATCGTGTCCCTCCCCAGCATCGCGCCCCTCCCTCGAACGTTGTGCACGTCACTAAAGATCCCCAGGAAACCGCAGTACGCATATGCCCGAGCGTACGCCTGACCTTCACTCAACGGATACGTAATTACACAAAGAGATACGGATCCGGTCGACAAGAAGGGGCGCATCCGACTGGATGCGCCCCCCCTGCGCCCGTGGCGCCGCTGCAGCTGCCCCGCGCCCGGCACCGCCGCACGCGTCATCGCGCCGGACCGGGCCGGACCCACCGCCTCCGCCATCGGCCGCTCCCCACCCTTCGCCCGGGTGCGGCTGCGGACCGGGCGACAGGAGCGGGACATGACAACCTCATACCGGCGATGACCGCCCGTCGGTCACGGGACCCGGCCGGGTGCCGACGTGCCGCCACCCGCACAGGACCGCGCTCCCCGCAGGCCGGTCACCGGACCGGGAGGTGGTAGGCGACCCGGAAGCGGTCGGCGGGCACCACCACGTCCGCCGTCTCGACCGGGCGGCCCGAGGCGTAGTACGTCCGCTCGATCACCATCACCACATGCCCCGGCACACCGCCGAGCGCCAGGAGCTCCTCCGCCAGCCCCGGGCGCGCGCCGACCTGTTCGGCCACGTTGTCCACGACGACGTCGATCGCGGCCATCCGCTCGACCACCCCGCAGCCACCCAGCGGGCCCTCCTCCGGCAGCATCACCGGCGTACGCCCCGTCACGGCGAGCGGCTCCCAGGAGGTGGAGAGCATCATCGGCTCCCCGGCCTCGCGGAAGGTGTATCCCGTGCGCATGACCCGGTCGCCGGGCTCGATGCCCAGGCGCTCGGCGATCTCCGCGCTCGCCCCCTCCTGTTCGCTGCGGGACTCCCACGTCCCGTGCACCCCCTCCGCCGTCTGCTCCTGGCGGAACGGACTGGCGCCGGCCGCGGAGCGGTAGCCGGAGCGGGCGATCCGCCGCGGGACCGGGCGCTCGCGCACATAGGTGCCGGAGCCCGAGCGCCCCTCCACCAGGCCCTCGGCCATCAGCACCTTCCGCGCCTCCAGCGCGACGGTGTCCGAGACCCCGTACTCCTCGCGGATACGGGCCTGCGAAGGCAGGCGCGTATGCGGCGGCAGCGAACCGTTGACGATCTTCTCTCTCAGATCGCTTGCAACGCGCAGATAGGCGGGCTGCTCACCGAAAGTCACAGGCCACTCCCAACAGGTTGACAGTCTGCAACAGCGTGACAACCGTCGGTTGTGTACCGCAAGCGCAGGCCAAAGATTCACTCGAAGTGATGATTCGCCCCGCCCTCATGCATATCCGGCCATCGGCCGCCAGAGGGATCTCAGCCCTTCGCACGTGCCGCCCCCTCCCCCGGTTCACCACGACCGTGCTCCTTCTCGCACGGAAGCGGGGCGGCCGCCGAAGCAGCCACCCCGCCCGTTCCCGTCCGCCCCGCCCGTTCAGCGCGTCACGGACGCGATGTCATCGGGACCGCGCGATCAGAACCCGCCCATCAGAACTGCAGACCCCAGGAGTTGAGCTTCCCGGTGTCCGCCGACGCGTTGTCGCCGACCCGCAGCTTCCAGGTGCCGTTGGCCACCTCCGAGGAGGCGTTCACCGTGTAGGTGGTGTTCACGTCGTCGGCGCTGCCGCCGCTCCCGTACGCCTTCAGGTTGTAGACCGAACCGTCGGGCGCGACCAGGTCGATCTTCAGGTCGCCGCTGTAGGTGTGCGTGATGTTCACAGGCACGCTCAGCGCGGCCGGCGCGTTGCCGGTGACACCGGTGACGGTGATCGGCGACTCGACGGTGGAGTTGTCGGCGATGGCATAGGCCGTCGTGCTCTCGAACTTCTTGCCGCCCGGCGGGGTGGTGGAGCCGCTGCCGACGTTCAGCAGGCGGTTCGGCGAACCCGTGCCCGGGTTGGTCACCACTCCGGTGCTGGCCGCGGCGACCAGTCCGGCGGAGACCTGGGCCGGGCTCTCGCTCGGGTGGTCGGCCAGGTAGAGGGCCGCGGCGCCGGCCACGTGCGGGGTCGCCATCGACGTACCGGAGATCGTGTTGGTGGCGCTGTCGCCGGTGTTCCAGGCCGAGGTGATCGACGAGCCGGGGCCGAAGATGTCGACCACGCTGCCGTAGTTGGAGAAGCTGGAGCGGGCGTCGGTGCTGGTGGTGGAGCCGACCGTGATGGCCTCGGTGACCCGTGCCGGGGACTTCGTGGAGGCGTCGGTGGACTCGTTGCCCGCGGCGACGGCGTAGGTGATGCCGGACGCGATGGACTTGCGCACCGCGGCGTCGAGCACCGAGTCCGCCCCGCCGCCCAGGCTCATGTTGGCCACCGCGGGCTTGACGGCGTTCGCCGTCACCCAGTCGATGCCCGCGACGACCTGCGCGGTCGTGCCGGAGCCGCTGTCGTCGAGGACCCGGACGGCGACGATCTTCGCCTTCTTGGCCACGCCGTACGCCGAGCCGGCGACCGTGCCCGCCACATGGGTGCCGTGGCCGTAGCCGTCCTGAGCGGTGTTGTCGTTGTCGATGGCGTCGTAGCCGTACGAGGCCCGGCCGCCGAAGTCGCTGTGGGTGATCCGCACACCGGTGTCGATGACGTACGCCGTGACGCCCTGGCCGCCGTTGTCCGGGTAGGTGTAACTCTGGTTCAGCGGAAGGGACTTCTGGTCGATCCGGTCGAGCCCCCAGGAGGGCGGCGAGGGCTGGGTGCCGGTGACGTGGAAGGTCCGGTTCTGCACCACGGACTCGACGGCCGGGTCGGCGGCGAACTTCTTGGCCCGGCTCTCCGAGAGCTCCACCGCGTAGCCGTTGACGGCCGCACGGTAGGTCTTCTTGATCTTGGCGCCGTACTCCTCGGCGAGCGCCCTGCCCTTCGCGGAACCCGCGTCGGCCGCCGCCTCGTCGAGCGTGACGATGTAGCTGCCGCTGATGGTGCCCGGGGCACCCGCGTTCTGGATCCGGCCTTCGGCCGCCTGCCCGGACGCCGAGGCGGGGAACACCGCGGCGCTGGAGAGCGCGAGGGCCGCTCCGGCTATGAAACCCGCCGCGGCGAGTCTTCGGCGTGCGTGGGGGGTGTGACGCGTCACTGGCATGTGGGGGGCCTCCTCGATCGCGGTGCTCTGGTGGGGGGTTGCACGTGCCGCCGGGGCGGAGCAGGGCAGATCAAGTCATGACCATGACAATCACCTGTTGCCGGTTCCGCGCTGCCCACGGCCCTGCCGACAGCGAAAGATTGACCGATTCTTGGGAATCGCACAAGGGTGCGCTGGGCTCTGCAATACCTTCGCCACGGGGCGGCCACACGCCTGACATGCTGACCGGCATGCCCGCATACATCTGCCCGCAGGACGGTACCCGCGCCGACACCACCGCTCTCACCTGGTGCTGCCCGGTCTGCCGCGGCCCCTGGGACCTCGCGTTCGAAGCCGCCGGCCCACTCTCGCTCGACTCCCTGGCCCGGCGGGTCAATTCACTGTGGCGTTACGAGGAGGTGCTGCCCCTCTCCGCTCCCACGACCACGCTCGGCGAGGGCCGCACCCCGCTCGTCCCGCTCACCGGCGCGGTGTCGGCCAAGCTCGACTTCCTCATGCCGACGCTCTCCTTCAAGGACCGCGGCGCGGTGATGCTCGCCGAACTGGCCCGCCGTCTGTCGCCCGAGCGCGTCGTCGCGGACAGCAGCGGCAACGCCGGCACGGCCGTCGCGGCGTACTGCGCCCGTGCCTCACTGCCCTGCACGGTGTACGTCCCCGAGGGCACGTCCCCGAAGAAGACCGAGCAGATCCGGGCCCACGGCGCCCGCCTGGAGATCGTCCCCGGCGACCGCGAGGCCACCGCGGCAGCCGCCCGTGGCGCCGCCGACGCCCCCGGCACCTTCTACGCCTCGCACGTCTTCAACCCGTACTTCCTGCACGGCACGAAGACCTATGTGTACGAGCTGTGGGAGGACCTCGGCGGCCGTCTCCCGGACGCCATCGCCGTACCGGTCGGCAACGGCACCCTGCTGCTCGGCGCGGCCCTGGCCACCGCCGAACTGCACGCCCAGGGACTGATCGACCGGCGACCGGCGCTGATCGCCGTGCAGGCCGAGGCCGTCTCCCCGCTGGCCGCCGCCTTCCGCGCGGGCGCCGAGGATCTGCCCGACGCCCCGGCCGGCCCCGCCGCCGCCACCCTCGCCGAGGGCATCGCCATCCCCCGCCCGCCCCGCGCCCGTGCCGTCCTGGCCGCGGTCCGGGAGTCCGGCGGCACCTTCCTCACGGTGACCGAGGATCAGATCCGCGCCGCGCAGCTGGATCTGGCCGCCCGCGGGTTCTACGTGGAGACGACGGGCGTGGCCTGCTGGGCGGCGGTCGGCCATTGGACGGACCGCAGTGTCGTCGTCCCCCTGTGCGGCGCCGGGCTCAAGACCGGTCTCGCGCACTGACGCGGCGGGCTCAGGACCGGCCCCGCTCCCCTGCGCGGCGAGCTCAGAACCGGTCCCGCGCACTGACGCGCGGGCTCAGGACCGGCCCCGCTCGCTGAACCGGTACCGCTCCCCTGCGCGGCGGGCCACCGGCCCCCGCCCCGCCCGCCGCTCCATCAGCCCATCACCCCGCGTGCCGCGCGCCGCCACGCGGCACGCGCTTCCCTACCTTCGTACGGTGAGCCTCTCGCGCAGCCTTTTCCTCACGTCCTTCGCTTCCCTGGCCGCAGGCGCCCTGATCGTGCCTCCGGGCCCCGCCTCCTACGCGGTGGTGTCTCCCGCCGCCCCGGCCGCGGCGGCCACCGCCTGCGGCCGGGACACCGATCCCGCCTGGGCGCCGGCCTCCACCCGGTTCGGCGAGGCGGCCGGCTACGCCCCCTACACCGGCAATGGATACCTGGGCCACCGGGTGCCCGCCGCGGGCGCCGGATACGCCGCGTCCGACGAGAAGACCGGCTGGCCGCTCTTCACCCCGCGCTACGACGGCGCGTTCGTCTCCGGCCTGTTCGGGCGCGAGAAGGACCTCGCCGCCGGCCGCGAAGTGATCGCCGCACTGCCGAGCTGGACCGATCTCGACGTACGCGTCGGCGACGAGACCTACGGCTCCGGCACCCCCGGCGGCCGGATCTCGCGCTACCGCCAGACGCTCTTCCTGCGCTGCGGGCTGGTGCGTACGTCGCTGCGCTGGACCACGGCCGACGGGCACGCGACCGACCTGACGTACGAGGTGCTCGCCGACCGCTCCGATGTGCACACCGGCGCCGTACGGCTGCGCATGACCCCGCACTGGAACGGCACCACGACCGTCACCGGCCGGCTCGACCCGAGAGGCGCACGCCGGCTCGACCTCGGCGACGACGGCACGTTCCGCACCCGGGGCACCGGGATCAAGGGCGCGATCGCCCAGACCGTGCGCTCCGACGGGCCCGGGGCCGGAGCACCGGTCGCGGCGCGCAGCACGCACCAGGTGCGCGCCGGGCGTACGTACACCTTCGAGAAGTACGTCGGCATCGACACCGCGCTCACCTCCCCCGACCCCCGCGCCTCGGCCCGCGCGGCCTCCCGGCGCGCGGCCCGGCGCGGCTGGTCCGGGGTGCTCACGGCGAACGCGGCCGCCTGGCAGCGGGACTGGGCGGCCGACATCTCCGTACCGGGCCGCCCCCAGCTCCAGAAGTGGCTGCGGGCGGCACAGTACGGGCTGCTGGCGTCCACCCGGACCGGCTCCCGCGACAGCATCGCGCCCGCCGGTCTGACCAGCGACAACTACGCCGGAATGGTGTTCTGGGACGCCGAGATCTGGATGTACCCGGGGCTGCTCGTCACCCGGCCCGAACTGGCCCGTCCGGTCGTCGAGTACCGCTACCGCACGCGCGAGGCCGCCCGCGCCAATGCCCGGAAGCTGGGGTTCCAGGGCCTGTTCTATCCATGGACGAGTGCGAGCGGCGGCGATCTGTGGTCCGAGTGCCAGAGCTGGAACCCCCCGCACTGCATCACCCAGAACCACCTCCAGGGCGATGTCTCGCTGGCCGTCTGGCAGTACTACCTGGCGACCGGGGACCACGAGTGGCTGGCCCGGCGCGGCTGGCCGCTGCTCGAAGGGATCGCCGCCTTCTGGGTCTCACGGGCCACCGCCGACAAGGACGGCGGCTACTCGGTGAAGGACGTCGCGGGCCCCGACGAGTACAGCAACGGCGTCACCGACGGGGTCTTCACCAACGCGGTCGCGGCCACCGCCCTGCGCAACGCCACCCGCGCGGCACGGCTGCTCGGACACCCCGCGCCGCCCGAGTGGACGCGGGTCGCGGACGGCCTGCGCATCCCGTACGACCCGGCGCGCAAGATCTTCCTCCAGTACGCGGGCTACGACGGCTCGACGATCAAGCAGGCCGACACGGTGCTGCTGATCTATCCGCTGGAGTGGCCGATGGAGCCGGGCGCCGCCGCGGCCACGCTCAACTACTACGCGGCGCGCACCGATCCGGACGGTCCGGCCATGACCGACTCGGTCCACGCGATCGACGCGGCCGCGATCGGGGAGCCCGGCTGTGCGACGTACACCTATCTCGAACGCGCCGTGCGCCCGTTCATGCGCGGCCCGTACGCCCTGTTCAGCGAGGCCAGGGGCGCGAAGGCGGGCGCCCAGGACCCCTTGTCGGGCTTCCCCGCCGAGGACTTCCTCACCGGGAAGGGCGGGTTCCTCCAGGTCTTCACGCACGGCCTGACGGGGCTGCGGCTCCGGGAGGACGGGGTGCGGCTCGATCCGCTGCTGCCGCCGCAGCTGGGCAGCGGCGTCACACTGGCGGGCCTGCACTACCGGGGCCGTACGTACGACCTCGCGATCGGCCCCCTGACGACGACGGTACGGCTGACCTCCGGCGCCCCCTTCACCGTCCACTCCCCCGCCGGCCCCCGCCTGCTCACCGGTACGCTCACGCTCCCCACCCGCCGCCCCGACCTCGCCCGGACCACCGACGCGGCCCGCTGCCGGCCGGCGACGGCGACCTCGGAGTCCCCCGGCCTGTACGCGGCCGCCGCGGTGGACGGCAGCCCGGCCACCGCCTGGTCCCCGGAAGGCGCGACGGGCGCGCTGACGGTGGACCTGGGGCGCGCGTCCGCGGTGACCTCGGCCGAGCCGGAGTGGACGGACGTGCGGCCGTCCTCGTACGTACTGGAGACATCGGCCGACGGCACCCGCTGGCAGCCGTACCGTGCGGGCGGCAGGGCCCGCCTGGTGCGGCTGACGGTCACGTCCAAGGACGCCCGGAAGCCCGCAGGGGTCAAGGAGTTGAGAGTCACCCAACCATGACCGCGCGGCCGTACGGAGGGGTCATCGGCGGGCGCGGAGCCTGTTGCCGAAGCCGTAGTACAGGCCGAGCAGCATGCCGCCCACCGCCGCCAGGATCGTTGTCGCCCTGCCCGAGCCGAGGGCGCCGGTGAGGACGACGGCCGCCGCGTACACGCTGGGCAGCCACCAGTTGAAGCCGGATCTCGCGGCCGGACGCTGTTCCATGTTTCCCCCGATCAAGAGCGCGTGCCGCACGGATGTGCGACGACACGCGGCTGATCATGCCATCCGGTCGGGGCCCGTGGTCCTGTTCGCCGGAAAGAGGGTGAACGGGAGGAAACGGCCTCCGGCCGCGGCGCCTCAGCCCTGCGGATCGAAGTAGCGGGCGCCCTTCTCGATCAGATGCGAGGCATAGGCCCGGCCCAGGGCGGGCTTCCCCCGGTACATGCCCACATGGCCGCGCGCGCCGTCGACCACGACCGGGCGCGCGAAGCAGGCGAACTGATTGCGCTGCTTCTCCTGCGCCCACGCCGTCGCGGCCGGATCGATCCGGTCACTGACGAGGACGGGGAAGGCGGCGACACCGGTCTGCATCCCGACGGGCAGACCGCCCTTGTTCTTCCTGGCGTATGCGAGCACCTGCGTGGTGAATGCGTCGATGACGGGCACGGTGACCTCGGGCACGGCCGCGGCCACGGTGAAAAGGTGCAGATTGGTGGCGGCCCACCGCATCCGGAAGTCGGCCCGCCGCCCGACGAGGACCGGAACCCCGGACCAGTCCTCCCAGCGCGGGGCGCAGGCGTCGGCCGCCAGCCGGCTCTCGACCGAGGCCAGGTAGTTCCGTATCGACTCTTCGCTCATGGCCGCGATTGTCCACGGACCGGCCCGGCGGGTGACATGCGGGGCGGCGGACCGCCGACGGCGTCGGCCGGGCTCGCGGCGAGACGGGGGAACCGGGCCGCCGGGATGTTCCCGCCCCGGATGTCGGCGGCAAGTCTGCGGATCGCGGGAAGCCGTGCGATCAGCGCGTCCCCGGGGCAGTTGGTGGCGAAGCCGTCGCGGTGGCCGGAGATGGCGTCGAACTCGGCCGAAGTGCCCTTGGCGTAGCGGCTCTTGCCGTTCGTGGACACGAGCCGCACCTTGCCGGCCGGGTCGACCCCGCTCGGCGCGAGCTTCCAGGCGGCCAGGGCCGCGATCGCGTGCTCCATGGCTGCCGGCACCGGCGTCCCCGGCCCGAAGGTGCCGATGGCCGCGATCCCCGTGGTGCCCTGGTTGAACCCGATGGTGTGCGAGCCGACGACGGCCCGGTCGGCACCGCCGGCGCGGCCTTCGTAGATGGTGCCGCACTTGTCGACGAGGAAGTTGTAGCCGAGGTCGCCCCAACTCCGGTCGCGGGTCTGGCCGGTGTACAGATTGCGCAGGGTACGGGGGACGTCCGCGCAGTCGTAGCCGTTGGGGGTGTCGGTGTGATGGATGAAGACCGCGCCGACCCCTTCCGCGTAGTGCGCATGGCTGTCGCGCTTGGTCTCGTCGGCCCGCCACTGCGCACGCGACACGATCGCGGGCCGGGGCACCGTACGGGGCAGGGCCATCGAGGCCGCCCCGAGGGCCGGGAACGGCCGCCCGGTGTCGGCGGGCCGAGCGGTCGTTCCGGGCCGCCACACGGAAGGTGCCCCTTCGGGGGCCGTGTCCCCGGCGGCCCGGACCGCCGTCACTCCGGCAGGTGCCGCCAGCAGGGGAAGCGCCATGGGAACCGTGACCCACAGCGCTATCCGGTACAGACGCATTCGGTACAGACGCACAGGAGAAACCTTCTTCGTCTTTCGCCTTCGTCTTTCGCCGGGATGCCGGCGGGAGCGCGTATGCCACAGCTTCGCGGCGCCCGGTCCGCCGCGCGCGCCGGGTTAGTGCAGACAGGCGAGCACGGCGACACGCCGGGAAGTGGGCCTCCAGCATGTGGATTTCGGCCATGATCGGTCGATATGGGGACGGTCGGGGCGAGTGCATGGAGGCACGGTCGTGGGCATGGACGGACAGCGGGACGGGGACGCGGAAGGGTTGCACTGCCTGGTCACCGGGGCGTCCGGTTACATCGGCGGGCGTCTGGTCCCGGAACTGCTGCGAGCGGGCCACCGGGTGCGGTGCCTGGCCCGCACCCCCCGCAAGCTCCGTGACCATCCCTGGGCGGGGGACGCCGAGACGGTGCCGGGCGACGTGACGGACGCGGACTCGGTCGCCGCGGCCATGCAGGGGATCGACGTGGCGTACTACCTGGTGCACGCCCTCGGTACCGGCTCCGCGTTCGAGGACACCGACCGCCGTGCGGCCCGTGTCTTCGCCGAGCAGGCGCACTCCGCCGGCGTACGGCGGATCGTCTATCTGGGCGGGCTCACCCCACCGGGCGTACCGGTCGAGTCGCTCTCGCCGCATCTGCGCTCCCGGGCCGAGGTCGGCCGGATCTTCCTCGACGCACCGGTGCCCGCCGCCGTGCTGCGGGCGGCGGTCGTCATCGGCTCGGGATCGGCGTCCTTCGAGATGCTGCGGTATCTGACCGAGCGGCTGCCGGTCATGGTCACCCCCAGCTGGGTGCACACCCGTACCCAGCCCATCGGGGTACGCGATGTCCTGCGCTATCTCGTCGGCTCGGCCACCATGCCGGAGGAGGTCGACCGGGCGTTCGACATCGGCGGGCCCGATGTGCTCACGTACCGGGAGATGATGTGCCGTTACGCCGCCGTCGCCGGACTGCCCCGGCGGCTCATCGTTCCGGTTCCGGTGCTCACGCCGCGGCTGTCCAGCCACTGGGTCGGCCTCGTCACCCCGGTGCCCGCCGCCCTGGCCCGGCCGCTGACGGAGTCGCTGCGTCACGAGGTCGTCTGCCAGGAGCACGACATCGCCCGTTACGTACCCGACCCTCCGGGCCTGCCGCTGCCGTTCGACGAGGCGCTGGCCCTGGCACTGCGGAGGGTGCGTGAGGCACAGGTCGCCACCCGCTGGTCGTCCGCGGCTCTGCCGGGAGCGCCCAGCGATCCGCTGCCCACGGACCCGGACTGGGCCGGAGGCAGCCTCTACCAGGACGAACGGCAGCTCTCGGTCGACGCGTCCCGGACGGCCCTGTGGCGGGTGATCGAGGGGATCGGCGGCGACAACGGCTGGTACTCCTTCCCGCTCGCCTGGGCGGTCAGGGGGTGGCTGGACCGGTTCGTCGGCGGTGTGGGGCTCCGCCGCGGGCGGCGCGACGCCGAGCACCTGCGCGTCGGGGACTCGCTGGACTTCTGGCGGGTCGAGGAGATCGAACCCGGACGGCTGCTGCGGCTGCGCGCGGAGATGCGGCTGCCGGGCCTCGCGTGGCTGGAGATGTACGCCGAGACCGGTCCCGACGGCCGCACCCGATACCGGCAACGGGCGCTGTTCCACCCGCACGGCCTGCTGGGCCACGCCTACTGGTGGTCCGTCTCCCCCTTCCACACCGTGGTCTTCGGCGGCATGGCCCGCAACATCACCCAGGCCGCCGCCAAGGGAATGAGCGCGCACCGCCCTTCGTCGCACGCCGGCCGTACCCGGGGGCCCCGCCCCGGGCGGAGGGCCGGCGAGTAGCGGCGGCCCGGCACGGGCGACGGCCGGCCGCGCGGCGCGGCGGTGCCGCACTCAGCGGTACGGCGACCGTCGCACGGACAGGATCGCCACATCGTCGTGCTGGCCCCCCTCCTCGGCGAACGCGCGCGCGTCGTCGTACAGAGCACGCGGCAGATCGGTGGGCGGGAGCGACCCACGCCGGGCGAGGCTCTCGGTGACGGGATAGAACGCACCGTCGGCGGCGCGGGTCTCGGTGAGTCCGTCCGTCGTCAGGAGCAGGGTCGCGCCGGACGGGAAGCCGAACCAGTCGACGGTCGCGGGCTCGGCGGACAGCTCGGCGAGTCCGAGGGGGACGCCGGAGGTGAGGACCGGCACGGTGACGGTGGCGTCCTGCAGCACATGCGGCAGGACATGCCCGCAGTTGATGGCCTGCACCTCTTCGTGCGCGTCGACGTTGAGGATGAGCGCCGTGACGAACCGTTCGTCGTCGCCGGTCTGCACGGCGTACGAATTGTGCAGTACGACTGCGGCGTCCAGGGCATCGGCGAGCGCGGTCAGGGTGGGTTCCCTGTGTGCTGTCGCGCGGAAGGCGCCGATGACGGCGAATGCGGCGCCGACCGCGGGCAGACCCTTGCCCTGGACGTCGCCGATCAGCACCCGCGTTCCCCAGGGAGAGGCGACGACGTCGTAGATGTCCCCGCCGACCAGCCGGTCCTCCTGCACGGGCTCGTACACGCCGTCGACCAGGACGTCGTCGGTGAGCATGGGCAGGGGGCGCAGGATGTGGCGCTGCATCGCGGCAGCGGTGGAGCGCAGCCGTAGCGTCTCCTGTTCGCGGCCGATACGACGGTGGCACGCGTAGACGGAGACCGCGCCCAGGACGAGGGTGAGCAGGATCATGAGGATCCTGTCGAGCCACGGCCTCCCGTCACCGTGGCGGAGCAGAATGGTGCCGATGACCACGAACGCGGTCCAGGCGAACACGAACTCCGTCTGGCGCACGGTGCACAGCGCCGACGCCGCCCCCGGCAGGAACACGAGGAGCCCGAGGAGCCATACCGGGGACTCGGCCAGGGCTCCCAGGACCCCCACCATGATCGTCACCGTCGCTACGGCGATCACTACTTCGACTGTGCTCGGCGGTTCGATCGCCTCGACGGGTCGGGCGAACTTCTTCCGATGTCTACGGGGCACGGGACCTCCGGGGCAAATGGTGCATTCCCTCGTACCGTAGGCAAGCTCGGCCGCGGGTCGGCCACGCCCCGCCGGACGCCGTCCCAGCACCCCGTGCGGAGCGGGCCGGGTGCACGACGGACAGCGGCCGGTGGCCCTGGTCCGACCGCGGGATAGGGTCGGCCCAGCAGAGTCCGCCCGGTCCGTCGGGCTGCGCCGGGGGACGGAAACGGCGGTCGCCCGAGGGAGAGCTGAATGCTGCAGGCATTGGGGCTGAGCCCGGCCGAAGAGGCCGTCTACACCGCGCTGCTGGCCCGGCCGACAGCCTCCGCGCAGGATCTCGCCCGGCAGGCCGGGCTCGAAGAGGGCGATACCGCCCACATCCTCGACGAGCTGACGGCACGTGGTCTGGTGGCGGTCGACGCCGGGACGGGCGGTGCGGCATCCGCCCCGGCCGGCTGCGGGGCCCGCGGCGGGCCCACCACCCGCTACCGGCTCACGCCGCCGTCCGTGGCCCTGGCCCCGCTCCTCGTCGAGCAGCGCAACGCGCTGCACCGGGCCGAGACCGCGTTCTCGATGCTGACCGAGCAGTACCGCAGTACCGCCGCGCACCCGGCGGGCAGCATCGTGGAGGTGGTCGTCGGTGTGGAGCAGGTCGCCCACCGGTTCCACCAGCTGCAGCGCGGCGCGCAGCGGGAGTTGCTCGTCTTCCTCGTCGGCGCGCCCATCGCGGTGCCGCGCGAGGACACCGACACCTCGGAGAGTGCCGCACTGGACCGCGGCGTGGACTTCCGGGTCGTGGCCACGAAGGACTATCTCGACGGCCACGAGGTGGCGCAGGACATGCGTGCGGCGATCACGGCGGGGCTGGAACTGCGCCTGGTCGAGGCGCTGCCGCTGAAGATGGTCGTGTCGGACCGGGAGCGTGCCATGGTGCCCCTGGACGTGGCCGACTCCCGCGGCGAGCCGAGCGCCATCGTGGTGCACCGCAGCGGCCTGCTCACGGCCCTGGTCCAGCTCTTCGAGAAGGAATGGGCCCAGGCCCGGCCGCTGTACCCCACGCCCACGGGGGTGCGGGTGCAGGAGAGGGCGGAGCAGGAGCCGACCGTGGGGGAACTCGAGGTCCTCGCGCTGCTGCTGGCCGGGATCTCCGACCGGCGTGCGGCCTCACAGCTCGGCGTCTCCATCCGCACCGTGGAGCGACGGACACGCCGCCTGATGGACCTCGCCGGGGCCGATTCCCGCCTTCAGCTCGGCTGGCACGCCGCACGCGCGGGCTGGCTGTGACCTGCTCGTTCCCCCGATAGCGAGAACCGCGGGCCGGCCGTCGGCCAAGGAACGCCGTCGCACGCGCCACCCCCTCGGCGAGCCCGTCCGGGGTGGCGGTCCGGACGGCACCCGTCCCGTGCGTGGAGCGCCGCCCACACCATGGTTACGGCCACATGTCGGAAAGCCGACATGCGGGGAACCCGTCACGCTCAGCCATCCCTACGTCACCTGACTGTCTGCCAGGCTTCAGCCGCACCCCGGCATTTCACTGCGTCGAGTAGGGAGATTCATGCGCCCCATAGCGCGTATAGCCATGGGCGCGGCGTCCGCCGCCGCCCTGGCCTTCACCGCGGTAACACCTTCCGGGGCGGCGGACGCCCCGCCCGACGGAGCCTCGGGGAAGGCCCCCGTCGTCGGCAGCGAGGCCGCGCGGAGCCACGGCAGGCAGACGACGGTCACGCTCGTCACCGGCGACAAGGTCCTCGTGACCACGGACAGGTCGGGCCGCAGCTCCGCGGCGGTACTGCCCCGTGAGGACGGCACCCGGCCGACGGTCGAGACCTACCAGTCGGGCAAGGACCTCTACGTCTACCCCGAGGGCGCCTCCCGGGCCGTGGCCGAGGGCAGGGTCGACGAGCGGTTGTTCAACGTCACCGGGCTCATCCGGCAGGGATACGACGACGCGCACACCGACACGCTTCCGCTGATCGCCACCTACGGGAACGGCGTGAACGTCGCCAGGAGCGCACCGGAGGCACCTCGCGGCGCCGAACGGAGCCTGCTGCTCCCCGCCGTGGGCGGCGTCGCCCTCACGGCGGACAAGAAGACCGCCGCCACCTTCTGGCAGGACGTCACCGCCCCGCGCTCACGCTCCGCCTCCACGCCCGAGAAGCTGTGGCTGGACGGCAGGGTCGAGGCCACGCTGGACCGGTCCACCAAGCAGGTCCACGCGCCGGAGGCCTGGGCGGCCGGCTACGACGGCCGGAACACCAAGGTCGCCGTGCTGGACACGGGCGTGGACGCCGAGCACCCGGATCTCGTGGACCGGGTCGCCGCCTCCAAGAACTTCACGGACTCCAGGACCACCGACGACCGTGTCGGGCACGGCACCCACACCGCCTCCACGGTCGGCGGGTCCGGAGCCGCGAGTGACGGCCGCAAGAAGGGCGTGGCCCCCGGCGCCTCGCTGCTCATCGGAAAGGTTCTCAACGACAGCGGGTCCGGGCTGGACTCCTGGGTCATCGCCGGGATGCAGTGGGCCGTCGACCAGAAGGCCGACGTCGTCTCCATGAGCCTGGGCAACCCGTCGGTCAAGGACTGCACCGACCCGGTGGCCCAGGCCACGGAGCGACTCGCGCAGAACACGCACACCCTGTTCGTCGTCGCCGCGGGCAACGCCGGCCCGGGCACCGAGACCGTCTCCTCGCCCGGGTGCGTGCCCGGTGTGCTGACCGTCGGTGCCGTGGACCGTGACGACAGCACCGCGCAGTTCTCCAGCCGCGGCCCCGTGGCCGTCACACACACCCTCAAGCCCGAGATCGCCGCGCCCGGCGTCGACATCTCGGCGGCGAGCGCGGGCGGCCGCGGTGTCTACGCGTACCGGTCGATGTCCGGCACCTCGATGGCGACCCCGCACGTCGCGGGAGCCGCAGCCGTCGTCCGCCAGGCCCACCCGGACTGGACCGCCCAGCAGATCAAGGCCGCGCTCGTCTCCTCGGCCCGCACCGGCGGCAAGGTGGACGGCGCCGACCGGACCGGTGCCGGCGTCCTCGACGTGTTCGCCGCGGTGAACCAGAAGGTGCTCGCCGCGCCCGCCGTCCAGGGCGGCAGCTACAACTGGCCGCAGGACGCGTCGGACCGCACCACCGTGAAGGTGCCCTTCACCAACACCAGCGGCCGCGAGCTGACCCTGGACCTCAAGGTCAGCGGCGTGCACGGCAACGACGGCAGCGATGTCCACTCCGACGTCGTCAAGCCTGCGCAGCGCAAGGTGACGGTCCCCGCCGGAGCCACCGCTCAGGTGCCGGTGCGGATCGACCCCACCGCCCGTCTCCGGGACTCCCAGTACGGTGCGGTCACCGGCCGGATCCTGGCCACCGGCAAAGACGTGCACGTCTCCGTGCCGGTCACGCTGTACGTCCAGCCGGAGACGGTCACCCTCCGGGTCAAGGCCGTGGACCGCAACGGCAGCCCCGCGACCGGCAGTTCCTCCTTGGACCTCATCGGCCTGGACACCGACAGGGGAGAGCGCCGCAGCAACGCCGGGGCGCCCGACCAGACGTACCGCATCCGCCCGGGCAGCTACTCCCTCAGCGGCTTCGTGGCGACGTACGGGGCGAACGGCGCGGCCGAATCGGTCAGTTACCTCGCGCGGCCACAGCTGCGGATCACCCGGGACACCACGGTCGTCCTCGACGCCCGGCAGGCCCACCGGCTGAGCCTGAAGACCGACCGGCCCGCGACGGTGAACACGACCACGATCAGCTACGCCCGCACCTGGGACGACACCTGGCTGGTCTCCGGCTCGGTCACGGCGGCGGACACCGTCCACAACTTCTACGCGGACATCGACGGACGCGCCACGAACGGCACCTTCGAGTTCCGGCCCACCTGGCGCGCGACCGGCTCCGAGGACGGCTCGCCGTACGTCTACAACCTGACGTTCCCGACCCCGGGCCCCCTCCGCTCCGACCAGGTCTACCGGCCCGGGGACTCCCGGCTGGCGCAGGTCACCGAGACCTGGAACGCCATGGGCAAGGAGGCGGACTACCTCGACGCCGTGTTCGTCCGCCACCCCGGGAGCGGCAGCGACTACATCCCCGTGAGCGCGTACGGCGCGGTGCACGTACCCGCGACCCGCACCGCCTACTACACGACCGGCGACGACGTCTGGTACCACGGCGCGATGACCAGCTTCCCGTTCGCCGCTTTCATGAGCGACCAGGAGCGCACCTACCGGACCGGGCAGCGACGGGCCGAGGAGTGGTACCGCGGCCCGCTGCGGCCGGCCGCCCCGCGTGACGCCGACGGCAAGCCGGTGCTGGCCGCCGAGCGGCAGGGCGACCTGATCGGGATTCAGACCGCTCTCTGGCTCGACGGGTCCGGTGACCACTGGTCCCTCGGCGGATCGTTCGGCGACCTCGGCAACCTCCTGCTGAAGCGCAACGGCGAAGAGATCGCCCGGAGCGCCTACCCGTACGACGTGTTCGAGGTGCCGGACGAGGACTCCGCCTACGAACTCACCCAGAACCTGGAGAAGATCCCCTCCTCCGACCGGAACTGGCTGCGCTCCACCGCCGTCACCACCACGTGGAGCTTCCGCTCCCACCGGGAGCCGGACGTCTACTCGCGCGGCCTGCCGCTCCTCTTCCCGGCGTACGACGTGCCCGTGGACGGCCTGAACACCGTGCCCGCCCGGAAGGACACGGAGATCGGCCTGTCGGTCGAGGGCCACGCCGGATACACCCCGGGCGCGGTCAGGGCGGCCACGCTGTCGTACTCCTACGACGGCGGCACCACCTGGACCCAGGCACCGACCGAGCAGCGGAACGGCCGCTGGACGGCCGTCCTCGACCACACCGGGGCCTCCGGCAAGCAGGTCGCCCTGAGGACGACCGTCACCGACGCCAACGGCAACGCGGTCAGCCAGACGATCACCCGCGCCTACGACGTCCGGTAGTCACACGGTCCGGCCGGGCGGTCCCACCCACGGGGCCGCCCGGCCGGAATGCGCGGTGCCGGGAGTCGTCCCGCACGGTCACTCGTCGACGCGGAACGCAGGGGGCCCGGCCGGAGAAGACGCACCGGGAGCCGCGGCGGCCCGCAGACGGAGCAGAACCGCCCCGATGACCTTGTCCTCGGGGCAGTAGCCGCACTGCTTGGAGTCCCGCGAGCCCGGCCTCTCGCCCAGCAGGACGAGCATGCCCGGTGGCACGTGCGTACCGGGGCACCGGACGGCCCAGTGCGGTACGGGCTCCCCGGCGACGGCGACGACGCGTTTGACGTACCACGAGTCGGGGGTGGTGTCCTCGGGGCCGTGCCAGCCGTGCTCGGGGTGGGGTGCGACGACGACGGCCACCCGGCCCGTGGCGACACGGCGGGTGCCGCGGAGCACGAGGAGCCGGTCGCCGGGCATGAGGGCCGGCGACATGCTGTACCCGCGCACGGTCACGGCCAGCAGCCGCCGGCGCGCCAGCGACAGGGCCGCGGCGAGGACGAGGAGTACCGCGAGGGCGAGGAGGACCGGGGCCGCGACGCTCACCGGACGGTCTCCTCGTAGCCCTCGGCCTGCGTGGTGAAGAGCTCGGCGTACGCGCCGCGGGCGGACATGAGCTGCTCGTGGGTGCCTGCCTCGTGCACGGTTCCGTCGGCGATGACGACGATGGTGTCGGCGGCGCGCACGGTGTTGAGGCGGTGGGAGACGAGAATGCTCGTCGCGCCCTCGCGCAGTGCGGTGAGCCGGTCGTGGACGTGGCGTTCGGCGACCGCGTCGAGGCCCGTGCCGGGCTCGTCGAGGATCATGAGGTCCCGTTCGGAACGCATCAGGGCCCGGGCGAGCGCGAGTCGCTGCCACTGGCCGCCCGACAACTGGACGCCCGAGTTGGTCTCCTCGGTGTCGTCGGGGAAGAACATCCGGCTGAGCATGGTGTCGTACCCCTGCGGGAGACGGGCGAGGGCGGTGTGGATGTCCGCGTCGGCGGCGGCGGCGTGGATGCGTCCGTGGTCGTCGAGGGAGCCGAGGTCGCCGAGGCCGATGTTCTCCGCGGCGGTGAGGTCGTACTCCATCGGGTCCTGGAAGACCACACTGATGCGCCCGCGCAACTGGTCCGCGGGGAAGTCCCTGAGGTCGGTGCCGTCCCAGTGGATGCTGCCCCGCTGCGGGTCGTAGAGGCGGCACAGCAGTTTGACGAGAGTGCTCTTGCCGGCCCCGTTGAGTCCGACGACGGCCAGGCTGGTGCCGTGCGGAATGGTCAGGCTGACCCCGCGCAGGATCCACGGTCCGTCGTCGGTGTAGCGGAACCAGACGTCGCGGAGTTCGATGCCGTGGCTCAGCGGGGGTGCGGCGATCGGGGCGGCCGGGGCGGGGAGGTCGTCGCGGACCTGGGTGACATGCAGGTAGTGGCCGAACAGCAGGGCCGTCTGGTGGCTCTGGGCGATGCATCCGACCAGGCCGACGAGGGCCGTCTGCAGGCCGGCGAGGGCGGCGACGAGCAGGGACACGTCACCGGCGGTCAGCACGTGGGCGGCGGCCTGGTGCACGCCCCAGACGAGTGCGCCGGTGGAGACGAGCGCTCCGAGGGCGGCGAGGGCCGTCTCGTAGCCGGCGAGGCGGCGGTCGAGGCGTTCCTCCTGCTGGTTGATGCTGTCGAGATCGGTACGCAGGCGCTGCGCGAAGTAGTCGCCGAGGCCGTAGAGGCGGATCTCCTTCGCCGCCTGGGTGTCGGTGAGGAGCCCTCGGTAGAAGATCTGGCGGCGGGCGAGGCTGCTGGTGCGCCAGAACATGTCCGCGCGGTGCCGGCTGTTGGCCAGGTGGGCGAGGAGGGCCGGCACGGCCGCGGCGACGAGGATCGCGGCCAGGGTGGGGCTGATGAGCAGGACGCTGCCGAGGAAGCCGACCAGGGTGAGGATCCCCTGGGCGCCCTGGAGCACCGCACCGACGAGCCGTTCGGCGCCCTGGGCGCTCTGGATGGCGAGTTGGACGCGGTCGTGGAAGGCGGGCTGTTCGAGTCTGGACAGCCCGCTGAGCCGGTTGACGGCGGTGAGCAGGTCGCTCTGGGCCCGGGTGGAGGTGGCGCGGCGGATGCGGCCGTCGGCGTAGGAGGAGATGGCCGAGGCGCCGGCGAGCAACACGGTGAGCAGGCCGATGCCGGCCGCGGCCCGGTTGAGGTCCGAGGCGCGGAACCCGTCCGCGGTGAGGCTGTCGACCACGTACTTGAGCAGCCAGGAGGCGGCCACGGGGGCCGTACCCGCGATGACGACGGCGGCGACCCGGACGGCGAGGGCCCCGGGGCAGGCCCGCAGCGTGAGGGCGAGTACGGCGGTGAGGCCCCGCAGGAACTCGGCCGGGCGGGAGGCGGGCCGCCCGCTCATGCGGTGAGGAGGTCGATCGCGGGCAGGGACCCCTGGCCGATGCCTGCCCCGGTGACGGTCCCCTCGGCGTCGAGGAGGACGAAGCTCGGGTGGTGGCGTACGCCGAAGGCGCTGGCGACGGGGCCGTTCGGCGGTTCGGTCGTGGTGAGTTCGGTGAGCGGTCCGACCGCTTCGAGCAGGGGGCCGGCGTCGGTGGGCTGTCCGTTGACGACGGCGACGAGACGTGCGCCCGACGGGGTGTTCTCCTCGGCCCACCGCCGGATCCCGGGGAGGCTCTCCCGGGTGGGGCCGCAGTCGGGGCGGAGGAAGCAGATGAGGACGGGGTGGCCGGCCAAGGTGGATCCGCCGACTTCGCCCCGGTCAGTGTGCAGGGTGAAGGCAGGGGCGCGGTCGCCTTCGCGTACGGCGAGAACAGGAGGGCCCTGGGGTGCGGCGGCCGGGGCGGGGGCGGCCATCTCGGCCCGCCAGCGTCTGGTGACGGCGACGGTGAGGAGGGCGTTGACGAGGGTGGCCGCGGCGAGAAGGGCGAGGCCGGTGATGGCGTAGCTCACTGCGTGATCGTCCTTTCGGTGTCGGCCGGGCGGGTGGCGAAGAAGGCGGCGAGGTCGTCGGTGAAGACGGCGAACACGGTGAGATGGACGGCGACCGCCGCCGCGAGCACCAGTGCGGGGGCACTGGGCGGGCCTGCGGTGCCGTGGGTGAGGGCGATGGTGCCGCCGAGGAGGGCGAGCACGGTGAGTGCGGCGTTGCGGGCGACATGCCAGGGGCCCATGGGCACCGTGGTCCTGCTGCCGAAGCAGGGGCAGCCGGCGGAGCTGCCGCGCCGCATGGTGGTGACGGCGACGGCGCTGAATCCCGCGCACAGGGCGGCGGCGACGGCCAGGCCCGCGGTGAGCGTCCGGGGCAGGGCGAGGAGCACGGCGGCGAGGAGCTCGGCCGCGGGCACCAGGACGGCGAGTGCCGGCCGGGCGGCGGCCGGCAGGTAGGGGAGGTCGTCCAGTGCCGTGGCGAATCGGCGGCGGTCGCGCAGCTTGGCGAGGCCGGCCACGGCGAGCACGCAGATCAGGGTCAGGCGGCAGACGAGCAGCAGGTCGGACAAGGATGACTCCGGGGGAATGGGTCCTGGGCCGGCGGACACGGGGCGGGCCGTGCGCGGCCCGCCCCGTGGTGGTTCAGCAGTAGTCCCAGCTACCGCAGTTGACCGTGCACGAGGCGCCCGAGTAGCAGCAGCGGCGACAACGCTGGGCGCTGGTGCTCCACTCGGTGTAGCAGTCCGGCGGGCAGCCGGCCTCGGCCTCGGCCTTGGGCAGGATCCGCTCGATCAGACGGCCCGCACCGGCCTTGAGTGTGCGCATGGTTCTCCTCTTCCTGTGTGGACGGGATGTGCGTGCTCCGCGGTGCGGCGGTGGTCCGCGGACCACCGCCGCACCGGGGTTCAGGAGGCCGCCGGTACCGGTTCGCGGCCGGCGGCGGAGGGAGCGGCGACGACGCCGTCCTGGTAACTGAGGACCGTGGGGAAGGCGGGGACGCGCAGAGCGCGGAAGAGCGGTGAGGCCTCGGGCCCCGGCACCACCTCGTCCGCCGCCCCGGCGAGTTGGGCGGTCAGGCTGCTCGCGCCGGCCTCGGCCCCGATCACCAGGGCCAGGACCCGCCCGCCCGCGGCCCGGACCCGGTCGGCCCGTTCGGCGAAGTCGGGGAGGCTGTCGGTGCAGGACGGGCAGTCGTGGGAGAAGACGCCCAGCAACAGCTCCCCGGAACGGAAGCCGTCCTGGGTCACGGTCCGGCCGCTGAGCGCGGTGGCGGTGAAGTCCGGTAGCCCGTCCCCGGGTTGCGGCCCCTCGGCCGCGAAGTCGCGGCGCCTGCGCACGGCTTCGAGCTCCTGCCAGCGGCGCAGGACGACCATGAGCAGGACGAGGTTGAGCAGGGCGACGGCTCCGACGAGCACCAGACCGGCAATGACGTAAGGCAAGTTCGACCCCCTGGCTCGGTTGCACGGGTGAGCAGTGTGATACGTGGGGCCTGTCGGGAGGATGCCAAGACCTTGCCAGGACCATGACGGGCTGAGCATGATTGCCGCCATGCTTGCCACGGGGTCGCATTTTCGAGTGCTGGGCAAAGTTGAATGGACCGTCGACGGATGCCCCAGGGCCATCGGTCGACGCCGCGAGCGTCTGCTGCTGGGCTTACTGCTGCTGGAGATGGGCCGGCCGCTCCCGATGGACCGGCTGATCGACCTGCTGTCGGACGAGGACGAGCGCCCGCGGTCCCGGACCGACCTCTATGTGGACGTCTGCCGGCTGCGGGCAAGCCTTCGCCGGGGCGGGTGCGACGGGTCGGTACGACTGTCGCGGAGCGGCTCGACGTACACCCTGACCGGCGATCCCCAACTGGTGGACCTGCACCGTTTCACCCAGCTGGTCAACCGGGCCCAGCAGAGCAACGAGCCGCAGGAGGTCTCACGGCTCGCCTCGTCCGCCCTGGCCGAATGGCGTGGCGCGCTCCTGGAGGACGTCGCGTCCGAGCGGACCCGCCGAGGCATCGGCGCCGCTTTCGACGAACTGCTGATCTCGGCGCAACTGCTGCGTGTCGCGGCGGAGTTCAAACTGCGCAACTACTGGTCCCTGGCCGCGGAGCTCGCGCGCCTCACCGAGGAGTACCCGGAACACGAAATGCTTCTGGCCTTCCGCGCGGCCACACTCTACGAATGCGGCCGCCGCGCGGACGCACTGCGCGTGCTGTCCTCGGCACGAGCACAGATGACCGCCCGGCTGGGCCTGGACCTGAGCCGCGAACTCCAGGACCTGCGCCAGGCGATCCTGCGGGACGGCCCGGTGGACCTCCGCATCTTCCGGGGCGGCGCCCTGGGCGCCGCGATGTGACGCACCACCGCATCGGCGGCAGACGCCCCCGCCGGATCATCCACGACGCGAGAGATCCCGGACTTCGCGGCTATCGGGGCTGCCACGCCCGTACGAGGTCCTCCGGCCCCCAGTGCGTGGTGAGCGGCAGATCATCGGTCACCCCACAGCGGGAGACCGCGACCAGTGGAGTATCCGGGGCGGTGCCGGGGACGGCGAGCATGTCGCGCACCAAGGCGTCGTACTCATGACGGCCGAAGGGCTGGGTCTCCAGCCACTTGACCGACCCGACGAAGGACACCTGCCGGGCCACCGGCTCGCGGTCTGCACCGATGAGGTCGATCTCGGGGTTGTTCTGACGGTTCCACCAACCGCCGATGGCCTCGGTCTCGGGCCACTCATCGTTGGGCATCAGACGCAGCAAGGACTCGCGGATCAGTGGCTCGACCGCCCGCCCGCGCCAACTGGTCCATGACCGCTCGATGCGTTCCAGTGCCAAGTCACCGCGGCCTCGCTCGATGAGCGGGATCGCGCGTGCCAGGAACGCCAGCCAGAACCGCAGATACGGGTCGGCGATGCGGTAGCGCTTGTTCTTGCTGTCCGGCTTGGCCGACAGGGGGAGATCAGCAGCCAGTACTCGCTTGGCCTGCAGCGTGGCCAGCAGCGGGGAGAGCGTGCCGGACGGCAGAGCGCTGGCGCCGCCGGCCCGGGCTGCGATTGCACTGAACGTGCGCTCACCGCTGCCAACCGCTTCCAGCACGGCCCGTGAGTGCGAAGCCTCGGGGAATTCGCCCAGCAGGGACAGCTCGCCGGCCACCAGCAGGGGCGAGAGAGGATTGGCGACCGACGCCTGCAAGAAGGCTGTACGCCCCATTCCCGGCCGCCACGACTGCACGATCTCGGGGAATCCCCCAGTGATCAACTGGGCGTCGACGGCCCCAGCGGCGTCGAGTTCGGTCATGGCCTGTACGTCGGCCAGGTTCAGGGGGTGGACGGTCATTTTCGCTGCCCGACCGAAGAACGGGCGTCCGTACGACTGCAGTGCCTCCATCACCGATGTATCGCTGCCAACCAGCAGCAGAAGCACGGGCTTGGAGGACAAGTGACGGTCCCAGACAGTCTGGAGTGCGCCCTCGAATTCCTGATCCTGCTCGACCAGCCACGGCACCTCGTCGATCACCGCGATGCTGGGCGAGTCATCGGGTACCGCGAGCGCCAGAGAGCGCAGGGCCTGGTTCCAGTCCTGCGCCTGGAGGCCGGCGACCAGCTCCGCCCCAGGCAGTAGCGACTGCGCGAGCGTCGCGGCAAAGTCGGCGCGCTCCGTCACAGGGTTGCGCCCACGGGTGGCCTGAAACACCACGTACGGCGCTCCCGAGCGGTCGCAGAACTCCTGGACCAGTCGCGACTTCCCTACTCGGCGCCGGCCCGTCATGATCACAGCCCGCCCCCGAGTGGCTCCAACCGCCTCTGCCACTGTCCGGTACTGCTCAGCCAGCAGCTCAAGATCTCCGGCCCGACCTTGAAACTCCACGACGCACCCCTGAGGACAATTAACGTAGATAGATTCTTACGTAGATTGAATCTTACTTCACTCCCTCGTGAGGAAACCACGAAACGTGGCGAGAGCATCTGCCTCGGTCAGCGATGCCGACTGCGCTCTCGGACCTCATGGTCACTGGTGTTGCCGGAGGGCACAGCGTGACGCTCGCTGGAAGTAGCGAGCGTCGCCGGAGAATCGGTAGTAGTTGTTCGGGCCAAAGAACGCCGCACAGACGGCCTCGTCGTCGATGACGAGGCCACGGCGGTTCAGGAGCGCGACCTACTCCCCCACGGACAGGCTCGACCTCACTAGCATCCCGGAAAGAAAGAGGCCCCTCCCATTTGAGCATCGTAGAGAGGCTTGGGAGGGGGTCGATCGGCTCCAATTCAGCCGATGCGCCGAGCCGCGCACCAGCCGCCGTTCGGGTCGACCGGCTGGAGTCCCGGCTCGCCCTGCAGCCCCCAGAGGGTAGCCCGGCTACTCCTTCCCGCCCGTCCCGCCGGTTCCCGCGTGCCGGACTCATCCAGCGCGCTGCGGACTCTGCGCCGACCCCAAAGGCCGCCCAACCCACTCCACCGCAGGTCAGACGACCTTTCACTAGATCAACTACACGTTGAAGCGGAATGTCTGCGGCCCGAACCTGACCTGCGGCGGAGCCTCCTGCATGCCCCTGACCTGGTATTTCCTGGTTGGCATGCGTTGGCTCCCGACGACCATTTACGGGTGTCCTGCGGACTGGCTGCGGACTTGCCGGGGGATCCGAGGCAGCAAAATCCCTGGAGCTGTAAACCGCGTCTGAAGCGGCCGAGCTCGATGAGGGTCGTCGTGCCCGGCACCACCAGCACAGAGGCCGCCTGGAGGGCGGGCAGAGCGATGACGGCAAGCGGCTGTGGCGGCCGCCCCTTCGTGAAGACGCGAAGACGTACTTCAGTCTGGCGAGCGCCGCCGTAACGCATCGGGCGATGTCAGGCGATTGCCTGACAGGCGAGGGATGGGTCCGGTAGATCTGTGCCCGTGACTGACTCCATGCCCCCCGATGACGGCGAGCCCACTTCCCTCTGCGAGAAGGCCAAGGACTGGGTCGAGAAGGGCAAGGGCTGGGCCGAGAAGCACCCGAGGACGATCCGCTTCGTCAAAGTCGCGGGCGTGGCTGCGGGCATGGTCACTGTTGTGGTCCTCGCGCCGCGCAGCATGGAGGAAGACGCAGACGAGTTCCCCAGCTATGCCGAGGGTTCCGCAAACGCCGAGGACGTTGAGGATGCTGAGGGTGCCGCGGAAGTCGAGGGTGTCGCTGGCCAAGAGCAGCCCTTCGCCTCCGAAAGGACGAGCAGTCCTCGCGACTCCGTCAAGAACCACCTGCGGAATCTCCACCACGGCTGGAACGCCAGCGAGGAGAAGAAGGCGCAGTACAAGGAGGAGACAGGGGAAGATCTGCCTCCCGGCACCACCTGGGTCTCTCCAAAGTCCGATGCGGACGATTCCCCGGAAGGCGAGGCCCCGGGTGCGGATGATTCCCCGGAGGACGAGTACCCGGGCGAAGCAGCAGCCTGAGCGCTCAGGTGCAGGTCGCCGCGACCTCCATTCTTGTGCAGTGCCAGCGAAGGCCCTTACGTTCCGTCCCATGACCGCATCAGACGATCTACTCCGCCGGATCGAGCAGGAGCCTTCCCTTGCTGCCGCGCTCGCCTGGCCTGGCGATTTCGACGTCGAACGCCGGGACCCCATTGAGGACCTTGCCCTTCCCACCGGTATCCCCCTACACCCGATAGCCAGCTGCGGCGCCGGCGGCACGTACTTCCTGTGCGGGGAAGCCGGGGCCGAGGAGAGGCCCGTCCTGTACGCCGACTCGGAGGGCCAGGCCACACTGATCGGCGCCGACCTCGTCGAGGCCATCACACTCATCGTGGTGCTGCCCTTCTGGCGCGATCTGGCGAAGGGCTTCGCGATCAGCGAGCTCGGCTCGGACCTTCGGGCCGACCACCCGGACTTCGACGCCGAGCGCGACCGCCTTCTGCACGCCCTCGGGCTTGCCTCCATCTCCGAGGAGGAGGCTGCCGCTCGCCTGCTGGCGGTGGCTGCACGCACGGCCCCGGACTACGTGCCGCGCGTACCGGACGACGATTACCTGCCTTACAAGCTTCTGTTTCCGAGTGGCCCTGCATAACGAAGCCAGCGCTACGTCAGTACCGGGCGATGACCTGCCGCAGGTCCGTGCCCAGGAGGTCCTCCAGCGCGTGGACGCTGGCTTGCGGTAGCGGCAGCTCGCATTCTGGATCTGTGGTTACGAGGCTGTACCTGGCAAAACCCGCAGCCCAGACGTAGTCGAGGGCGTTCAAGTCCGTCTGGGCAGAGCAACAGGGCACCGTAACGGCAAGCGAGTCGAAATAGCCGTCCGGAAGGGCTGCCGTGTCCATCGCGTTGCCCCACCAGTCTTCGATGTCGGAGCCGCACACGGGGCACCGAACACCGCACCAGTTCTCCCCGGGGTCGATGAAGGCTGCGCCGGGGATGTCCCAGACGTCATAACCGCCCAGCGCTTCAGGAACCAGTTGCTGTAGCTGGGCCTGCGCAGCCTCGCTCGCGGCCGACGCAGGCGAAAAGTGCGGATCCTTGGGTATGAGGTGAAGCAGCGTGATGCTCACGCTGCCGACCAGCCGTCCAGCGAGACCTCCAAGCCGTCATTCAGGTAGTGGTGGAGGGCGCTGGCAGTGGTATCCACAAACGCCTCGGGGATGGCGTTGGCGTCGATCCAGCGGACCTGGGAGTGCTTGCGGGGTTCGCGGTTTTCGGGTTCGCCGGTCCATTCGTGGGCGGCGAAGACGACCGTGAGGAAGCCGTTGGGGGCTTCGACGCCCCAGGCGCCGTGGATGATGTGGGCGACCTTGAGGGACTCGGGCTTCACCGTGAGGCCGGTCTCCTCGTAGAGCTCGCGGACCGCGGTCTCCGTGATGGGCTCGCCCGGCTCGCTCTTGCCGACAGGGAGGTCCCACAGGCCCTGGGCGAACTTGGCGTTCTCGCTGCGCTGGAGGAGGACGACGCGGTTGGTGGCCTTGTCGTGGACGATCACGGCGGCGACCAGCAGGGTCATCGATTCGAGCGCCGGCTTGAGGGCCTTCGGCTGGTCGTCGGTCTGCTGGGTCACGGTGTTCCCTTCGTCGAGCGGGTTGTTGGGCATGTCAGGCGAGGGCCTCGCGGGCGCGGCGGGCGAGATCGGCGGCGCCGGGAACGCGGCGGCGCTGGTAGATCGCGAGCGTGGAGCGGATCGAGGTGATCGCCTCGCGGGTGCGGTCGGAGGTCATGCCCTCCATGAGGGCGAGGGCCTGGGTCCAGGCCGCGACCGCTTCGTCGGCACGGACCTGGGCGGCGAGGCTGTCACCGAGGTCGGCGTGGGTGAGGGCGTGGACGCGCTTGTACTTCTCCGGGTCCCAGCGGGTGAGCGCGTCGCGGTGCTGCTGTTCCGTACCGATGTGGTCGCCGAGGTCGGTCAGCGTGCGTGCGGTGTGGCTGGCCACGGTGCCAGCAGCGGGGCCGCTGACGCGGGAGAAGCTGGGCTGGGGAACGTCCTCCCGCAGGAGTGCATCTTCGGCGGCGAGGAGAGCGCGGGCGGCCAATGGGTTCTCGCCGACCGCTGCGTAGGCACGGGCGTGTGTGATGTGGAGGAGCGCTTCCGTCTGGCCGTCTACGTGGCCGAGGCCCCGGTTGAGCGCGCCTTCGACGAGGTCCACGCAGTGGCGGGGTTGCTTGAGGCTGAGGGACTGGTGGGCGAGGGCGCGCATCATCCAGGCGGCATGGCCGTGAGGGTCGGCTTCGCAGGCGAGTTGGTAGCCAACCTGGTAATAGCGCTGGGCAGCGCCTTCGTGTCCAAGGTCGTGGTGCTTCCACCCTGCAAGGTAGGCGAGTTCTGCGACGACGCCGAAGGCGGCCTGGCGTAAGGCTTCTGCAGGGAAGCGGCCGCGCAGCATGGGGGCTGCCGTGTCGGCAAGGTACGCGGTGACCGTGGTCAGGCCGTGCCCGCCACCGAGCCGTTCGTCGGCGGTGCTGAAGGCTGCCGTGATCTGCCGTACGACGTCGATGTCGTCGCCGCCGACGAGGGAGCGGGCGGTGCGGGCGCGCAGCATCCGCGAGGTGGCTTCGTGGTCGTGCAGGAGCGGCATGGCCACGCCGGCCGTGGTGAAGGCGGCGATGGCAAGGAAGCGGCGGCGCTCGACGTCTGCACGGCCGAGGTCGGTGACCGCAGTGACGGGATCGGTGTCCGGTAGAGACTCCGCGTCGGGTGAGTGGAGGCCGAGCTCGGTTCGGGTGACGACGCGGCCCAGCCGTCGGGAGAGGGCTTCCGCAAGGTACTGCCCTGTTCGGCCGGACGGCGCGCGGGCACCACCCACCCAGTGGGAGATGGCCGACTTGTTGGTCTGGAGCAGTTCGCCATTCTCGGCGGCGATGCGGCCTACGTCCTTGGCGAGCACGTCGTACGTGCACCCGGCGGCGCTGATCGTCTCGCGCAGGCGGGAGTTGGCGCTGGTCGGTGTCGGCACGATCGCCTCCGCTCCGGATCTGTAAACCGTGTATACCGCTTGACCTCGGTCACACCGTACCCACTCTGCGTAGCGGGCGGTTCACTTATCGACAGCCGCCCCGCCTCCGGGCCGGGCGGCCCCCAAATTCCGTACGCCCTAACGGGCTCGGGCATTCCTGTGCCCCGGCCCGGACGATCAGAGACGGAGACACGGTGACCACCATCGACACCACGGCCATCACGGTCGAGCTGCCCGAGGCGTTCGACCCGCGCTGGAGCCGCCTGCCCGGCATCCAGGTCGACGGCCGGCGCATCACGATCGCCCCGGCCGAGTACTTCTTCCGCTTCGAGTCCAACACCTGGCTCGTCGCCGACTGGGAGCTGGTCAAGGCCCAGCTCCTGGACGTGGACGAGACGACCGAGAGCGCGGTCGAGCAGCTCTCGCTCGACTTCATCAAGAACCACGGCGAGTCCACCTCCGACGCGGCCCGTGTGCTGGCGACGGCGTACGGGGTGTACTCGTACCTCTTCCGCGAGGAGCACCTGGCCGGCCTCAGCCTCCCGCAGATCACCGCCGACCACCTGCGGATCCTCCGTGAGGCGGCCACGCTGATGGCGCTCAACAAGGTCGAGCTGGACGGGCACGTCTCCAACGTCGGCCCGTGCTGGTTCTTCCCCGCCGCCACCTCCGTCGTCTTCGACTTGGACGAGGCGATGGGCGGAATGCTGGACGAGGTCTACCACGGCGGCTGGTTCAACGAGCACCGGCGGATCGAGTCCATCAAGGCCCACGCCGCGCTCGGCGCCCGGCTCGTGCACGGCTGCCAGTCCGTGCCGGACCAGTCCGGCGGCGTCGTCGCACCCTACGGTGCCTCGATGGCCAACTTCCGAGACGACCTGGCCGAGTTCAAGGCTGGCTGGATCGAGCAGGTCTTCGCCCACCGCGTGACCGCAGCCGAGTAACCCCGTCCCCGTACGGCTCCGGGGCGGGCCAGCTCGCGCACTCCCGCCCCGGAGCCCACCAGCCCCTGGAGCCCTCCATGGACCAGAGCCTGTCCGCCACCCTGCTGGACGACCTGTGCACCCTCGTCGGCAAGCCCTTCCCCGACCGTGCCGAGATTCGTGTCTGGGGCATGTCCGGCGTCGAACGCGTCACCTTCCCCGACGGCACCACGGCCGTTTTCAAGTACGCCAAGGAGCCCTTCGACCGCGAGGCCCAGGCCCTGCGGGTGGCATACCAGCGCGGGCTCCCGGTCCCCGCGCTCCACGCCACCGCGATGCAGGACAAGTGGCTCGGGATGCTCATGGACGACCTCGGCACCCCTGTACGGGACGCCGACGACCTCGACGGTGTCGCCGCCGCCGTCATGCTCCATGCCGCCCGCCCTGCGGGCGGTCTACCCCTCCTCGACGGGGCGGGCCTCGCAGCCCTGCCCGGCCGAGCCCTCGATCACCTCCAGCAGCTGTGGAAAGCCGACCGATGGACAGACTGCGACGACATCGAGACCACGCTGGGGAAGATCTCTGCCGCGGCCGAGACTCGCGTCCAAGGGGCGACACTCGACCCGTTCGGCTGGGTCCACTCCGAGTTCCACCCCACGAGCATCCACATCGGGGAACACGGCTGGCACCTCCTCGACTTCGCCCGCGCCTTCACCGGCCCCGGCCTGATCGACCTCGCCTCCTACCATGGCACCACCGACGTGCCGAGCCTATTCCGAATGCGGGTGCTCCTGGAGCAGTACGTCACCGCAGGCGGTCATGAGGACGCCCTCGCCGCCCGGGGCGGCCTGGCCGCCGAGGCGTGGGCACTGGGCTGGCACCGCATGTGGGCCGTGGAGTGGTTCATGGAGCAGGCCATCCGCTGGATCGACGACCCGGCCAAGGACCCCGCGTACATCCCCGTCGTCCGCCGCCACCTGAACGACGTGGTCCAACTCCTGGAGGTCTAGGTGCTCGCCCAGGTCTCCCCCTGGTACGCCCACGCAGCCCAGCGCACAGCCTCTGCCCCCGCGCACGCCATCACCGCGCCTGCCCGGATGGAATGGAGCACCCACGCGGGCATCGGACCCGGTGCCGAGGTCCTGGGACGGGACCTGTGCGGCAAACGTGTCCTGGAGCTGGGCTGCGGACCCGGCCACAACGTGGCCCACCTCGCGAAGCACCACCAGGCCCGCGTCACCGGCGTGGACCTGGTCGGCCTCCAGGTACGCCGGGCCCGCTCTCACTACGGCCACATCGACGGCGCCACGTTCGCCGCCGGCCACGCACTGCACCACCTGCAGGCCACCGACCAGACCTTCGACGCGATCTACTCCGTCTTCGGCGCCGTCGGCCTCGTCGCCCCCGAGCTCCTCCTTACCGCCGTTTCCCGACGCCTGAAGCCTGGCGGTGTCCTGGCCTTCTCCGTCCCCCACCCGGCACGGGCCGGAAGACATCCATCCGCGGACGACCGTCCGCGCGAGGACTACGTCACCATGCCCGACCGCACCCGACTGCCCCTCGCCCGATGGGAGTTCGACGCCCGCCGCTGGGGAGCCCACCTCTCCCGGACCGGCCTGCGCATCACCTCGGTGTTGGAGCTGCAGCACCCGCGCCGCGACCCGTGGCCCACCACCCTGCTGATCATCGCCCGCAAACGCTGACCAATGGAGGCAACGATGCCCCTGCCCTACCTCCTACTGGACATTGACGGCGTCCTCATACCGTTCCCGGCGGCTGACGGCAGCACCCCGCCCACCCACGTCCGCCACACCGTCCGGCCCGCGGGCCGCGGCCCCGACGACCCAGTGCCCATCTGGCTCGACCCCGCCCATGGCCCGCTGCTCACCAGCTTTCTGGCCAGCGGTCTCGTCGCCCCCGCGTGGTGCACGAGCTGGCGCAAGGACGCCAGCACCATCGTCGGGCCGCTCCTCGGACTGCCGGAGTTCCAGTACCTCGATCTTCCCCGCCCCCGAATCACCACCAGCCACCCCAACGGCTGCCTGTGGAAGCGCGACCACGTCGAACCGTGGCTGGAGGAATCGGCGGTCGCCTGGGTCGACGACGACTTCTCCGAGCTCGACCACACCTGGGCCGCCGAACGGACCACTCGCGGCCACCCGACGCTACTTGTCCAACCGGATCCGTACGTCGGCCTTACGGCGGCCCACGTCCTGACAGTCCAGGAATGGGCCTCGACACAGGGGACGGCAATGAGATCTCCGGCAGCGGAGCATAAAGGCCAGGCTGGTCAAAGCCGTCTATGAAGCGGCAGCCGCCCAGCATATGAGTCCTACCGAAAACCCAGCACGGAAGGGGGAGCTGGAGTGATGGGAGGTGAAGGGGCGCAGGCTCCCAGCACCATCCCAGTACGGGAAAAACCAGGGGTCCGACTCCAAGGAATCGGACCCCTTCTGGCCTGCACGTCTACCAGACCGCCAACGTGGTGTTATTTCCTCCGGTCACACGTTGAAGCGGAACTCCACCACGTCCCCGTCCTGCATCACATAGTCCTTGCCCTCCATGCGGGCCTTGCCCTTGGCGCGGGCCTCGGCGACCGAGCCGGTTTCGACCAGGTCCTCGAAGGAGACGATCTCCGCCTTGATGAAGCCCTTCTGGAAGTCGGTGTGGATCACACCGGCCGCCTCGGGGGCCGTGGCGCCCTTCTTGATCGTCCAGGCGCGGGCTTCCTTGGGGCCTGCGGTGAGGTAGGTCTGCAGGCCCAGGGTGTCGAAGCCGACGCGGCCGAGGGTGGCGAGGCCCGGCTCCTCCTGGCCCATGGACTGGAGGAGTTCGAGGGCCTCGTCGTCGTCGAGCTCGATCAGTTCGGACTCGATCTTGGCGTTGAGGAAGATCGCCTCGGCGGGGGCGACCAGGGCGCGCTGCTCGTCCTTGAAGTCCTCGTCGACCAGCTCGTCCTCGTCGACGTTGAAGACGTAGAGGAAGGGCTTGGTGGTCAGGAGGTGCAGCTCGTGGAGGAGCCTGCCCTTCTCGGTGCCCGCGGTGATGCCCGCGGCGAAGAGGGTCTGGCCCGACTCCAGGATCTTCTGGGCCTCCTCGACCGCGGCGAGGACCGCGACCTTCTCCTTCTGGAGGCGGGACTCCTTGGTGAGGCGCGGGACGGCCTTCTCGACGGACTGGAGGTCGGCGAGGATCAGCTCGGTGTTGATCGTCTCGATGTCGTCCTTGGGCGAGACCTTGCCGTCGACGTGGACGACGTTCTCGTCCTTGAAGGCACGGATGACCTGGCAGATCGCGTCGGACTCGCGGATGTTCGCGAGGAACTTGTTGCCCAGGCCCTCGCCCTCCGAGGCGCCGCGGACGATGCCGGCGATGTCGACGAAGTCGACCGTCGCGGGGAGCAGCCGCTGGGAGCCGAAGATCTCGGCCAGCTTGTTCAGGCGGGCGTCCGGAACGCCGACGACGCCGACGTTCGGCTCGATCGTGGCGAACGGGTAGTTGGCCGCCAGCACGTCGTTCTTGGTCAGGGCGTTGAACAGGGTCGACTTGCCGACATTCGGCAGGCCGACGATTCCGATCGTGAGCGACACGTTGGCGACTTCCTGAGGAGTGAGGCGGTGGGCGGGAACGCTGCGGGCCCGGGTGGGCCGATTCTCCAGTTTACGGGCGGGTGCAACCGGGTACCCACGGGTCCGGTCGGGCGCCGGTCCGGTTCCCGTTCGGCCGTGTGGCATCGAACTCATCCCCTAGGTCGACCAAAGGGCGTGTCCCGCACCTGTTTCCTGCCGCCCGGCGACCTACGTTGTCCCGGTGGAGCAGCACAGGACACGTCCCCCGCAGCGCAGGCAGTCACGCCAGGCCCCGCTGTCCCCGCAGGGCACCATCGAGGAGACCGCGGCCGTCTACCGGGTGGTGAGCGCGCCGGAAGGCCGCTCCCGTCCGGTGCCGCCCGTCGTGCTCGCGCTGCGCAGGCTGCCCAATCCCCGGCTGACCGGCGTCGGGGCCGGGCTCTTCGCCGCGGCGACCATGTTCGTGATCGCCTGCCTCGACCTGGTGGCCCTGGACGGTTCGCCGGTGGTCTTCGGCGTGCTGTTCCTGCCGGTCTGCGCGCTGACCGCGCTGTGGGTGCGGCCCGCGGACCTGGTGACCGCGCCGATCATCGTGCCGATCGCGTTCGCCGTCGGGGTCGTACCGATCGCCGGTGGTACGGGCGGCTTCGGCGGCCGGACCATGGCGGTCGTCACCGCGCTCGCCGTGCACGCCGGGTGGCTGTACGGCGGGACGCTGATCGCCGGGCTCATCGCGACCGTACGGAAGGTACGGCTGATGCGTCAGCGTCAGCGCCGCACACCGCTCGCCGGGCAGTCGGCGCGCCCCTCCTCGCGGGGACCGCGCCGCCCGCGGCGGTGAAGAGCGGTCCCCGGTGCTGTCCCGTGATCCCCGGGGCTGTCCCGTGACACCCGGGGCGCGTGCGGCGACGGCCCTCAGCGGCTCGCGGCCGCCATCGCGGCGCCCACGATTCCCGCGTTGTTCTGCAGCTCCGCCGGCACCATCTCGGCCCGTACGTGCTCGATCAGGGGCAGGAACTTGTCGGCCTTGCGGCTGACCCCGCCGCCGATGATGAAGAGCTCGGGCGAGAACAGCATCTCCACATGGGTCAGGTACTTCTGCACCCGGTGCGCCCAGTGGTGCCAGCTCAGCTCCTCGTCCTCCTTGGCCTTGGTGGAGGCGTGCTTCTCCGCGTCGTGGCCGTTCAGCTCCAAATGGCCCAGCTCGGTGTTGGGGACGAGCCGGCCGTCGACGAAGACGGCGCTGCCGATGCCCGTACCGAGCGTCAGCATGATCACGGTGCCCTTGCGGCCCCGGCCCGCGCCGAACGTCATCTCGGCGACACCGGCCGCGTCCGCGTCGTTCAGCACGGTGACGGGGAGGTTCAGCCGGTCGCCGAGGAGGCCCCGGGCGTCCGTGTCGACCCAGCCCTTGTCGACATTGGCCGCGGTACGGGTGACGCCGCCGGTGACGACGCCCGGGAAGGTGACGCCGACCGGGCCGGACCAGTCGAAATGGCCGACGACCTCGGCCACGCACTCGACCACGTCCTTGGGCGTGGCCGGGTGCGGTGTCAGTACTTTGTGGCGCTCCTGCGCCAGGTCTCCGCGGTCCAGGTCCACGGGAGCGCCCTTGATCCCGGATCCGCCGATGTCCACGCCGAAGATCTGCATGCAGTCCACGGTACGGGCAGGCCGCCCGGCCCACTTCCCGAAAGCGGAACGTCCCTGCGCCCGGGGCTACTGCTCCGAGAGCGCGGCGGCCTCGGCGCGCAGATCGCGGCGGAGCTCCTTGGGCAGCGAGAAGATGATGGACTCCTCGGCCGCCTTCACGATCTCCACGTCCTCGAAACCGCGCTCGGCCAGCCAGGCGAGGACGCCGTCGACCAGCACCTCGGGAACCGACGCCCCGGAGGTGACGCCGACCGTGGAGACACCCTCCAGCCAGGCCTCGTCGATCTCTTCGGCGAAGTCGACCAGATGGGCGTCGTTCGCGCCGGCGCCGAGGGCGACCTCGACCAGGCGGACGGAGTTGGAGGAGTTCTTGGAGCCGACGACGATCACGAGGTCGGCGTCCTCGCCCATCTGCTTCACCGCGATCTGGCGGTTCTGCGTGGCGTAGCAGATGTCGTCGCTGGGCGGCGAGATCAGGAGCGGGAACTTCTTCTTGAGCGCGCCGACCGTCTCCATCGTCTCGTCGACGGAGAGCGTGGTCTGGGAGAGCCAGACGACCTTGGACGGGTCGCGCACCTCGACCCCGGCGACGTCCTCGGGGCCGTCGACCAGCGTGATGTGGTCGGGGGCCTCGCCGGAGGTGCCGATGACCTCCTCGTGGCCCTCGTGGCCGATCAGGAGGATGTCGAAGTCGTCCTGCGCGAAGCGGACGGCTTCCTTGTGGACCTTGGTGACCAGGGGGCAGGTCGCGTCGATCGTGGCGAGCTTCCGCTCGGCCGCCTCCTGGTGCACGGTCGGCGCGACGCCGTGTGCGGAGAACATCACGATCGAGCCCTCGGGGACCTCCGCCGTCTCCTCGACGAAGATCGCGCCCTTCTTCTCCAGGGTCTGTACGACGTACTTGTTGTGGACGATCTCGTGGCGTACGTAGACCGGGGAGCCGTACTGCTCCAGGGCTTTCTCCACGGCGATCACGGCACGGTCCACGCCCGCGCAGTAGCCACGGGGAGCGGCGAGCAGGACGCGGCGAGGTGTCGTAGCAGTCATGCGCCCCATCGTAAGGCCGAGTCGAACGCGCGGAAGATCGGCCGGGTGGCGAGACTGATCCGGACGCGGTCCGGCGGAACTGATTCGCACGCGGTCCGGCGCGACTGTTCCGTATCCGGTCCGGCGGGACTGATCCGTACGCGACTCCCAGGGAGGGCTCATGTCGGAGAGCGGCAGCGGTGGGGGCGCGGAGACGGCGGAGACGGCGGGGGCTACGGGGGCGCACCAGGAGAGCGGGAGGCTGCGGCGGACGCTCGGTTTCCGGGATCTGGTGGTCTACGGGCTGCTGTTCATCGCGCCGATGGCGCCCGTCGGGGTGTTCGGCACGCTCGACGCGAAGTCGGACGGCGCCGTCGCGCTGGTCTATGTGGCGGCGACGGTGGTGATGGCGTTCACGGCGTTCAGCTACGCCCAGATGGTGCGGGTCGTCCCGCTGGCGGGTTCGGTCTTCGCGTACGCGCGCAAGGGGCTCGGGGAGGGGGCGGGGTTCATCGCCGGGTGGATGGCGATGCTCGACTATCTGCTGATCCCCGCGGTCGCCTATCTCTTCTCCGGGATCGCGCTGAACGCACTGGTGCCGTCGGTGTCGCAGTGGGTGTGGACGGCGCTCGCCGTCGTCGTCACCACGCTGCTCAACCTCTGGGGTGTGCGGGCCGCCGCCCGGGTCGGTTTCGCGGTGCTGGCGATGGAGATCGTGGTGCTGCTGGTGTTCCTGGTGTCGGCGGTGGTGGTGCTCGTACAGGACGGGGCGCAGCGCGGCTGGCTGACTCCGCTCACCGGTGATTCCGGTTTCTCCACGTCGGCGGTGCTGGGGGCGGTGTCGGTGGCGGTGCTGTCGTATCTGGGCTTCGACGCGATCGCCACGTTCGCGGAGGAGGTGACCGGGGGCTCGGCGAAGGTGGCGCGGGCGCTGCTGTTCTGTCTGGTGCTCGCGGGTGTGCTGTTCGTGGCGCAGGCGTATCTGGCGGCGCTGCTCGAACCGATGACATCGGCGGAGCTGGCCGCCGATCCGGCCGCGCAGGGGTCGGCGTTCTACGACACGGTGGACTCGGCGGTCGGGGGCTGGCTGCACGATCTGGTGGCGGTGAGCAAGGCGATCGGGGCGGCCTTCGCGGCGCTGGCCGGGCAGGCCGCCGCGGGCCGGCTGCTCTTCGCGATGGCCAGGGAACGGCGGCTGCCCCGGGTGCTCGCCCGGGTCGACCCGGGGTCCGGGGTGCCGCGGCTCGCGATCCTGCTGGCCGCGACGGTGACGCTGATCGCCGCGGTGTGGGCGGCCCGGCGCGCCGACGGGCTGGACCGTCTGGTGTCGGTCGTCGACATCGGGGCGCTGACGGCCTTCGTGCTGCTGCACGCGTCGGTGGTCGGCTGGTTCGCCGTACGCCGGATGGCGGGGCCGCCGAGCTGGTGGCGGCACGTGCTGGTGCCGGTGGTGGGTGCGGGGGTGCTGATCGCGGTGATCGTGGAGGCGACCCGGAGCGCCCAGGTGGTGGGGGTGTGCTGGTTCGGGGTGGGGCTGGTGGTGCTGGCGTTGCAGTGGGGACGGCGTACGGCCTGAGCTCGGGGAGCGGCCGGACCGTGCTTCGTCATGGCGGCCCGATTGTTGGCGGGGACGGCGTACGGCCCGAGAAGGAAGGGACCGGACCGGCCTTCCTCATGGCGGCCTGATTGTCGGCGGGGGCGGATACGCTCGCTCGCATGGCTCTTCAGACATCCGCGGAAGCTCCGCTGCCCGTAGGCGATGTGTCGCGGCTCATCGGGGGCTGGATCGACCGGCTCGGTGCGGTCTGGGTCGAGGGGCAGATCACCCAGCTGTCGCGGCGGCCGGGCGCCGGGGTGGTGTTCCTGACGCTGCGCGACCCGTCGCAGGACATCTCGGTGAGCGTGACGTGCTTCCGGCAGGTCTTCGACCGGATCGCCGACGTGGTGACGGAGGGGGCGCGGGTCGTCGTCCTGGCGAAGCCCGAGTGGTACGCGCCGCGCGGCCAGCTGTCCCTGCGGGCCACGGAGATACGGCCGGTCGGCATCGGCGAGCTGCTGGTCCGGCTGGAGCAGCTGAAGAAGTCGCTGGCCTCCGAAGGGCTCTTCGCGCTCGACCGGAAGAAGCCGCTGCCGTTCCTGCCGCAGCTGATCGGTCTGGTCTGCGGGCGGGCGTCGGCGGCCGAGCGCGATGTGCTGGAGAACGCCCGGCGGCGGTGGCCCGCGGTCCGCTTCGAGGTGCGCAACGCGGCGGTGCAGGGTGTGCACGCGGTGAATCAGGTGGTCCAGGCGGTGAAGGAGCTGGACGACCTCCCGGACGTCGACGTGATCGTGGTGGCGCGGGGCGGCGGCAGTGTGGAGGATCTGCTGCCGTTCTCGGACGAGCAGCTGATCCGGACGGTGGCCGCCTGCCGCACACCGGTGGTGTCGGCGATCGGGCACGAGCCGGACTCCCCGCTGCTCGACCTGGTCGCGGACCTGCGCGCCTCCACGCCGACGGACGCGGCGAAGAAGGTCGTGCCGGACGTGGGCGAGGAGCTGGACCGGGTGGGGCAGCTGCGTGACCGTGCGCTGCGGACGGTACGGGGGCTGCTGGACCGCGAGGAGCGGGGGCTGGCGCACGCGCTGGGCCGGCCGTCCATGGAGCGCCCCCAGCGGATGGTGGACGAGCGGGCGTCGGAGATCGACGCGCTGACCGGCCGGAGCCGGCGGGTGCTGGGGCATCTGCTGGACCGGGCGGACTCGGAGCTGGCCCACACCCGGGCGCGGGTGGTCGCCCTGTCACCTGCGGCGACGCTGGAGCGCGGCTACGCGGTGCTGCAGCGGGCCGACGGCCATGTCGTACGGGATCCCGAGGACGCGGGGGCGCCGGGCGAGGTGCTCCGGGCCCGGGTCTCGGGCGGCGAGTTCGCCGTACGGGTCGGCGAGTGACCGCCCCCGAAGGTGCGGGCGGACGAGGTCAATGGCCCCCGGTGGGCCGGAACGTAGGGTGGGACGCATGACGGACGACGCGACTACGGCGGCCGGTGCCACGGGCACGCTCGGCTACGAGCAGGCCCGTGACGAGCTGATCGAGGTGGTGCGCCGCCTGGAGGCGGGCGGTACGACGCTGGAGGAGTCGCTCGCGCTCTGGGAGCGGGGCGAGGAGCTGGCGAAGGTGTGCCGGCACTGGCTGGAAGGCGCGCGCGCCCGGCTGGACGCGGCCCTGGCGGGCCCGGACGGCTCACGGGAGAGCGGCGGCACGGCGGCCGACAACGGCTGAGACTTCCGCCGGCAGTCGCCGCGGACGTTGCCACAACGATCAGGGCGACGATCGGGAGCGCTGTGGAACGAATCACTCCGCCCCACTTTAGTTGAAAGTTAACCTACCTCTCCGTTACCGTGGTCCGCGTTGCTCGATCCACGTGTACGTCCGGAAGGTAATACGCACCGATGTCCCTCGCTCTTGACCCCGCCGCCCAGGACCTCCTCTTCCGTGAGGCCCGCACCGCCAACACCTTCTCCGACGAGCCGGTGACCGATGAGCAGGTCCAGGCGATCTACGACCTGGTCAAGTACGGACCGACCGCGTTCAACCAGTCGCCGCTGCGCGTCGTCCTGGTCCGCTCCGACGACGCCCGCGCGCGTCTCGTGAAGCACATGGCCGAGGGCAACCAGCCGAAGACCTCGACCGCCCCGCTGGTCGCCATCCTGGCCACCGACAACGAGTTCCACGAGGAGCTCCCGGCCCTGCTGCCGCACTTCCCGCAGGCCAAGGACGCGTTCTTCTCCGAGCGCCCGGTCCGCGAGTCGGCCGCCGCGCTGAACGGCGCGCTGCAGGCCGCCTACTTCATCATCGGCGTCCGCGCGGCCGGCCTGGCCGCGGGCCCGATGACCGGCTACGACGCCGCGGGCATCGAGAAGGAGTTCCTGGACGGCGACCACAACGTGCTGATGGTCGTCAACATCGGCAAGCCGGGCGAGGACGCCTGGTTCCCGCGTCTGCCGCGCCTCGCCTACGACGAGGTCGTCACGACCGTCTGACCGTCGCCACGCGCATGCGGAAGGCCCTGGAGCACTCGGTGCCCCGGGGCCTTCGCCCCTGCTCCAGGACCTTCGCGCACACCCCCGGACCTTCACCCGTGCTCCAGGACCTGCGCGCACACTCCCGGGCCTTCGCCCGCACTCCGGAGCCCCGCGCGTACGGACCGCGCCGCCGCCGGGACGGCACGCCCCGGCGACTGCCTCAGGACGTCTTGAGGGCGGCGGCCATCTCCGCCAGCCGCTCCGGCGAGGCGGAACCCGTGACCACCGTGGTCGAGTCCTTGTCGTGGCGCACGAGAGCGTCGTACTTCGGGCCCTTCCAGTGCTGCCAGGCCTCACCCGCGACCTGCTGCGTACGCCCGGTGTCCTTGGCGTCCTGGCTGACCTCGGTCACGTACTTCTTCGCCGGGGACGTGGACTGCTCGACCGCGACGTACTTGCCCTCCGGGTCGAGGAAACCGAGGTGCCAGCTGTTGCCCGCCTTGCGGTCGTAGCTGACCGAGGTCGGCTTCCACTTCTCGGTCAGTCCGTCCGGCGCCGCCACGGGGTACGGCGCCGCGCGCCGGGCCGTCAGGAGCTCCACCCGGTAGTCGACCGCCTTGACCGGGTTGGCGTTCTCGTCGTGCGGAACGAAGATGTAAACAACCCCTGCCGCAGCGGAGATGACCGCCATCGACAGGAACATGTCCCGCACCGTCTGCTTGCCTCGCTTGCTAGCCACGGGTCCATGGTCGCATTGGCTCCGATGGGCCCGACCCGGGGGCAGCCGCTCATAAGTGACCCGGTCTGCTCATTTTGTCGACCTGACGATAGAGTCACAGCACCCTCTTCCGGTCGTCGCCGTACAGAAAGGTGCGCTCCGATGTCCGAGCATCATCTGCCGTCCCAGCTAGAGGTCTCCCCCGAGGCCCCCGACCGCAACCTCGCCCTGGAGCTGGTCCGGGTCACCGAGGCCGCCGCCATGGCGGCGGGGCGCTGGGTGGGCCGCGGCGACAAGATCGGCGCCGACGGTGCCGCCGTGAAGGCCATGCGGACCCTCGTCTCCACCGTCTCGATGAACGGCGTCGTCGTCATCGGCGAGGGCGAGAAGGACGAAGCCCCCATGCTGTTCAACGGCGAGCGCGTCGGTGACGGCACCGGCCCCGAGGTCGACATCGCCGTGGACCCGATCGACGGCACGACCCTGAACGCCAAGGGCATGCCGAACGCGATCGCCGTACTGGCGGCCGCGGACCGCGGCGCCATGTTCGACCCGTCGGCCGTCTTCTACATGGACAAGCTGGTCACCGGCCCCGAGGCCGCCGACTTCGTCGACATCAACGCCCCCGTCTCGGTGAACATCCGCCGTGTCGCGAAGGCGAAGAACTCCGCCCCCGAGGACGTCACCGTCGTCGTCCTCGACCGCCCGCGCCACGAGGGCATCGTCAAGGAGATCCGCGAGACCGGCGCCCGGATCAAGTTCATCTCCGACGGCGATGTCGCGGGCTCGATCATGGCCGCCCGCGAAGGGACCGGCGTCGACCTGCTGATGGGCATCGGCGGCACTCCCGAGGGCATCATCTCGGCCTGCGCCATAAAGTGCCTCGGCGGTGTCATCCAGGGCAAGCTCTGGCCCAAGGACGAGGCCGAGCGGCAGCGCGCGCTGGACGCCGGGCACGACCTGGACCGGGTGCTGTCCACCGACGACCTGGTCAGCGGCGACAACGTGTTCTTCGTCGCGACCGGCATCACGGACGGTGAGCTGATGCGCGGTGTGCGGTACCGCGCGGAGACGGCGACCACCGAGTCGATCGTCATGCGGTCCAAGTCCGGCACCATCCGGAAGATCGACTCCACGCACCGGCTCTCGAAGCTGCGTGCCTACAGCGCGATCGACTTCGACCGCGCGAAGTAGGTCCGGCGGCAGAAGAGGCGGAACACGAAGAGGCGCCCCCCGTGTGCGGTGGGGGCGCCTCTTCACGTAGCCGCCGTCGAGGCAGTGCGCGCGATGAAGGGGCCGTACGGGTCCGGGCCGCACCCGGGGCCACCGGGGGCGGTCAGCCCGCCGCGGCGATGCGGCCCGCCGCGGAGGCGGACGCGGAGGAGGCCTTGAGCTCCACCTCGCGCCGTCTGCGGCGGGCGAGCACCACACGGCGCTCGGCGGCGGTGAGTCCGCCCCACACCCCGTACGGCTCCGGCTGTATGAGCGCGTGCTCCTGGCATTCGATCATCACCGGGCAGCGCGCGCAGACCCGCTTCGCGGACTCCTCGCGCGCGAGTCTGGCAGCAGTCGGCTCCTTCGACGGGGCGAAGAACAGCCCGGCCTCGTCCCGGCGGCACACCGCCTCCGAGTGCCAGGGGCCGGACTGGTCCTCCCGCGCGGGGGTGCGCTGGGAAGGGACGACGGCGACCTGCAGGGGCTGATGCGGCAGTTGCAGCACGGTCTACTCCTGACGACGGCTTCGCGAGCGAGAGACGACGCAGCATTCCCTACCCGCTGTGCGCGTGCCCATGCACTGAGTGGCACCTGGTTCCAGGGGTGCAATTACCGTCGGCAGGGAATTTGGCTTGTTTTCGAAGGGGATAGCCGGGGCCGGTCCGGTTTCGCAGGAGTTTCCGTGAGTTCTCGCAGTTGTCACGAACGCGACGAAGAACGCAGTGGAGATGAGGCGAGGAGCACGCCGGGGAACGGCGCCCCTATCCGAGGTATTTGCGCAGCCGGTCCTGGAGATCCGCGATGAACTTCCCACGCTTGGGCTTCGCCTCGACGCTGCCGAACACGGAATAGCCGTTGACGACGACCACCGGCGCTTCGGGGTCCGCGGATTCCAGCGTGGCGACTTCGAAATTACCGAAGATGCCCGTGCCGCTGCCCCGCAGCGAGATGTTCTCGGGGACCTTGACGTCCACACTCCCGAAGACGGAGGTCGCGTTGATGACGGTGAGTCTCTGACCGAAAAGCGCCTCGGTCAGATCCACCTCCACGCTGCCGAAGAGTGCGAAGGCGTTCGTACGGCCGCCGACCCGCCAGCGGCCCTTGCGGGTCGAGCTGCTGAAGATCGCCACCAGGTTCTCGGCGGGGCCCGTGGGGCCCTCCTGGCCGTGGACACCCGGGGCGGCCGTGCGGGCGGCGCCCCCCGGGGCGGGCAGGTCCCGCACCAGCGGCTCCAGCTCGCCGACGGTCTTGGCGCGGTAGACCGCGTCGACCCGCTCGGCGTGCTCGTCGGCGGTGAGCCGGCCCTCGGCCATGGCTTCCCGCAGGATGTCCGCGATCCGGTCGCGGTCCGCGTCGGAGGCACGGATACCGGCCGGCTCCATCGGGGCCGCCTGCTGCTGGGGCTGCTTTTCGAGGTCCACCGGCCCAGCGTACCCAAACGCGATAGATCGCGACTAGTGGCTGTCCCTACCCGCCGCGTCGGCGGCTCCACGGGCGGTCGAACTGAGCCTTACCTCACAACTTCGGCACCCGTGCGGCGTTCTACCCTGGTGGGTGCGCTGCCCAAGGGAGGTCAGCCGCTGTCTGCCGAGTGAGGAATGGCCGTAATGCCAGAGTTTGCGTACTCCGATCTGCTCCCCCTGGGCGAGGACACCACGCCGTACCGCCTGGTGACCTCCGAGGGTGTCTCCACCTTCGAGGCCGACGGTCGTACGTTCCTCAAGGTGGCCCCGGAGGCGCTGCGCACCCTGGCCGCCGAGGCCATGCACGACATCTCGCACTATCTGCGCCCCGCCCACCTGGCGCAGCTGCGGCGGATCGTGGACGACCCCGAGGCGTCGTCGAACGACAAGTTCGTCGCGCTCGACCTGCTGAAGAACGCGAACATCGCCGCGGCCGGCGTGCTGCCGATGTGCCAGGACACCGGCACCGCGATCGTGATGGGCAAGCGCGGGCAGAACGTCCTGACCGAGGGCGGTGACGAGGAGGCTCTGTCGCACGGCATCTTCGACGCCTACACCAAGCTCAACCTGCGCTATTCGCAGATGGCTCCGCTCACCATGTGGGAGGAGAAGAACACCGGCTCGAACCTGCCCGCCCAGGTCGAGCTGTACGCCACCGACGGCGGCGCGTACAAGTTCCTCTTCATGGCGAAGGGCGGCGGCTCGGCCAACAAGTCGTTCCTCTTCCAGGAGACGAAGGCCGTGCTGAACGAGGCCTCCATGATGAAGTTCCTGGAGGAGAAGATCCGTTCGCTGGGTACGGCCGCCTGCCCGCCGTACCACCTGGCGATCGTCGTCGGCGGTACGTCGGCCGAGTTCGCGCTCAAGACCGCGAAGTACGCCTCCGCGCACTACCTCGACGAGCTGCCGGCCGAGGGCTCCCCCACCGGCCACGGCTTCCGGGACAAGGAGCTGGAGGAGAAGGTCTTCGAGCTGACACAGAAGATCGGCATCGGCGCCCAGTTCGGCGGCAAGTACTTCTGCCACGACGTGCGCGTCGTCCGCCTTCCCCGGCACGGCGCCTCGCTGCCCGTCGCGATCGCCGTCTCCTGCTCGGCGGACCGCCAGGCCACCGCGAAGATCACCGCCGAGGGCGTCTTCCTGGAGCAGCTGGAGAAGGACCCGGCCCGCTTCCTCCCGGACACCACCGACGAGCACCTGGACGAGTCGGGCGACGTCGTGCGGATCGACCTCAGCCGGCCGATGGACGAGATCCTCGCCGAGCTGACCAAGTACCCGGTCAAGACCCGGCTCTCGCTGACCGGCCCGCTGGTCGTGGCCCGCGACATCGCGCACGCCAAGATCAAGGAGCGGCTGGACGCGGGCGAGGAGATGCCGCAGTACCTGAAGGACCACCCGGTCTACTACGCGGGTCCGGCGAAGACGCCCGAGGGCTACGCCTCCGGCTCCTTCGGCCCGACGACGGCCGGCCGCATGGACAGCTACGTCGCGCAGTTCCAGGCGGCGGGCGGTTCCAAGGTGATGCTCGCCAAGGGCAACCGGTCCAAGCAGGTCACCGACGCGTGCGACGCGCACGGCGGTTTCTACCTCGGCTCGATCGGCGGCCCGGCGGCCCGGCTCGCGCAGGACTGCATCAAGAAGGTCGAGGTCGTCGAGTACGAGGAGCTCGGCATGGAGGCGGTCTGGAGGATCGAGGTCGAGGACTTCCCCGCGTTCGTCGTCGTCGACGACAAGGGCAACGACTTCTTCACCGAGCCCGCCCCGGCACCGACGTTCACCAGCATTCCGGTGCGGGGTCCGGGTCTCGCCTGACGCGCCGCGCCGTACGGGGCGCGCATGACGTCACGGCCCCGCGGGGGGCGTTCCGGCCGGAGCGCTCCCGCGGGGCCGTTCTCATGCCTCCAGCAGGCCCGACGTCGCGACCAGATAGCCGAGTTGGGCCCGGCTGTTGCTGCCCAGCTGCTCGGAGACCCTGCGCACGTGCTCGGCGACGCTGCGGCGGCTCATGCCGAGGCGGCGGGCGATCGACTCGTCCGTCTCGCCGCCCACGACCCCCTGCAGGATGGTCCGTTGCAGGTCGGAGGTGACGACCGGGGTGCGCAGCGGCACCCGTTCCGGGCGGACCGGGACCGCGCGGGCCCAGGCCTCGTCGAAGTGCCTGGCCAGGAAGCGGACCAGGGAGGGGTGCCGGATGCGCAGGGCCCGGTGCGGCTCGTCGGAGAACGGGACGAACGCGAGGTTCCGGTCGAAGACGATGATCCGGTCGGCGACCTCGGCGAGCGTTCTGACCTCGGCGCCCTCGGTCGTGACCCGCTCGATGTAGGCGAGCGTCGTACGGTCCGAGCGGACAGTGTGCTGGTAGATGGTCCGCTGCCGGATGCCCCGCCGCAGATTGCGCAGATCCCTGGGCAGCGACTCCTCCAGCACGTGCACGGGACGGCCGCCGCCCGGGTGGGCGGTGCGGACCTCCTCGCGGCAGCCCGCGACGCCCGCTTCGAGCGCCTTGCCGATGACCGCCTCGCCGGAGAGCCGGGTGAGGGCGGACGGTTCGAGCCGGTGCACGTCGGCGTACAGGCCCTCGAACACGGACAGGGCGGCGCGGGCCGAACGCAGCGAGCGGCGCTGCCGGGCGATCGCCGCCTCGATGGGCCCGAGCACGTCGAACGAAGCGGTCTCGGGCGGTACGGGGACGAGGCGTCCCGGCACGTCGCGGTCGGCCACCATCAGATGCAGGGCGCTCAGACAGCCGGGCACCTCACCCGCCGGAAGGCTTCCGTCCGCGAGCGCGCGCCGGTAGGCCGCGAGGGCCGGGTCACAGACGCGCTCCGGCGACGATTCGCGGCAATCGCACGCCCGTGGGCCGGAATGATCGTCCTTCACAAGCATGCAGATTACATTCGTGCAATCGCGCGGCCGTGGGCGAACGCGAATGCCCGGTGAGTATGTCCCGGTGACGCACGACATCGAACAGGCGGACGGCCGACCGAATCAGGCACCCGACAACGATCAGGCCGGCCGGGCGCGCGCGGAGCGCCGCTATCGATTCCTCGTCGCGGGATACGCGCTGTCCTCGTACGGCACCTTCCTGAATATGGTGGCGCTCAATCTGTTCGTCTACGAGACGACGGGCAGGGCGCTCGCGTTGGGCCTGTTCATGGCCGTGCGTCTGGCGTCCGGCTTTGTCGCCGGACTGATCGCGGGCGGTCTTCTCGCACGGTTCCGCGCGAAGAGCGTGATGCTGTGGACGAATGCGGCGCAGGCGGCGGTGATGCTCCTGCTGGTCTTCGCACCGGAGGGGATGCGGACGGCCGCGTTGACGGCCGTTTCCGTGGTGGTCGGCGGCTGCGGAACGCTTTTCATGGTGGCGCTGCGCAGCTCCATTCCGGAGATGGTCGGCGAGGACCGGCGATCCTGGGCCAACTCCCTTTCCATCACCGGGCGTTCGCTGGCGATGGTGGCCGGCTTCGCCTCCGCGGGCGTGGTGGTCTCGCTCGTCGGATACACCGCCGCGTTCGTGGTCGACATGGCCACCTTCGTGGTCTGCGCCGTGACGGTGGCACTGCTGCCGGTCCCGGGCGGGGGCGGCGGAAAGGACACCCGGCCGGATTCACAGGGGGATTCCGGCCGGGGTACGCGGAAGGGGCGGCCGGGCCGGTGGCGGCGGCCCGGCGCGTTCCTCGCGTCGGCCGCCGCGCCCGGTCTCGGTCTGATGGTGGTGCTGCGGAGTGTGGACGCCTTCGGCTCGTCCTCCCACAACGCCGCGCTGCCGGTCCACTCCGCCGCGCTCGACGCCGCACACCCCGCCGTGTTCGTCAGCGGGTTCTGGTGTCTGTGGGCGCTGGGGAACGTCGCCGCGCAGCAGGTGATCCAGCGGTACGTCAAGCGCACCGGGCGGACGGTGGGCGCGCCGGGCTTCGGATACGGCACCTGTCTGATGTCGGGGGCGTTCATCCTGGCGTTCGCCGGGTTCCCGTGGGCGGCGACCGTGGTGATCGCGCTGGTGGCGGGGGCGGCCGACGGGCTCACGGAGGTCTCGTACACCTCCCATCTGCAGACGCTCCCCGCCGGTCTGCGCTCCCATGCCTTCGGGCTCTCCGCGACCGTCGAGAACCTGGGCTTCGGTGTCGGCATGATCCTGGTCGCGGCGGCACTCGACAGATACAGCCCGCTGACCGTCGTCGCCTGGTCGCACGGGGCGGCCGTCGTGGTCGCGGTGATGTTCCTCATCAGGGTGTCCGGGCCGCGCGGGCGGGCCGGTGTACCCGCCGCCGGTCAGGACGGGCCGGTGCCGTGACGGCTCACGGGATTCACGGGATTCACCGGATTCAGGTACGACGTTATTCAGCCAATCTTGGGGCGATCGGCGCGGGGCCGGGCGCCCGTCACGCCGCCCCGCACACTCCCGGCGCGCCCCCGCCCGCCTCGGAGCCCGCCCGCGGCGCGGCCGGTGGGCCACCGCCGCTTTCACGCAGCGGACCGCGCGGCGGACTTGCGGCGTACCAGGCGGCTTTGGTGGGTTGTCGGACGTTCCTGGAGCGCTCCGCCCCCGCCTCGAACACCACCCGCACCGCGCCGCACCCGGCGGCCCGGCACGGGCACCTCCACCCTCACCGTCGAATCACCGGAAAGGCGGACGCCCGATGACGCCGCTTCCCCACCGCAGCCACAGCGACGACCTGCTGTCCTTCATCAGCACCAGCCCTTCCCCGTACCACGCGGTGGCCAGTGCCGCCCAGCGCCTGGAGAAGGCCGGCTTCCGCGAACTGCGGGGCACGGACGACTGGACGGGCACGACCGGCGGCAGTTTCGTCGCCCGCGGTGGTGCGCTGATCGCCTGGTACGTCCCCGAGGGCGCCCCGGCGCACACCCCTTTCCGGATCGCCGGCGCCCACACCGACTCCCCGAACCTGCGGGTCAAGCCCGCCCCCGACACCTCCTCCGCGGGCTGGCGGCAGATCGGTGTGGAGATCTACGGCGGCGTTCCGCTGAACACCTGGCTCGACCGCGACCTCGGCATCTCCGGGCGGCTCGCGCTGCGCACCCCGGGCGGCGGCACCGGCTCCCGGCTCGTCCGGATCGACGAACCCCTGATGCGGGTGCCCCAGTTGGCCATCCATCTGGACCATTCGGTCAACGAGGGGCTCGCGCTGGACCGGCAGCGCCACCTCGCCCCGGTGTGGGCGCTCGGCGAGCGCGAGGAGGGTGCGCTGCTGCGCCGGGTCGCGGCGGCCGCCGAGGCGGAGCCGGACGAGGTGCTCGGCTGGGACCTGATGCTGCACGACATCCAGCCGCCCGGATACCTGGGCGCGGACCGGGAGTTCGTGGTGTCGGCGCGGCTGGACAACCTGGTGTCCGTGCACGCGGGCGTCACGGCCCTGACGGCTGCGGCGACCGCTGCCGGGGCGACCGCGCACATCCCCGTGCTGGCCGCCTTCGACCACGAGGAGGTCGGCAGCGGTTCGGAGACGGGCGCGCAGGGACCGCTGCTGGAGCGGGTCCTCAGCCGCTCGGTCACCGCCCGCGGCGGCAGCCCGGAGGACTGGTCGCGGGCCCTGGCCGGTGCCTTCTGCGTCTCCGCCGACATGTCCCACGCGGTGCACCCCAACTACGCGGAGCGGCACGACCCGGAGCACCGTCCGCTGCCGAACGGCGGCCCCGCGCTCAAGGTCAACGTCAACCAGCGGTACGCCACCGACAGCACCGGCATGGCGGTGTTCGCGGCGGCGTGCGAGCGGGCGGACGTACCGTGGCAGCCCTTCGTCTCCAACAACGCGATGCCGTGCGGCACGTCGATCGGCCCGATCACCGGGGCCCGGCTGGGTGTGCCGACGGTCGACGTGGGGGTGCCGGGGCTGTCCATGCACTCGGCGCGCGAGCTGTGCGGGGCGGACGACCCCGGTCATCTGGCCGCCGCGCTGGGCGCGTTCATGACGTCCGGCTGATCCGCGCCGAACGGCCGGAGGGGCGGAGCGGCCTCGGCCGCCCCGCCCCTCCACACGCCGGTGGAACGGTCCCGTCACGCGAACCGCTGCTGCGCGCCGCCGTCGCAGCTCTGCAGCTTCAGCGGCTCCTTCGCACCGGCCAGCGTCAGGCACAGCCCGGTCGAGGCCGCCGGGCGCACGGTGCCCGACTGCATCACGAACTGCTGGTTGGCCGCGCCCGAGCAGTTGTACAGGATGAGCGTGGCGCCCGCCTTGTAGTCGGCACCCGGTACGTCCAGGCACCGGTCGTGGCTCAGCGCCGTACGGAGGGTCCTGGTGCCGGAGTCGTACCACCAGCCCTGGTTGCGGCCGCCGTGGCAGTCCCAGCCGCCGACCTTCGTGTCATTGCGGGTCACCGAGCCGGGAGCGTCCAGGCAGGTGCCCGTGGCCTCGTTCTTCAGGGGCTTGAACAGGTCGTCCCACGCCCCGGCCTGCAGGACCGGCTTTCCGGTGCTCGCCGGGTCGGCGCAGCCGGCCTCGCGCAGGTTCGAGTTGTAGATCTGGGTGAGGCAGGACGCGAAGGCACCGTGGCCGCTGGCGTTCGGGTGGTAGGACTGCCGCAGGGAGTTGGAGTCCGGCGGGAAGTGCCCGAGGTCGATGTAGAGACCGCGGGCCCAGGTGGACTCGCTGCAGACCTCGTGGCCGTGGAAGAGCCGGGAGTTGTCGAGGTAGACGGCCCCGGTGTCCGCGGCGGCCCTGCGCATGCCGCGCTCGAAGGCGGGCACGGCGGTGTTGCGGCCCCAGGCGGCGTCGGAGTCGTATCCGGCGCAGCCCCCGGGAAGCTTCCCGGGGAAGTTCGGGTTGTCGTAGAAGTCCGGGCCGATGGGGCTCGGGTAGCCCATGACCACGAGCTTGTAGTCGCTGTCGGCGTAGCCGGCCCCGGACATGACGGTCTTCAGGTCGCGCACCGTCTTCTCGACCTTGGGGACGAGCCCGTCGACGCGCGCCTGCCAGCCGCCGTCGTACTTGGGCTCGCAGGTGCCCTGGGAGAGCACCCAGCGCGTGACGCAGTCCGTCATGACCGGGCCGAACTGGAGGTCGTCGTTGGCACCCGCGACGAGCACGATCATCTTGATGCGGGTGTTGCGGGCCTTGATGGCGAGGTTGTCGCTCTGCACCAGCTCGTCGGCGTACTGCTTCGAGCCGCCGATCACGATGTTGCCGGTGTACGCGCCGGAGCAGGAGACGTTGTACGTGACGTCCGCCGGGATGCCGGTGCGGTGGATGGCCGAGTCGGGCGAGCGGTGGCACCAGTTGTCGGGGCCGTTGGTGCCGGCCTCGTACGTGCCGACGCCCTCGCCGGAGATCTCGCTGTCGCCGAGCGAGATCAGCCCGGTCTTGCGCTCCGCGAGCGGCCGCTCGGCCGGGTCGCCGTACAGCTTGGTGGCTTCCGCCGCGCGGACGGCCTCCAGTTCGGGCGACAGGGGGGTGGATGCGGTAGTGCTGGAACCGGACCGGTCCGTCGCGCCGGCCGGTCCGGCGGCGGCCATGCCGCCCAGTGCCGCCGCCATGGCCGCGGCGGCCGCGACCGTACAGCGGAGTCTGTGCCTGGTGCGCCTCATTGCGCCTCCCCGGGTTGTGGTTACCCCCGGTATTTACTGGTCGGTAGGCGACTTGGGAATAGACAGAACAAGACAAGTGCTCAACTTTTTCAGGAGGTTGAACGAGATGGACGAGTCACAGGCCGGCGCACGAACCCCCGCGGGCTCCGCGGATTTCCGTGTCGAACACGATTCGATGGGTGAGGTGAGGGTGCCCGCGCACGCCAAGTGGCGGGCCCAGACACAGCGCGCGGTGGAGAACTTCCCGGTCTCCGGGCAGCGCCTGGAGCGGGCCCACATCGAGGCCCTGGCCAGGATCAAGGCCGCCGCCGCCAAGGTGAACGCCGAGCTGAAGGTGCTCGACCCGGAGATCGCCGCGGCCATCCAGGAGGCCGCCGCCGAGGTCGCCGAGGGGCGCTGGGACGACCACTTCCCGGTCGACGTCTTCCAGACCGGCTCGGGCACCTCGTCCAACATGAACACCAACGAGGTGGTGGCCACGCTCGCCACCGAGCGCCTGGGCCGCGAGGTCCATCCGAACGATCACGTCAACGCCTCGCAGTCGTCCAACGACGTCTTCCCGTCCTCCATCCACATCGCCGCGACGGCGGCCGTCACCGGCGACCTGATCCCGGCGCTGGAGCATCTCGCCACCGCCCTGGAGCGCAAGTCCGCCGAGTTCGCGACGGTCGTGAAGTCGGGGCGTACCCATCTGATGGACGCCACGCCCGTCACCCTCGGCCAGGAGTTCGGCGGCTACGCGGCACAGATCAGATACGGGGTCGAGCGGCTGCGCGCCTCCCTCCCCCGCCTCGCCGAGCTGCCCCTGGGCGGCACGGCCGTGGGCACCGGCATCAACACCCCGCCCGGCTTCTCCGCCGCCGTGATCGCCGAGGTCGCCCGCACCACCGGGCTGCCGCTGACGGAGGCCCGCGACCACTTCGAGGCGCAGGGCGCGCGGGACGGGCTCGTGGAGACCTCGGGCCAGCTGCGCACCATCGCCGTCTCGCTCACCAAGATCTCCAACGATCTGCGCTGGATGGCGTCCGGACCGCGCACCGGACTGGCCGAGATCAGCCTCCCCGACCTCCAGCCGGGCTCGTCGATCATGCCGGGAAAGGTGAACCCGGTCGTCCCCGAGGCCGTGCTGATGGTCGCCGCCCAGGTGACGGGGAACGACGCGACGGTCGCCACGGCGGGCGCGGCGGGCAACTTCGAGCTGAACGTGATGCTTCCGGTCATCGCGAAGAACCTGCTGGAGTCGGTCCGGCTGCTGGCCAACGTCTCCCGGCTGCTCGCGGACCGCACGGTCGACGGGATCACGGCCAACGCGGAACGGGCCAGGGAGTACGCCGAGTCCTCGCCCTCCGTCGTCACCCCGCTGAACAAGTACATCGGCTACGAGGAGGCCGCGAAGGTCGCCAAGAAGTCCCTCGCCGAGCGCCGGACCATCCGCGAGGTGGTCCTGGACTCGGGATACGTCGAGCGCGGCGACCTCACCGTGGAACAGCTCGACGAGGCCCTGGACGTGCTGCGCATGACCCACCCGTGACCTGCGGCGCGGCAGCGGGGTTCCGGGGGCCTCTAAGATCCGTCCATGGCAGGCAAGGGAGACATCGAGCACTGGGCGCCGGGTGATCAGATCCTGTGGCGCTACCGCCGCAACGGCGTGTCGGACGGGGCCGGGGCGCCGGAGCGTGCTCCGGACCCGTTCCACATCTGCCGCCCCGTCACCGTGGTCCAGGACACCGACGAACTGCTCGCGGTGTGGGTGGCGCCCGGCACCGAGTGCGTGAAGCCGGTGCTGGCGGACGGCGGGGACGTGCACGCCGAGCCGCTGGCCACCCGCTACACCGCCCCGCGCACCACCGCCCGCTCCACCTGGCTGGGGAACGGCGTGCTGAAGCTCGCCCGGCCCGGCGAGCCCTGGTCCGTCTGGCTGTTCTGGGATCCGGTCTGGCAGTTCCGCAACTGGTACGTGAATCTGGAGGAACCGCACGCCCGCTGGCAGGGCGGCGTCGACTCCGAGGATCACTTTCTCGACATCTCCGTCCGCCCCGACCACAGCTGGGTCTGGCACGACGAGGACGAGTTCGCCATGGCGCAGCGCGCCGGTCTGATGGCCCCGCGGACCGCGCAGCGGGTGCGGGAGGCGGGCCGGGCCGCCGTCGAGGTGATCCAGGACTGGGGCGCCCCGTTCCGCGACGGCTGGGAGAACTGGCGGCCCGATCCACAATGGCGGGTTCCCGCGCTTCCGGATGACTGGGACCGCACCCCCGCGCGTATGCCGTCGTGAGACCCTTGATGCACCCCAGGGGGACAAACGTAGGATCGTCCTCCGGAGTGCCGCTCCACTCCAACCGGAATGCGCGGCACCGGACCTGACCACAAGTCACCGCACGAGCACCACGCACTGAATGAGCTGTATGAGCCGCGTCAGTCGTATGAATCGTATGAACCACTACCAGGGGGTGGAGACGTGCTCGCTGTTGCCCGCCCCGTCGCCGGAAACGTTGTCACCGACCCGCCCCGCAAGCATCCGGTTTCAGCCCCTCGTTCCGGGGCATCCGGTGACAGCCGTTGTTATCGCCGCTCCTGCCGGGGCACAGTAACGCCCCAACAGGTGATTGCCTCATACAACCGGCCCGGACGGACGGAACCCCACGCGTGACGGAGCACCCCACCTCCCACGAAGGCCGGCAGCCTCTCGCCGCCCGGTCGCAGGAACGCACCCGGCCGCGGCAGCAGGACGCCGCGCCGGCCGCTTCCCCTGCCTCCGCCGCGATCCCCAACCCGGCCGTGGCGCCGGGAGCGGGAGCCGGCCCGGCGGCGAGCGTCGCCCCCGCAGGACTCGATCCACAGGCCGCGGCCCGTCGCGAGGGCGACCGGCTGCGCTTCGTCGGGGCAGCCACCCGGCGGATCGCCCGCGGCATAGACCTGGACGAGATCGTGCTGGGCCTGTGCCGGGCCAGCGTGCCCACGTTCTCCGACGCCATACTGGTCTACCTCCGCGACCCGCTCCCGGTCGGCGACGAGCGGCCGGTCTCCCCCTTCGTGCTGCGGCTGCGCCGGTCCGACCGGCTGCGGCTGAGCGAGGAGGAGACGGAGAGCGCGCCGGACACCGAGCGCCTGCGGCTGCCGGTCATCGACCCGCACGGCGACCTGACGCCCGCGGCCGAGCTGTGCGAGGTCCGTTCGGGCGGCGCGCTGGCCGAGGTGCTGCGCGGGGTGCGGCCGGTCTTCGGGGACTCCGCGGCGGCCCGGGCCGCGCTGCCCGAGCTGCTCGGCAACGGCCGGACCGTGCCCACCGGACACCGCGCGATCCTCGCCCCGCTGCGAGGCCGGCGGCGGGTGATCGGCGCCGCGGTCTTCCTGCGCGGGACGGAACGGCCGCCCTTCGAGTCCAACGACCTCCTGGTCGCGGCCCAGTTGGCGACGCACACCGCGCTCGGCATCGACAAGGCCGTGCTGTACGGACGCGAGGCGTACATCGCCGACGAGCTCCAGCGCACCATGCTGCCCGACTCGCTGCCGCAGCCGACCGGCGTCCGGCTCGCCTCCCGCTATCTGCCGGCCGCCGAGACGGCCCGGGTCGGCGGCGACTGGTACGACGCGATCCCGCTGCCCGGGAGCAGGGTCGCCCTGGTCGTCGGCGACGTCATGGGCCACTCCATGACGTCCGCGGCGATCATGGGGCAGCTGCGCACCACCGCGCAGACCCTCGCCGGGCTCGACCTGCCGCCGCAGGAGGTGCTGCACCACCTCGACGAGCAGGCGCAGCGGCTCGGCAGCGACCGCATGGCGACCTGCCTGTACGCGGTGTACGACCCGGTCGCGCACCGGATCACCATCGCCAACGCCGGACATCCGCCGCCCGTCCTGCTCCACCTGGGCGGCCGTGCGGAGGTGCTGCGGGTGCCGCCGGGCGCCCCCATCGGTGTCGGCGGGGTGGACTTCGAGGCCGTCGAGCTGGACGCGCCCGCGGGCGCCACGCTGCTGCTGTACACCGACGGTCTGGTGGAGTCCCGGCTGCGGGACGTCTGGACCGGGATCGAGCAGCTGCGCGAGCGGCTCGCCGCCACCGCCCGGCTGACCGGCCCGGACCACTCGCCGCCGCTGGAGGCGCTGTGCGACGACGTCCTGGACATGCTCGGTCCGGGCGACCGGGACGACGACATCGCACTGCTCGCCGCCCGGTTCGACGGGATCGCGCCGAGCGACGTCGCGTACTGGCACCTCGAACCGGAGGAGACCGCACCGGGCCGGGCCCGCAGGCTGGCCCGCCGCGCGCTCGGCCGCTGGGGCCTCGACGATCTCTCCGATTCGGTGGAACTGCTGGTCAGCGAGGTGGTGACCAATGCGGTGCGGTACGCGGAGCGACCGGTGACGCTGCGGCTGCTGCGTACCGACACCCTGCGCTGCGAGGTCGGTGACGACTCCCCGCAGCTGCCCCGGCAGCGCCGGGCGCGTGACATGGACGAGGGCGGTCGCGGACTGTTCCTGGTGAACCGGCTCGCCAGGCGGTGGGGGGCGACGCGCCTTTCCACCGGCAAGGTGGTCTGGTTCGAGATGCCGACGCGGGGCCAGTAACAGGGCCGGGCGAGCGGGTCCGGAACGGGCACGGGGCAGAGCCCTGTACGCAGGGTAGCGAAATGTTGCCGACCTCCTGTCGGCGGGTTTGACTTCAGTCGTGAACGAGACGACCTGACCGAAACCCCCACCGACGGGAGGACGCTCGTGTCCGAGGAACCCAAGACCAGAAACACCCCCTACACCACGAACAACGCCGGAATCCCGGTGGAGAGCGATGAACACTCGCTCACTGTCGGGGCCGACGGACCGATCCTGCTCCAGGACCACTACCTCATCGAGAAGATGGCCCAGTTCAACCGTGAACGGGTCCCCGAACGAGTGGTCCACGCCAAGGGATCCGGCGCGTACGGCACCTTCAAGGTGACCAATGACGTCAGCCAGTTCACCAAGGCCGACATGTTCCAGCCGGGCAAGCAGACCGCCATGCTCGCCCGCTTCTCCACGGTCGCCGGTGAGCAGGGATCCCCGGACACCTGGCGGGACCCCCGCGGTTTCGCCCTGAAGTTCTACACGGAGCACGGCAACTACGACATGGTCGGCAACAACACGCCGGTCTTCTTCGTACGTGACCCGATGAAGTTCCAGGACTTCATCCGCTCGCAGAAGCGCCGTCCGGACAGCGCGGTGCGCGACCACGACATGCAGTGGGACTTCTGGACCCTGTCCCCCGAGTCCGCGCACATGGTGACGTGGCTGATGGGCGACCGGGGCATCCCGAAGACGTACCGCAACATGAACGGCTACAGCTCGCACACCTACATGTGGGTCAACGCGGGCGGCGAGCGGTTCTGGGTGAAGTACCGCTTCAAGACCGACCAGGGCATCGACTTCTACACGCAGGACGAGGCCGACCGGATGGCCGGTGTGGACGGCGACGTCCACCGCCGCGACCTGTTCGAGGCGATCAGGCGCGGTGACCACCCGAGCTGGACGCTGTATGTCCAGGTGATGCCGTTCGACGACGCGCCGGACTACCGGTTCAACCCGTTCGACCTCACGAAGGTGTGGCCGCACGGCGACTACCCGGAGATCGAAGTCGGCCGGATGACGCTGAACGAGAATCCGGAGGACTTCTTCGTCCACATCGAGCAGGCGTCCTTCGAGCCGTCGAACCTGGTGCCCGGCATCGGTCCGTCGCCCGACAAGATGCTGCTCGGCCGGCTCTTCTCGTACCCGGACACCCACCGGTACCGGATCGGCCCGAACTACGCGCAGCTGCCGCCGAACCGCCCGCGGTTCGGCCGGAACTCGTACGCGAAGGACGGCCCGATGCGGTACGAGCCGAGCCGTACCGGAGCGGTCTACGCGCCGAACTCCTACGGCGGCCCGGCGGCGGACACCGCGCGCTACGGCGACCCGGCGGGCTGGGCCACGGCGGGCGAGATGGTCCACGAGGCGTACAAGCTGCACAGCGAGGACGACGACTGGGGCCAGGCGGGCACGATGGTGCGCAAGGTGCTCGACGACGCGGCCCGCGAGCGGATGGTGGGGAACATTTCCGGCCATCTGCTGGACGGTGTGAGCGCTCCGGTCCTGGAGCGTGCGCTGCAGTACTGGCGCAACGTGGACAAGGATCTCGGCGACCGGATCGCCAAGAAGGTCAACGGCGGCTGACACGCGGGACAGAGATCAGGGGCGGTGCCGGCCGGCACCGCCCCTGACTCATGTGTTCACCGCCGGCTCAGGCGCTCACCGCGCGGGAGCGTTGTTGACGATGTTGTTCTCGTTGCCGTCGGCCGGTTTGCCGGGGACGCCGCCGCCCGGCTGGCCCGGGGACTGGCTCGGCGGCACATCCGGGGACTGGCTCGGCGGCGGCACGTCCGGGGACTGGCTCGGCGGCACGTCGGGCGACTGGCTCGGGCTCTGCGAGGGCACGTCCGGCGACTGGGACGGGCTGGTTTCGGTGCTCGCCGACTGCGAGGGGGTGGTCGGCGGGGTGGTCGGCATGGTCACCTCGCCGCGCTCGACGTCCTCCAGGTCGAACCGGGCGCTGGAGCCGCCGCCCAGGGCGCCGAGGGTGTAGTCCGCCCAGATCTGCGCCGGGAAGCCACCACCGTTGGCCCGGCCGGAGTTGGCCGTACCGGTCAGGCTGACCTGGCCGCCGCCGTCCTTGGGCGATTCGCCGAAGAGCGCGACGACCGTGGTGAGCTCCGGGGTGTAGCCGGCGAACCAGGCCGACTTGTTGTTCTCCGACGTGCCCGTCTTGCCCGCCGCCTCGTACGCCGAGGTGTTGGCCGCCCGGCCGGAGCCGCTGTCCACCACGCCGGTCAGGACGGAGGTCACGGTGTCGGCGGACTTGCGGCTGATCACCTGGCTGCCGATGCCCTTGACCGGCTCGACCGTCCGGTCGCGGTGCTTGGCCGACTTCACGATGAACGGGGTGACCTTCTTGCCGTGGTTGTCGAGCGTGGCGTACGCGCCCGCCATGTCCCAGGTCGAGGCGTTCATGGTGCCGAGCGTGATGGCGGGGCGCTCGGGGAAGTTCTCGTCCGGTACGCCGAGGGAGAGCGCGGTCCTCTTCACCGCGGGCGGGCCGACGTCGACGACCATCTGCGCGAAGACCGAGTTGACCGACGCGTTCATCGCCTTCTGCACGGTGACGCTGCCGTAGCTCTGGTTGTCCTCGTTCTCCGGGGCGAACGGGGTGTCGCTGCCCACCACGGGCCGCTTGCTGGTGCCGTCGTAGCGGGTGTTGACGCCGATCAGGTCGCCGTCCTGGGTCTTCGACCCGTTCTCCAGCGCGGAGGCGAGCACCAGCGGCTTGAAGGTGGAGGCGGGCTGGTAGTCCCGGCGGGTGGCGTTGGAGTAGTAGTGCTTGACGTAGTCCACGCCGCCGTAGAGCGCGACGACGGCGCCGGTCTTCGGGTCCACCGAGGTGGCGCCGGCCTGGACGGTCGCGTCGACCTTGTTGTTCTTGCGGTCCAGCTTCGACTCCAGCTGGCGGTCGACGGACTGCTCCAGCTGCTTCTGCCGCTTCTTGTCGATGTTGAGCGTGAAGGTCCAGCCGCCGGCCTGCCGCATCTCCGCGGTGATGCCCTGCTTCTCCAGCTCCTTGTTGGCCGCCTCGACGAGGTAGCCGGTCTGGCCCTCCATGCCCTTGGCGGGCTTGGCCTTGTCCGGGTACGGGAACGTGAGCTTGTCGCGCTCGGCCTTGCCGAGCCAGTGCATCTCGACCATGTTGTCGAGCGTGTAGCCCCAGCGCGCCTTGACCAGCTTCTTGCCGGTTTCGCTCGCGGTCTGCCAGTCGTACTGGCTGGGGGCCTGGAGCACCGAGGCCAGGTAGGCGCCCTGGGAGACGTTGAGGTCCTTGGCGTCGACCCCGTAGTAGGCCTGTGCTGCGGCCTGGATACCGCTGGCGCCCCGCCCGTAGTAACTGGTGTTGATGTACCCGGCGAGGATGTAGTCCTTGCCCTTCTTGTTCTCGATCTTGAGCGAGATCACCAGTTCCTTGAGCTTCCGGCTGATCGTCGGGTCCTGCGTCAGGTAGTAGTTCTTGACGTACTGCTGGGTGATGGTCGAGCCACCCTGCTTGCCCTTGCCGCTGAGGGTGTTGATCAGGCCGCGCGCGGTGCCCTTCAGGTCGACGCCCTTGTCGTCGTAGAAGGACTTGTTCTCGGCGGCGACGAAGGTGTGCTGCACATCCTTGGGCACCTCGGCCAGGTCCACGTTCTGGCGGTTGACCCCGTTGCCGGTGCGGGTCAGCAGTGACCCGTCGCTGTACTGGTAGACGTTGCTCTGCCGCTCGGCCAGGGCGTTGGCCTTCGGGATGTCCACGTACATGTAGAGCGCGACGAAGGCGCCCATGATCAGCAGGCAGAGTCCGAAGAAGGCGCCCACCATCTTCTTCCAGGTGAAGAGTCTGCGTATGCCGCCGCTCTTCGCGGCCCGCCGCGCTCCGCGCCGCTGGGCTCGTCGCGCATCCGCTCGACCCATCGCTGTTTCGCTCCTGTTTCTCTGCTCGACCAGATCCGCTCAGCCGAACCAGCTAACACCGTCGGCAAGGACAAAAAGCGAGCGATGCGGTCTTTTGCGGACGTGACAATCAGCACCCGTTCCCAAGGGAACCGACTCATGACAGGTGCCCAAGGTTGCGAACCCAGGTAATGTGTAATCACATTGCTAGCACCGAGTCAGTCTTTCGAAACGGGGGATCCCATGCCCGACCACGGCAATCCGCACGATGTGGCCACCCTTGCGGCCGACCTCGCACCCGACGCCCCGCAGATGCCCGAACCGCAGGTGAGAGAGGTGACGGCGCACAGCATCCCCGGCGGCCTCGGCCTGCTGCTGACCGTGCTGGGGGTGATCGCCGGCATCGGTCTCGCGATCGTCGGCGGCGTCGTCGGCTCCAACGGGAACAACGGCCTGGGCATCCCGGTCTGCATCTTCGGCGTCCTGCTCGTCATCGCCTCGTTCTTCTGCATGACGGGTGTGAAGATGGTCGCACCGGGCGAGGCCCGGGTGATCCAGCTCTTCGGCCGCTACGTCGGCACGATCCGCACCGACGGGCTGCGCTGGATCAACCCGCTCACCAGCAGCCGGAAGATCTCCACCCGGGTCCGCAACCACGAGACCGCGGTCCTGAAGGTCAACGACGCCTACGGCAATCCGATCGAGCTCGCGGCGATCGTCGTCTGGAAGGTCGAGGACACCGCGCAGGCGCTCTTCGAGGTCGACGACTTCCTGGAGTTCGTCGCCACCCAGACCGAGGCGGCCGTCCGGCACATCGCGATCGAGTACCCGTACGACGCCCACGAGGAGGGCGGCCTCTCACTGCGCGGCAACGCGGAGGAGATCACCGAGAAGCTGGCCGTGGAGCTCACCGCCCGGGTGCAGGCGGCCGGCGTTCGGATCATCGAATCGCGCTTCAGCCATCTCGCGTACGCCCCCGAGATCGCCTCCGCGATGCTCCAGCGCCAGCAGGCCGGCGCGGTGGTCGCGGCCCGGCAGCAGATCGTCGAGGGCGCGGTCGGCATGGTCGAGATGGCGCTCACCCGGATCGCCGAGCAGGACATCGTCGAGCTCGACGCGGAGCGCAAGGCGTCCATGGTCAGCAATCTGATGGTGGTGCTGTGCGGTGACCGCGCGGCGCAGCCGGTCCTGAACACGGGCACTCTTTACCAGTGACCGAACAGACCCCGGCCCGCCGGACCCCGCCGCAGCGCAAGCAGATGCTGCTGCGGCTGGATCCGGCGGTGCACGACGCGCTGGCCCGCTGGGCCTCCGACGAGCTGCGCAGCGCGAACGCCCAGATCGAGTTCCTGCTGCGCAGGGCGCTGGCGGAGGCGGGCCGCCTACCGGGTACGGCGCGGCCGATCCCCCGCCGGGGGCGGCCGCCGAAGGACGCGTCGGGCCCGTCCGACGGCTGAGCACCGGGGATTCCGGGGGCGAGAGCCCGGTATACACCAGAGGTATACACGCCGTGTACAGTGCTCGGCATGTCTATCGGCCACACCCTGCTCGGACTCCTGGAGTCCGGCCCCCGCCACGGCTACGACCTCAAGCGCGCGTTCGACGAGAAGTTCGGCCACGACCGCCCCCTGCACTACGGCCAGGTCTACTCGACCATGTCCCGGCTGCTCAAGAACGGCCTCGTCGAGGTCGACGGCGTGGAGAGCGGCGGCGGCCCCGAGCGCAAGCGGTACGCGATCACCGAGGCCGGGATCACCGATGTCGGCGCCTGGCTGGCGCAGCCGGAGAAGCCCGAGCCGTACCTGCAGTCGACGCTCTACACCAAGGTCGTCCTGGCCCTGCTCACCGGCCGCAGCGCCGAGGCCCTGCTGGACACCCAGCGCACCGAGCACCTGCGCCTCATGCGCATCCTCACCGACCGCAAGCGCAAGGGCGACCTCGCCGATCAGCTGATCTGCGACCACGCGCTCTTCCACCTCGAAGCCGATCTGCGCTGGCTGGAACTGACCGCCGCACGGCTCGACCGTCTCGCCGCGGAGGTGGGCGCATGATCCTCGCCGGTTCCCTGCTCAGCGCCGACAGCCTGCACAAGACGTACGGTCAGACGCCCGCCCTCGACGGCGCCTCGTTCTCCATCCACCCCGGTGAGGTCGTCGCCGTGATGGGCCCCTCCGGCTCCGGCAAGTCGACCCTGCTGCACTGCCTCGCCGGAATCGTCACGCCCGACCGGGGCACGATCACGTACGCGGGCCGCGAGCTCTCCGCCATGTCGGACGCCGAGCGCAGCGCCCTGCGCCGCACCGAGTTCGGCTTCGTCTTCCAGTTCGGCCAGCTCGTCCCGGAGCTGACCTGTGTCGAGAACGTCGCCCTGCCGCTCCGCCTGGCCGGCGCCAGGCGCAAGGAGGCCGAGCGCACCGCCCGCCACTGGCTGGAACGCCTGGAGGTCGACAACGTGACCTCCAAGCGCCCCGGCGAGGTCTCCGGCGGCCAGGGCCAGCGCGTCGCCGTGGCCCGCGCGCTGGCCGCCTCCCCGAAGGTGATCTTCGCGGACGAGCCGACCGGCGCCCTGGACTCCCTCAACGGCGAGCGGGTCATGGAGCTGCTCACCGAGGCCGCCCGGTCCACCAATGTCGCCGTGGTCCTGGTGACCCACGAGGCACGGGTCGCCGCGTACTCCGACCGCGACGTCACCGTGCGCGACGGCCGGACCCGCGACCTGGAGCACGCGGTATGACCCTGCTCGACCAGAAGAACGCACCGGCCGAGACCCCGCCGCGGCCCGCTCCGCCCACCGGTGTCGCCGCCTGGCTCCGCGACCTCGGCCTCGGCATCCGGTTCGCCGCGGGCGGCGGGCGCGAGGGCTGGATCCGCACCGTGCTGACCGCCGTCGGCGTCGGTCTCGGTGTGGCGCTGCTCCTGACCGCCGCCTCCGCGCCGCATCTGCTCCAGGAGCGGTCCGCGCGCAGCCAGGCCCGCGCCGAGAGCGCCGTCCCGGGCGGGCCGGACGCGCAGGCGAAGAAGTCCGACACCTCGGTGCTCCGGGTCAATGCGGAGACCGAGTACCGCGGCCGCACTGTCGAGGGCTGGCTGATGCGCCCGGACGGTGCGCGTCCGGTCGTCCCGCCGGGCATCGCGCGCTTCCCCGGCGCGGACGAGATGGTGGTCTCCCCCGCTCTGAAGGAGCTGCTGGACTCCTCCGAGGGCAGCCTTCTCAGGGAACGGCTGCCGTTCCGGATCACCGGCACGATCGCCGACTCCGGCCTGGTCTCGCCGGGGGACCTGGTCTACTACGCGGGCAGCGACACCCTGACCCCCGCCAACGGCGGTCACCGGATCGCCGGTTACGGGAATCCGGGCGAGGGCGAGGAGATGCCGCCCGTCCTCATCGTGCTGATCATCATGATCTGCGTGGTGCTGCTGGTGCCGGTCGCGATCTTCATCGTGACGGCGGTGCGGTTCGGCGGCGACCGCCGCGACCGCCGGCTCGCCGCGCTGCGCCTGGTCGGCACGGACATCCGGATGACCCGCCGGATCGCGGCCGGCGAGGCCGTGTTCGGGGCGCTCCTCGGGCTGCTGACCGGTGTGGTGCTCTTCCTGGTGGGGCGTCGGTTCGTCGGTCGCATCGAGATGTGGGACGTCAGCGTCTTCCCGTCCGACCTGGTGCCCGACCTCCGGCTGACGGCGCTGGTGGTGGTCGCCGTACCGCTGACCGCGCTGGTGGTCACGCTGGGCGCCCTGCGCTCGGTGGTGATCGAGCCGCTCGGCGTCGTACGGGGCGGCCGCAACCGCAGGCGCCGGTTCTGGTGGCGGCTGGTGATGCCGGTCGCGGGCCTGGTGGTGCTCGGCATGACCGGCAGGGTCGACGAGTTCACCCCGGTCGATCCGTACCCGATCGCGGCCGGTGCCGTGCTGGTCCTGGTCGGGCTCGCACTGCTGCTGCCGTGGCTGGTCGAGGCGTGCGTGAACCGGCTGCACGGCGGTCCGGTGCCCTGGCAGCTGGCCACCCGCAGGCTCCAGCTGAGCAGCGGCGCGGCCTCCCGCGCGGTCAGCGGCATCACGGTCGCGGTCGCGGGCGCGGTGGCGTTGCAGATGCTGTTCGCGGCGGTGGGCGACGAGTTCAACAGGATGACCGGGCAGGACCCGTCGCGGGCCCAGTTCTACACGTTCTCCGCGCAGGTCACCCCGGAGGCGGCCGCCCGGACCATCAAGGAGTTCAAGGCCACCAAGGGGGTCGAGGCCGTCATCGGCAAGGTCGAGGTGTACGTCACCCGGCCGGGCAAGTACGCGGAGAACGACGTCCAGCCCACCACCAGTCTGATCGTCGGCGACTGCGGGACCCTGCGCGAGCTGGCCCGGATCGATTCCTGCACGGACGGCGACACCTTCGTGGTCCACCCCAGGAAGGACAAGGAGCTGTCCGACTGGGTCGACCAGACGGCCCGCAAGGGGAAGGAGGTCGAGATCAGCAGCGCTCCCGGCGGGAAGACGATGCGGTGGACCCTGCCCGCGGACTCCCCGACGGTGGTCGCCCGCCACGATCCGCTGGGCGAGGACTCCTGGGGCATCATGGCCACCACCGGCGCGATCGACCCGAGCACGCTGCCGGGCGCGACCACCCAGTCGCAGATCCGGGTCGACGAGAGCGTCGAGGACGTCGCGGAGTACGTACGCAACACCGCGGCCAGGCTCGACCCCGCGATGCGGGTCTCGTCCCTCAAGTCGGTGGCGCGTGACGAGAAGTACGCCAGTGTGCAGCGCGGCCTCCAGGTCGGTGCGACCGCGACGCTGCTGCTGATCGCCGCCGCGATGCTGGTCGCCCAGCTGGAGCAGTTGCGCGAGCGCAAGCGGCTGCTCTCGGTGCTGGTCGCCTTCGGTACCCGGCGCTCCACCCTCGCCTGGTCGGTGCTCTGGCAGACCGCCGTGCCGGTGGTCATCGGACTGGCGGTGGCCGTGGCGGGCGGGCTCGGCCTGGGCGCCGCGCTGATCGCCATGCTCGGCAAGGAGGTCACCGACTGGTGGCTGTTCCTGCCGATGACCGGAGCGGGCGCGGCACTGATCCTGCTGGTCACGCTGGTGTCGCTGCCGCCGCTGTGGCGCATGATGCGCCCGGAGGGCCTGCGTACGGAGTGACGGGGCGGTGGTGGAGGGGGTGCCCGGCCAATGACCTGGCCCGGCTGGCGAGTTATGTGGAGGCGGAGCGCGAGACCGGGGCGGCGCGGCCCACATTCGCTGCCGTGCACGGTGA